>CAYYVA010000025.1:0-26693 GCA_964475015.1 uncultured Muribaculaceae bacterium
CCATGCCCTTTGTCGTTGGCAAAATTAGCAGCATCAGTATATCGTGCCGGGTTGGAACTGAAGAAGTTACGGGTGAGTACCACTTCTCCATAACCACCCATCTGTAATCTCGACTCCGAGCGAGTTTTAACGGATGTTGAATCAATACTCCTTATAGTGGACTCCTTCTGTGCTGAAATATTCAGAAACAACATCATAAAGAACAATAATAAAAACAAACGTTTCATAGGAACTATATGGTTTATTTAAATAAGTTACGCAAAGGTACTTTATATTTCAGCCTTGGGAATACTCTAAATAAGGTATTTTATTATGCAAATTCAGTTGTGTTTTACTCATGTTAGGTACTGTTCGTATCATCAATATATCGTAAATCTTACATCTTCAGGATGCATAAACTTCATCCAAATGGCCCGGTGCGGATGCTCATGTGAGAGTATCTGCCTGCAACAGAAATACTGCTGACATATTCCCCCAAATTCTGTATAAAGTATTTTTCAGTCAATATTGGTTTTTAGGAATATTTGGCAGAAATTTGAAGTCCAATACCCCATGAATGTAAAAAACATTTTCTACCTTTGTACGGTCCGGCAGCGGGCATACATATTTTGATGAAAGTGTTTCGCTTTTAACCTTGAATGGAAATCTGGTAAATTTCAAAAGTACAAGGGTAAGCAATCATTCTTCATTGCTTGTTGTGTCATATACTGTTCCAAAGTATATATCAGCAGGTGTGGGGTATTGTTTATTTTGTACTTGGGCTTACCAGAGCCTCCATTCAGATAAACGATAAACTCCACACTTTCTTTTTGTAATTAAATGCCATTCTTGGGGTTGGGGTGGTCAGTATTCAATTATGGAAATCAAAAGAATTATTTATTATTTGCACCCAGAATCTCAAGATGGATTTGCCCCTGATTTAGATACTCAATATGAAACAGAAGTGGGTATGGTTATTGGCAAAGAAGAAAGAATTACTTGGTTTGATGGTAAACCATATCCCTATACTGTTTATATCGTTCAAGAATTAGAATCAAAAGAAGTAAAAGCTATTGAGGCGAAATATATTAAAGAATATATAATAGATTGATGCTATGAAAGGATTGTTTTTTACTATAATGGCATTGTGCATCTGTTCATATGCCAATTCTCAAACGCAATCGGATACTATTTATTACAATAAAAATTGGAGTGTTACAAATAATCCAGCATTTGCGACTTATTACCGTATCTTAGAAAAAATTGATGAAAATACACCTGTAGCGCGCTACCGAGACTTTTGGATGAATGGCGCAGTTTGTGGAGAAGGACAATATTCAGTGTTAGACCCTGAAAATGGAGAAAGGTTTTCTTTTGAAGGGGAAAGAGTGCAGTATTATCAAAATGGCCAGTTGCAATTCAGAAAAAGATATGCAAGAGGAAAACTCGACGGGAAATATACTGAATATGCTTCCAATGGACTAGTTATTAAAGATTGTACATACTATAATGGTCGATTACATGGTATATATACTGAATTCCTTGATAATGGGAATTTTAAACAGCTAGAGTATGAAAATGGCTATCCAAAGAATAACTTCTATTATATGGGTACACCGTCAGGTCAGATATCTCGTTTTAGAACTTCGGACAACAAGATTTACTGGGAAACGCCTAAAATTTCAGATAGAAAAACTATGTATTTAAAGGGTGAATCTTGGCAATATTACACCCAAAATGGTTTAAGGGTAGCAATCTCTGTTTCAAGAGTGCAACAATATGGAGACTTCTTCAAGGTAAATATTATGATAAGTAATAATTCATTAGAAGAGATAGTATTTACACCAGAATATGACTTAATGGCTTACACCATTAACCGTAAAGGAAAAGTATTCCTTGAAGTCTTTTCAGCTAATAAATACATGACACGTGTAAAAAGTAGGCAAACTTTAGCGACGGCAATGACTGCTATAGGAGAAGTTGCCAGAAATCAGAATGCTGGCTATTCTGCATCTACAACACAGACAAATCAGGTATATGGAGGGAATATAAATAGTTATGGCGTTGCTGCTGCTGCCGGTGCTGCTGTTGGAACGGGTGGTGCCGCTGTTGGAGTTGGCGTGGGAGCATATGCAAGTAATACTTCATATATAGGGGCTAGTTCTACGACAAGTACAACTGTATCATATAGTGCCCTGGCAGAATATCAGCAAGATATATTAATGGAACAAAAACTGGATAAATATGCAGAGGGATTATTAAACGAAAGGGATGCGTTAGAGAAAGGTTATTTAGAAACAACCACTATATATCCAGGAGAATCAATTTCAGGTTATGTTATGGTAAAAGGGAAATTTTCCGGGTATTCAATAACCAGTTTCCTAGATATTAATAATTGTAAATATGAGTTTAATTTTTAAATCTGTTTTTGTTATGAAAAAACTATTTCTATTTGGGATTATCTCATTAATGAGTATTGTCGCAAATGCTCAAAATCCCAAGAAAATTTTTGAAAATGCAAAGAATTCCTTCAATTTGGAACAGTATCAAGATGTTATACCTCTACTGCAACAATGTATCGAAAAAGAATATTATCAAAATGGCGATACATATTGGCTTCTTATAAATTCATACCTTCAGATAGGCCAAAATGAGAATGGGTTAAAGGCTGCAAACGAAGCTGTTAGAATGTATCCAGATAATCCATATTTATTATATATGCTTTTTACGGCTTATTATAAAAATAACGATATCAAAGGTGTTGATGTTGGAAATAAAGTTCTTGAAACATCGTATATAGATGACCCTGAAACAAAAAGGGATATATTATATTGGATTGGAGAGCTTTGTTATTTTAATGAACAATACAAAGAGGCAATACCATATTATAGGCAATGCTTAGATATAGATCCTGATTATATTTATGCCATTAATTATTTAGGGGTTTCATTGTACAACGAAGGCGTCGATATATATAATAAATTGGCAAATATGACAAATAGTGATACACCGGAATATAAGGATTTATTCTCAAGATTGGAGAAAGATTCAAATGAAGCCTTCCTTTTGTTGGAAAAAGGGTTTAAATCACCATCTACTGATATTAGTACTAAAATTGCCTTGGCAGAATGTCTTGCGGGATTGTGTTCTATTTTTAATGCTCCAGAATTTAAGGAAAAAGAAACCTATTATACAAAATTTGTTGAATCTGGCGGTAATATGTAACTAGATGTTGAGAGGTATACACTCTTCTGCAAAGAATGAATGGCTTATAAAATTGTGCGAAAATAAAACAATTATTGTGGAAAGTTCAATGCCCGATAGAGTAAGAATATTGGAAAAGTTGGCTGAAAATATTCATGGCATAGGACCTACAACAATAGATGAAACTCTAGTATGGTATGAAAGTTATTACCCTCACAATTGATTTTTCAGTATTAAAATATCATCTCTCAGATAGTATTGATTAATAATTAAAAATGAGAGGTCAACCTCACCTTAACCGGTGGGGTTGTTTCTTATAAGGGTTGAAATTTTTTTTAAATGAAACAAAAATTATAGAGACTCTTCCAAATTTTAAAGATAAAATTATTGTTTAACCCATTCCGAGTTTGCGCAGATATGTAAACCATAGTGTAAACCAGAGAGAAGAAAAGATTTTTCAGAGCCTTGTAACTGACTGAGTTATTGCAAATTCCTGAATAGCTCAGTTGGTTAGAGCATCTGACTGTTAATCAGAGGGTCCCAGGTTCAAGTCCTGGTTCAGGAGCGGAAAAGCACTCAAGAAATTGGGTGCTTTTTTTGTTTCCAGGGGCCTCCTACTCCGCCGCCGCAATGGTGGCCATGATCTTCTCCACAGAACTTTCCGTGCGGATGAAGTCCCCTCCAAGGCCTGCCGGGGTGAAGGATACCCCTTCCCTGTACTGCATTGGGGATTCAAATGATTCCGAACCGGAAAAATGTATCTCCTGCGCCCCTGTAGCGGCCAGTATTCCCTTTATGTTGCCGGCATTTACTCCGGAGCCGGGCATTATGATTACCCTCCCGGCAGCAGCCTCATTCATCCTGGCAAGGGTTTCAAGCCCCTCATGTGCCGTTGGCTTTCCTCCCGACGTAAGTATCCTGTCAACCCCAAGGGTAATTGCATCATCCAGGGCAGCCATAATGTCACGGGCGCGGTCTATCGCCCTGTGGAATGTTACAGAAAGCCCCAGGTGCTTTGCCACAGCCACCATAGCCCTGCAGCTGTCCATATCCACATTCCCGAAAGGGTCCAGAGCCCCTATCACAACCCCGTTCACACCCATCCTGGCACAGGCCTGGATATCCGCTAACATAACCGCCACCTCTTCAGATTCATACAGAAAGTCCCCCGGGCGCGGGCGGATAAGTACATTGATATCTATCTTGAGCCTCTTGCGGGCCTGTTCAATGAATCCGTACGACGGGGTTATTCCACCAAGATTGAGGGCAGAACAGAGCTCCACCCTATGGGCTCCCGCTTCCTGCGCATTAATTGCGCTCAGCAGCGAGCCGCTGCAGATTTCAAATTTTACGTTCTTCATGTCGGTTATTCGGATATCAGGCAGTTATCTGCATATCGGGCAACCACCCGGAAAACAAGGCAACCGCCAGTGTATTGCAAATTTAGGAACTTTCTCCCCAATTGAAAATTTTAAGGCCGAACTGTGGAGCTACGGCAATTGCATGCTCAGTTATCTGGGATTTGACCCCTTCATATATCACCCATCCCTTGTTGGCTGAAAAGCAATAGATCTGCACCGGGAGGCCTGTGGAGGTAGGGTCCAGGTACCTTACCATTGTGAGTATCCTGTTGTTTATCCCAGGATGGTGGTGGATGTATGATGTAAGGTACATCCTGTAGAGCTCCAGGTTTGTGATGTGGCTCCTGTCCCCTTGGGGAAGCTGTACCAGAGAGGAGGCCTGCAAAAGTTCATCGGGAGTACAGAAATGGACATAATCCATGTCTATGTTGAGATTTATGGTCATCCTCCGGCCGCCGCTCTCATCCATTCCCCTCCAGTTCTGGAATGAGGAGGTTACGAGGGAATAGGGTGGGACTGTAACTATTGTGTTGTCGAAATTCTGCACCTTTACGGTAATGAGGGAGATGTCTGTCACCACGCCATTGGCGAGGGTATTGGGGATCACTATCCAGTCTCCCGTGCGCACCATATCATTTGAGCTGAGCTGCACACCCGATACAAACCCCAGGATGGTATCCTTGAAGATGAATGAAAGTACAGCTGCAAATGCGCCCAGGCCGGTAAGGAGCTTTGCCGGTGACTTGTCCAGGAGGATGGCAATGATGATTATCCCTCCAATGAAGAACACCACAATCTGCACTATCTGGAAGAATCCCTTGAGGGGTGTCCTGCGGTATTTTGGCCTGCTGTTGAGCATCTCAAAGGTAATCTTTAGGATTACATTGAGCAGCACCATGAACATCACCGTAATGGCAATGGCATCAAGGCGCATGAGCAGGGAGAGCACTTTGTGCTCCTTGGGCCAGATAAACGGCAGGGCCACAATGATTCCAAAGAGCACTGCAGTTACCAGCACTTTCCACCATAGTCTCTTGAAGTAATAGTTCACCCAGCTTTTTCTTGTCTTTTCCTTTTCCATTCCTTGCATTGTATTTTCCGTTCATTCATTAAACAATGCAATCTGGAAATTGTTATTGAGGAAAATTCTTATTGCTATGAACAAGAAACAGTTGGTTAAAAGACTTTCACAGAAGACCGGACTTACATTAGCTCAAAGCAATGACTTTTTGAATTCAGTACTGGATATTGTATCGGATTCCCTCAAAAATAAAGAAGATGTTTTCTTGCGCGGGTTCGGTTCATTCATGATCAAGGACCGCAAAGAAAGGCGCACAATGAGTTTGAACACAAGGGAAATGATAACAATACCGGGCAAGAAGATTGTAAAATTCAGGACACAGATGCTTGATTGAGCTCCCCATGCCCTGCATTTACAGCAGCTCAGGCGGTCCATTAGGGCCGCCTGAGTGCTTTTTTCATATAGTCTGCTACTTGAAATCAGGTTTTGTCCTGATTGCCTCCTTCAGGGCTTCAATCCTCTTCGCATCGCTGGGATGTGTGCTGAAGAAATCACTTTGTGAACCGGTCTTGCCACCCTGCATCTTTTCCCAGAAGACTGGAGCGGCATTCACATCATAGCCGGCAATATCCATAATATACATCCCTATCTTGTCTGCCTCATACTCATGCTTCCTGGAATAAGGAAGCAGCACACCGGCCTGGGAACCCACTGCAAACCCCACATTGAACAGGGCCTGCGCTGTAGCACCCTTCTTCTCTCCTATCACCTCGCTTGCAACACTTCCCAAAGCATTCATCACAGACTGCTGGCTCATCCTCTCATTTCCATGCCTTGCAATTGCATGGGCCATCTCGTGCCCCATCACAACCGCAATATAATCAGGAGTATCCGCATATTTGAGGATTCCCTCATAAAATACAATTTTTCCCGACGGCATACAGAAGGCATTCACCTCCGCCGAATTAGTGAGCATGAACTCCCACTTCAACCCGCTGAGGGCACTGCTCTGCCCGGTAGCCTTCATATATGACTCAAGGGCAGCCACCATCCTGGAACCCACCTCATTGAGTCTCTTTGTTGCAGCAGCATCCTTTGAAGGGACAGCGGTCTTTGAAAATTCTGCGTATGACTGGTCAGACAATGCCATAATCTCACTGTCTGAGAAAAGGAGCATCTGTTTGCGCCCGGTAAACGACACCACTCCACAAGAAACCGCCAGAAATGCCAGAGCGGTTGCAGCAACTATAAACTTGAATGACTTTTTCATGGATAAGTATTTAGGTATTCTCTGCGAAGAGAAGATATATAATTTATTGTAAATAATATCTTGACGAAAATTTTGTACTATGTAAACTATTTAGTTAACTTTGTGTTGTTTTAATGGACAGAATATGGCAAAGAGGGAGATACGATTCTATAAAAACTATTTCAATGAGTTTTATATTGCTCAAGAAGAAAAGGTGAGGCGTAAGATTGCACAAGTATTAGTGTGGCTGCAAGAAGTTGACAGATTACCTGTATCTATTCTTAAAAGTATAGCAGGAAAGAAGGGCTTGTACGAAATAAGGATAGAATTTGCCGGTAACATTTACAGAATATTCTGCTGCTTTGATAAAGGATCATTGGTAATTCTGTTCAACGGTTTTCAAAAGAAAACCCAGAAGACACCTTCATCAGAGATTGAAAAAGCAGACAGGTTAATGAAAGAATATTTTAACGACAAGCAATAAACGATATGGAGAAAGAGAAAAAAAACAAGATTTTGGCCAGCAGCAATCTGGAAGACTTGCTCAATGCTGAATTTGGAGAAACAGGAACCCCTGCAAGAGATGAATTTGACAGAGAGACTGAGGCTTTCTGCCTTGCCCAGACCCTTAGGGAAGAACGTATAAAGGCCGGACTGACACAAGAAGAACTGGCCCAGAAGATTGGAACCAAAAAGACATATATCTCCCGTCTTGAGAACGGGAAATCCGACATACAGCTGAATACGTTATTCAGGATTTTTGAAGGTCTTGGCAGGAAAGTTTGTGTAACAATATTATAAAGACAAGCAGGTGGCCATCTGACCACCTGCTTATATTTTTATTCCCAATAATCACAAACCACCCTGCTCTCGCGGCATTTCTTGCAGAAATTGCTTATCTCCACGTGAGCGGGATGTACCTTGTAGGCCGCAAGGTCCTCTTCACTGCGGAACCTGCTTATGAGGACGGCATCATAGCTCATCTCCGTGTGTTTGAAATCAATTCCCACCTCTGCTGAAACCAGTTGGGGAACTACTCCTACAAGCCCCTCAAGCCTTTGTTTCATCTGTTTGAGGTTCTCTTCCTTTGAGGCACCTTCAGCAAATTCCTTGAAGCGCCACATGACAATGTGTACAAGCATATCTGTTAGTTCTTCATTATTCCACAAAAGGCACCATTCTGGCCGAAAGGTCAGGGTCAGGCATATCCTTGTCTATAGGGTACATAGGGCGGTTTATCCTCTGGTACGGCAAACCCGCGAGGTCCTGGTTCACACCACCGAGGGTAAGTGCCATCATCCAGTCTGCCTGCATATTGTAGAGCTCAGGCTCAAGATACCCTATCTTCACCATCACTATGTCTGCTGCCCGTGGGTTGAGCCCCAGTTTTGTAAACTCATGCTCCTTGTGGAAACCTTTCCTTATCTCGGTAACAATTACATCAATGCTTCCAACCTTTACTGCCACCTCTGAGTTTACAGGGTGGTCATAAATTGCAGTGACTGTCCCTCTCAGGCGTACAGGCGGGGCATAACGGTCATCCACCTCTGCTCCGGCAACCATGTCAATCCTGCCACCTACCCCAACCTCCTTGGCCTTGGCCACGAAATCCTTGTCGGGAAGAGAAGCATATATCAGCTTGGGGCCGTTTACAGAGCGGAACTCTTTTCTTCCCAGAAGCTGTGTGAGTGTCCAGGTTACATCGCCGGCACCACCTGCTGTTGGATTGTCTCCTGTATCACTTATGTAGTAAGGCCTTTTGGCATCTTTCTTAAGGGCATTTGCAAGGCACTCCTCAAGGGTGGTGGTAGGGGCCACAAAATCAAACTGGTGGCGCACATCCCAAAAATGCTGTGCAATCTCTTCGGCAGCCTTTACAACCTTCTCCTTGTCATCTCCGGTTGCCATTACAACTGCATGGTTGCGCGGCTCGTCTGCCCAGGCATAACCGATCCAGATTGAGGCATCAATCACACCTTCCTGTTCTGATGCAGGGTAGGTCATCGCATACAGGGATTTGGCAGGCTCCACACGGGTAGAGGTCTGCTCTCCCGGCAAAAGGATAGGGACAGGTACCCAAGCTTTGTACTTAGGTTTTCCTTTGCCGCTTTCCAATCGTTCAATAAGTATTCTGGCAGCCCTTTCCCTTGTTTCCCATGCATCCTCGTGAGGTGCCATGCGGTAGCAGCATATCATGTCTGAGTTTTCAGCCAATGTCCATGAAACATTGCCGTGGAGGTCCATAGGGGTTGTTACAACCACATCATTGCCTATTACCTGTCTGATTCTCTTTATCATGTCACCCTCAGGGTCATCCAGCCCTACAACACTCATTGCACCATGGATATCATACACCAGACCGTCCAGAGGCATATTTGCCTTGAGCGAATCAAGTATTATGTTCACGAACTTCTCGTATGTCTCCATTGTAACTGCACCGCCCGGGGTAGCCCTTGCTACAAGTGCAGGAACCCACTGGGCCCTTTCCCTCAACGGCTGGCCCTCCCTCAGGTAAGGGATCATGTCATAAATTTCATCTCCAATTGCAACATTGAAAGATTCCTCCGTACTCCTTGCAGGAGAGAAAGTACTTGACTCAATCTTTATCCCTGCAATTGCAATCTTGGGGAGCTTTTTCTCCTGAGTGCAGGAAACTGCAAGGATTACAGCCAAAATGAGTGTAAAGAGTCTGTTCATATCTTCTACTCCATAAGTTTCTTGTACTTGAACTTCTTTGGCTCCACATTGCCGAGCCTCATCTTCTTGTTCTCCTCATACTCTGAGTATGTTCCTTCGTAGAAATATACCTTTGAATCACCTTCAAAGGCAAGGATATGGGTACAGATACGGTCCAGGAACCAGCGGTCGTGGGAGATGATTACGGCACAGCCGGCAAAGTTCTCCAGACCTTCCTCCAGGGCACGGATGGTGTTTACATCCACATCATTGGTAGGCTCGTCCAGAAGGAGCACGTTGGCACCCTCCTTCAGGGTAAGGGCAAGGTGGAGGCGGTTCCTCTCACCACCGCTCAATACGCCGCATTTCTTCTCCTGGTCTGCACCGCTGAAGTTGAAGCGGGAAACGTATGCCCTGGCATTCACCTCCTTGTTGCCGAGCTTCACATACTCGGAATTCTCTGCTATTGTCTCGTATACAGTCTTCTCAGGATCAATGCTCTTGTGCTGCTGGTCCACGTATGCAACCTTTACGGTCTCTCCCACCTTGAACTCGCCCTTGTTAGGGGAATCATAGCCCATGATGAGGCGGAAGAGGGTGGTCTTGCCCGCACCGTTAGGACCAATCACACCTACAATGCCTGCAGGGGGCAGCTTGAAGTTCAGCCCCTCGTAAAGCACCTTGTCACCGAACGCCTTCGTAACATCAATGGCCTCAATGACATTGGTACCCAAGCGCGGACCGTTAGGGATGAAGATTTCCAGCTTCTCCTCCTTCTGCCTGCCGTCCTCATTGAGCATCTTCTCGTAAGCACCCAAACGGGCCTTTGACTTGGCATGACGGGCCTTAGGGGCCATCCTTACCCACTCTAGCTCACGCTCCAGGGTCTTGCGGCGCTTGCTCTCCTGCTTCTCCTCCATCTTGAGCCTGTTGGATTTCTGGTCCAGCCATGAAGAGTAGTTGCCTTTCCAAGGAATGCCCTCTCCCCTGTCCAGCTCAAGAATCCAGCCGGCCACATTATCAAGGAAGTAACGGTCATGGGTAACGGCAATCACTGTACCCTTATACTGCTGCAAGTGGGCCTCAAGCCACTGGATACTCTCAGTATCAAGATGGTTGGTAGGCTCATCAAGCAGAAGCACATCAGGCTCCTGCAGAAGGAGGCGGCAAAGAGCAACCCTTCTCCTCTCTCCACCACTCAGATTCTTCACCAATGCATCAGGCTCCGGACACATGAGGGCATCCATGGCCCTTTCAAGCTTGGAATCAAGCTCCCATCCGCCTACCTGCTCTATTTTCTCGGTAAGTTCACCCTGCCTCTCAATGAGTTTTGCCATCTGGTCATCATCCATAGGCTCCATGAACTTGGCATTTATCTCCTCATACTCCTTCAGTACATCCACTACCTCCTGTACACCTTCCTCAACAACCTCCCTCACTGTTTTGCTGTCATCCAGCTGAGGCTCCTGCTCAAGGTACCCTACAGAATAGCCGGGTGCCCATACCACCTCTCCCTGGTATGATTTCTCAATACCCGCAATTATCTTCATAAGGGTGGATTTTCCGGAACCGTTCAAGCCTATGATGCCAATCTTGGCTCCATAGAAGAATGAAAGGTAAATGTCCTTAAGGATTGTCTTGTTACTGGCAGGCAAAGTCTTGCCCACACCATTCATTGAAAAAATTATTTTCTCGTCTGCCATATCTTTATAGTAATTTCCACAAAGATACTTTTTTTTAAGCAAATAACAGCTGCCCTCATCCTCTTCCATGAGTGTCTTATAGAACGCCTTCACAGAGGGGAAACCGCATTCATCCGCCATCTCCTCCGCACAAAGCAGCCTGTATGCCATTGAAGAGGCATAATTGAGCCTTTTCCTGTTGAGATAGGCCTCATATCCCACCTTCTTCTTCTGGTTGAACATCCTTGAAAGATATGTACGGTTTGTACCCACCCTCTTGGCCAGACGCTCCAGAGTAAGGTTACTGTTGAGGTAAAGCAGCTCCCCATCCATGACATTGTCAACCATACCAGCAATCTCATCCAGCTTGTCCACCGGGGGAAGGAACTCAATCCTGCACTCATACAGCCCGTCCACATCATCCTCCACCAGCCTTTGGAGGAGAGCCCTCCTGTAGCTCCTCCCCTCCATACGACATATTGTCTTCTCCAGAAAATATATCCCTTTCCTACAACAGGAAATCATCAGCCTGTACAGGTTCATCCCTCTCCTTCCTCAGTTTTACAATCCGGCACCAGTCATGCGGCGTATATCCGGTATTATACTTGAACACATTGGTAAAATTGCTCTGGGAGCTGAAGCCGCACTGCTCGCTCAGCCCCCTCATGTCCAGATCCATATCCTCAATGAAGCGGGTACACACCTCCCTCACCCTGTAATGGTTCACGAACTGGCAGAAATTCTTTGAAATCCTTGTATTGAGGGCTCTGGAAAGATAGGTCTTGTTTGTCCCTATCATACGTGCCACATCCCCAATCTTCACATCCACATTGCGGTAGAGCTTCTCGTCCTCAAACAATGTGATGAGATTGTATATTATCCTCACATCCTCCACCAGCGTCTCATTCAGCAGCCCTGTCTCCTCCCCCATAAGCTGCCCTCCCTTGATTCCCCTTCCAAGTATGTAGGCCTTCTTCTTGATATAGGCCTTTTCATCATACATCAGGCAGGCCGGCTTCCTGAAGTACATATACCCCAGAGGGAGGAGCCCGGAGAGGATGATTGAGGTGGCTGCGGCAGCCTTGTCCCAATCATGGAACAATATCAGCAATATCGTTCCTCCCGACAGCAAAAGGAAAGGAAATGCCCACAACAGCGACTTGAATATCTTGCTGATGCTTATGGTATGGCGCTGATACTTCTCATTCCCCCTCTCCACAAACAGGAAAAGGAGCGGCAGCAGCCACAATGAATCAAATATCACACGATACCTTTCCAATCCTCCGCCGCAGCTCCCGCAGATCAGGAGGACCACCTCAGCCAGGATGAACAGCACAAGGAAAGCCGCCATATAGGGCATCATCCTGAGCACCCCCTTGTGGAGTATCCCGGACCAGAAGACATACACTCCGAACAGCGCCACATATATTGAGAGCCGCATGGCACATGTGACAATATCTGCAGGCAGGAGCAGCACCAGCGGAAGCCCGGTTGCCATAAGGAAAGCCTCATTTCCCGGGAGGGCAAACCTGCTCCGCTTCCACTTGACGGCCACCAATATCAGGACAACAATGTAAATGACGAAAAATAGTTTTGATAAAATCATAATGGAACATTTTATTAGGTTAGTCCCTACAAATGTACCCACTATGGCATCCCTACAAGAAAAAAGGGACCTTACAGGCCCCAATTTTTTCTGTTTCTTAAATTTCTTTTTCTGTTATTGCTTTATTTGGTCAAAACCTTTGCCGTAAACTCCGGATACACTGGCAACAGAGAGGAATGCATCCCTGTCAATCTCCCTTACCATCCTGTAGAGGGAGCTCATGTCATCCTTCCTCATTACAACCATCACAATCTTGCTCTGCTGCTTGGTGTACCATCCCTGTCCCTCAATAAGGGTAACACCCCTTCCTGTAGTTGTTGTGATGGCATCTGCAAGCTCCGCATATTTCTTTGAGAATATGAAGATCTGCAGTGACTGCTTGGTTCCCGATATGAACATGTCCACAGAATAGCTGCATGCCCCAATGAGGATATAGCCATACAGGATGGTTGCAAACCTCTCGCCCCAGCTCTCAACACCAACCACAACACCGTTGGCATCCAGAATCTCATCCGGAGGGAGGAGCAGCGAAGATGCAATGATGAAGATATCCAGCAGAAGGATAACCCTTCCCGCCGATATGTTCCTGTATTTTACAATCATAAGGGCAACTATGTCCGTACCGCCCGTACTGCCTCCCTGCGAGAAGCTGATACCTATGCCAAGCCCGGCACATACACCACCGAAGATAGCACACAGGAGCTTGCCGTTTGATATGGCTATCTCCTGGATGAACACATCCGGGATAAGCGGAGGAACAACCTCATAGAATATGGATGCTATGATGATTGCATAAACCGTCTTCATTCCAAAAGCCTTGCCCAGCACCTTCAATGCAATAAGGAGCAGCACAAGGTTTATCACAAAGAACGAGGCACTCACCGGAATGTTGAATGCGTAGAGGAGGATGGCGGAGATACCTGTAACTCCACCACCTACCATATTGTTCGGGATAAGGAACACAATCCATCCCAAAGTATAGAGAAGAAGGCCAAATGTTATAATCAGATACGCCTTTACCTCTCCCAGAACATTTTTCAGCCTATTGTCCATTTCCTTTTATTATCTAATCTAACAAACTACGTTTATGATTTTGCCCGGAACCACAATTACTTTCTTTATACCTTTCTCACCCACATATTTTGCAGTGTTCTCATTTGCACGCACTGCCTCCTCAACCTCCTTAGGGGGAAGGCTCTTTGAAAGCTCCATCTTGAACCTCATCTTTCCGTTGAAGGATACAGGGTACTCAAA
Source organism: uncultured Muribaculaceae bacterium (assembly GCA_964475015.1). Classification (GTDB taxonomy): domain Bacteria; phylum Bacteroidota; class Bacteroidia; order Bacteroidales; family UBA932; genus Egerieousia. The sequence continues at coordinate 14,033 of CAYYVA010000025.1, forward strand.
TGAATCCTCAACTGTATATGCCTCAACATATTCAGGGAATACTGCAGTTGAAACGCTCTCCTTGTGGCCCAGAAGGCTCCATAGCTCCTCTGTAATATGAGGTGCAAACGGAGAAAGGAGGATTACAAGCGGCTCAAGAATCTCCTTCTTGCTGCATTTGAGGTCCTGAAGTTCGTTCAATGCAATCATGAACGCACTTACAGAGGTATTGAACGAGAAGTTCTCAATATCAGTACCTACCTTGTTTATAAGCTTGTGCAGCGCCTTGAGCTCGGCAGGTGAAGCCTTCTCATCAGAAACCTTCCAGTTGCCCTCCTTGTCCCAGAACATTCTCCAGAACTTCTTGAGGAACCTGTTCACACCGTCAATTCCCTTTGTGTCCCAAGGCTTGCTCTGCTCAAGAGGGCCGAGGAACATCTCATAAAGCCTGAGGGTATCCGCTCCGTATGAGTTGCAGATGTTGTCGGGATTAACCACATTGAACATGGACTTGCTCATCTTCTCAACTGCCCAGCCGCAGATGTACTCCCCGTCCTCAAGGATGAACTCTGCATTTGCATAATCAGGCATCCATGCCTTGAAGGCCTCAAGATCAAGGCGGTCATTGGTTACAATGTTCACATCCACGTGGATCTCAGTTGTGTCATACTCATCCTTGAGACCGCATGAAACAAATGTATTTGTATTCTTTATCCTGTATACAAAATTAGAACGGCCCTGGATCATACCCTGGTTGATGAGCTTCTTGAACGGCTCCTTCTCAACCACATAGCCAAGGTCATAGAGGAACTTGTTCCAGAACCTTGAGTAGATGAGGTGGCCTGTAGCATGCTCTGTACCTCCTATGTAGAGGTCAACGTTCCTCCAGTATGCATCAATATCCTTATCCACAAGGGCTGAATCATTTGCAGGGTCCATATACCTGAGGTAGTATGCACTGCTGCCTGCAAAGCCTGGCATTGTGCTCTTCTCCAGAGGATAGCCATTGTATGTCCAGTTCTCTGCCCTTGCCAAAGGCGGCTCACCGTCCTCGGTAGGGAGGAACTTGTCAACCTCAGGGAGCTGCAGAGGCAGCTCCTCCTCAGGGACAGGGGTTGCAATGCCGTCCTTGTAGTAGATTGGGAACGGCTCGCCCCAGTATCTCTGCCTTGAGAAGATTGCATCCCTCAACCTGTAGTTTATCTTCCTTCTTCCTATGCCCAATCTCTCAACCTCATCAATTGCAGCAGGAATGGCCTCCTTCACTGTCATTCCGGTAAGGAACCCGCTGTTGCACATTATTCCCTCCTTTGCATCAAAGCTCTCATTGCTTACATCACATCCCTCAATGAGCGGTATTATAGGGAGATTGAATGTCCTTGCAAAATTGTAGTCACGGCTGTCGTGTGCAGGAACCGCCATGATTGCACCTGTACCGTAACCTGCAAGCACATACTCAGAAACCCATACAGGAACCTGCTCACCGGTGAACGGATTCACTGCGTATGAGCCTGTGAATACACCTGTAACCTTCCTGGTCTCGGCAATCCTCTCACGCTCTGTCTTTTTCTTTGCCTCAAGCAGGTATGCCCCCACAGCCTCCTTCTGTCCTTTGGTGGTAAGTTTTGCAACCCACTCGCTCTCTGGGGCCAGCACCATGAATGTAACTCCGAATACTGTATCTGCGCGGGTTGTAAAGATTGTCATGTCATACTCCGCAGCCTCTCCCTCTACAGGGTCCGTATTGGCAACCTTGAATATCATTTCGGCACCCTGTGACTTTCCTATCCAGTTCTTCTGCATCTCCTTTAGGGCATCTGTCCACTCCAGCTCCTCCATATCAGCAAGCAGCCTCTCCGCGTATGCAGAAACCCTCAGCTGCCACTGCTTCATCTTCTTCTGCTCAACAGGATGTCCACCCCTTACAGAAAGGCCCTCCTTAACCTCATCATTTGCAAGTACGGTTCCAAGTGCAGGGCACCAGTTCACTGCTGTCTCACCCTGATATGCAATCCTGTACTGCATGAGGATATTGCTCTTCTGAAGAGGGGTAAAGGCGTTCCACTGCTCTGCTGTAAATGCAGGCACATCACCGCATGCCGCATCTACGCATGCATTTCCCTCCTTTGCAAAGATCTCCTCCAGCTCACTTATAGGGCATGCCTTGGCAGCCTTGTTGTTATAGTAAGAGCCGAACATCTTCAGGAATGCCCACTGTGTCCACTTGTAGTAGCCGGGGTCACAGGTCCTTATCTCCCTGCTCCAGTCGTAGGAGAAGCCAATGCGGTCCATCTGCTCACGGTATCTGTTGATGTTCTTCTCTGTAGTGGTTGCAGGATGCTGTCCTGTCTGGATCGCATACTGCTCTGCAGGTAGTCCGAATGCATCATATCCCATAGGATGGAGCACATTGAAACCCTTCAGTCTTTTGTATCTGCTGTAGATGTCACTTGCAATGTAACCGAGGGGATGCCCCACATGCAAGCCTGCTCCCGATGGATATGGGAACATGTCAAGAACATAATATTTTGGTTTTGAGGAATCTGTCTCAACCTTGAACGTGCCGTTCTTCGCCCAGAATTCCTGCCATTTCTTCTCAATGTCTAAAAAATTGTACTCCATTTCAGATTGTATTTGTTCAACCTGCAAATGTAGTACAATTTTACTTATTTCTTAATTTTAAATGTGGAGGTTTTTGAGAGTTTGAACTCCACCGGAACCGATACCCTCACACTCACATTCTTCCCTCCAACCTGGGCAGGCTTCCACTTTGGTGAGGCCTGGATTACTTTCACAACCTGGGCGTCCAGCTCATCATCCACTCCGCGGACTATCTCCACATCCTTCACCTTGCCGGCCTTGTCCACTACAAACTCCGCAATCACCCTCCCCTCAATGCCATTCCTTATGGCACTGTCGGGATACTTGATATACTCATATACCCATCTGTTGAGGAACTGTGTCTCATCCCCATGCAGGAAAGTTGCCCTCCTGTCAACTGTGCTCTGGGTATAGACGGTCTCCTTTGCATCCCCCTCCTTCTGCTGCACAGTATTCTGTCTGGAAGCGGCCATTATCCTGCCGTCCCTGTTGGCAATCACTTCTGTCATGGCAAAGACATACTCCACAAGCTGCTCCATCTGCCCGTAATCCAGCTTGTCAGGGGTATCCCTCACCGTATGGTAGTCCCTGTGCACCCCCGAGGTAAAGAGGGCCACAGGAATCCCCTTCTCATAGAAAAGCCTGTGGTCTGAAGGGAAATAGTCTGTAGGGGTATATTTGGGGGCTATGCTCAATGCCCTTCCCGACAGCATGTTGATTATCTCCATCAGCTCCACATTCGCATCGGCAGTATAGACCTGCATGGTGTTCTCCCTGCCGCTGCGCCCCACCATATCCAGGTTTATCATGGCCACAATGTCATCCACATGATTGAACGAGCGGTTCAGGAAATACCAGCTTCCCACCATACCGAGCTCCTCGGCCCCGAAAAAGGCAAAGATGACAGACCTCCTGAAAAGGAAGCCCTGTGAAGCAACCTGCTTGGCCACCTCCAGCATTGTAGCCACTCCGGATGCATTGTCATCCGCACCAAAGAAGATCTGCTGCTCCCTTTTCCCGTCCCTGGTAAGCGATGAGGTTCCCAGATGGTCATAGTGCGCACCCACAACCACATACTCGTTCCTCAGCTGGGGGTCATATCCTTCAACGATTCCTATCACATTCCTGGAATGGATGGTATCCCCCTGCAGTGCAACATAGAAATCCTCCCCGTCCCTTGGAGACAGCATCACCACCCCGGCCTTGAGCAGCTGGTCGTGGAGGTACCTTGCAACTTCAAGCTCCTGAGGCGTACCTGCCCCCCTGCCCAGACGGGCAGAATCTGTAAGATACTCCACGTTCCTTTTAAGGCATATTCCAATTGAATCAATGTGCTGCCCCCACACCATACACGGTACGAGGAACAGGACAAACAACAGTGCAAATCTTGATCTTCTCATAAAACTCCATTTAAAAACCGGCTTCATTGCCAATTCTGTACCAGAATGTCCGATAAATGACAAATCCTCCACAGCTGCACAGCGGAGCCGCGGAGGAGATATCTTCTGCATTGCCGGGAACATGCTGTCCCTGGCAGCTTAAAATGCCTTCTATTTAAAGAAAGGAGGTTTTACTACAACTGCCTTGAGCAATTTGTCCCTTACCTTGATATAAATCTCAGAACCGAGCTTGTAGTAAGGTGCAGCCGCGTATGCAAGACCTACTGCCTTTCCGCAAGTAGGGCCCATTGTACCTGAAGTCACAACTCCAATTACATTTCCCTCTGCATCACAAACCTCATAGCCATGGCGTGGAACGCCCCTGTCAACGAGCTCAAATCCGCAAAGTCTTCTTGTAAGGCCGTCAGCCTTCTGTTTGAGCATATAGTCCCTGTCAACGAAATCACCTTTCACATCATTGAACTTGGTAATCCATGCAAGGTTTGCCTCAAGTGGAGAAGTTGTATCATCAATGTCATTGCCATACAGACAGAAGCCTGCCTCAAGCCTCAAGGTATCACGTGCACCGAGACCTATAGGGCGGATACCCTCAGGTGCGCCTGCCTCAAAGATGCCTTTCCACAGCTTGTCTGCATCCTCATTTGCAACATAAACCTCGCATCCGCCTGAACCTGTGTAGCCGGTTGTTGAGAATATTGCGTTTGGAATGCCTGCAACTGTACATTTCTTGAAAGTGTAATACTCCATATCCTCTACTGGGGCATCACAGATCCTCTGCATGATCTTTAGGGCATTAGGACCCTGGATTGCAAGCTGGCAGATCTCATCTGACGCATTGTAAAGCTCCTTGCCTGGAGTGATGTTGAATTTAGGGGCAATTGCACAGAGATGGTTCCAGTCCTTCTCAATGTTTGCAGCATTCACTACAAGGAAATATGTCTCGCTGTCTATGCAGTAAACGAGGAGGTCATCCACTATACCGCCCTTTCCGTTAGGGAAGCATGAGTACTGTACCTTTCCAGGAGTGAGGACAGAAACGTCATTTGAAGTTACATACTGGCAGAACGCAAGTGCATTAGGGCCTTTAACCCAGAACTCACCCATGTGGGAAACATCAAATACACCCACATTGTTCCTTACTGCATTATGCTCATCCTTAATTCCCACATACTCAATTGGCATGTTATAGCCTGCAAATGGGACCATTTTTGCACCCAAATCAATGTGCTTTTGGGTAAACGCTGTAGTTTTCATTTGTTTTTCAAGTGTTTATGTTTGTATATACTTTTACTTGTGAAGTCCTTGTGATGCCCCATACACCCACACGTCGTACGGGCAAAGGTCCAGCTCCCCCACCTTCTCCATCTGCGCCACAGCCTCCTGCAGGGTTGCATGCCCTCCCAATGAGACCATCATATAACCTATCTTGAGCTCTATCTTCTGTGGTTTGTACCCCAGTTTTTCCATTTGCCCCGCAAGGGCATCCGCATTGCCGTACTCCTTGAACGAGCCTATAATCACGTGGTACCCCCCCACAGCCTCAACCTCAGGGAGCGCATTGCGCAGGGAATCCTGCAAAGCCTTTTTCCTGGCCTCCTCCCTCTCCATCTCCTCCTTCTGGAGCAGCTCCACCTTCATCCTCTCAATATCACCGGATGTAGGCATCCCCATCTGCCCTTTCACCCAATCGCACCCCTGCAGCACCAATGCCGCCAACGCACATACAGCCGCATATTTAAGTTTTGCAAAATACTCCATCATAAAAACAATAAGCTTCTTACAAATGTAGGAAATAATGGTTCAATCACAAAAAAAATGTATATTTACATCTAGAACTTCCATAGATGACAAAACACATTCCAATAAAGATATTGCTTGTCTGCCTCCTCGTTGCGGCAGCCGCCCCTACAGCCTCCGCAGTGAGGAAGAAAAAGGCTCCTGCCAGAGTGGAGATGCAGCCCCCGCACCTTGAAACGGAAAAGGATGTGACATATACCAGGGTAATGAGGTCCGGCAGGGCGGTGAGCCTGCTGGATACCATAAGCATAACATTCATTGGAGATGTGATGCAGCACGGCAGGCAGCTCAGGAGTGCCCTCATTGATGGGGCGGATCCTGAACTTCCGGAATCCTACGACTATTCCCATGCGTTCAAGCATATTGAGGGGCAGCTTAAGGGGGCCGACATGGCTGTGGCAAACATGGAGTTTCCCACAGGTGTGCCGCCATACAGCGGATACCCGGTCTTCTCGGCACCCGAATCAATCGCATGGGAGGCACAGAGGAGCGGCATAGACCTGTTCCTTCTTGCAAACAACCACATTCTGGACAAGGGGAAGAGGGGGTTACTGAGCACCCTTGAAACATACGATGATATGGGTATCAGATACACAGGAGCGTACCGGGATTCCACCCATGAGCAGAGGGAAAACCCAGCCTTCTTCAACATAAAGGGGATAAGGATTGCCGTACTGAACTTCACATACGGCACAAACGGATTCAGCATCCCGCAGCCATGTGTGGTGAACCTTATGGATTCCCTGCGTGTTAAGGAAGATATAGCGAAGGCCCGGAAAATGGGGGCTGACATCATAATCTGCACGCCACACTGGGGAGAGGAGTATCAGCTCAGGCCTTCGGTACACCAGAAAAGGTGGGCCAGAATGCTGCTCAGGGAGGGAGTTGAAGTGATTATAGGGAGCCATCCGCATGTACCCCAGGCTGCAGAGATCACACCGGAGCATGTGCTGTTCTACTCACTGGGCAACTACATAAGCAACCAGACCACACCAGACTACACGCAGCTGGAACTGATGGTGACAATAAACATACAGAAGAACAACCACACAGGCGAGACAATACTGCTGGAACCTGAATATGAGTTCCTCTGGTGCTTCAAGAAAGACGAGTTTGCACCTTGCTACACGGTTGTTCCGGTAAAGGAGCTGCTCGGGAGGGAGGAGCTGGTAAAGGACAAATACCAGTACCGCAGGATGGCGGAGACCTGGGCGAAATTTACAGGACAGGACCTTATTAAAGAAACATACTAAACTTTACGGATATGGCTGAAAAGAAGATTGAACTATTTGAGATTGACCCGGTTGACATTTTTGGAGTCAATGACAGGCTGTTGAACAGGCTCGCCAACTACTACCCTAAACTTAAGGTGGTGGCCAGGGGAAACACCATATCCCTGAAAGGTACAGGCAAGGACATTGCCGCATTTGAGGCAAACATTGATGCCCTGATAACCAAGAGGAGAAAGAAGAGGAGCCTCAATATGGATGATATAGACCAGCTGTTTGAGGACTCGGACTACGGCATAGGGAGCAGCGCCCTCAACACCCTTGAAATGACTGCAGAGGGGCTCAAAGGGGGATATGCGGATGAGAAGAGCGATATAATAGTGTTCGGCAACGACGGCAAGATAGTGAGGGCACGCACCAAGAACCAGAAGAAGCTGGTGGAGGAGTATTACAAGAACGACCTCATCTTTGCATTGGGACCTGCAGGAACAGGAAAAACCTATACAGCCATAGCCCTTGCGGTGAGGGCCCTCAAGAACAGGGAAGTGAAGAAGCTTATCCTTACCAGACCTGCAGTAGAGGCCGGAGAGAGGCTCGGATTCCTTCCAGGCGACCTCAAGGACAAGCTGGATCCATATCTCCAGCCGCTTTATGATGCCCTGCTGGACATGATACCGCCGCAGAAGCTGAAGCTCCTGATGGAAGAGGGGACAATCCAGATAGCCCCTCTGGCATATATGAGGGGACGTACACTTGAAAGCGCGTTTGTGATACTTGATGAGGCCCAGAACACAAGCCTGGGACAGCTGAAGATGTTCCTTACCAGAATGGGAAACAATGCAAAATTCATTGTAACCGGTGATGCCACTCAGATAGACCTCCCGAACAAGGCCGATTCAGGACTTGCAAGGGGAGTTGCAATGCTTAAGGGGGTAAAGGGAATAAGCATAATCAACTTCAACAAAGAGGACATAGTAAGACACCCTCTTGTAAGCAAGATTGTGAAGATATTCGACTCCGAACAGGAATAACCAAGATATACCGATACTGTATATCAAAAAATGCCTGTAAAGGTGGAAATTCAAGATTTTACCAGGAGCCGCCGGCACCGCCACCCCCGAACGAACCTCCGCCAAATCCGCCGAAGCCTCCGAATCCGCCGCTTCCGCCTGACCAGCCGCCGCCGAAGCTGCCGCTGCTCCTGCCTCTGGAGCCGGTTGCATTGCCGAGTATTGAACCCAGGATAAAGGCATCAGTTGCGCTGAAGCCATTTCCGCCCCTGTGGTTGCCGCCACCAATATTGCGGTTGTTGCTGTCACTTGATACAAGGATCAGGATTACAACAAATATGATGAAGAAGAGCATGAATATGGCGGCCGCCAAGGCCCCGTCATCCTCTTCATTGGAAAACTCGTCTGTGGAAATCTCTCCGGAAATTACAGGCATGAGCATGTCAAGCGCAGCCTGCACTCCGCCATAATAGTCATTCTCCTTGAAATATGGGATCATTGCCCTTTCAATTACACGCCTTGCAAAGGCATCTGTAACAGCCCCCTCCAGGCCATAGCCGGTTGCAATGAATACCTCTCCGGAAGATGAGCCGGTCTTGGGCTTTATGAGGATGACTATGCCGTTGTCAAACTTATCCTGTCCTACACCCCAGCTCTCCCCAATCTGGTAGGCAAGCTGTGCCTTGTCATATCCGTACAGTTCAGGCACGGTTACAACCGCTATCTGGTTTGATGTGGTATCTGCAAAAATTGCTGTCCTGTATTCCAGGCGGGCCGCCTGGTCCATTGAAAATATCCCCGCAAGGTCATTCACAAGACGGGCCGGTACGGGACGCTGCGGCACCTGCGCACAAACAGTGCCTGCCACAAGAAGCAGCACTGCAAGAAATATATGCCTTATCTTATTTGCCATAGGAAATCTCATCAGGCTGTTCGTTGACATCATCGCTCATATATGGGAAATATTTCTTGAGCTGCTCACCTGCGCTGCGGATTGCATCCGCAAGCCCCTGTGCATATTCCCCTCTGGAGAAGGATTCCCCCATCCTGGCCTTGATGTCATCCCAGAAGTTGTCGGGAACAAGCTTGTTTATCCCCGCATCCCCTATTATTGCGAATTTTCGGCTTTCAACCGCAACATATACAAGCACTCCGTTCCTTGCCTGAGTCCTGAACATCTTGAGGTAGTTGAAGATATAGACTGCCCTCTGCAGCGGATCCCCACTGCACTTGCTCTCCAGATGTACCCTTATCTCGCCGGAGGTGTCCAGTTCCGCCTCCTTTATGGCCTGTACAATCTGCTTTTCGCCCTCCTTGCCTATGAACGCCTTTACCTTCATGTAAAACCTTAAACTAGAACTCTACCTTTGGTGCCTGCTCAGCCCCGGCCTGTGCCTCAAAATAAGGCTTCTTCTCAAAACCGAACATGCCGGCAACTATATTTTTGGGGAACTGCCTGATTGTTGTGTTGTATACCCTGGCTGTCTCATTGAACTTCTGCCTCTCAACAGTAATCCTGTTCTCAGTGCCCTCAAGCTGGCTCTGGAGCTCAAGGAAGTTTGTATTAGCCTTCAAATCAGGATAGTTCTCGGTAATTGCAAGGAGCTTGCCCAATGCAGAACCAAGCTCACCCTGTGCCTTCTGGAACTTTGCCAGCTCCTCAGTAGTGAGGTTCTCAGGATCAACTGTAATCTGGGTAGCCTTGCTTCTTGCGCTGATTACCCCCTCAAGGGTCTCCTGCTCATGTGCGGCATAACCCTTCACGGTTGCAACAAGATTAGGGATAAGGTCTGCCCTCCTCTGATAGACATTCTCCACCTGTGACCATGCAGCCTGCACGCCCTCATCCAGTTTCACCATATTGTTATAGTTCCCCTTGAACCACAAATACAATCCAAAAACCACCGCTGCAACAATAAGCAGCACTACCAATCCTTTCTTCATATCAAAATCCCATTTAAGTTATAACTCTTCTGTTTCTGTCTGTGCAAGCCTCACGCATCTTACCGCCACTCCAAGTCCGTCCTTTGAAGAGTAGTTTACAGAAACGTTCGGATACTCGCTGTAGATATATTTGAAATGTGCGTAATTGCTGTCCTTCTCGGTTGAGCACCACCACATTCCATAGTTGTACATGTTGGCGTAATTGTTATAGCCGTTGTTGCTTGAACCGGCAGATATTGCATTCCAGCCATAATCATTGGTTGGAGTCACATCCGGGCTGTAAGGCCACACAACCTCTCCATTCAGCTTGGCCGGAGCCATAAGGAGCGGTGCAATACCTTTCCAGTCATCCATGAATGATACCTCAACTCCGCCGTTCACAGCCATTGCAAGGTCTACCCAGTCCTCCTGTGTTGGAACACTCCAGCCTGGAGGGCACACACCCTGCACGCCGCCGCCCAATCCGCTGGCAGAAACACCGCCTGTCGCATCATTCCAGGTATAAAGCCTTCCCATTATCTCACCGGCAGCGTCTGTCTTGCCATAACCGGCACCTGCACCCTTCCACTTGAGGTTCTCAGCAAACCAGTCCAGATTACCTACGGTTACAATACCATACATGCGGTTGTCCCTAGGGTCAACTATGTGCCTCTTTGAGACCTTTACCCCTGTAAGCGAACCATCACCAAGAGCTGTAATCATCTGGGTAAGTGAAGAGCTGTAATACTCGTCCCCCGCATCTGCAGAGAGGGTAACCGAATATGTTGCAAGCGAATCAGGGATGATTACCCTTATGCTTGTAAGGTCATCAGCCTCAGAAAGTGAATCAAGCCCGCCATACAGCCATGCGTATGTTGCACCTTTTGTAGCCACGCCTGATGCCGAAAGTTCAAGGGTATCACCTGTCATTGCGTATGAAGGGAGATAGAAATATGGGGAGCCGTCCAATGTAAGCAATGTCTCCTCCTCATCATCATCCTTATTGCATCCTCCAAGCACCACTGCAGCCGACATTGCACAGAGAGCAATGAATTTTATTGATTTAAAAAACTTCTTCATTCTTTATATTAGGGTATAAAATGAGCACAAAAGTAATATTTTTTCTAAATTTGTACTAAAATCATGCCATTAAATATTCCCCGCACGGGGCAACTTTCAGCCAATATGCCTATACTCAAGAAAATTTGCACATTGTCAGCAGCTTTTGTCCTGATTTTTGCAGCAGGCTGCAACAAGGTAAACAGCACATACAAGACCATTGACGGCTTTGCCCAAGGGGGAACCTTCCACCTTGTATATGAAGAGGTTGAACAGGAAGGGCAATATAATCTTCCCGACAGTCTCACCAAATGGTTCAATGCCATAGACAAATCCCTGAGCGGATATGACACCACATCCATAATCTCACGGATAAACAGGGGGGAGAACCCGCAGCTTGATTCGCTGTTCATTGAATGCTTCAACCTTTCAAGAGAAGTATGGGAGAAGACAGGCGGCAAATTTGACATTTCGGCAGCCCCATTCTTTGACATCTGGGGCTTCGGATTCAAGAACAGGGAGCAGATAACCCCTGAAAAGATAGACAGCATAATGGCATTCACCGGAATGGAGAAGCTTTCAATAAGGTATGATTCCACCCTCAGAGCCTCCTTCCTTGTAAGGGAGGACCCCCGGATGAAGGTGAACTTCAATGCCATAGCCCAGGGATACACCTGCGACTACATCTGCAGGGAGCTGGAAAAGGCAGGAATTGGGAACTATCTGCTGGAAGTTGGAGGCGAGATACTCTGCAAGGGGAAAAATGCCAAAGGGAAAGACTGGAGTGTGGGTATAGACAAGCCCATTGACGGCAACTTCATACCGGGCCAGTCTGTTGAGGCAGTGATTGAAGTCTCAGGCAAAGGGCTTGTGACATCCGGCAACTACAGGAAGTTCTATATTGAAGACGGGGAGAAATACTCCCACACAATAGACCCCAAGACAGGGTACCCTGTAAGGCACAACCTGCTGAGCGCAACCGTGATTGCCCCTACAGCCGCAATGGCCGATGCATACGCCACCTACCTGATGGTAATAGGGCTTGAACAGGCAAGGGAATTCCTCCAGACAAGGGAAGATATGGACGTCCTGCTGGTATACGGGGACCAGGAGAACCTCAAGGTTTATGCAACTGACGGGGTGAAGCAGAGAAAACTGAAATAAATGCACAAAACAATACACAATGAAAGAGAACAATTTGAAAAAGAACCTGGATGAGAGCACAAAGATGTCCCGCAGAGGGTTCATCAAAACCGCCTCATTCGCTGCAGGAGCTGCGGGAGCAGCCATGTTCGGAGCCTCTTCTATAGGATCGTTCCTCACATCCTGCACAACTACCAAAGAGCATTTTGACACCATCATTGCAAACGGTGTTGTATATTGCGGAGACGGCAAGGCACCCCTGAAGAATGCAATGGTAGGTATCAGGGACGGCAAGATTGTGGAGATAGGCAAGTTGGGCAACCTTGCAAACCTGAGCGAGCACTGCAAGAAAGTGATTGACGCACAAGGCCTGGCAGTTTCTCCGGGCTTCATTGACATCCACTCACACACAGACACCAACCTCCTGATTGCCCCTGTAGGTGACAGCAAGATCTACCAGGGAGTAACCACAGACATAGGCGGCAACTGCGGAGATTCACCGTTCCCTTACTCAGATGAG
>CAYYVA010000026.1:0-25900 GCA_964475015.1 uncultured Muribaculaceae bacterium
TGCAGGAAACAGGAGGATATATCGGGGAGTATGGTGAGAGGCTGGTGATGCTCCCTTATTCTGTGGATATGCATATCTACGATGCACTGAATGATACGCTCCTTGTGCAGCACTCTTCAAGGGATACGGTGTATATGGCAGTACTGGCCCAGGCAAACAGAAAGGAGTACGGTGCCCTGGTTGCAGACAAGCTTCCGGAAGTGTGCAAGGTTGTGGGTGAATCGTTGGGCTCAACCCTTACAAGGCAATGGAGCCGTCAGGAGAGGATGCTTGTGAACTATGAAGGTAATGAGAAATGGGAGAAGCCGCTGGCCCTGGCACTTGATTTCAAGTGGAAGGAGGCAGTGGAGCTTTGGATGCCGCTGGCATCTGACCCCAATTCCCGCAAGGCATCATACGCAGCATACAATATTGCGGTGGCATGTGATATGCTGGGGCAGAAAAAGCTGGCCGGAGAGTGGGCTGCGTATTCTGTAAACAGGTATAGCTTTAAGGAAAATGTGGAGCTGCAGAGACAGCTGAGCAGTAAGTTCAAATGATGCGGCTGCTGCGTGTTGCATCTGCTTCAATATGAAAGCAAAAGGGAGAACCGGCCGGTCCTCCCTTTTGCTTTACAGTATATTAAGGCTCTGTTCCTTTATCTTCTCAAGTTCATCCTTCATCTTCACCACCCATTTCTGTATCTCTGCATGGTTGGCCTTTGAACCCATTGTGTTTATCTCGCGTCCCATCTCCTGTGCTATGAAGCCGAGCTTCTTTCCCGGATTGGGCTCGTTGTCTATGGTCTCCATGAAATACTTGCAGTGCTGGCGGAGCCTTACTTTCTCCTCGTTGATGTCGAGCTTCTCTATGTAGAAGATGAGTTCCTGCTCAAGACGGTTCTCGTCAGGCTTTGCTCCAAGTTCCTCAATTCTTGCAAGTATCCTCTCCCTTACAGCCTGTATGCGGCTCTGCTCGTGCTTCTCAACCTCAGCTACGAAGGATTCTATGAGGGCTACGCGGGAGGTTACATCTTTATAGAGGATTTCCCCTTCGCGGCTCCTGAACCCGTTGAGGGCTGCTACAGCCTCCTGTATTGCCTTGTAGAGGGTTTCCCAACCTTCGTCGGTGAGCTCCTGTTTCTTGGCCTCAACTACATCCGGAAGGCGGAGGATTGTCTGGAGAATTGTATCTGTGCATGTCGGGAAGCCAAGCTCCTTTATCTGGGTCATGTAGCTGCCAAAAATCTCCTTGTTTATCTGTTTTGCCTGCTCAGCGGCATTCTGCTCCATTGTGGCAAAAAGGTCTATGTTGCCCCTCTGCAGCTCCTTCGCAATATACTGCCTTACCTCCATCTCCTTCTCTCTTGGGATGAGGGATGACTTTATGCTGATGTCTGCATTCTTGCCGTTGAGGGAACGGATCTCTATTGTCATTTTGCTGTCGGGAAGGAGGCATTCCGCCTTTCCGTAGCCGGTCATTGATCTTATCATTTCAGTATTATTTGCTGCAAATGTATGGATTTTTTTTGAAGTCGTGACACGGGTTCATTGTAAGTCGTGACACGACTTACAATTGTTACTAAAAAATGATTATCTTTGTGTGTTAATTTTTACTGAAATGGAAGAAGTTAAGAATGATGTGGCGCAGGAGCGCCAGTTGAACTTTATTGAAGAGATCATTGAGAACGATCTGGCAACAGGGAAACACAAGACAGTGCTTACCCGTTTCCCTCCTGAGCCTAACGGTTATCTGCATATAGGGCATGCGAAGAGCATCTGCCTGAATTTTGGTACCGCCAAGAAGTATGGCGGAAAGACAAATATCCGCTTTGATGATACCAATCCTACCAAGGAGGATGTGGAGTATGTTGATTCAATCAAGGAGGATGTGAAGTGGCTGGGCTTTGAGTGGGCCAACGAGTTCTATGCATCAGATTATTTTGAGCAGCTGTATGTGTGGGCCCAGGAGCTCATCAAGAAAGGTCTCGCGTATGTTGATGACCAGAGCCAGGAGGAGATTAGGGCTACCCGCGGTACAGTGAACCAGCCGGGCATCAACAGCCCGTACAGGGACCGCAGCGTTGAGGAGAACCTCAGGCTGTTTGAGGAGATGCGTCAGGGAAAATACAAGGAGGGCGAGAAGGTGCTCCGTGCAAAGATTGACATGGCACACCCTAACATGATGTTCAGGGATCCCCTCATGTACAGGATAAACTATTCACACCACCACCGTACAGGTGACAAATGGTGCATCTATCCTATGTACGACTATGCACACGGCCAGAGCGATTCTATTGAGGGTATCACACACTCAATCTGTACACTTGAGTTTGACGTTCACAGGCCGCTTTATGACTGGTTCATTGAGAAGCTGGAGATTTTCCCTTCTCACCAGTATGAGTTTGCCCGCCTGAACCTTACCTATACAGTAATGAGCAAGAGGAAGCTCCTTGAGCTTGTGAAGAACAACTATGTACGCGGTTGGGATGACCCACGTATGCCAACCATCTGCGGTATCCGCAGAAGGGGATATACTCCTGAGAGCATCCGCCTGTTTGCAGAGAAGGTGGGTGTTGCAAAGCGTGACAATACAATTGACCTCTCTTTGCTGGAGTGGTGCGTGCGTGAGGACTTGAACAAGCGTTCGAACAGATATATGACTGTGCTCAATCCTGTGAAGCTGGTAATCACCAACTGGGAGGAGGGCAAGATTGAGGAGTTCCAGGCACCGCTCAACCCTGCAGACCCTGACGGCCCAAAACGTACCGTGAAGTTCGGCGGAGAGCTCTACATTGAGCGTGATGATTTCATGGAGGAGCCTCCTAAGAAGTATTTCCGTCTGAAGCCGGGCGGAGAGGTGCGTCTGAAATACACCTATATCATCAAGTGTGAGGAGGTTGTAAAGGACGAGGCCGGAAACATTGTGGAGATCCGCTGTACGTACGACCCTACCAGCAAGCCTGGTGCAGGCGAGTGGCGCTCAGTTAAGGGTACAATCCACTGGGTTGCATGCTCTCAGGCAAAGGAGATTGAGGTAAGGCTTGTGGACCGCCTCTTCACCGAGCCGTATATGGACCAGATTCCTGAGGGTACAGACTACAAGGATTACCTGAACCCTGATTCAATGAACATTGTTACAGGTTATGCAGAGCCTGCCCTCCTTGAGGACAACAGCGGCATTGCAGTGCAGTTTGAGCGCCTCGGCTACTTTGCAAAGGACCAGGATTCAACCCCTGAAAAGGCTGTATTCAACAAGACCACAGGATTGAAGGATACTTTCAAGAAGTAGTTTCTTCTTCCCGACAGATATTCCCCGTTGCAATTATCTTTGCAGCGGGGATTTTTTTGTAACTTAGCGGAAAGAAATCAGGAATTACAGATGAAATATATAGGAGCACATGTGAGTGCAGGCGGCGGGGTGTTCAATGCCCCTGTGAATGCACACAGTATAGGGGCAACTGCCTTTGCCCTTTTTACAAAGAACCAGAAGCAGTGGGTGGCAAAGCCCCTTACTGATGAGGAGATAGGGCTGTTCAAGGATAATTGTGCGAAGTATGGCTATACTGCGGCGCAGATACTGCCGCATGACAGCTATCTGATCAATCTGGGCAGTCCGCGTGAGGATGGGCTGCAGAAGTCCCGTGCGGCGTTCATTGATGAGATGCACCGCTGTGAGCAGCTAGGGCTGGACCGTCTGAACTTCCATCCTGGGAGCCATCTGAAGGAGATTTCCGTGGATGAGTGCCTTAAGACAATAGCCCATTCCATAAACCTGGCCCTTGACAAGACCCGGGGAGTTACAGCCGTGATTGAGAATACTGCAGGGCAGGGAAGCAACCTGGGCTATACATTTGAGCAGATTGCGCAGATTATTGATCAGGTTGAGGACAAGAGCAGGGTGGGGGTGTGCATTGATACCTGCCACAGCTTTGCTGCGGGGTATGACCTCTCTACAGAACTTGGCTTTACACAGGTATTCGGGCATTTTGAGAATGTGATAGGGTTCAAGTATCTGAAGGGTATGCACCTGAATGATGCAATGAAGCCTCTGGCCAGCAAGGTTGACCGTCACAGCACGCTCGGCAACGGAGTGCTTGGGCTGGTGCCTTTCCAGATGATTATGAAGGACCCCCGTTTCGACGGTATTCCGCTCATCCTTGAGACCCCTGATCCCGATATCTGGGCGCAGGAGCTGGATATGCTGAGAAGTTTCCAGGAGTAAAATTTGTCGGGAAGAAGATGGCTGAAATCCTTGATACAGAAATAAAGTTCCTTCCGGGGATAGGGCCCAAGAGGGCTGAGCTCCTTGGTAAGGAGCTTGGTATCTTTACCTTCAGGGATATGCTCTACTTTTTCCCGTTCCGCTATATAGACCGCAGCAAGGTTTACACCATAAGGGAGCTGCAGCCTACTATGGCGTATATACAGGTGCGGGGGAAGATAACCGGCACCGCAACTGTGGGGGATTCGCCCCGAAGCAAGAGGTTTGTGGCAACCCTGCAGGACCCTACCGGAAAGATAGACCTGGTTTTCTTCAAGGGATTGAAGTGGATTCAGGAGAAGGTAAAGGTGGGGCAGGAGTATATAGCGTTCGGCAAGCCGTCAGAGTTCAACGGTGTGCTGAACATGGTGCATCCGGAACTGAATCTCCCTACAGATGAAATCCTTTACGGGGGAAGCTCCATGATGGGGGTGTATCCAAGTACGGAGAAGCTCAAGAACAGCGGGATAGGGAATAAGCAGATTTCAAGGTTCCAGCTTACAATCCTGGAGAAATGGCTTGATTCCATTCCCGACAGCCTTCCGCAATATATCCTGCAGAAAAGGAGCCTCTGCCCCTTGAAGGAGGCGCTCAGGAACATTCATTTCCCTACCGACAATGCAACCCTTGCCCGCGCGCAGCTGCGCCTCAAGTATGAGGAGCTTTTCTATCTGCAGCTGGGGCTCCTGAAGCAGAAGAGCATCAGGATGAGGCGGGATGGAGGCCTGCTTATGCCAAAGGTGGGGGACGGGTTCAACAAATGCTACTCTTCGCTCCCTTTCTCCCTTACCGGGGCCCAGAAGAGGGTGATAAAGGAGATGCATGCAGACATGAAGAGCGGCAGGCAGATGAACCGTCTGCTGCAGGGGGATGTGGGCAGCGGAAAGACACTGGTGGCAGTCCTTACCTCCCTGCTGGCTGTGGACAACGGGTATCAGGCGTGCATAATGGCCCCAACTGAGGTGCTCGCGCAGCAGCATTTCAAGGGGATTTCCAGACTGCTGGCCCCTACGGGAGTATCTGTGGCCCTCCTTACCGGCAGTACAAAGGCCAAGGAGAGGAAGGAGCTGCTCCCTGCGCTGGCCAATGGGGAGATAAAGATACTTGTCGGGACCCATGCACTCATTGAAGATGCCGTGGTTTTCAGGAATCTTGGGCTTGCGGTGATTGACGAGCAGCACAGGTTCGGGGTGGAACAGAGGTCCCGCCTGTGGGACAAGTCCCCTGTCCCTCCGCACATTATGGTGATGACGGCAACTCCAATTCCGCGTACCCTGGCAATGACCCTGTACGGGGACCTGGATGTCTCTGTGCTGGATGAGCTCCCTCCTGGGAGGAAGCCGGTGCAGACCATGCATGCAACGGAGGTGCAGAGGGGAAAGATCTTTGCATTCATGAAGCAGCAGATAAAGGCCGGAAGACAGATATTTGTGGTGTATCCTCTGATAAAGGAGAGCGAGAAGATGGACTACAAGAACCTGCAGGAGGGGTATGAGACCATTATCCAGGAGTTCCCTGCCCCTGAGTATGTGGCGGCTGTAGTGCACGGAAAGCAGAAGAATGAGGACAAGCAATATGACATGAACCTCTTTGCCAGCGGCAAGGCCCATATCCTTGTGGCCACATCCGTAATTGAGGTGGGGGTTGATGTGCCCAATGCTTCTGTAATGATAATTGAGAGTGCCGAGAGGTTCGGCCTGAGCCAGCTGCACCAGCTCCGTGGCCGTGTGGGGCGCGGCTCGGAGAAATCCTACTGTATCCTCATGACCGGCTACAAGCTGAGTAAGGAGAGCCGCCAGAGGATTGAGCTCATGTGCCAGACCTCGGACGGCTTTGAACTGGCGGAGGCCGACCTGCGCATGCGAGGACCGGGGGACCTTGAGGGTACTTCCCAGAGCGGCCTTGCAATGGATCTGCATATCTCCAACCTTGCCAAGGATTCCCAGATACTTGAAGATGCCCGCCGGCTCGCCCTTGATGTCCTTGAGGGGGACCCGCTGCTGGAACACCCTGCAAATGCCCTCCTGCGCCGCCAGCTCTCCGCCTTGAAGAAGTCCGGCAAGGCTCCCGCAGATTACTCCCAGATCAGTTGATTCTATAGCGGAATCGTATATTTCGTAATTTTTTATTATCTTGCAAAGTTTTAAAAGGATTTATATGACACGCAAGATAGTAGTAGGAATTACACAGGGAGATACCAACGGTATAGGTTATGAGGTGATTATCAAGGCATTGTCTGATGCCAGGATATTGGAGTTGTGCACCCCTGTAGTTTACGGTTCTTCAAAAGCTTTCGGCTTTTACAGGAAGAATATCCCTGAAACGGAGAATATAAACACAAATATAGTTTCATCGGCAAAGGATGCCCATCCCAAGAGGGTAAACATTGTGAACTGTCTTCCCGACAATATCCAGATTGAACCGGGACAGTGTACCAATGACGGTGCAAAGGCAGCAATCACAGCTTTGGAGAGGGCTGTGCAGGAGATGAAGGAGGGGCATATTGATGTTCTGGTTACCGCCCCTTTCAACAAGAGGTCTGTAACGGAGGAGACTTTCAAGTATGCAGGGCATACAGAATACCTTACCAGCGAGTTCAATGCACAGGACGGGCTCATGTTCCTCTGCTCGGACAAGATGAGGGTGGGTGTGGCAACAGGCCATATTGCCCTTTCAAAGGTTCCGGGTGCCTTGTCGCCTGAGCTTATAGTGAGCAAGCTCAAGATAATGAACGAGTCCCTCAAGAGGGATTTCGGCATTGTGATGCCTAAGCTTGCAGTGCTGGGCCTCAACCCGCACTCCGGAGACAAGGGGCTCATGGGCGATGAGGAGAAGACAATAATTGCCCCTGCAATAAAGATGGCTAATGAACAGGGAATACTTGCTTTCGGCCCATATCCGCCTGACGGCTTCTTCAGCGTGAACATGCAGTACAAGTTTGATGCGGTGCTGGCAATGTACCACGACCAGGGGCTCATTCCGTTCAAGTCGCTTGCATTTGACAGCGGCGTGAACTTTACCGCAGGCCTCCCTATAGTGAGGACATCCCCTGACCATGGAACCGCATTTGACCTTGCAGGTGAGAACAAGGCCAATCCGCAGTCCATGATAAGCTCAATATATCTTGCAGTTGATGTGTTCAGGAACAGGGCGAGGTATGAGGAGATGAATGCGAACCCCCTGAAGGTGAAGGAGTTTGAGACACAGCAGAAGGAGAGGCCCGGAAAGCCTGTAATTGCGTAACCGCATTTGCTTGATGGAGCCTATCAATCTATATACAGACGGATCTTCAAGAGGCAACCCCGGCCCTGGCGGCTATGGGGTTGTACTTGTTTGTGGGCCGCACAGGAAGGAGCTGAGCGGAGGGTTCTCATGTACCACCAACAACCGTATGGAGCTGCTGGCTGTGATTGTGGGGCTTGAGGCCATAAAGAGGCCCAATGCCCAGGTGAACATCTATTCAGATTCCTCGTATGTGGTAAAGGCCATAAATGAGGGGTGGCTGGCCAACTGGCAGAGGAAGGGGCTGCACAAGCAGAAGAATGCCGATTTGTGGGGAAGGTTCCTCAGGATAGCCTCCAGGCACCAGCTCAGGTTCTTCTGGATAAAGGGGCATGCAGGGCATCCCGAAAATGAACGGTGTGATGCATTGGCAGTTGAGGCGGCTACCGGAGCGGAGCTGGCTGAGGATACGGGATATTTAGCCGATAATTTATTTCAATAATCGGCTAAAAATGTTATATTTGTACTTTGTACAAACCTAAGTTTTTATGATTACATTTTTTGAGAATGAGAATCTCAGATATGCCATGATAGGAAGCGGAAGCTGGGCAACTGCCCTTGTGAAGCTTCTCCTCAACCATCAGCAGAGCATATCGTGGTTCATGCGGAATCAAAAGAATATAGACAATATCAGGGAAAACCACCACAGCAGGTCTTATCTGCAGTCAGTATTGCTTGATCCTACCAGGCTCTACATGAGTACGGATATAAATGAAGTGATAGAGAGCGCGGACGTACTTGTCTTCTGTGTACCGTCGGCCTACTTCATGAGTGTGATGAAGAACTTCACCGGTTCTCTGGACAACAAGTTCATCATCTCTGCAATCAAGGGCTTTGTTGATGAAAAGAACCTTACAATCGCAGAGTATTTCAACCAGGTATACAAAGTTCCGTTCGACAGGATAGGCATAATCAGCGGACCATGCCATGCGGAGGAGGTTTCAATGGAGCGCCTCTCATACCTCACCCTCACCAGCAAGCATATAGAGGTGGCAAGGGCATTGTGCGATGTGTTCGCATGCCGCTACATCAAGACAACCCCAAGTACAGACATCTACGGAGTTGAGTATGCCGCAGCACTCAAAAACATCTATGCAATTGCGGCAGGAATATGTCACGGCCTGGGATACGGGGACAACTTCATGGCAGTGCTCATGACAAATGCATTCCACGAGCTTGCCTCGTTCCTCAATGCCACCCATCCCGACAGCAACAGGGTTGTAAAGTCTGCAGCCTACCTTGGAGACCTTCTTGTTACAGGATATTCACAGTTCAGCAGGAACAGGACATTCGGAAACATGATTGGAAAGGGTTATTCTGTAAAGAGCGCCCAGGTGGAGATGAGCATGGTGGCGGAAGGGTACTACGCAAGCAAGTGCATACATGAGATAAACAAGGAGTACAGGATTGACATGCCTATAGCTGAGGCTGTGTATCTGATCCTTTATGAGGAGAGGTATCCTCCGTTTGTTATCAAGCAGCTCACAGAAGAACTGTTCTGATGTTTTTTAAGGAAAAATTCTGCGTTACGCTCCTTCTTCAAATCCTCATTACCATAAGGTAATTCCGGTTTTCAGAAGTTCGCGAGCCTTGAATTTTTCACTTAAAAAATCTCAGGGAAAATGTAAGGAAGGAAAAATAAAATATAAAAGACAATATAATGGTTTCAATTAACTTGAAAGCTGCTGAAGGCTTTATTTCAGAGGCTCTTTTGAATGAGCAGGTAGAGAAGGCATACGCAGGCCTTGATACAGTATTGGCGGGAAACGGTGCGGGAAATGACTTCCTCGGATGGGTAAACCTCCCTTCTGAGATTGACGGCACCCTCATTGATGCATGCAACAGCATAGTGAAAAGATGGGTAGGCAAAGTGGATGTAGTTGTGGTTGTAGGTATCGGTGGCTCATATCTGGGTGCAAAATGTGCAATTGAGGCACTTTCGCATACATTCTCTGCAAGCATGCCAAATACACATCCGCAGATTGTATTTGCAGGACACAACATCTCGGAAGATTATGCAGGGGAACTTCTTGAGTTCCTTTCAAACAGGACATACGCAACAATAGTGATTTCAAAATCAGGTACAACCACAGAGCCTGCAATCGCTTTCCGTATCATCAAGGAGAATATGGAGAAGAGGTTCGGCAAGGAGATCTGCAAGGAGAGGATTGTTGCAATTACAGATGCGTCAAAAGGTGCGCTGAGGACTTTGGCAAACCAGGAGGGCTACACCACTTTCATCATTCCTGACAATGTTGGCGGCCGTTTCTCAGTCCTTACACCTGTGGGGCTGCTCCCTATTGCAGTTGCCGGTTTTGACATCAAGGCCCTTGTTGAGGGTGCAAGGCACATGCAGGAAGTTTGCTCAAAGAAAGAGGCTTCAAACCCTGCCATCCTTTATGCAGCCGCACGCAATGCTGCATATTCATTGGGCAAGAAGATAGAGATTCTGGTAAACTACAATCCAAAGCTCCAGTATCTTGGCGAGTGGTGGAAACAGCTTTACGGAGAGAGCGAGGGCAAGGACGGCAAAGGTATCTTCCCTGCTTCAGTGAACTTCTCTACGGACCTCCATTCAATGGGCCAGTATATCCAGGACGGTGAGAGGACATTGTTTGAGACAAATGTCCTTGTGAAGAAGGCTTTCCATACAGTGAAGATTGAGAGCGACGAACAGAATCTGGACGGCTTGAACTTCCTTGCAGGCAAACGTGTTGAGGAGGTTAACAAGATGGCACAGCTGGGTACCCGCCTTGCACATACAGACGGCGGTGTCCCTAACTTTGAGATAGAGATTGAGCAGATTGACGAGTACAATCTTGGAGAGCTCTTCTACATGTTTGAGATTGCCTGTGGTATCAGCGGCTACATGCTTGGCGTGAATCCTTTCAACCAGCCGGGTGTTGAGGACTACAAGAAGAACATGTTCGCCCTTCTTGACAAGCCGGGATACGAAGAGGCATCAAAGGCTATCAGGGCAAGACTGTAACATTTGCAGAATCATTGCGTAAATTATAAGGGGTAGCTGATGAAGTTACCCCTTTTGCGGATATTGACGTGCGGGGCGGATTGCAGGACAGCCGTGCGGAGCGGATTTGGGGGCGGATTTCTGCTCCGGAAGTGGAGATTCTGTTTGCGGAGCGGATTTTGGGGCGCTTTTCTGCTCCGGAGGTGGAAGGTTGTTTGTCGGGATGTGAATGTCGGGAGAAAAATCTATCGGGAGGAGACTATATGGAATGGACATTGGTTTTAAGGTTGCTGGTGGCAGGGATGCTTGGGGCAATCATTGGGCTTGACAGGGAGTACAGGGCCAAGGAGGCGGGTTTCAGGACCCATTTCCTGGTGAGCCTGGGAAGTGCGCTTTTCATGATCATTTCCCAGTATGGTTTTGGAGAGGTTGTGAAGACCGTAGGTGCCAATTATGACGGGGCCAGGGTGGCTGCCCAGATTGTGAGCGGCATAGGTTTCCTGGGAGCCGGCACCATCATTTTCCACAAGCAGTTCATCAGGGGGCTTACAACGGCTGCCGGATTGTGGGCTACTGCAGGCATTGGAATGGCTGTGGGAGGAGGATTGTATTTCATTGGGGTTGCGGCCACTATCCTTGTCCTGATTGGGCTTGAGGCCCTTACGCTTGCTTTCGGTAAGATTGGGCTGAGTTCCGTTTCAATTTCATTCTATACCTCCGAGAAGAGGAATCTGGAACTGGTTACGGAGGAGATACACAAGAGGAGGTATCATCTGGTGTCGTACACTTCAGCTGAGGAGGCGCATGGAGGGGTTCTGGTATATAAGGCGGAAATCATAATGAAGGTGCGGGGGCACAGGGAGCAGAATGCCCTGTTTGTGTTCATACAGTCCCTCGGCAACATATCACAATTGAAGGTTGAGTAATAAGGAGCGCTTGGGATGGAGAACAGTTTTTTAAGGAGTGTAGCCGGGGCGTATGTGGAGAATGACGCCCTGGAGAGTGTATTTGTGCTTCCGAACAGGAGGTCCCTCAAATTTTTCCAGATGCACCTCGGCAGGGAGTATGGGAAAAGGAGCGGGAAGCCTCTGTTTGCACCGGAAATAATTACAATCAACGATTTCCTGGGCAACCTTTGCGGCCTGATGGTGGCGGACAAGGTGGAACAGCTGTATATCCTTTACAGGGAGTATATTGCCCTGAAGTACCCGGAACTTGGGGAAGCGGAGGCTATGGACAGGGAGCCGTTTGATGATTTTGTCCATTGGGGGGAGGCAATCCTCAACGATTTCAATGATGTGGACAAGTATATGGCGGATCCACGCCAGCTCTTTACCAACATAAAGGAACTCAAGGAGATTGAGAGTGATTTCTCGTTCCTTTCGCCAAGGCAGCTGGAGGCTGTAAGGTGTTTCTGGACAAATTACCTCAAAGGGGGGAGCTTTTCCGAAAAGAAGGAGTTCTTCAGTTCGGTATGGGGGATAATGTACCCCCTTTACTGCAATTTCAATGCTGCCCTGGAGAGGAAGGGGACAGGATATGAGGGACAGATCTACAGGAAGGCGGCTGAGTCTGTGGCGTCTCAGGATTTCCCAAAGAGGGTGGTGTTCATAGGGTTCAACGCACCTAATGTATGCGAGCGTAAGATAATGAAGTATCTTAGGGATGCCGGGAAGGGGGATTTCTATTGGGATTTTTATGGGGAACTCCTTACAGACCCAAGGAACGGCGCTTCTGAAATCATAAGGAAGTGTGTTGTGGAGTACCCTTCCATGTACAGGATAGAAGGAGGGGCAGTGGATCCCCGGCAGCAGAAGTTCAGGGTATATGCATCACCTTCAGGGGTGGGGCAGGCATTTGTGGTGCAGGAGATACTTGAAAACCTTTATCCGGCAGCCCAGGTGCCCCAGGAGGAGGCATTTTCAACAGCAGTTGTCCTTCCCGACGAAAATCTGCTCCTGCCGGTGCTAAATTCAATTCCGGCAAAGTTCCGTTCAATTAACGTTACAATGGGATATCCCATAACAACCACCTCCCTGGCCTCATTCATGCAGCAGCTCCAGCAGCTGCAGCAGGATGCCAGAAGCAGGGGGGGCAAGTGGTGCTTCTATCACAAGTCCCTGCTGGATATCCTTTCACATGAGTATCTGAAGAAGACAGCCCCGCAGGCGGCCGCTTCAATAAGGGAAAAGGTTATTGCGGGCAATATGATATATGTGCCGCAGGAGAGTGCAATGCTGCATGAGGATAGCTTCATCTCATTGCTGGTGCAGCCGGTAAGGGAAGCTGCGGAGATTGCCCAATGGCAGATGGAGATACTGAAGGTGCTGGATGAGAAACTGGGGGCATGGGACAGGGAGTTCCTCTACCAGTACTGGCAGAGGATAAATTCCCTTGCGCGGCTTGGGATACCTATGGGGGCAGCTACATATTTCAGGCTTGCCGACAGGCTTTGCAGCAGCATAATTGTGCCGTTCAAGGGGGAGCCTCTTGCAGGTCTGCAGGTGATGGGTACCCTTGAGACAAGGGCACTTGATTTTGAGAATGTGATAATCATTTCTGCCAATGAAGGGAAGTTCCCTTCATCCAATGTGGGGCAGTCCATAATTCCTTATAACCTGAGGGTGGGGTTCGGCCTCCCTACCTACGAGCTGCAGGACGGCATTGCGGCCTATCATTTCTACAGGAGCATCTGCAGGGCCAGGAATGTGTTCATGGTTTATGATACGAGGAACGAGGGGCTGGGCAGCGGGGAGGCAAGCAGGTATGTGAAGCAGCTGAAGTACCATTTCGGGCTGGATGTGGAGGAGATTGCGGTCTCTGCGCCTCCTGCACCGGATTCTGCCAGGGAGCCCCTGAAGGTGGAGAAGACCCCTGAGGTTATGGAGAAGCTAATCTCAATGTTTACAGGAGAGGGGGAGAAGTCATTGTCCGCTTCTGCCATAAACAATTACATTGCATGTCCGCTGAAGTTCTATGTGGAGAATGTGGAGGGGTTGCAGGAAGAGGAGGAGGTATCCGAGAGCGTGGAGAGCAATGTGTTCGGAAGCATATTCCACCATGTGATGGAGGGACTGTACAAGGATTATGAAGGGGAAATTGTAGGGAAGGGGGAGGTTACTGCCCTGGCAGGAGAGAAGGAGCTCATCGGGAAGCTGATATTGGAGGGCTTTGCGGAGTATATGCATATAGGGGAGCTGGACGGGCAGCACATGATTGTGGAGGCGCTCATAAGGAAATATGTGGCTCTTGCCCTGAAGGAGGATGAGAATCTGGCCCCATTCAGATATATTGCCGGAGAGAGGCGCTTCAGGTACAGGCTTCCTATAAGGGACGGGGAGCTTAAAGTGAACTTCAAGGCTTTCATAGACAGGATTGATACCCTTGTTGAGGGGAACACCACAAGGATTGTGGATTACAAGACCGGAAGCGTTACAGCCCCGGGAAGCGGCTTTGAACTGGAACAGCTGTTTGACAAGGATGGGGACGGCCGCTACAAGGCAATCCTGCAGCTTTATCTGTATGCGGTCATCTATTATGCGGACGAACTGGATGGGGACGGGTATGTGTGTGATTCAATACTGGCAATATATCCGTTGAAGAAGATTGCCAGGGAGCATCTTGTACAGCTTTTGGTTGACAATGATTCATTGGAGGACTTCAAGGAGCTCCTTACACGGTGTGTGGAGGAGATATTCAACAAGGATGTGCCGTTCTTTGCAAATCCGCAGGAGAAGCACTGCAGTTATTGTTCACTTGCCGCAATATGCGGAAAATAGGAGGGTAAAAGGATGTTGGACATTTACAAGGCGTCGGCGGGTGCCGGCAAGACACACAAGCTTACAGGTGAGTATATAAAGCTCCTTTTTTCGCAGCCGGATGCATTCAGGCATATCCTGGCCGTAACCTTTACAAACAAGGCTACGGATGAGATGAAGCAGAGGATATTGCAGGAGCTGTACCTTTTGTCGCAATCCGGTTCGGCTTCTGACTATCTGAAGGAGATAATGGAATATACCGGAAGGGATGAGGCTTGGGTAAGGGGGGAGGCTAAGGAGATTCTCATTTCAATCCTCCATGACTATACTTCATTCAGGGTGAGCACCATTGACAAGTTCTTCCAGATGGTGATGAGGGCATTTGCCCGTGAATTGGGGAGGATGGCAACCTATAATGTGGAGCTGGACAGGGACAGCGTGCTTGCAAAGGCGGTTGACCGGATGTTTTCAGATCTGGATGACCCAAAGAACAAAAAACTGCTGGAGTGGCTGATTGAGTATTCTTTGGACGCCGTTGACAAGGGAAGCTCATGGAATGTGAAGGGTGAGATACTCAAGCTGGGGAACCAGCTCTTCTCGGAGGCTTATAAATTGGCGGTGGAGAAGTGCGGTGGAAAGGGGGAGGAGATTTCCATAGATGTTGTGGCGCAGTTCAAGAAGAACCTGAAAAGGGGAGTGGGAGAGTTTGAGGCTGCAGCGGTGGCATTGGGAAAGGCCGGGATGGAGTGCATTTCAAGGCATTCTCTGGAACTTGGGGATTTCAAGGGGGGAAGCAGGACCCCTTTCAACTACCTCAAGACTCTTGCCGGCTGCCGTAGGGGTGATACGGTCCCTTGTCCAGGGGTGACTTTTGCCGCCTTGCATGGAAACATTGAAAAGTGGTACACGGGGAAGAGCTGCCCTGCTGCGGTTGAGGCGGTGTATGGGGAACTGGATGGAATTGTCGGGAAGATAATTGACCTTTTTGAAGATGGATACAGTGAGTATGCAACTGCCCTTGCAATCCTGCAGAACGTGAACGTGATGGGTATCCTCAATGATATCAGGGCCAGGGTTGTGGAATATTGCAGGGAGAAGAACATAATCCTGTTGTCTGAATCTACCGAACTGCTCGGGAGGATCATAGACAAGGATGATACTCCTTTCATATATGAAAAGATTGGGGCAAGGCTGGATAATTTCATGCTGGATGAGTTCCAGGATACCTCTTCCCTGCAGTGGAGGAACTTTTATCCGTTGCTGCAGAACAGCCTGGCACAAGGGTATGGAAACCTGATAGTGGGGGATGTGAAGCAGAGCATCTACCGCTGGAGGGGATCCGACTGGAATATTTTGAATGAGGGGATATACGGCCAGTTCCGCAAGGACGAGCTGAAGGACTATAACCTTGGGTGCAATTACAGGAGCGGTGCCAATATTGTGGGGTTCAACAACCACTTCTTTGAGTGGTGTGCAAAGGCTGCAGGACAGCTTTTTGGAGAAGGCGGGGAGGTGATTGGAAAAATATATGAGGGCTTCCAGCAGGAGGTTTCATGCAAGGGGATGGAGTCTCCGGGCTGTGTTCAGGTGGATTTCCTCTCCAATGCCGATGGCTCATTTATGGAGAATGCGCTGGAGAAATTGCCCGAAAAGGTGGGACAGCTGGTTTCACAGGGGTATCCGCTTAAGGATATTGCTGTGCTTGTGAGGACAGGCAGCCAGGGAAATGCCGTGGCCCGCAAGTTGATTGAAGCCGGATATGAGATCATTTCCAGCGATTCGCTCTATATCTCTTCATGTGATGCGGTACAGAAAATTGTGAATATCCTCAGGCAGATGGACAACCCGGAGAGCAGCTCCCTCAAGGTACTCAGGCAGTTCTGTACCGTTCCGGATGCCGTAGAGATGGAGAAATACTCGCTCTACCAGCTTTGTGAGAATATCATCAGGGAAACACTTGAACCTCAGGACAGGGGGGAGGTGGCATACCTGCAGGCATTCCTGGATCTCGTACTTGAGTTTACCGTCCGGGAGGGGACCAATATCTCAATGTTCATCAAATGGTGGGATGAGTCAGGGGCAAGATGCACCATTTCTGCTCCCGACGATATGGATGCCATAAGGATAATGACAATACACAAATCCAAGGGATTGGGATTTAATGTGGTGATAATCCCGTTCCTGAAGGAGAGCCTGGACCATCAGCCGGCAATGGCTCCGGACCTGTGGTGTGTGCATGACGGGTATCCTGTTCCTGTAAAATACAGCAAGGGGCTTTCAGGGACATCTTTTGCGGATGAGTACCTGAATGAGAAGTTATGTGCATATACGGATGCCTTGAATACGGTTTATGTTGCATTCACAAGGCCAAAGAGGGAACTTCATGCATTTGCCCCCATTCCTAAAACGAAAAAGGGGGGAGGCTATGCAGATCCTTCCTCTGTTTCAGATATCCTTTTTGCCTATTGGGCAAAATATGCGGATGAAAAAGGTTGGGATGATGGAATAAGGATTGGGATCTGTGGGGCGGTTCCTGCCGGAGAGGAAGGAGTGGACAAATGCCAGCTCAGGATGGCCTTTTCTGAGCAGATTGATGCCTCCAGAACCAGGACGGTGGCCCAGGGGGGGAGCATAGGGGACGGTGAATCCATCAGGGAGCATGGTATAGCGATGCATTATGTATTTTCCCTCATAGATTATCCGCAGAGTGTGGATGCGGCTGTGGAGAGGGCGTGCATGGAGGGTATATCTTCATGCGATGCTGCACAGCTGAAGGAGATGGTGATGGAGAAGATTGCATCCGTTGAAAAGTACGGCTGGTTCAGCGAAGGGTACAAGGTGTTCAACGAGTGCAGCATAATAACTCCGGAAGGGGAGGAGAGACGTCCCGACAGGGTTCTTGTAAAGGGAGACAAGGCAATTGTGGTGGATTACAAGTTCGGCGCGCACACATCTGATGATGCGGCACGCCATAACATGTATAAAAGACAAGTGGGCAGATACATGGAACTGCTCACTTGCATGGGTTTCAACAATGTGGAGGGATACCTATGGTACGTCTCCTCAGATGAGGTCATATCCGTCTAAATCGACTGGCCCTGAAACACATCTGACTGCTCATAAGGGACAAGCCTTCCGGTCATTGTAAGGTTGTTGCTGTTGAAGTTAGGGTAGATGGTAACGGTAGCCCTGTTGCCGTCTCCCGAGAGCTGGATGTTCACAGTTGCTGATACAGCAATTCCCTGGTCCATGAAATTGTAATATACAATCCCTTTCTTGCTTGTGCTCATTGTAATGTTTGATGCGTTGCCGTTTACGGTAATGCCGCCCAAACCGTTGGGCCCCGGTGCATAGTAGCTGGTTGCAATCTGGATTACAGCCTTCCCTTCATTCATTGATACAAAATTTGTAAGGCTCGACACGAATTTTGTATTTCCGCCAGGAAACAGCAGCTGGTCTGCCTCAATTACAAAGGAACCCTCCTTGAGAGCCTGTACGGCCTGCTCGAACAGCTGCTGCTGTTCGGCAGCAATTGCTTTCTTGTGGGCTGCCCTTGCAGCTTTTCTGGCTTCCTGTCTTGTCATTGTTGTCTCTGATCCAAAATCCTGGGCATACAGGCCGGAACCGAAGCAAAGTAAGGTCAATAGGGCAATTGTCATCAAATAAAACTTTTTCATCTTGAATACATTGAATCAAATTACCCTTTAGAAACAAACAAAGCTGTGTAATGTTCTAAAGTGCGCACCCTTTGAAAAACTTTGGATTCCCGGAGGGCAATTTTATGTAGCCTTAAAACAAAATGTGAGGATATCTGTTTTTTCTGGTAAGGATGAATTAATTTAAAATTCAAGGTTATGAAAAAGGTATTTTTATTTTTGATCGCTTCTTTTTTAGGCATTTCTTTATTTGCACAGGATGAAACCGTAATAGAGGTGCAGAACGTGAGAGGTCCGTATGTGACCAACGGTTTCTGGGACAACTGGTTTATTTCGGCAGGTGGCGGTGCCCAGGTATATTTCGGCAAAAGTGACCTGCATGGCAAGTTGGGTGACCGTATAGCGCCGGCTCTGGACATCTCTTTGGGCAAATGGATAACCCCTACAGCCGGAGTGAGGATGCAGTACTCGGGATTGAAGGCAAAGGGCTGGACTCTCGGCCAGCTGCCATACTCCCACGGCAATGCGGACAGGACAGGCTTCTATAAGGAGAAATTCAATACCATGAATCTCCATGCCGATTTCCTCTGGAACATATCCAACGCAATAGGTGGTGAACGTACGGACAGATTCTGGTCATTTGTCCCATACGTGGGCTTCGGATGGGCAAGGTCATCTGGAAATGATTTCCATAAGAATGAAATTGCTGCAACTGCAGGTCTGCTGCATAATCTGAGGATCTCTGATGCCCTTGACATCAACATTGAGATGAAATCCATGTTTGTGGAGCAGAGGTTTGCCTATACCCAGGGCGGCAAGGGATTGAATGCATTGGGCACCATTACTGCAGGCCTTACATACAAGTTCAACACAAGGGGATTCCAGAGGGCTTCTGACCTTATTGTGATTGAGGACAATACAAGGTATGTGGAGCAGATAGCAATGCTTGAGCAGATGCTTCAGAAGGCGGAAAGCAGGCGTGCAGAGATGCAGAACACCATGGAGACACAGCAGATGCAGCTCAATGAAGAGCTCAATGAGGAGCCGGTGATTCCGGTATTGCCTAACCTTGCAATCTTCTTTGAGATAGGCAAGGCGGACCTTACAGAAAAGTCAATGATCAATATCGGCTATCTGGCAGATGTTCTGAAGCAGTTCCCTGAGAAGAAGTTTGTATTGTTTGCTTCAGCAGACAAGGAGACCGGAACACCTGAGTTCAATATGGAACTCAGCAAGAAGAGGGGCGAGGCTGTCTACAAGGCAATGGTGGAGAAATATGGAGTAAGTCCAGACCAGTTGAGGATTGAGGCTGTAGGTTCTTCACAGCAGAAATTTGACGGAGCCCAGCTCAACAGGGTGGTTGTTATTGAAGATAAGGAATAAAGATCATGAAACACTTTAAATTTATGGTGGCTGCAATATTTGTGGCCACCATTTCCGTCCTTAAGGCAAATGGACAGGATACATTGGTGCTCAAGGTTCTGGAAGAGAATGCACCAAAATACTTCAACGCTCCGGGAATGCCGAGGTTCTCGGTAATAGGCAAGGAGCAGGAATTCTATCTGGGTATTGGCGGATATATAAGGGGAACCGCTTCATACGATTTCGGCAGCCCCATTGAAAGCCCGCTTTATTTCATCCCGTCAGCAATACCCATGAACCCGCAGGGCGGCAACGGGGGGTTGCTGCAGCTGAGCGCGGCATCATCAAACATCTTCTTCAACTTTGTGGCGCTTCCGCAGACTGAAGATAAGGTGGGCGCATACGTGGATTTTGGCTTTGCAAAGGGTATGGGAGAGTATGGCTTCTCCCTCAAGGCGGCATACCTCACATACAGGAACCTGATTGTGGGATACACCACAAGCCTCTTTACAGATGGCTCGGCAGCTGCATATACAATTGACCAGCAGGGCCCGAACGCAATGACATTCCTCTTCAATACAGTTATAAACTACCGCCTGGCCCTCACCCGGCACTGGAGTGTGGGGGTGGGGCTGGAGATGCCTTCTGTAAATGCATCTTACCACACTTATACAAGAGGGGTCAACCAGAGGCTTCCCGACATACCTTTCTATCTCCAGTACGGCTGGAAGGAGGGGAAAGGATGGCTGAGGCTGTCGGGAATAATAAGGAACATGTATTACAGGGATGAGGCTGCAGGGAAGAACATGGATGAGATGGGATGGGGTGTGAAGCTGAGCGGTGCATCCCCATTGAGCCGCAGCCTTACCTTGTACAGCCAGACAGTATTTGGAAAGGGCATTGCATCTTATGTGCAGGACCTGCAGGGGCTGGGGCTTGATATGGTTCCTGTAGATCCTCTCGGCGGAAGGATGAAGCCGGCCCAGGTGGTTGCCTCATATTGCGGGCTGCAGTGGAATGTCTCTCCAAAAGTGACAACCTCCGCCACATTCAGTGAAGTGAAATGTTTCCTCCCTGATGAGGTGGAAGGGATGGGGGAGGATACCTACAAGGAGGGCATCTATTTTGTCTCCAATGTGATTTATGATGTCTCTCCGGTGCTTTCAACAGGAATTGAATATCTGTGGGGAAGCAGGAAGAACAGGAGTGAAGAGACCAGGCATGATAACAGGATACAGGTGTCATTGAGGGTGAACTTCTGATGCTTGCGGGCCTGTACGGGTGTGCCGGAATGTAAATGGAATCTCCGCTGGAACAGTGCTCCAGCGGAGATTCCATTTTGGTATGGGGTGTTTGGAACGTTCCATGATACCCTTATTCCTCCCCATCATTATAATCTTTCAGCTTGAATGCGTAGTTCATGAGTGTGCATCCACCTATTATGAATGATATTGCGCTCCACCAGATTACAGCATCAATACCAAATACCAGAGGCTGCAGCAATATGATTGCACCGCAGATTATGAGGATGACGGCAGAAAATATTGTCCATCCCCATCCGCTTCCCTTTACCCCGCTCTGGGCAGAACCTGTTCCAAGGAGGGAGAATCCCTTGAACAGGAGCCAGAATCCCAGGAACAGCGGAAGTGTCAGGGCAGATACTGCAGGGGACAATGTGAGGAAAATGCCCAGGGCAATCTCAATTATTCCGCAGAGTATAAGCCACACACGCCCTTTCACCTCCTTGGAAAAGCCTATTGCCAGGTTCATTATTCCCGACAGGATTACGACAATGCCAAAAAGAAGTGTCATTGTGAAATAGCTTGTGGCAGGGAACAGGAAGATTACAACTCCGAGAGCCAGAAGTATGATTCCAAGAATCAAGGGGCTCCACCAATGTTTTTTTTCCATTTCTTAAATTTTTAGTGATTAATAAAATTTTTTGCCCTTTGCTGAAAAAGCAATAAAAATCCAATAAAAGAAAAACTTTTTCAGGGTCTCCTGATTTTTTCTTTTTCAGGTCCGGTGCCAGGAAAAGGGGTGATATTTTCGCAGAAAAAAAAGATGAAGCGAATCTCTGTTTTTCTGGTGGCGCTGTGCGCCCTGCTTGCCCCTAAGCCTGTAGCCGGGCAGAATATGTATGTTGCAACAAATCTGCTGGATTACCTTAATTTGGGAACAATCAATGCGGAATTTGGTTTAAGCCCCTGGCCCGAATGGTCCTTTTATGTAAAGGGAAGATACTGTCCTTTCTCCTATAATTTCAAGGAGAGGATACAGAACAGGGTGGCCGGTGGCGCCGCGGGAGCAAGGTACTGGTTCTGGTACTCCAACGCCGGGTGGTTCCTGAATGCACAGGCAGGCTACTCAAAATACAATACGGGAGGGATATTTGACCGTAATGCGTATGAAGGTGACGCCTTCTCATTTGCTGCGGGGGGAGGCTATTCCCTCATGCTCAACAGGAGGTGGAACCTCGATTTCGCACTGGGCCTACAGGCCGGATACACCTCCTATACAAAGTATGCCTGTCCAAGATGCGGCAAGGTGTTGGCGCGTGACAGGAAGATTTTTGTAGCACCCGCCGATATGCTGGTGCAGCTCTCATTCATGCTTTAATCAGTCTGTATATGGAAAGGTATTCAATAATTGTAATGGCGTTTCTCTCTGCCCTTCTGGTGGTTTCATGTGCGGGGGGAAGGAAACTGGCATTGGTGGAAAAGAACGGGATAACAGCCGCAGTGTCGGCAGGAAGCCTTGATGATGTGGTACTGGAGGATGCGGGTACGGAAGAGGATGGGGGACCCCAGGTGGTGGAAGTGCAGGACCTGCAGGGGAACAGCATAATAATGAATGCAGTAAGGGATGATGAGAGTGGGGAGATGGTGGCATCTGAACAGCTGCAGGAGATAGTGGTTGAAGCCCGGTTCAGACATGTGGCAGAGAGGAACGGTTATGTGGATCTGGTATTTGAACTCTCGGTCCCCGTTGAACTCCAGAAAAGGATGTGGCAGGTGAGGTTCACTCCGGAATACCATTTCCTTGGGGATACCCTGGTAAGTGACAAGGTTTTTGTTACCGGGGAGAAGTTCCGCAAGGTGCAGGAGTGGGAACATGCCATGTGCCGCAGCTATGAGGAACGCCTTGTCCCGGAAGATGCGGCGTGGGAGGAGTTCGGGAGGAAGAGGCTCATGGAGAGGTTTGTTACAAGATATGGGGACGGGCTCTCTGCCGAGGCTTCGGAGCACTACAGGAAGCATCTGCTTGAGGGGATAAACAGGAACAAGGAATCTGCAAAGGGGAGGATATACAGCCGTTTTGTCACAGATCCGTATCCGGTTGCCGGTGTGAGGCTGGATTCCGTTGTGGTGGATGAGGAACGTGAGGCTGTGAGGTACCATTATGTACAGAGCATAAGGACAAGAAGCGGGCTCAGGAAGGTGGAGATGGTGATGAAGGGGGAGGTCTGTACCAACGGGAGGAAACTGTGCAATCTGGAGGGGACAGAACCCATCACCTTCTATATAAGCTCCATATCCTCCTTTACGGACCAGACTGAGCGGTATCTGAAGAAGGTGGTCTCAAGGGACCTTCATCTGAGCACTTTCTATGATATAGTGTTTGCCAAAGGGAAATGGAGTGTGGAACCGGCTTTGGAATGCAATGCCGGCGAGCTGGAGGCAATAAGGAGGAATATTGCGGAGATTCTTGGAAATGAGGATTTTGTAATGGACTCACTCCTTATAACTGCAACCTGTTCCCCTGAGGGAAAACTGCATGTGAATGAAAAGCTGTCGGGACAAAGGGGGAATGCCATAAAGGATTATGTGATGGATTATGTGGCTGCCTACAGGGATTCTGTGGAAAGGAGTGTGTGGGAGATAAATGAGGATGAGGACTATCGGGAAGAAGGGGTGGAGGAAAATGAATTTGATGGGGGCAATGTTGCCATAACGGAGGTTTCTGAGGATTGGGACCTGCTCCATACCCTCATTGAAGCGGATACTGTGCTGCGGGAGAAGGAGCAGCTTCTCGGATGTTGGAGGATTGCGGATCCTGATGCCAGGGAGCGGGAACTGGTGAAGGGGAGCAGTGGGGAGTATATCAGGGAGGAGCTCTATCCCAAACTGCGCCGTGTGAAATTCAATTTCAAGCTGCACAGGAAGGGGATGCTCAAGGATACCGTACATACCACTGAGCTGGATACAGCCTACATGAACGGTGTGGCGGCCTTGCGTGACAGGGACTACAAGAGGGCAGTCACGGTCCTGAGGCCATACAACTGCTACAATACTGCTGTGGCGTATGTGTGCATGGATTACAACGCTTCTGCACTTGAGGTGCTCAATACCCTCCCGAGGGATGCCAGGCGGGATTATATGCTGGCTGTAGTACACAGCAGGCTGGGGGATGAGAGGCTTGCGGTGGAGTATTATCTGGCTTCCGTTGAGCAGGACGGCTCAATGCGGCACAGGGGGAACCTGGATCCGGAAATAAGTGCACTTATAAAGAAATATGGAATTTTCAACAATCAATAAAACAAGTATTATGAAGACAAAGATGCTGATGTTAATGGCTGCTGCCGCAATGTTGTGCAGCTGCAGCAAGAAAGATGTAACCGGAAACGTTTTACAGATGCAAGAGAGTGTGGTCTATATCAACTTGAACAGGGAGAGTGCTACCAGGGCAACCGGGGCAGGGCACGGTGTGCAGGCTGATGACAACAATATCCAGACTCTGGAGATATTCATCTTCAGGATAAATGAGGGGCAGCCTGATGACGGCATGCTCGACGGCTACAGGAAGTTTACGGCTGCTGAGATAGGGAACCTCACCAACCTGGAGGTAGTTTCAACAACCGGCAAAAAGATAATCTACGCGGTGGCAAATTCGCATAGGGCAAACTGGAAGGATATAAACACAAGGGTCCTTTTTGAGCAGCAGACAGCCTTGCTGCAACAGGACAATGTGAGGGACTTCATCATGACAGGCAGTACGGAGGCGGAACTGCAGCTCGCCTCAACCGTGGCATTCCCAATAAGGAGGCTTGTCTCCAGGATTCAGGTATCCTCAATAAAGACAGCCTTTGCGGGCACCCCATACGAGGGGATGTCACTTACCGGAGTTAAGGCTTATCTCACCAACGTACAGGCAGAGAAGCTTGTATGCAACGGAAACGGTGACAATACAAAGGTGCTCTCTCCCAACGGGTATGTAGAGGCGGATGCACAGGGCTGTATAATGCCCGGGATGATATATGATGACCTTGGTACCGATATAGGGGACAGCGGCTATGCCACTCCGCACTATTTCTACTGTTACGGAAATACCTTTACAGAGGAAGATGATTCCAGAAAATTCACAAGGGTGATAATTGAGGGAAAACTGAACGGGGTAACCTATTATTATCCCATAGCAATTGAGGGGGTGGAGAGGAACAGCTGCTACTCCGTGGATGTGACTATAAAGAGGCCCGGATCGCTCACTCCGGATTCGGATGTTGAGATAGGTACCCTCCTTGCAGATGTAACTGTCCTCGACTGGAGCACCATCCCCGGCAGTACCGTAGAATTTTAACAGTCTTGCCATGAGGAGATGGATAATGTCTGCATTGCTCCTGTGCCTGATGGCGGGATGCACTGTCCTGGAAGACCGGAGCAGCTGCCAGAGCTGGCTTACCGTGGATCTTCTTGGGGTTGACAAAGGGATAAAGGAGTGGCATCTGTGGCTGTTCAATGATCAGGGGGGGCTCCTCTTCAAGGATACCATACACAGAAGGCACTACACGGCCCCTTACGTTGTTGAGGTTCCCCGTCATGGGAAAGTGCAGTGTTTCATGTGGGGGAACATGAGGGATGCAACCACCCTCAATGAGGCGTATTCATTGGGCACATTCATCCTTAAGGAGGGTGGGGTCTCCGCCGATTCCCTCTATTCCTGTACCGATACCATAAGCACCAGCGGGGAGGAATCTTACCTAAAGGTTGTTCCGGACAAGGAGTTTGCAACTGTGGACATCTACATGAAGGGGTGGGTTGGTGTTGATTTTGAGGTGGAGATGGCCATAGAGTGTGCCAGCTCAGGCTTCTTCGTTGACAAGAGGCTTTGCGGGAACCGCAACATCACAAACCTGGAGATAAGCGATATAGGCAACTATTACACATGTTTTACGGGCAGGATACTCAGACAATATGATACCGAGAACCTTATCCTTACCCTTTATGTAAAGGAACTGCTTCCCGACGGTACACAGGGGAGAGTGCTCTATGACATGGATATCCCGATAGGTGACTACCTTGAGGGCAACGGATATAACATGTATTCAGGAGGGATGGAGGATATAACCATGGAACTGGATTTCTCCTACAACAACTTGCTGATAAGGGCTGAGGACTGGAGCGCGGAATACAAGATTGTGGAGGAGATATGATTTTGGTATGGGACTGTAAATAAAATTTGTTTATTGGAAAAAAAACTATACTTTTGCAGTCCCAAATCGGGAGATTCGTTAGCTCAGCAGGTAGAGCACAACACTTTTAATGTTGGGGTCCTGGGTTCGAGCCCCAGACGGATCACAGAAAGAGGGTGACCCAAAAGCATAAAGTAAAGGGTTGCCCTCTTCTCCATATAAC
>CAYYVA010000027.1:0-25867 GCA_964475015.1 uncultured Muribaculaceae bacterium
TTGTTGATTGAAATGATCATAGAAGACTGGTCCATACCTGCAGTGTGCTGGATCTGGCCTGAGATACCAACTGAGATGAATAGTTTAGGTCTTACAGTAACACCTGTCTGGCCGATCTGTCTCTCGTGCTCACAAAAACCTGCATCTACTGCTGCACGTGAAGCACCAACCTCTGCGCCGAGTACTTTTGCAAGCTCGAATACAAGGCCGAAGTTCTCTTTGCTGCCTACACCGTAACCGCCGGCAACAATAATCTGTGAACCTTTGATGTCAATCTTCTTCTCCTCAATATGTCTCTCAATAATCTCTACAGCCATATCTGCATCTGTAAGTACTGAAGCAACGTCAATCTTCTTGATGCAGCCTGCAACAGGCTCAGCAAGCGCCTCTTTCTTCATCACACCCTCACGTACAGTAGCCATCTGAGGCCTGTGCTCAGGGTTTACGATGGTAGCAATGATGTTACCGCCGAATGCAGGACGGATCTGATAGAGAAGATTCTCGTATTTGTTTCCTTTTGGATCCTGGTGGTCACCAATCTCAAGTGAAGTACAGTCTGCTGTAAGACCGCTGTGAAGTGCACTTGAAATTCTTGGTGCAAGGTCACGGCCTATACAGGTTGCACCGAAGAGGGCAATCTGAGGCTGCTCCTGCTTGAACAATGAAATTGCAATTGAAGCGTATGGAAGGGTCCTGAAGAACTCAAGCTGTTTGTCATCTGCAAGGTGGATAGTCTTTACACCGTACTGGTAAAGCTCATTCTGCAGGTTCTCCACATTATAACCGATAAGCAATGCCTCAAGGTCACAATTAAGTGTCTGTGCCAAAGACCTTGCCTTGGTGAGAAGCTCAAGGCTCACATCGCACAATTTGCCGTTGTCTGTTTCGCAAAATACTATAATGTTGTTCATTTTGTTCTCTTTTCAAATTAATACTCTGTTAGCCTATAGTGTGGTTTGCAAGAAGCTCAGAAATCAGGGAGTCAATATCCTCGTTTGAAGCAGTAAGCTTCTTTGCCTCTTTAGCCTGGAATACGATGTTCTCAACCTTCTTAACCTTTGTAGGCGAGCCTGACATACCGTAGCTGCTGTCCTCACCTCCTACATCTGCTGTACCCCACTCGGTAATCTTGAGGTAAGGGTAGTCTGCAAGTGAAAGGAGATAGTTTGCTCCCTCAGCTGTATCCTCGGTAACGGTTCTTGCATATTTGTATTTCATCACCTGTTTTGCGTGCCTTGGACGGCAAGGTGCTGCAGTTGCATGAACTGTAACAAGGCAAGGAAGTGTACAAGAAACAACTTCCACACCTCTTTCAAGTCTTCTCTTGATTACAACTTTAGAGTCTGAAATCTCCTGGATTTCCTCAGCGTATGTTACCTGAGGGATTCCAAGTTTCTCTGCAACCTGAGGTCCTACCTGTGCAGTATCACCGTCAATTGCCTGGCGGCCTGCAAGGATAATGTCAGGATTGATTTTTCTGATTGCCTGTGAAAGGGCATAGGATGTTGCCAAAGTATCTGCTCCGGCGAATTTTCTGTCTGTAAGGAGAACGCCACCGTCAGCGCCTCTGAAAAGTCCTTCTCTGATGATGTCTGCGGCTCTGAAAGGTCCCATAGTGAGTAGTAGCACCTCTGAACCTGGATTCTGGTCCTTAATGTACAAAGCCTGCTCAAGAGCATTCATGTCTTCTGGGTTAAAAATAGCCGGAAGTGCTGCTCTGTTTACTGTTCCCTCCGGGGTCATAGCATTTTTACCGACATTTCTGGTGTCCGGCACCTGTTTGGCCAGAACAACAATTTTCAATTTTTTTGTCATAATTGTATCAATCTATGCTTTCTCGTATAGGTTTAAAGTTTTATTCAAACATATTAACGGGCAAATGTACTAAATATTTTCTTTATAAATGAATTTTGTATCATATTTAAATTAATTAAATTTGCGTGCTTAACTGTTTTTGAAAAAATTAAAAGTGTAATTATTATCATGGAAATTCCAGCAAAATATAATCCGGCCCTTATTGAGGACAAGTGGTATGAGTACTGGTTGGAGAAAAAATTCTTTCATTCAGAACCTAATGAAAAAGAAGCATATACAATTGTAATTCCACCACCGAATGTAACAGGAGTGCTACATATGGGCCACATGCTCAACAATACTATCCAGGATATTCTGGTGCGCAGGGCAAGGATGAAGGGTAAAAATGCATGCTGGGTTCCAGGGACAGACCACGCATCAATTGCAACAGAGGCAAAGGTTGTGAAGAAACTTGCTGCGCAGGGGATCAGGAAAAGCAACCTTACAAGGGATGAATTCCTCAAGCATGCATGGGACTGGACAAACGAGCACGGCGGCATCATCCTCAAGCAGCTCCGCAAGCTTGGGGCAAGCTGTGACTGGGACAGGACTGCCTTTACAATGGACGAGGAGAGGAGTGCAAGTGTAATAAAGGTATTTGTGGACCTCTACAACAAGGGGCTCATCTACCGTGGCCTGAGAATGGTGAACTGGGATCCCAAGGCACAGACAGCATTGAGCAACGAGGAGGTTATATATAAGGATGAGAAGAGCAAACTCTATTATCTTAAGTATTATGTAGAGGAGGAGGCTGGATGTACAGACGGCGAGGAGGCAGGTGCAGTTACACTTCAGCCAAGCGATCCGTTTGATGCAACAGTGAAACACCAGATACTCCACAGGGATGCAGACGGAAGACGCTATGCAGTTGTTGCAACCACCCGTCCTGAGACAATAATGGGTGATACTGCAATGTGCATCAACCCTAAAGACCCTAAGAATACCTGGCTGAAGGGGAAAAAGGTGATTGTACCGCTGGTAAACCGCGCAATTCCGGTAATAGAGGACAGATATGTTGAGATAGAGTTCGGTACAGGATGTCTCAAGGTAACTCCTGCTCACGATACAAATGACTACATGCTGGGCAAGACCCACAACCTTGAGACCATAGACATCTTCAATGCAGATGCTACCTTGAGCGAGGCTGCAGGGCTGTATGTAGGTATGGACCGCATGGATGTGCGCAAGCAGATTGTGAAGGACCTTGATGCTGCAGGTCTCCTTGAGAAGGTTGAGGATTACCAGAACAAGGTGGGATACTCGGAGAGGAACTCTGATACAGCTGTAGAGCCACGCCTCTGCATGCAGTGGTTCCTGAAGATGCAGCATTTTGCAGACATCGCACTTCCGCCTGTAATGAACGACGAGCTCAAGTTCTACCCTCCAAAATACAAGACAACATACCAGAACTGGCTGGAGAACATCCAGGACTGGTGCATCAGCCGCCAGTTGTGGTGGGGACACAGGATACCTGCATACTTCCTTCCTGAATCTGCTGAGGGGGAGGAGAAGTTTGTTGTTGC
Organism: uncultured Muribaculaceae bacterium; assembly: GCA_964475015.1. GTDB lineage: Bacteria > Bacteroidota > Bacteroidia > Bacteroidales > UBA932 > Egerieousia. The sequence continues at coordinate 3,378 of CAYYVA010000027.1, forward strand.
TGAAACTGTCGGGAAGGCAGTTGAGCTTGCAAGGGCCCTCCCAGGATATGAAAACATCACGGCAGAACAGCTCAGACAGGATGATGATGCCCTTGATACATGGTTCTCTTCATGGCTGTGGCCTCTTTCATTGTTTGGAGGAATTGAGGATCCCGACAATGCAGAGTTCAACTATTACTACCCTACAAGCGACCTTGTAACAGGTCCCGACATCATCTTCTTCTGGGTTGCCAGAATGATCATGGCAGGATATGAGTACAAGAAGGACATGCCTTTCAGGAATGTGTACTTCACAGGTATTGTAAGGGACAAGCTCGGCCGCAAGATGTCAAAATCACTCGGAAACTCTCCTGACCCGCTTGAGCTTATAGCAAAATACGGTGCAGATGCAGTACGTATGGGAATGATGCTCTCTGCCCCTGCAGGCAATGACATCCTGTTTGATGAGGCTTTGTGTGAGCAGGGAAGGAACTTCAACAACAAGATATGGAATGCTTTCCGCCTTGTAAGCGGCTGGAATGTTGATGAAAATGCACAGCAGCCTGAAAGCGCGAAGGTTGCAGTTGAATGGTTCAACGCAATGCTTGCAAAGACAAGTGCGGAGATTGAGGACCTTCTTGGCAAATACCGCCTTTCAGAGGCCCTTATGGCAGTATACAAGCTGTTCTGGGATGACTTCTGCGCATGGTACCTTGAGATGGCAAAACCTGCATACGGTGCCGGAATTGACCCACAGACCTACAAGGCGACCATCGGTTTCTTTGACTCGCTCCTGAGAATCCTGCATCCATTCATGCCGTTCATCACAGAGGAGTTGTGGCAGAACCTTGAGAAACGTGCGGAGGGTGAGACAATCATGTTCCAGAATGTTCCTGCAGGTGAGTGCTACAATGAGGAGCTTCTCTCACAGTTTGAGTGTGCATCACAGATTGTAATGAATGTAAGGAACATCAGGCAGAGCAAGCAGATCTCACCAAAAGAGGCTCTTACAATCTTTGCAAAGGCTCCATACAACAGTTCAATGGATGCAATCATCAGGAAGCTTGCGAACATCACAGAGATTAACGTTGTTGACGCATTTGATGCACAGGCACAGGGCGTGAACTTCATGATAGGCACCGGTGAGTTCTTTGTACCTCTCAACGAGCATATAAATGTAGAGGAGGAGGTTGCTAAGATGAAGGCTGAGATTGAGTATTATGAAAGGTTCCTCAAACAGGTTAACGGAAAGCTCTCAAACGAGAAGTTCGTGAACAACGCACCTGAGAATGTGGTGGCAATGGAGAGGAAGAAGCAGTCTGATGCAACCACCAAACTTGAGAACCTGCACAACAGGATTGCAGCATTGCTCAAACAATAGTATAATTTGGCTTGACCTGACTTGAACTTCTGAAAAACATAAGCTTGAATTATATTTTGTAAAATAGTAGAAATGCAATCGTACAAAGGACTTTCTGATAAGGAGATTCTTGAAAGCCGTGCAAAGAACGGCTCAAATGACCTGACTCCCCCTGCAAGGGAGAGTTGGGTTAAGTTGTTGTTGGGCAAATTCAATGACCCAATCATAAAGCTGCTGCTTTTTGCAACAGTATTGTCACTGATAACCGGATATTTCCACGGCTCAATAGTGGAAAGCCTGGGAATCCTCCTGGCCGTATTCCTGGCCACCTTCCTTTCATTCATAAATGAATACAAGGCGGGGAAGGAGTTTGATATCCTCAACCAGATAAATGACACCACATCCGTAAAGGCCTACAGGAACGGTTCGGTTACGCAGGTACTCAAGAATGAGCTTGTTGTAGGTGATATAGTGATTGTAACCCAGGGAGACGAGATTCCTGCAGACGGAAGGCTACTGGAGACAATGGAGCTGAGTGTAAACGAGTCATCGCTCAATGGTGAGTCTGTTGCATCCAGAAAGACACACATACCTGTTAAGGACTTTGCAGGGACATATTCACCGAACTGCATATACCGAGGCACAACAGTTACTGAAGGAGACGGTGTAATGGAGGTTACAGCCGTAGGTGATGCAACTGAGATTGGAAAGACTGCACGCCAGGCAGCAGAGCTTACCGGTGCAAAGACCCCGCTCAACAGACAGCTGGACAAGCTGAGCGGAGTGATTGGCAAAGTGGGCTTCACAATTGCGGGCCTCACCTTCCTTGCCCTTGTGATAAGGGATTACATTACAGGAGCGCTTACCCTCTCGTTCACCCTTGAGAACATGAGCCTGCTGCTGAGCTTCTTCATGATTGCCGTTACACTTATAGTGGTAGCAGTGCCTGAAGGACTTGCAATGAGCGTAACGCTCAGCCTCGCATACAGCATGAGGAGGATGACTGCCGGCAATACACTTGTAAGGAAAATGCATGCCTGTGAGACAATGGGTGCAACAACTGTAATCTGCACCGACAAGACAGGAACCCTTACCCAGAACAAGATGCAGGTACAATATTTCTCATCTGAGGCTGATGAGGCCTTTGCAAGGGAGGTTGCCCTCAATTCCACTGCCCTGCTGGAGAAAACCCCGGAGGGGGAACTTTCAGCTGTCGGGAACCCTACAGAAGGGGCATTGCTCCTGTTCCTGGCCTCAAAAGGGTATTCATACGAGGAGCTGCGCGGCAAATACAAAGTGGTAAAGAGGCTCCCTTTCAGCACTGAGAGGAAATATATGGCCACAATTGCAGATTTTGATCTTCCCGACAAAGTTACGCTCCTCATAAAGGGGGCTCCTGAGATAATCTTCGGCAAATGCGGCAACCTGAATGTAGAGGAAGAGCTTGCAAAAGTGAGGGTTTACCAGGAGAAGGGAATGAGGTCCCTGGCGTTTGCAAAAATTGAGCTGCCACTGCTTGAAGCAGACAAGGAGATTGCGGAACTTGTGGATGCCAACAAGTTCAACTATGTAGGATTTGTGGCAATTGCAGACCCTATCAGGCATGATGTGCCGGATGCCATGCAGCAGTGTACCAATGCCGGCATTGCAGTTAAGATTGTAACCGGTGACACATCCCTTACAGCCGTTGAGATTGCAAGGCAGGCAGGATTGTGGAAAGATGGTGATACCCTGGAGAAGAACCACATTACCGGAACAGCATTCTCTGAACTGGATGATGCTGCCGCCACAGAGGCTGCACTCAATATAAAGGTTATGTCACGCGCACGTCCGGCAGACAAGATGAGGCTTGTGAAGCTGCTCCAGCAGAGCGGACAGGTGGTTTCAGTTACAGGTGACGGTACAAATGACGCCCCAGCACTCAACTATGCCGATGTGGGTCTTGCAATGGGAACAGGAACAGCGGTTGCCAAGGAGGCCAGTGACATCATATTGCTGGATGACTCTTTTGCAAGTGTCACCACAGCTGTAAGGTGGGGCCGTTCAATCTACCTGAACATCCAGAAGTTCATACAGTTCCAGCTTACCATAAATGTAGTGGCGCTGTTTACAGCACTTATAGGTCCGTTCATTGGAATAGAGTTCCCGCTTACAGTTACACAGATGCTGTGGGTGAACCTCATAATGGACACTTTTGCCGCACTTGCACTTGCAAGCGAGCCTTCATATAAGGAGGTGATGCAGAAGAAGCCTAGGGGAATCAATGACTTCATCATCTCCAAGACCATGATGTGGAACATATTTGGAGTGGGTCTCGTCTTCCTGGCAATATTGCTCACATTCCTGCTATGGATGAACAAGGACGGTGAGGTATCCGTATATGAGCTTTCTGTATTCTTCACTACTTTTGTGATGATGCAGTTCTGGAACATGTTCAATGCAAGGACACTTGGAGGGAACAATTCCGCATTCTACAAGATTGGGGAGAACAGGAACTTCATTGCCATTTCAGCATTGATACTTCTCCTCCAGATTGTGATCATCCAGTTCGGAGGGGGCTTCTTCAGGACAGAGCCGCTTACCCTTGAGCATTGGGTAATGGTAATTGCAGGAACCTCCCTGGTATTGTGGGTAGGGGAGCTCAAGAGACTTATAATGAGATTAAGGAAATAGGATATGATAAGTACGGAATGTACAATTGATGTAAGATACTACGAAACCGACCTCATGGGTATAGTGCACCATTCAAACTATATCCGCTATTTTGAGTACGGAAGGATAAAGATGCTTGAGGAGATAGGGCTCCCCATCAGTGAAATTGAGGGGAGAGGAGTGATGCTTCCCGTTGTATCCACTTTCTGTACATACAAGACACCTTCAAGGATGGGGGAGACATTAAGGATAATCTCAAGCGTGGAGAGCATGCCAATGGCAAAGATGAAGATAAAGACACAGATAATCAAGGAAAGCTCCCAGAACCCCCAGACACTCCCGCAGGAGATAGGTGCAACAGTTGCGGAGGGTGAGGTTGTGATAGGTTTCATAAAGTCCGATACCAGGAGGCCATGCAGGATTCCTGATTATGCGGCGGAAATAATGCAGAAATATTTTTAATTGTTCAGATATGAGAAGTTTGCTTTTGTTCGGCAGTTTTGGCGCCGGTGAGGTTATTGTAATTGCACTTATAGTATTGTTGCTCTTTGGCGGAAAGAAGATTCCTGAGCTAATGAAGGGAATCGGCAAAGGTGTAAAGAGCTTCAAGGATGGTGTAAAGGGGATTGAGGACGAAATAAACACCGAGATCACCGTTGACGACAAAAAAGAGGAGAAGAAGTAATTGGCCGGGAACGAGATGACATTCTGGGAGCACCTTGACGAACTGCGCAAGGTGCTGTTCCGTTCTGCTGTAGTTATTGCGGTGCTTATGGCCGGAATATTTATGGCAAAGGACCTTGTGTTCAATACTGTGGTGTTTGCCCCCATAGATTCGGACTTTGTGCTCTACAGGCTCATAGACAAGGCGCTTGTACTGCTCAATATGCCCACATTGCCGGAGTTTCATCTTGAGCTTATAAACATAGACCTTTCTGCCCAATTCTTCATACATGTAAGCACAACATTCTATTTTGCACTTGTGCTTTCAGTACCATTCATCATATACCAGCTGTGGAGCTTTGTGAGCCCTGCGCTATATGAGAATGAGAAGAGGGCGGCAAAGGTGGCGTTTGCCTTTTCAGGAGTACTGTTCCTGCTTGGTGTGATGGTTGGATATTTCCTCATCTTCCCCCTCACATTGAGGTTTCTGGGAACATACCAGGTAAGCTATGAGGTAGCAAACCAGATATCGCTGCAGTCCTACATCTCAATGTTCACATGGCTCATACTGATTATGGGTGTGGTCTTTGAGATGCCTTCACTCGCGGTGATACTCTCAAAGATAGGTATCCTCACCAAGAGTTTCCTCAAGAAATACCGCAGGCACGCATTTGTGGTAATGCTTGTCCTTGCGGCATTCATCACCCCAAGCGGTGATCCGTTTACCCTAATGGCAGTTGGGCTGCCACTTTACGGTTTATATGAATTAAGCATTTTGGTGTGCCGTGATTTCGATAAATAATGTAAATGTCTCATTCGGGGGCTTCACGCTCCTCAATGACATAAATTTCCATATAACAGACAACGACAGGATAGGTCTTGTAGGGAAGAATGGGGCAGGAAAGTCAACCCTGCTCAAGTTGATACTGGGGATTAATTCTCCAACTTCCGGCAAGATTATGGTTCCTCCTGGGCTCACTCTTGGGTATCTTCCACAACAGATGGAGCACGCCAAGGACAAGAGTGTGATTGATGAGGCCCTTACTGCATTCAATGAGCTGTTTGAGCTCCACGAAAAGATAGAGAAGATTAACGGGGAGCTTGCAGAGAGGACTAATTATGACTCGCCGCAATATAACAACCTGATTGTTAAGCTGAATGAGTATAATGACCGTGTGGCAATACTTGAGGCGGAGCCGGTACGGTCACAGGCAGAGAAGGTGCTTACAGGTTTGGGATTCAAGCGAAATGAACTTGAACGCTCTACAGACACTTTCAGCCAGGGATGGAACATGCGTATAGAACTGGCAAAGGTGCTCCTGCGCAAGCCAGATGTACTGTTGCTGGATGAGCCTACAAACCATCTGGATATAGAGTCTATTGAGTGGTTTGAGGATTATCTGAAGAGTTTTCCGGGTGCAATAGTGCTCATATCCCACGACCGCAAGTTTCTTGACAACATAACCAAGCGTACCGTAGAGATTATGCTTGGAAAGATATATGACTACAAGGTTCCATACAGCAAATACAAGGAGCTGAGGGCAGAGAGGATGCAGCAGCAGCTGGCGGCATACGAGAACCAGCAGAAGATGATTGAGAAGACCGAGGAGTTCATTGAGAGGTTCCGCTACAAGGCCACAAAGAGCAACCAGGTACAGAGCCGCATAAAGCAGCTTGACAAGCTGGAGAGGATAGAGGTGGACATTGAGGACAAGAGTGCCCTGAGCGTGAAGTTTCCCCCTGCGCCACGCAGCGGACAGGTGGTATTCAGTGCCAAGGATGCCACAATAGGCTACGGCAGCAAGGTAATCATAGACGGGGTGAATGTAACCATTGAGAGGGGGGAGAAGATAGCCTTTGTAGGGAGGAACGGAGAGGGTAAGACCACCCTTATGAGGATAATTACAAAGGAGCTCTTCCCGATAAATGGTGAAGCCGGACTGGGATATAATGTGGATATGGGATATTTTGCCCAGAACCAGGAGGATGTGCTGGACAAGAATGATACTGTATTTGACACATTGGACAAGATTGCAGTTGGGGAGATCCGAACCAAGCTGAGGGATATCCTTGGAGCATTCCTGTTCAGGGGAGAGGACATTGACAAGAAAGTTGCGGTACTCAGCGGCGGCGAGCGTGCCCGCCTGGCAATGGCAAAGCTGATGCTCAAGCCCCACAACCTGCTGGCACTGGATGAGCCTACCAACCATATGGACCTTATCTCAAAGGATATTCTGAAACAGGCCCTTCAGGCATATGACGGTACATTGGTGATAGTTTCCCACGACCGTGACTTCCTTGACGGTCTTGTAGACAAGATATATGAGTTCAAGGACGGCAAGGTTAAGGAACATTTGGGTGGTGTACAGGATTTCCTTGCAAGGAAAAGGCTGGAGAACCTGAGTGAACTGGAAAGGAAGTCACCGGCTGCCCAGGCTCCCGGTGCAGGTGTTGAAAAAGCTGCAGGGAGTGAGACTGCGGGGAAGCAGGAAAACAAGGCCCAGGCGCAGCTTACATATCAGCAGATGAAGGAGATTGAAAGGGAGAAGAGCCGCCTGAAAAAGAAGATAGAACAGTGTGAGAAGAGGATTGAGGAGCTGGAGGGGACAATAGCAGCTCTGGAGGAGGAGCTATGCAATGTCACTGCTCCCGACAAGATTCTTGAACTCACAGCAAAATATGAAACTGCCAGGAGGGAGCTTGATGAGAAGATGGACGAGTGGGCAAAATTGAGTGAATAATTAAAATTAGACAGATATGGAAGAGAAGACTAACTACCTGTTTGGTATGCATCCTGTATTTGAGGCTATCTCTGCAGGAAAGAATATAGAGAAAGTGTTTTTGAAGAAGGGACTGGGAGGCGAGCAGTTCCAGCAGCTGTTCTCTCTGCTTCAGGAGAAGCAGATTGCATTCCAGTTTGTACCTGTAGAGAGGCTGGACAAGATTACAAGAGGACGCCATCAGGGTGTGATTGCAGTAATCCCTTCTGTTGATTATGTATCTCTGGAGAGTGCAGTTGAGCAGGCTTTTGCCAAGAAGGAGAATCCTCTCTTCCTGCTCCTTGACGGTGTTAGCGATGTACGCAATTTCGGTGCGATTGCCCGTAGTGCGGAGTGTGCAGGTGTAGACTGCATTATCCTCCCTGCAAAGGGCGGTGCCTCAATTACCCCAGATGCCATCAAGACCTCAGCAGGTGCCCTCCTGAGAATAAATGTCTGCAAAGTCCCTAACCTCAAGACAGCTGCATATTACCTCCTCCAGAGTGATGTACAGCTTGTAACTGCAACCGAGAAGGCTGAGGGTTACCTATATGATGTGGACCTCACAGGCCCCACTGCAATTGTAATGGGTGCAGAGGACAAGGGTATTTCTGATCCTATCCGCAAGCTTGCCAACGCTGAGGCGAAAATTCCGATGGTTGGAAGCATCGGCTCACTGAATGTTTCTGCCGCCGCCTCAGTAATTCTGTACGAAGCCGTAAGGCAGAGGGTAAGAAAATAATCATTACAGATATATAGTTACACTACCTTCTGAACTCCGCGCAGATTATTGCAGTGGCAATTGCAACATTGAGGGATTCTGAGGTAACGGCATCTGCAGGATATGGTGGGATAAGGAGCTTGTTGGTAATATGCCCTGAGAGGGCAGGGGAGATGCCGAATGATTCGCTGCCCATTACCACAAGGCCGTGCTTTTCACTGGCAGGGAGGTTTTCATACAGGTTCATGCCATCCAGGAATGTGCCGTATACCGGGAGCCCGGCAGCGGTGAATTTGCGGCAGATTTCAGCCAGGTCTGTGTAGATTACCTGTTTGCGGAATATGGCACCCATTGTGGCCTGTACTACTTTTGGGTTATAAACCTCCACTGTGCCTGGGCTTGCAAAGATTGCATCCACCCCAAACCAGTCTGCCACACGTATGATAGTTCCCAAATTTCCGGGATCCTTGACACCGTCCAATGCCAGGAAGAGGGGTTTTCTTCCGTGCTGGAGATTATCTGCCAGGCCATTCAATAAATTGTCGGGAGTAAGGAGGGGCTTCTCAATTACTGCCAGTACGGGGGAAGGGGAGGCCAGGCAGCTGATGCGCTCCATGCATTCCCGCCCAATCTCCTTTTCATGATACACTTCCTTCACGTTATAGCCTGAAGCCATTGCCTCTGCTACAATCTTTTCCCCTTCTGCTATGAAAAGGCCATGTTCATCCCTGTATTTTTTCTGTGAGAGGGAGCGTATGAACTTGATCTTATTTGCGGATAATGCCGGCATATACATTGTGGTTTAATGCTTGTAAAAGTAAGCAAAATTTAAACAAAAAGATTATTTTTGTGTAGAGAAACTGAAATGATGAGGCATCTTTACAAACATATCCTTACAGTGCTGCTGCTCGTGTGCGTATCCTGTTCCACTACAAGGGTGATACCGCAGGGGGAATCGCGCCTGAAGGAGAACAAGATAAAGGTGCTCAATTCCAAGAATTATCAGGTTTCCGGGCTGGAACCGTACATAAAGCAGAAGCCAAACTCATACTTCATCCTGGGATGGAACCCGTTCCTGAACATCTACAACTGGAGCAACGGGAAGGACAACGGCTGGGACCGCTTTGTAAAGAAGATAGGGCAGGAGCCGGAAATATTTGACCCGGAGCTGGTTGGCGCCACAAAGGAGAACATAAGCAACCACCTTGAATATCAAGGTTATTACGGATCCAAGGTTACTGATGAAGTTGTCACCAGGGACAAGAAGACAGTTGTCAGCTATGACATTACACTTGGCAGGCAATACATCATTGCCCAGGTAAATTATAACATAGAAGATGAGGGGATAGCTGAGATTTTCCATAGGGACTCCCTGTACGGAATAATTGAATCAGGCAGGTACCTCTCAGAAGAGTATCTCAACAGCCAGTCGGAGGAATTTGCCAAATACCTCAGGAACAAGGGCTATTTTGGATTTACCAAGAACTATCTCTTCTTCAGTGCAGATACAAATGAACTGGGAGGATATGCCCATCTGGATGTATCACTAAAGAACTACACCAGAAATGAAACTCCGGAGAATGCCAGGTCCCATGAGGTCTTCCATTTCGGCAAAGTATCCATGGAGCCACTAAGGAAACCGTCAAATCCTCTCGTATATCAGTTTGTAGGAGATTCGGCTGTAGCAATACCTGCCATGAACCTGAATGTCCCTACAGATTCAATAATCTACAAAGGGATAGACATCAAATACAGGAACAGGCCTCTGCTCAGGGAAAGAGTCCTTACAAGGATGAACTATGTACAGCCGGACAGCATATACAACGAGCAGAACGTTTCTGACACATATACAAGGCTCACAAACCTGAAGCTCTTCAGCAGCGTGAACATCCAGATGAACCAGGTTGATTCAAACACGGTTGACTGCAACATGCGCCTTACGGCATCAGAGCTGCAGGGATACAAGCTGGGGCTTGAGACCTCAATAAACTCAACCGGACTGTTCGGAATCTCCCCATCTGTATCCTATTACCACAAGAACCTATTCAGGGGAGCGGAGCTTTTCAGCGTAAACCTTATGGGAGACTTCCAGTTTGCATTCAACAGTGAGAAGAGGGCAACGGAATTTGGAGTGTCAACCTCCCTGAGCACCCCCAACTTCCTCCTTCTTCCCGACAAGATATTCAATACAACCAATATCCCGAGAACCGAGTTTGCAGTATCATACAATTACCAGAAGAGGCCTGAATATACAAGGAACATAATATCGGGAAGCTACAGCTATGTATGGAGCAGGAGGGACAGGTTCTTCTACAAGGTGTCACCGCTGCAGGTGGGCATTGTGAAGCTCTCTGACATGAAGCCGGACTTCTACGAAAGCCTCACCGACCCGTTCCTGATAAATTCATACCAGGACCACTTTGACCTTGGACTGGGAACCAGCTTCTACTATACTACAGACTCTTCCCCAAGGCCGGCCCACAGCTATTTCTACCTAAGGTGGCAGAATGACCTCTCAGGAAATCTGCTCAGCCTGTTCAACAATGCAATGAAGAAGAACTCAAAAGGGGAGAGGCTTATATGGGATTCACCTTATTCTCAATACTACAGGACTGAAGCATCAACCGTATATACATGGAGGCTTGGAAAGACAGAGAAGCATTCCATTGCTGCAAGGTTCCTTGCAGGTGTGGGTGTTGGGTACGGCAACTCAGTCACACTCCCGTTTGAGAAGCGTTTCTGGGCAGGCGGTGCGTACAGCCTCAGGGCATGGCAGGCCAGGACCGTAGGACCGGGATATGCCCAGATGGACACCACGTTCACCATCCCTAACCAGACCGGCGATGTACGACTTGAAGCCAACCTGGAATACCGTTTCCCTCTCTTCTGGAACTTTGAGGGGGCATTCTTCGTGGATGCAGGAAATGTGTGGAACCTGAAACGGAGCATATCTGCAAATGAGAATGATGAGATACTTACAGACAAGAGCAAGGAGGGTGAGTTCAAGTTCAGCAACTTCTACAGGCATCTGGCTGCAGACTGGGGTGTGGGCATCAGGCTCGACCTTGATTTTGTGCTGCTCCGCCTTGATATGGGTATTAAACTGTACGACCCTTCCGAGAAAGACTGGAAAGGGCCGGACAGCTTCTTGAAGAAGGGTAACTACGGAGTGCAATTTGGTGTAGGATACCCGTTCTAGGGTTATTTCTATTCAAATACGAGTGTGCCGAAATGGTCGGGACGGTGGAAGTTAGGCTTCTCTATCCTGATAGGGTTCCATGAAAGGTAGTGCTTCTGCGGCATGTCATCACCACATTTATAGAAGTTGGCCTTGATGGTGCGTCCCTTGAGCGGCTTCACCTCTGAGAGGGAATAGAGTTCAACAGGAAGGGCAACGGTGAGTTTCCATGTATATGGCATGTTCCCGTTCTCTGCCTTTGTCCTTATCCCGAAAGCCTCACTGCCCAGGGTTGATTCCCTCCTGATTCTGGAAAGGACATCATCTCCGTAGCGGGTACGGTCTGTCCTCTGTGCACCGCCGGCAAATGTTCCTTTACCTATACAGTTGAGCTCAAGGTTGTAATACTCGCCCCCTTCACCCGGAATTGCAAAGAACTCCACGCATGAATCTGTATAAGGCTTGCTCCCAGCATCTTCCCCGTAAGATGCCTTGATGTCATCTTCGGTCACCAGATACTGGATGTAGATCTCCTTTTCAGTATATCCAATCCTGAACTTTACATCAGGGGTATAGTTGCCGTTATATCCATCCCAGTTGACACATGAGATGGCATTGTATTCCACATTCCTTGAATTGAATGCATTCTCAATCTCTTCAGCTGTAGGCAAAGCAGAAGAGAATTCCAGTTCCTTTACAGAAAGTGTCTTGTCTTCCATAATTGTTGAATCAGTTTTTTGTACGTTCAGGTTGGCAGCCTGCTGCTTTTCAGCAGAAGAGTTGTTGCAGGATATAAGGATACCTGCAACAACTGCCAGTGAAATAAGTCTCATCAATTGAATTTATATTTTACAAAAAGTTCTATAGCCTGATATTCTGCCATACCCAGCTTGTCATAGAGTACGGCAGTATTGTGGTTCCTCTCCTCGGCCCTCTGCCAGAACTCACGCTTGTCTGAGCCAGGGAACAGAGGACGGTCCTTCTGGGACTGGTGGCGGAAGATGGCTTCACGCTTGATCTCCACCTCCTCAGGGCTAAGTGGAACTGCCATCTCAGCCTCTGCCACATCCCATTCCTGCCATGCACCGCGGTACATCCACAGGCGGCAATCCTTGAACCACTCCTCATTGCGGAGCTCCTCACACGCCTGTATGATTGCCTGGAAACATACCCTGTGGGTTCCATGAGGGTCTGAAAGGTCCCCTGCCGCAAATATCTGGTGCGGCTTCACCTGTTGGAGCAGTTCCTTTATTATCTCAATATCCTCCCTGCCAAGAGGCTTCTTCTTCACACCTCCAGTCTCATAGAAAGGCATCTCAAGGAAATGTACCCTCTCTTCCGGAATTCCCAGGTAACGGCATGCAGAACGGGCCTCACCGCGCCTGATTGTACCTTTTATCTCCCTTACATCAATTGGATCCGGCTCGCCTGGGCGCTTCTTCTTCAACTCTTCAATTACGCTTCTGTACTTCTCATCAGCCACTTTTGAATCAAAGCCGTAGATTCCGGCGCTCTCACGGATAAAGTCCATATATTTGATAACATCGTGGTCAAATACGGCAATGTTTCCGGATACCTGGTAGGCAAGGTGAAGCTCATGTCCGTGTGTGGAGAGCCTTGCCACTGTGCCACCCATTGAAATTACATCATCGTCGGGATGAGGGGAGAAGACAATCACCCTTTTTGGGAAAGGGAAGGCCCTCTCAGGGCGGGTTGAATCATCTGCATTAGGCTTTCCTCCCGGCCATCCTGAAATTGTGTGCTGCAGGTCATTGAATACCTTGATGTTTATGTTGCTGGCAGGGCCGTGCTCGGTTACGAGGTCAGACATTCCGTTATCGTTGTAGTCACGGTCTGTAAGCTTGAGGATAGGTTTCTCCAGCTTCTTGCAGAGCCAGAAGACAGATTTGCGGATCATGTAGTCTGTCCATTCACATTTGCCGGTAAGCCAAGGGGTATCAATGCGGGTGAGGTTTACAGATGCCGCATCATCAATTATCACGCTCACGTTTCCGTGCTGCTGGAGGTATGATGCAGGATTCTGGTCTGTAACATTGCCCTCCACAAGCTTCTTTATTGAAGCTGCCTTTCCCTCGCCCCACGCCAGCCAATAGACCTTGCGGGCCTCCATAAGTGTACCTATACCCATTGTGAGGGCATGGTAAGGGACGTATTCCACGCCGAAGAAATCACTTGCGGCAGATACCCTTGTGGTGTGGTTCATGGTTATGAGCCTTGTCCTTGAGTTATATGGTGAACCCGGCTCATTGCTTCCCATACCGTTTGTTATGAGGATATCAATTCCGCCGCATTCATTTATGGATTTCTCATAATCACTGCAGTAGGCTGCAACATCATCCATCCGGGCGCTGTTGAGGCAGTGGATGTTCTCCTCAGGTATATCCGTAAGGTCAAAGATGTATTCCTTCAGGAACCTGTAATGGGTCTGTAGCTCATCACGCTGGAGAGGGTAGTACTCATCAATGGAAAACACCTCAATGTTCCTGAAGCTCAGCCTGCCGCTTTCGTACGCCTTTACCAGGTTGTCATAAACCGGAATGCAGGCTGAAGATGCCGCAAGGGCAAGGACACATTTCTTTCCTTCATTCACTTTTTTGTTGGTTGTGATGATAATCTCATCCACTATCATCTTGGCAGCATCTTCCTGCTGTCTGAAGATGCTTACAGGCACTTTTTCATAGCGTCTTGAGAAATCCGACAAGTTCATTGCAGAAAATTTTTATGATTGGGAACTGTTTCTTATAGTATAACCTTTCTGATGGCAATAAGTTTAGTGAGAAGTGACTCCACAAGCTCAAGCCTGAGCATGTTTGCACCGTCCGATTTTGCCACTGCCGGGTTAGGGTGGGTCTCCATGAAGAGGCCGTCTGCACCTACGGCAATGCCTGCCTTTGCAATGGTCTCTATCATCTGTGGCTGGCCACCTGTAACGCCGCTGCTCTGGTTTGGCTGCTGGAGGCTGTGGGTGATGTCCAGAACTACCGAATATCCGGTTTCCTGCATTTGCGGGATGCCCCTGTAGTCCACTATGAGGTCTCCGTAGCCGAACTGTGTGCCGCGGTCAGTGAGGATTATGTTGTTGTTGCCGTGCGAGGCAATCTTCTCGGCCGCAAACTTCATTGAAGCGGGTGCAAGGAACTGCCCCTTCTTTATGTTCACATATTTTCCTGTTGCTGCGGCAGCCTCAAGGAGGTCTGTCTGGCGGCAGAGGAATGCAGGTATCTGGAGGATATCCACATCGTATGATGCTGCAAGTTCAGCCTCATCGGGATTATGGATATCTGTAACAATAGGGACCTGCAGCTCATTCTTTATATCCTTGAGCACCTGCAGCCCCTCGCGGTCTCCTATTCCGGTGAAGGAAGAGGCTTTTGAGCGGTTTGCCTTGCGGTATGATGCCTTGAACACGAACGGTATCTGGAGCCTGTCACAGATTCCTTTCAGTTCTCTTGCTATCTGGTGGGTTATCTCTTCCCCCTCCACCACGCATGGGCCGGCAAGGAGGAAAAACATGTCATTGTTGTACTCTTTAAGTAAAGGGAGTTGTATCTTGTTCATAATCAATATTTATATTTATTCCATAATATCTGCAGTCTCTTTCTCAGTTCATTCTCCTTGGAGTTTTCCCCAGGTTCGTAGAACTTTGTTCCCGACAGCTTGCTGGGAAGGAATTCCTGGTCAACGAAGTTGCCGGAGTAGGAGTGGGCATATTTGTAGTCCTTGGCATACCCGAGGTCTTTCATGAGTTTGGTTGGGGCATTGCGCAAATGGAGCGGAACGGGTAGGGGACCCTCCCTGCGCACAGTCTCAAGGGCATCATTTATTGCCATATAGGCCGAGTTGCTCTTGGGGGAGGTTGCAAGGTAGATTGCACACTCGGAGAGAGGGATACGCCCCTCCGGCATACCAATCTGATGCACTGTCTGGAGGCAGGCCTGGGCCAGAAGCATTGCATTGGGGTTGGCAAGGCCAATATCCTCAGAGGCTGAAATTACCATCCTCCGGGCAATGAACATGGGGTCTTCGCCGCCGGCAATCATCCTTGCCAGCCAATATACAGCCCCGTTGGGATCAGAGCCCCGGATACTCTTTATGAAAGCGGAGATGATGTCATAATGCTGCTCACCGTTCTTGTCATACAGGGCAATATTCTCCTGCAGACGCTCCTGAACCAGCTGGTTGTCAATGGTTATCTCTGCGTCAGGGGAGAAGCCTGATGTGATTATCTCTATAATATTGAGCAGTTTGCGGGCATCACCGCCTGAATAGCGGAAAAGGAGTTCCTTTTCCTTTACCGTAATCTTCTGTTTCTTGAGGAATTCATCTTCGGTAAGGGCACGGTTGAGGAGGGTATCCAGGTTCTCAAAGCTCATCTCCTTGAGGACATAAACCTGGCACCTTGAAAGGAGCGGGCTTATAACCTCAAATGAGGGGTTCTCGGTTGTTGCGCCTATAAGGGTGAAGGTTCCGTCTTCAACGGCTCCCAGGAGGGCATCCTGCTGGCTCTTGCTGAAACGGTGGATCTCATCTATGAAGAGGATTGGCGCCACCGCATTGAACAATGAATTGCCTTTGGCCTTTTCAATGACTTCACGGATATCCTTTACACCTGAGCTGATAGCTGAAAGGGTATGGAACGGACGGTCCAGCCTGGAGGCAATTATCCTTGCAAGGGTAGTCTTGCCCACACCGGGAGGACCCCAAAGAATGAAGGAGGAGATGTTTCCCGCCTCAATCATCCTGCGCAGAATTGCATTCTGGCCTATGAGATGTTCCTGCCCGACATACTCTTCAAGCGTCCTTGGCCTCAATCTTTCGGGAAGAGGTATTCTCTGCGAAGTGCTATTTAACATAATATAAATTGTGTGAATTTTTCTATATACTTTATATATAGGTATTTATGTTCTCTATTTAACAAAATGTTTCTGTCTTGCACCATCTGCTTCCAATGCAGACAAATAATATGTCAGACATGCTGTACCATCCATTGTAGGCTCATTTGTGGAGTAATCTCCAATTGCATCGTGGTAAACCATAAGAGATGGCTGGAATCTCGCATAATCTTCACCAGGTCTGTTTGGAATACCGTCCATATTAACACCCTCAAGGTGCTTGAAGATGTTGTAATAAACCGGACCATCCACCAATCCGCCAACAGTTGTACCTTTTCCGGCATTCAGATATGATGAATGTGGCTGGGTTGGATAATCTCCATGATGCGGAAGTTCCACAACCATACTGGTTCCCCAAGGGTTACATCCGAAGAGCCAGTCCCTGAGACTTGCCTCCATCTCGGCGTATGTGTTGTCACCGGTAAGTTCCCTGTACAAGCGGCATTGGGTAAGCATTGCTGTTGTAAGGTTGTTTGAACACCAAATATAAGGTATTCCGTGCATATAAGGGCTCTCAAGGGCTTTCTGCCATGTTCTGAAGATACCTGTATGCATATTCCTTATAAATTCTTTGCTAAGACGCTCATTGCCAAGCTTTGCCAAATGATAATGGCCCATATTCATAAACGGATACCACTGATAGTGCCTTGCACTGTCTGCACCCATCCAAGGTGTAATGGGCTCCTTACGTCCATATTCAATTGCCTGTGCAAGATAAGAACTGTCCTTTGTGGAGATGAAAAGCTCCATGGCACCCAGTTCCATATCATCAACCCAGTTCTCCTCCTCGTAGATATAAGGTGCCAAAACTGATGCTGTCTGGTGGTAACCCGGTTTCTTTACACCCTCTTGATAAGCCGCATCTGCCTTGCTCCCGATAAGTTGTGCAAATTCAGGATAAAAAGGTTCCAGAATACGGGCTCCCATGGCAAAACATGAGGCGAACTTTCCTGCAGTGCTGGCAACACCTGTAGTGGAAGTCATGAAAGTCCCCCTGACCTGAGGCTCGCCGCTGCAGAAATAGACAGGTCTCCCCTGCCCCGGGCCATAACCGTAATCCACCTTACACTCATTTGGAAGACGCATTCCGGCATGATCACGGTCATCTGCTATCTGGTTATAGAGTTCGCCTGGTTCAGGATTCATCTTGTTAAGCCAGTCCAGTCCCCATTTGATTTCATCAACTATATCAGGGATACCGTTTGAACCTTTGTGGCCGCGGGCATCATAATTGTCCTTGAATGCAGCAGGATTCTGCTGGTATGCGAACATCATCTGATATATGGCATTTGCAGATGTGGTTGTATATTGCAGATAATCAGTTGCATCGTGCCATCCTCCGGTAACATCAATATGCTGCCCTGTCTTTGTAGGGTGATAAAGGATGTAACCGTCATGGGTATGGCAGCTGTCCTCTATATGAGGGTTATAACCGCACCTTTGCTGCCTCATGTAATTGAGGAGGAAGTCTGCGGTACCGTCATAAACAGAAGGATCTATCGGGAAGACAGGGGATTTTGCATTACCTGCCTGGAGGTAATATTTCCCGGGAACCTCAAACTCTGAGAAATTGAGCCTGTAGGTTGAATTCATTGTGCCGTACACTCCTGTAGGCTTTACTGCAGCAATCTTCATCACACATTTGCCGGTGGCCGCGTCAATCACCTCAAATGAGCTGACGTCCACAGGCTCTTCGCTTATGAATACCGCAACCTTTATAGACTGCGGAAGATATCCCAGCTGGTTGATTCTTATCCATTGGCCTGCCCATGAAACAAGGGTGCCGCAAAGCAGAAATGCTGCTGTAAGAAACAGTTTTTTCATTTAATTCCTCTCCTTTTTAAGTTGTCTTATTATTTTGTTTATTATATTCTCAATCTTCGCATCAGGTTCAATCACATTATAATCCTCCCAGAAGTTGTCATCCTGGAAGTGGACAACCTTCTTCTGCAATATATCCTTCATCCTGAACCTCTCTGCAGCCGGAATCTTCATTGCGCTCTTATTATCTGTATCAGTAATGGCAAGCTCAGTTGTAATGTCATACTTGTTCTTGAGCCATTTGCCCTTGTACTTTGCATTGAAGCGCAAATCTATACGGGCATAGTCCATATACCATTTGCCGCCTTTCTGCCTATAGTTCACCTGGTACTTCGCCCAGTCTACACCCATCTGCATGTCTGCTGGCTTTTTCCTCACAAAGGCCTTCCAGGCATCGCTGCGCCCCTCCACATTCATCTCAAATTCAAGCCTCACAATAGCAAGTGTCTGGCTCTCAACATATATCCTGCCGCGGAAAAGGATATCTGAAACCCCTTCAACCTGGTTAAAATCAATGGTATAGATGTTCATGTCATCCATAAACATAACCGGCCCGGGCCTGAACTCATAGAAATCCGTTGCGGCAAGCATATCCACTCCAATGAACGGATTCTTCACAATATCCATCTGCAGGGAGGTTACAGGGCCGCCCTGAAGCTGCAGGAACAGGGTATCCGAGACATTCCTGTTGGTGTTGCCCCTCCCCTTGTATATTGCAATATTGTCCCCTACCAGGCTTGTGTAAGGCTGTTTCATTATATCCACAACAGCCTCACTCAGAGAGATATATTTGTTCCCTTTCCTGATGGTTTCCCTATAGAAACCGCTCATTCCGGCAGCCTCGGAAGGATAATTCTTCTTTATATATCGGGAAGAAAATGCAGACTTGAACAGGTCTGCAGCATCATCTGACCTTACAGTAATGCTCCTGATATCCAGCGCAGTAGGTTCAAGCCTCACCCTCCTGTTCCTCTTCCCGATGAAATCTGCCACAGCTACCTTGAGGTTCCTGTAGCCAAGGCAGCTGACAAGGAGGGAATCATTCATGTTCTCCTGCGGTATCTTGAGTGAGAACTCCCCCTCTGAGTTTGCCACATTTGAGAATGATGAATTCATCAGTGCAACGGAGGCAAAAGGGAGCGGATATCCTGAGAATGCATCCTCAATCCTGCCGTTGATGGTCCTGATTTCCTGCGCAGATGCCATTACTGCGAATAATAGCATTACAGGCAATAAAATAGATCTGGTGATGTTATGTCTCATAGCTATTATCGGTTTCTCCAAAATTACTAATTATTTTGTTATTTTTGCCATTGATTGCAAACAAAATGCGGGCGGGCTCAGGCGGCTTGTGGAGCCGGAGCGCCCCATTATTCTAATACATAAACAAATAATGAAGAGAAAAGATAAGATTGTCCTGTACAATGTTGAGATAGAATCTGTGGCAGCTGAGGGAAATGCCCTTGCCAGAGTGGACGGAAAGGTGCTTTTTGTACCCCAGTGCATCCCTGGAGACATAGTTGACGTAAGGCTTACCCGCAAGCGCAGCGGCTATATGGAGGGTGTTGTGGTGAACATGGTGAAGCCCTCTCCCCTGCGCGTTGAACCGTTCTGCAAACATTACGGCGTGTGCGGAGGCTGCAAATGGCAGGCCCTCCCCTACGACCTGCAGCTCAAATACAAGCAGCAGCAGGTGGTTGACCAGCTCACCCGTATAGGACACCTTCAGCTACCTGAGATTACCCCAATCCTGGGCTCAGAGGAGATAGAGAACTACCGCAACAAGCTGGAGTTCACTTTCTCCAACCGCCGTTGGCTCCTTACTGGAGAGGATCCAGAGGCTCTTTCAGATGTTGACCGCCTGGGGCTCGGATTCCATATCAGCGGCTTCTTTGACAAGGTGCTGGATATCCGCGAGTGCCACCTGCAGGCAGAGCCTTCAAATGCAATCAGGAACTTTGTACGTGAATATGCAATTGAGAACGGACTCAGCTTCTTTGACCTGCGCGAACAGGTGGGATTCCTCCGCAATATGGTGGTGCGAACAGCCTCAAACGGGGACGTGATGCTCATTATGGTGTTCGCATACGAAGATGCGCAACTCCGTTGCGGCCTGCTTGATGCGCTGGCTGCCAAATTCCCGCAAATCACCTCATTGCACTATGTGATAAACGGCAAGAGGAACGATTCAATCGGTGACCTCCCTTGCGTGAAATATGCCGGAGACGACTGCATCTACGATACCATGGAGGACATCAAGTTCCGCATTAGCCCTAAATCCTTCTACCAGACAAACTCAAAACAGGCCTACAGGCTCTACAGCGTAGTGCGTGAGTTTGCAGACCTCAAGGGGGATGAGGTGCTGTATGACCTCTATACAGGTACAGGTACAATAGGCCTCTTCCTGAGCCGGAAAGCCAGGAAAGTGGTGGGAATTGAATATGTGCAGGAGGCAATTGATGATGCCAAGCTGAATGCCGCCAACAACGGCATAGAGAATGCCCATTTCTACGCCGGGGACATGAAGGACATGCTCACAGGAAAATTCATTGAGGAGAACGGTCATCCCGACATTGTTGTGCTTGACCCGCCCCGCGCCGGCATCCACCCTGATGTGGCTGCAGTGCTTCTTGAGGCCGCCCCTGCCAGGATGGTTTATGTGAGCTGCAACCCTGCCTCACAGGCCCGCGACCTTGCAATCCTGAGCGAAAAATATGAGATAACAGCAGTCCGCCCCGTGGACATGTTCCCGCATACCCACCATGTGGAAAATGTAGTGGCGCTTAAACTTAAAAAGTAATTAATCGTTGTCCTTTTGTACAACATATTGGATATGGATTTTCTGAACAGGAACATTTGTGCACTGGCTACCCCTGCCGGGCAGGGTGCCATAGCAATAATTAGGCTGAGCGGTGAGGATACACCGGAGATTGTCGGGAAGATATTTGAGGCAGCAGGGGGGAAGGCTCCCCTACCCTATACCATGCGCTACGGGGCAATAAAGGATGGGGAAAGGCTCATTGACGAGTGTCTGGTGGTGACTTTCCAGGGGCCGCATTCCTATACCGGGGAGAACAGTGCCGAGATATATTGCCATGGTTCACAGTACATTGTGCAGGAGATAATAAAGCTTCTGCTGGGGCTTGGGGTGAAGATGGCTGAGCCCGGGGAGTTCTCCAAGAGGGCGTTCCTGAACGGGAAACTTGACCTTGCACAGGCGGAGGCGGTTGCAGACCTAATCTCATCAGAGACCGAGGCAGCCCACAGGATTGCAATGGAACAGATGAAGGGAGGCTTCTCAAGCGAGCTGAAGGTGATGAGGGAAGACCTGCTGAATCTGGTTTCACTCATGGAACTGGAGCTGGACTTCAGCGAGGAAGAGGTGGAATTTGCAGACCGCGGACAGCTTGGAGAACTGCTGGCTGCAGTATCCGGAAGGGTAACCCAGCTGATTGAGAGCTTCAGCCTTGGAAATGTGATAAAGAACGGCGTGCCTGTAGCAATTGTAGGGGCCACCAACACCGGTAAAAGTACCCTCCTGAACACCCTTGTGGGGGAAGAGAGGGCTATAGTATCAAACATCCACGGCACAACCAGGGATGTGATTGAAGACACCATGAACCTTGGAGGAATCACCTTCAGGTTCATAGACACGGCCGGAATCCGCGAAACCAAAGAGACCATAGAGATAATTGGAATAGAGCGCACCTACCAGAAGCTCCGCAGCGCAAGTGTTGTGATACTGGTACTGGATGCCTCACGTCCGGAGCACTTTGCAACAGGGCTGCAGAATCTGGCTGGAAAAATCTCTTCCCGACAGCAGCTCATCATCCTGCTCAACAAGATGGACGAGGTCTCGGAACTTGGCGTAGAAGCCCACCTGGAAATGATAAAGGACCTCTGCGTGGAAAACACCCTCGCCCCTATTGCCGTACTTCCAATCTCGGCCAAACGGGGCCTGAACATAGACCAGCTGCAGTCAGTGCTGGTTGAGAGCCAGAAGGCCCTCACCTCCTCCGCTGCCGCCGGTGGCACCCTTGTAAGCAACATCCGCCACTACCAGGCCCTCATGGACGCCCAGATAGCCCTTGACCGCGTAGAAGACGGACTCGCTTCTGCTGTTCCTACTGATTTGGTAGCCCAGGACATCCGCGAAGCGCTGTATCATTTGGGTTCCATTGTCGGGGAGATCAATACTGAAGAGGTACTGGGGAATATATTCGGAAGGTTTTGCATCGGAAAATAAATGGCACTTTTTTGAATTGAAAACGGATATAAAGAAAACCGTATAAAAAGCAAATATCAGCAATTAAAATGCTGTAATACAGCAGATTGCGATATTTGCTTTTCTTTTCATGCGAAATTGTCTCTTATTTTGCAGTATCAGAAATTTATTATACTTTTGTCCCCCAGATGGTCCCCCGAGACAAAAAAGGCACTAAAA
>CAYYVA010000028.1:0-25273 GCA_964475015.1 uncultured Muribaculaceae bacterium
GCTTCAAGTGTTTATTCTTCAAACGATTAAGTCAAATCGATGAAATATTAAAATAATAAAAGAAATGCAGATAGGTAGGTAATAAAATAATTACCTATATTTGTAAAAACTAAAATATTATGCCAACCATTTTTATCCTTTTCGGTTTTAGATTTATGTTTCAATGACCACGAACCTATACACGTTCACGTTGTAAAGGGTGATATCTCAGCTAAATTTACAATTGCTCCGGTTATGCTGGTAGAGAATCATGGGCTGAAACCGGCAGAAATAAAAATGGTTGAGGCTGTAATTGAAGAGAACAGCGAAGTTATTGCAGAGCACTGGAATAAATTCTTTAACAACAATAAATAGCAATGCCTTATGATAACCGTTGAAAAAATATGGATTACAGATGATGCAGTCTGGATAAGGACAGCAGATGGGAGGGAGGCTTGTGAGAAATTTGAAGAATATCCTCGGTTGAGATACGCAACACCTGAACAAAGGGTAAATTATGAGTACAACGCCTTTGGTATCCATTGGCCTGACATTGATGAAGATTTAAGTTTTGAAGGTTTTTTCAAGGCTAAAAAGGTTAATGAACTTTATGATTTCTTTATGGCCCACCCTGAGATAAATGCTTCAGCCGTGGCCAGAAGACTGGGGATTGCCCAAAGCCTGCTGGCTCAATATATCAGCGGCGCAAAGCGTCCTTCTGAAGAGCGTCTTGCAAGCATAAAAGCAGAAATAAGGCAAATAGGGGCTGAACTGGTCGCTGTCTGGTAGTCCGGCCAAATAAAAAGGCACCTGCATTTCTGCAAGTGCCTTAACTTTTTTAGTAGCGCGACCCAGGATTGAACTGGGGACCTCATGATTATGAATCATGCGCTCTAACCAGCTGAGCTATCGCGCCAACAAGGTGTTGAGATATCAGGACTCGAACCCGAACCAAGAGAGCCAGAATCTCTTGTGCTACCATTACACCATATCTCAATGAGCAACCGTTTTGTCTCAAACGGGTTGCAAAGGTATGCATTTTTTTTTATTGTGCAAATTTTTTATTACCTCTTTCGTCCAAATCGTCGTAAAGTTTTTGCAAAAATGCCTTTCCGCGCTCCAGATCAAGGGTGTCAGGGAGGGTTGTGGAGTAAATTTTTTCAGAAACATTGTCAAATACAACCTCTCCTGAGTCTGTTACCATACCGAACGCATCGGGTACTGTAAAGAACCCGAAGTGCGGATTCAACGGGTTCATCATATCCTTGCTGAACGCAAATTCTCCATGAGGGAGCCCCAGCTGTGCCAGCAAAGTGGCGGCTATGTCTATCTGCGAGCCCAGGACATCAACTCTCACTCCACGGCAGGCCAAAGCCTCTCCATAAAGTATCAGCGGAATCCTGTACCTCTCAGACGAGAAGATGTCCAGATCTGCGGGGTACTGCATGGCATGGTCAGGGACAAGTACAAACAGGGTGTTGCTCCAGTAAGGGGTCTCCTTATATCTGTTTATGAACACCTGCAGGCAGCTGTCCGCAAATGCTATGGAATTGAGCCTCACATCCTCAAGCCTGTTGAAACCGGGCACATCAAACGGCTCGTGGCTGCTGGAGGTCTGTATAACCTTCAGGAACGGCTCCTTCTCCTGCCCTGCCTCAAGCTGCGAGGCAATCTTGCTGAACATCACATCATCGTGCGCCCCCCATTTGCTCAGCTTCTGCGAAAGCGGGAAATCCACATCACTTATGATATTCTCAAAGCCCATTGCTGTAAGGTACGAGCGCATGTTTGTGAAGTTTGCATCCCCTCCATAAACATACTGCAGATCATACCCGTTCTGCGCCAGCACCTTGGATATTGAAGGCAACGACTGGCTCTTGCGCGGATATTTCATTATGCTGTTGGTAGGCTGCGCAGGATATCCGCTCAGGACAGAGACAATCCCCCTGTCTGTACGGAAGCTGTTCGCATAAAAATTGGTGAACAGCACCCCATCTGCCCCCAGGGAATCCAGATTCACGGCAACCCCTTCAATCCCCCCAAGGGTACCCATGGCCTTTGAGAGGAAGCTCTCCAGCAGGATAATCACCACATTTGGTTTCCCAGGCTTCACAAGCTGCCTTCTTCCCGACGAATCCTCCCCCTGTGCCGCACCTCCTGAAATTGAGACATCCTGCATCCCGGCAAAAAGCTGCGAAGCCCTGTCGGGAGCCACATATCTGTATTGGGTTGCAAAAGAGCTGCTCTTTGAAAGGGACTCCAGCAGGCTGAAACATGGGTTTATGGCCGCATGGTTGAGCCTCATGTTCTGGCTGTAATAAACTTTTCCTGTATTGAGGGTTGCCACTGTAAGGCCACCGCGGATAGGGAGGAAAAGGGCTCCGGCCAGGAGTGTGAGAACTATTGTCTTCCTTACCTTGAATATCACCGGCCTGCGCATCCTGTCCTGCACCAGGAACTTCCTGCACAGCCACAGGAATGCTGCAATATATACCGCCAGGGATACTGCTCCAGCCACCATCATCTCTACTGTTGCACTTGCAAAGGCATCCTTGGGGCTTGATTTCAGATAAAACAGCGGTGTGGTATCCAGGCGGAATCCCCAATACTCATAGAGGGCAAGGTCCCCCACAAAGATACATCCGAGCAATATGCTGCAGAAAATGTAATACCCCTTGAAGATATAGTCCAGGGCCTTCCCCTGCCACCACACATTCACAATGAGGAGCAGTGCCGGAAGAGCTGTGAGATAGCCGGCGATGGCAGCGTCCAGCGGGAGACCGTGCAGGATTACATCCACAAAATCCCCAAAGCTGCACTCCTTGTAGAATGCGCTGTAATAATATCCCCAGAACACAACCTTCTGCACCACGCAGAAGAGGAAGAACAAAATATAATGCTTGAAGAAACTCTTTATCATAACGGTATTTTTCTGCAAAGATAACCCCCTGAAAAGAACTTGGGCACAAAAAGTTTCCTTTTGTGCCCGATATTCCTGAAAAATCTGCGTGGAGGGCTATTTGAGTTCAGCCCCTATTCCCACCTTGCTTACTGTTCCGGTTGTCCCCTCATTCTTGTAGAGGTATCCCCTGTACATTCCGGTGCTGTTGAACGGCATTGCAATGTTTCCGTCCTTATCCACAGCCACCAGACCTCCGTTGCCGGCCTCAGAGTTGAGCTCAGTGTTTATGATGTAGTCTGCTGCCACCTCCAGCGGCTCCCCCAGATATTTGTAGCGGGCCCCCACATTGAAAGCCACAGCATGGCGGATATAGTACTCGCCGTGTCCTGTGCAGGAAACCGCACAGCTGTTGTTGTCTGCATATGTGCCGGCACCCACAATAGGAGCGTCACCTATCCTGCCCCATTTCTTGCGGAACATTCCCCCTGTACTGGTTCCCGCTGTAAGGTTGCCGTCTGTATCCAGAATCACGCACCCTACGGTACCGTTCTTCTTGCTCTTCTGCTTGAGTTCCTCCACCCAGCGCATTGTCTTTGGAGTTGCAAAGTAGATGTTGTCTACCAGCTCCAGCCCCTGCTCCGCTGCAAATGTCTCGGCTCCCTTGCCTGCCAGAAGCACGTGAGGGGAGCTGGTCTTCACAGCGTATGCCGCATTGATAGGATTCTTGATGTTTGTAACTCCCGCTACTGCTCCTGCCGAGAGGTCCTTTCCCTCCATGATGCATGCATCCAGTTCAAATGTGCCCGCATCAGAGATGGTTGCCCCTTTGCCTGCATTGAAGAGCGGATTGTTCTCAAAATAGTTGATTACAGCAATCACAGCCTCCGGCCCCTTTCCGCCGGCCTCCAGCACCTTGCTTCCCACTGCCAGTGCTGAATCCAAAGCCGCATAATACTGTGCCGCCTTGAGTGAATCCTTCTCCACGGAAGCCACATTCCCGGCACCGCCATGCACCACAATCACATAATCCCTCTTGTGCCTGAAGCTGTTCCATGCAAGGAATCCTCCGTCCAGGTTTACCACATCATACCCTTTTCCCTGCAATTTTCCTGCTGCATCGGCACTCCTCTTGCCGCTCTTGCAATAGACCGCAACCTTACTCCCTGCCGGAAGGGCCTTGACGGCATTCTCCACAAAGAGGGAATCCCACACATCAAGGTTCAGGGCCCCGTCAATATGCCCCTGGGCATACTCGGCCGGTGTCCTCACATCAACCAATATCACTGAAGGATCCTTTATAGCCTCCTTGAACTGCTCCACCTTAACGGTCTTGAAACCTGTACCGCCACAGGCTGCCAGAAGTGCCGCCACCAGCACCACCGCCAAATTCCTGAATGTCTTCATATCTGTATTGTATTTGCAATTTCTGTTCTGCTCCTGCAGGGCCTTTTGTTGTGGCCGTTGAAATGCAGGAAACTACCGGTCTTCTCCGCTGAGATATTTCCCTGAAACAAGCTCAAAAATCTTCATATAGCTGTCGGGAGTACACTTGTGGGCCACATTGTGCCCGTACATCTCCAGTTCGGCCTGCCTGGCCTTAGCCTGTGCCTCCTGCATGAGGTCGAATGTCCTTGAGACAAAATTCCCCGTGCGCCCCCTCTCCAGACGGAACCCTGCCATCTTGCGCACCCTCCTCAGGGTACTCCATTTCTCCCAGAAGCTTCCCTCCTCCTGAGCCTTGTGGGCAACCTTCGCCATCTCCCAGAGCTCCGCCGCCTTGTCCAGCTCCTGCCGGGCCTCCTTGTGCCTCCTCACCCACGGGCTCATGTATGCGGCAGCCTTCATCCTCACCTGCTCCATGTCAATTACCGCATAAAGCTGCTCCCCATGTACCAGATAACTCTCCCTGTACCCCTGAAGGGCCTTGTAGAAATCTTCTGATTCTCCCACATTATACTTCACATTCTCCCAATCCCCCAGCTGCTCCAACAGGTCATACCCCCTCAGGAGCATCACCACGGGGTACTGCCCCGTTGCTGCAATCTCCACCATATCCTGCCTCACCTGCTCCACCTGAGCGGCAAGGTCCATGCTCCAAATTTTATCCGCCATTTCTATCCCTTTTACTGAAGCCACGGATGCCTGAGGGAAACCCTTACATAAAGCTTGTTGTGTACGCTATGCTGCCAAGGTGTCCATGCAGGCATTGAGCCCAATGCCAACTTTATCAGAGTGTATTGCTCAGAATTTATTTCATCCCTGAATTTCTCATCCTTAAAGGACAGATTCCCGTCAGCCATTATCTGAACCATTACCGACACATCCCTGAACTCCCCTATAGACCGTTTGTAGAGTTCCTTATTTGTCTTTTTGAATTCCTTGAGCTGATATGAGTACGCCCTTGCAAACTCATTAATGAAAACAACATTTGATTCTTTATAGGACTTGCAATTGCGGAACAAAGGATAAACATCCTGAGCATATCCCGCCACCCAGAAACACATCATAACGATTAAAAGCAGGCATCTTCTCATAGTACAATAATTAATCTTCTCAAAGATACTGCAACCCAAGCACAAATGCAAACATCAGCACAGCCGGTTCCTCAGAACTGCCTGAGGATAATGTTCCAAGAGGTTAATCCACCAAAGGTGCTCTACAACACGTGTAGACTTGTTCCACCCGCTTAACCTCAGGGTATTTCTTGAGGTTGAGGGGCACAACCCGCTCTACAGAGCACACAGAGAGGGTAGGCATACTTAACCTCTTGCTCATAACAAACACCCGGCAAAAGGCAAAAGCAATCCTGATAATCTGTAAATTTGTATTGGGAATCACAGGAGTAAAAAACTTTAATTACTATTTTCCTGAACCGTGTTCCTTAGCATAATATTTGAATAGTAAGGTATCTGCATATCATAAGACAAGACCCACATGAAAAAGCTCTTCTCAACCATCATGCTTTGCATGGCCTGCGCCATTGCAGCACATTCCCAGATTACAATCACTTATGACATGATCCGCACTCCGGAATCTGAGGTGAGGATAAGGCTTGTTGACTCCCTGAACAATGTACCGCTGGTGATGGCTTCAGTGTATCTGCAGCCCAAGGGGGATACAACCATAATGTATTTCAACCTTACGGACACTTCCGGCACTGCAGTTCTGGAGAAGGTTGTGAGGGGAAACTACAGGCTCACGGCAGAGTATCTGGGCTACAGGCCGTTTGTGAAGGAGTTCTATTTCAGCAAGAGCAAGGAGGAACTGGGTACCGTGAACATGATTGAGGATGCCACCCTGCTGGAGGCGGCCACCGTTACCGCAATGGGAAATGCCATTGAGGTGAAGCAGGATACCATTGTATATAACGCTTCAATGTTCCGCACGGCAGACAATGCAGCATTGGGGGAACTGCTCAAGAAGATGCCCGGGTTTGAAGTCTCAAGCAGCGGACAGGTTACCGTAAACGGGGAGAGCGTTTCCAAAATTACCGTTAACGGCAGGACCTTCTTCTTTGACGACCCATCAATGGCCGTGAAGAACCTCCCGGCAAAGATTGTGGACAAGATAAAGATTACAGACCTCAAGTCAGAGAATGAGAAAGGGACAGGAATCTCAGACATGGCCGCACAGAAGCAGAAGGAGATGGACATATCCCTGAAGAAGGAGTATGAGAAAGGGTGGTTCGGGAACGCAAAGATGGCTGCCGGAGCCCCAATCTCACCTGAGACTGATGACCCCAACATGCTGGTTGGAGGGAAGGATTTCATGTACAACGGGAACCTGATGCTCTCCGGCTACAACGACAAGGACCAGATAACCATCATTACAAATGCCTCAAACACCCCCAACACCGGAGCAGGGGACATGATTATGGTAATGATAGGGGGAGAAGACACTGGCCCTGCATCACGCATCCGCCCGAGGAATGGCCTTACAACTTCCCGACAGGCCGGTGCAAACCTCAACACATCCAGAATAAAGGGACTCAACACCACCGTAATGGCAAATTACAAGGGGAACCTGATAGAATCCGAATCATCCACACAGAGGATTACATTCATGGAGGATACTCCCGACATGAACAGGTCATCCCGCCTGTCGGACAACTATGACGAGAACCTTGCCGACATCTCACTTGAGCTGGCCAACCGGAACAAGCAGAAATACACCTTGAGGATTGTCCCAAAAATAAATTTCACAAGGCTGGAGAGGAAGACTTACAATGATATGGAAACATGGCAGGGGGCGGCAGGAGCGGCAACCGGGGAGGTGCTGAACACCTCTTCCGCCAGATCCTATCTGGAATCGGACTACTTCATGCACCGTACAGATGCGTACATCACATTGAAAGACCTTGGAAAAAAGGGGAGGAACCTCTCTTTTGAAACCGGATGGTTCCTTTCCAATGATGATTCACAGAGCAAGGAGTACTCCCTTACAACCTACTCTGCTGAAGGGAGCACCCTGAATGACCTCTACTATCAGGGGAAGACCCGGGGATATGGAGGAAGGCTGTACCTTACATACGTTGAACCTGTCGGGAAGCTGTGGAACATAAGTACCTCCCTCAAGAGCTACATCAACAGGAATGATGTTACAAATGATGCCTTCAGCCGCCCTGGCGAAGGAAAATTCACTGCAGGCTTTGCAGACAGGAGGGAATATTCAGTTTATGATGACTACTATTCTTCCGTTTCCGAATACCGGTACTTCAAGAACTCTGCCGAGCTGCTTGCCCAATACAAAAAAGGAAAGACCACCATACAGTTCGGCGGACAAGTGGAGGCCGTGAACAATGAGAACTACAGCAAATCCTACGGCATCTCACAGACAACAGGAGAAGGGGAGTATTTGTGGAACTTCTCCCCATTCCTCAGAATCAACAATACAGCTGAGAGCGGCTTTTTCTATATGGTCAGATATAGCGGCAACTCTTCAGCCCTGAGCAACTCCCAGATTACACCTGCACCGGACATCTCCAACCCTACATTCATAAAGATAGGAAATGTATGGCTGGAGCCAGAATTCAGGAACTCGCTCACATTGTCAACAAACTACAACAACAAGAAGAATTTCAGCTATTTCTCCGGATATCTCTTTTTGGACAACACCCAAAGGAGCATTGTATATGCAAACTGGTTTGATTCAGAGGGCGCGCAGTACAACATACCTGTAAACTCAAGGAAATCCAGGAATGACATAAGGGTAAGCGGAAGCTTCAGCAGCCTCCCTCTCAATGAGGGTAAAAGCCTGCTGCTGGGTGGAAGCATCTACGGCAATTTCTCCATCAGCTACAGCTACCAGAACAAGGACAGGAGCGGGGCATTGGATATGGAGAACTTCAACTATTCAGATTTTATGGGGCAATTCTGGGGCAATGCTTCCGGAGACAGGTTCTACAGCGGTGCAAGCGGGTTCAAGGAGAGCAGGACAAGCAGCACATCATTAAGCGGCTCCGTAAGCCTGAGATATAAGGGGGAACGGCTGAACAGCCGCATATATCTCAGCACAGACAGGAGGATTGTGAAATACTCCCTGAACAAGGATGCCAACATGAACACCTGGGACCACAGCATTTATGCAGAGGCTGAGTATGACACAAAAAACAAGTTCAACTTCATCACCAGCATGCAATACAAGTTCTATGAAGGATATACCAACGGCTATGGCGAGCCTGCCTTCAAATGGGACTTTGAAGCATACAAGACCATAAAGGCCGTCACCTTTGGGGTTAAGGTGAAGGATATCCTCAACCAGACCACCAGCTTCACCCGCACAACCTCGGCCGGGTACATTGAAGACAGCTACAGGAATGTAATTGGAAGACACTTCCTTGTAAGCCTTACCTGGAACTTTGGGAAGATGAACTCCGGAAAGAACCGCAGCGCCACAAATGCAATGTTCAACATGATGATGTAAAAACAGCACCATCGGGGGATACATCATGACAAAAAATTTGCTAACTTGCGTGCCGTTTAATTATGGGATTCCACAAAATGTTCAGGTATGGCAGTTATTGGTGTTGATCTTGGCGGCACAAAGATAGCCGCAGCCTTGTTTGACCGGTTCGGGAATATAAAGGCAAAAGAAGTAAAGTTGCTTGATGGAGCAAAAGGTGAAAAAGTAGGACAACTTGTAAATGAAGTTATCCTTTCCATAATCTCTAGGAATTCCAGGCACAATGTCAAGGCCATAGGCATCTGCGTACCGGGTATAGTATATTCCAAGAAAGGGACAGTATGGGCACCAAATATCCCGGGCTGGGACAATTATCCGCTCAAAAAGAGGATAGCTGCTGCAATAGACAATCCGGGAATCAAGATAAGCATTGAAAGTGACCGTACCTGCTATGTGCTTGGCGAGGTGTGGAAAGGTGGTGCCAAAGGGTGTGACAATGTGATTTATCTTGCAGTGGGGACAGGCATCGGTGGCGGCATTCTCATAGACGGCAGAGTGCTGCACGGGCACAGCGATATAGTTGGTGCAACAGGCTGGATGGCTCTGCAGAACCCTTACCACGAGGATTATATCCCTTGCGGCTGCTTTGAGCATTTTGCATCCGGGAACGGGATAGCACTGCAGGCGCAGAAGGCTCTCAAGTGTGAGAAGAACTACAGCGGCCCGCTTGCAGGAAAGCCTGTAAATGAGGTTACTTCAAGGGATGTTTTTGCTGCATATGAGCAGGGTGACCTTGTAGCCCGCAAGGTGCTTGACAAAGCAATTGAGATGTGGGGAATGGGTGCGGCAAATCTGGTTAGCCTGTTCAACCCCGAGAAATTTATTTTTGGAGGAGGGGTTTTCGGCCCTGCTGCCAAATTTATCCCAAGAATATACAATGAAGCCTGCAAGTGGGGCCAGCCCATTTCAATGAAGCAGGTGGAGTTCAGCGCTTCACAGGTAGATGGCGAGGCTGCGCTATACGGTGCAGGGTATCTTGCAATCAGGGAATCAAACAACGGACAATAATATAATACATTTATATGGAAAAGAAACTTTCAACAGGTCCTGTATTCATTGCGGCATGTGCCGGAATGTCGTTCTTTGGGGTTGCCATGCTCTCATTGGGTCCTATTCTCGGGCCTCTCAATGCAATGGTGGTAGGGGCAAACGCCCTCCCTTCAACAATGTCTGTAGGAATTATCATCGGGACTCTGCTTTTTGGCCCCATTGTAGACAAATTCGGATACAAATGGCTCCTCATACTCTGCTCCATCCTTGCGCTGGCTGGAGTACAGGGACTTGCTACATTTAAGGAAATAGGACTGCTCCACGCATCAATCCTGATGCTCGGCCTTGGCGGAGGTGCCCTCAACGGTGCCACCAATGCCCTCGTTTCAGATATCTATGATGATGACAAGAGGGGCGGAAGGCTCGGCCTGCTCGGTTCATTCTACTGCACCGGAGCACTGCTGTGGACACTGCTCAACTATTTCATTCCAGACTTCAGAATTCCGCTCAATGCGGTTTCAATAGTGATGGCGCTGTTCATCATCTCATTCTTCTTCATCACATTCCCTAAGGCAAAGGCAAAGCCACAGGAGAAAATTTCCCTGGCCAAATCACTTGGCCTGCTGAAATACCCTGCCCTCATCATGTTTGCAGCGGTACTGTTCTTCCAATGCGCGTTTGAGGGGTGCAGCGGCAACTTTACAGTACAGTATCTTGTAAACGCCGGTGGCATGGACAACGCTACTGCAACACTCGCCATGACAGTATTTACCATGGGAATGCTGGCCGGAAGGCTCCCGCTGGGGAAAATTATGGAGAAGCTGAAGGAACTTGCCACATTGTACATATATCTGGGTGTTGCCCTTGCAGGTGTTATATTGTTCTACGTCATGCCTTCAAGCATTCCGGCAACATATACTGCAATGGCCCTCATAGGCTTTGGCGTGGGTGTCACATTCCCTGTTGTGCTCAACTTCATTGGCAGTGCATTCAAGAACCAGAGCGGTACTGCATTTTCCATTGCCATGTTTATAGGATTGTGCGGCCAGTCTATGGGTAACAAGATTATGGGCTCACAGTTCGATTCAGGGATATTCGGATTTCTTCCTATATCGCTTATCATATGCGTTGCCGTGATGATGGTCCTTGTACCTGCAGCAGTGAAAGTTTCACAAAAAAAATAACAAAATATTAACCTATAAAAATTTTTCAGAAATGTTAGCAAACGAATGGAAAAAGAACGCTATAAGCGTTATGGACAAAATTGAGGAAACTCAGATGGAGAACATCAAAAAAGTTGCCGAGGTTATGGCTGATGCAATTGAGGCAGGCCGTTGGGTGCACACTTTCGGTTGTGGTCACGCAAACCTTCCAATTGAGGAGATGTATCCAAGAATCGGTGGTTTTGTAGGATTCCACCCTCTTTGCGAACTTCCTCTTACATTCTTCACCCATATTACAGGTGAGATGGGTATCCATCAGTTCTTGTGGCTGGAGCGTGCTGAGGGTTACGGCCAGTCAATCATGAAGAGCTGGAACTTTGATGAGAAGGATGTCCTCTGGATCTTCTCACACACAGGTATCAACGCCGTAAACATTGATGTTGCTCTTGAGGCAAAGAAACGCGGCATGAAAGTTATCGTGTTCGGTTCAGCTTCAGAGACTGGCAACAAGGTTCCACGCCACTCATGCGGAAAGAACCTTTTCCAGATTGCAGACTATGTTGTTGACACCTGCTGCCCTATAGTTGACGCTTCATGCCAGCTTAAGAAACATCAGGACAAAGTTGGCCCGCTTTCAACAATGGCTTCAGTAACTACAGTTTGGATGACAATCTGTACAGTTGCTGAGATTCTTGAGGAAAGAGGTGTAAAACTTTACATCCACCCTTCACACAATGTTCCTGGCGACACTACTGCCCACGAGCGTCTTGATGCTTGTATCAATGAGTACAAGAAAAGGTCTGCAGGCCTATAATTGACCATTTACAGGGTTTCCCCGAACAATAGCCGCACATCGCTACCTATGCCTTGTGCGGCTTTTTCTTTTGGCACAAACTCCCAATGCCCGCACCTTGCAGCGTCAATGCGCTTCCCGTCCCTGATGAAATCCCCAATCAGGTCCCTTATAAAAGTGTAGCGGCCCAAGGTTATCCCCTCCAGAGCGGTAGCAGGATCAATCCCCGCCCCACGGTCAAGGAGCCCTCCGCCCCCGCTTGCCCTATATGAAGAGAGGGCCACGGTATAGTTCCCCTCCAGTTCAAACGGCTCCCCGTTCCACAATGAGAAGATCTTCACCCTGTCTCCACGCCCACGGGTAATGTCCACCTCATAGACCAGCCCTGCCGCTGAATCAAAATTATAGGTAAAGTTCTCCGGCCACCAGTAGGTCTTCCCCCCAAGTTCTGTGGAACAGAGCTGCAGCACATGCTCCCCATCACCCGGCCCGGATAGCCACATGCCGTATGAATATTCCAGATAATCCTTTATCTGTTTTCCGGTCATCCTCACCTTGAAGAGGGTGTTCTCCGCAGAATACATCTGGAAAATGTCCCTTCCTGTAACCTCCCCGGCCGGAATCACCGCATCATACATGTATGGAGAAGCAAACGACACCTGTGCCCCGGAAGCCTCCAGCATCACGCTATGCTGCAGGTCCAGATAGCTGCACCGGCCACCCAGTGCCTCCCTTGCATCCATCACCGCCTCCAGCTTCCCTACAGGGGTGTTGATTTCCTCCTCAACCGCCCTTATCTCATCCCTGAAATGTTCCAGATACCCCTCATCCGCCCCAACCCCATCCAGCTGCACAATCTCCCCCTCCATCTTCTTCCCGACAATTTTTTCCCCTTCCATCTCCAGCCTCACAACCACCTTCTGCAGGGTGCCGGCGTATGGGGCTCCCGACAGTACCAGTGTCTGGCCCACCCGGCAGCACATCTGCTTATGGTCATGACCTGCAAAAATGATGTCCACCCCTTCCAGACGGGCAGCAACTGCAAGGGCCTGATGCTCCGGCACGGCCTCCCTTGAGAAGGCATCCGGCTCCCCCGCCCCTGAATGGAGCAGCAGCACAACCATATCCGCCTCCCCGTTTGCCCTTATCTTCCCCGCCAGTTCCCCTGCAAGGGGGAGCACCGGGGCAAAATCAAACCCCTCCCGCAGATCCTCCGGTATCCACCTGGCGGTACATGGGTTTGTCATCCCTATGACAGCAACCCTCACTCCTCCCTTTTCAAGTACAATGTATGGCGGCCAGCATCCCTCATTTCTCCCCTTCCCCAGCACATTTGCCCCCAGAAGAGGTATCCCCGCATCCTCCAGTTCCCCTGCCAGACGGTCATACACACTGTGCCCTGCCTCAAAATCGTGGTTCCCGAACACCACTGCGTCATACCCCATGTACTCAGCTGCCCTGGCATAAATGTGCCCCGAGCCCCCTTCCCTCAGCCTGCGGTTGCTCCGGCACACGGCCATATCCCCCTGCAGGTTGTCCCCGCAATCCAGCAGCATTATACTGTCGGGACCCAGGACAGCCCTCCTCCCCTTTATGAATGTGCATGCATTGGCAAGGGAACCCCTCTCCCCGCTTTCATAGTGGGGTGTATTGAAGAAACGGCCATGAACATCATTCAGGGCATAAATCTCCAGAATCTGTTCATGGCCGTTCATATCCATAACTATCTTTCTTAAAAACCGAAACTCAGCGATAGGGCAAAATATGATTTCTCCAGATATGGATTATATGCGTACCTGGCAGAAACCGGCAAATCATAGTTCCATAGGGTAAATATCCTTGTATAGCCTGCTGTAAGGTTCACTACACTGAGCCCCTTTTCATAATCTGTATAGTATCCCTTGTTCAGCGATGCTCCCACCGTTGCCTCAACGCTGTTCCTCTCATTGAACTCATGGGTGTAGCCCACCTCGGCATATGAGGAGAAGGCATTGTTGCCCTTCTCATTTTTGTCATCACCATATATTGTTGATCCCACAAGCACATGCACAGGGACCGCCTCCGGCTCATAATGAAGGATTACTTCTGCAGAATGTGTAGTGGACCTGTTGCTGAAATTGAAGAAATCAGATCCTTTTCCCGGATAAAAGTAATCAACCAGTTCCACCGTAAAGTTACTGAAAGAGTAGCTCACACCTATATTCATCTCCCTGTAACTGTCATCCAGTGCATAAGCACCCCATACATACACATCAAATCCCCCCTTGCTGTACCCTATTGTAGGATGTACAGCCGGAGCATCACCAAATCCCGTCCCTCTCCATATGTACTTGGACGCCACATCCAATGATGCATAGAACGGACATTCCTTTTCTTCTTCCTGCGCAAAGGCAAATGCTGGAATACATACCAGCAAAATCACAAACAGTTTCCTGAGGAAACCACAAGCAACACGTTGATACTGCATTTCAAAAACAGTTTTAAGCGGGGCGCGGCCAACCGCACCCACAGGTTAAAAAATCATTTGCTCCCGACAGCGGGACATTCTCGACAAAAATATAATTTTTCTGCAAATTATCTCCCCAGAAGTACTGTTGCATACACCGCAATGGCCTCTTCCCGGCCTACAAATCCGGCCCCCTCCGTGGTGGTGGCCTTTACTGATATCCTGTCAACATCCGTTTCCAGCACCTTTGCAAGGCACTCTCTCATAGGGAGGATATACGGAGCCACCTTGGGTTTTTGTAACAAGATTGTGCAATCTGCATTTATAAGGGAGTACCCTTTCTCCTTGATGAGGCCGTTAACCCTTGCAAGGAGTATCTTGCTGTCTATCCCCTTGAATTCTGAAGAGTTGTCGGGAAAATGCTTCCCTATATCCCCCAATGCGAGTGCTCCCAGCATTGCATCACACAATGCATGTATGAGGGTATCCCCATCTGAATGGGCTACACATCCCTTTGTGTGCTCCACCTTTATTCCTCCCAGCCAGAACTCCAGCCCGGGAGCCAGCAGATGCACATCATATCCGTTTCCTGTCCTTAAGTCCATATCGTTTTTCTTTTTGCTCTATACCTGCCCGTTCAGGTATGGTTTGCTGTTTATTGATAGCAAATTTAACATAAATATTTTATCTTTGTTTGTTTAGAAAAAAAGTAAGCGACCATGGGATTTTTTCAACACAGACAAATCAGAAAATTCAACTACCAGCCTGTATTCTATGATGCAAGGAAAGAGGCTCTGATGGAGAAGATGGATGCGGCCGAGCGCGAGAAGGCGGGCCAGTATATCCCCGGAGCCAGCATCAGGGGCTCGTTCAGGAGGATGGAGGTAAAGAGGAAAGACCTCAAGTACACCCCATTCATGAGATTCCTCTCCATTCTTGGAATTGCGGCCGTGCTTGTTGCCGCCGTTTATATGGCCCAGATTATGGGATTGCTGTTTTAAGGGATGTTACAGGTACTTCCAAGCCATATTTCAAACCTTATTGCAGCCGGTGAGGTAATCCAGCGCCCGGGAAATGTAGTGAAGGAGCTGATGGAGAATGCCGTTGATGCAGGGGCAACCTCCGTTACCGTTGTTGTGAACGACAGCGGCAGGACCCTCATACAGGTAATTGACAACGGCTGCGGCATGACACCGCAGGAGGCTGCACTGTGCTTTGAGCGCCATGCCACCTCCAAGATATCCAAGGCCGAGGACCTCTACACCATAGGAACATACGGGTTCAGGGGGGAGGCACTTGCCTCCATTGCCGCCTGTGCGGATGTGACCCTCAAGACCCGCAAGGAGGGTGCAGAGTGCGGCACCGAGGTGCACATTGCGGAAAACAGCATAATCTCCCAGAGTGAGACCTCTTGCCCTGTAGGGAGCAACATTGCAGTGAGGAACATCTTCTACAATGTGCCGGCCAGGAGGAAATTCCTGAAATCGGACAATGTGGAGTACCGCCAGATTGTGAGCGAGTTCACCCGCGTTGCCCTTACCCGCACAGATGTGGAGTTCAGGCTTGTGCACAACTCAAAGGATGTTTTCCACGCTGTAAGGGCCTCAAACATAAAGCAGAGGATAACGCAGCTATGCGGCAAGGAGATTGCCAAGGACCTGATAACTGCCCAGACAGACACCAATATAGTGGGGATAAGGGGATTCATCGGGAGGCCGGAATTTGCAAAGAAGAGCCAGCAGAACCAGTATCTCTTTGTGAACGGCAGGTACTTCAGGAGCCCGCTGCTCCACAAGGCCATCCTCAAGGGGTATGGAAATCTTATTCCCGACAGCACTTCACCCTCATATTTCCTCTTCCTGGAGATTGAGCCGGGGAGCATGGATGTGAACATCCACCCCAGCAAGACCGAAATAAAGTTTGAAGATGACGGGGTGATATTTGAGATAATGACCGCCTGCGTGAAGGAGGCCATAGGAGAGGGGTCATTTGTCCCTTCAATTGACTTTGATACGGAAGGGGCTCCGGAAATCCCTGTCCTGAGGACAGGATTTGCCGGGAGCAGGAGCTTCTCCCCTCCGAAAATCAACTATGATCCGCTGTTCAACCCATTTGACGAGGAGAGGAAGAGCGGTGCCAGATGGAACTCCGGGGCTGAATGGGACAACAGCCGCCAGGACTTCAACTCCACCCCTGCATTTGAGGGAAACCCGCTCTTTGAGGACAACCCTGCAATCCGCCCCCCTCAGGGTGATGCAGCAGGCAACCTGTACGGAAATGCAACAGGCCAGGGAGGGAGCATGTCCGGAAGCCCGGCCCCTCATGCCGGTGATACCCGCAGGGAGGGATACAACGGATTCTTTGCAGAGGAGAATGCCTGTGCAAATCCGCTGCTTGTACTCAAGGGGAAATATATCCTCACAACCGTAAAATCGGGGCTCATGCTTATAGACATCACAAGGGCAAAGGAGAGGATATTCTACGAAAGGTACCTGCAGACCATTACAATGGACGCACAGCCTGTACAGGAGCAGATGTTCCCTGAGACCATGGACCTGGACCACAACTCCTACTCCATCATCATGGAGCATCAGGAACTGGCCAGGACACTGGGCTTTGACATCCGCCCGTTCGGGGAGAACTGCATTGTGGTATACGGTACCCCAGCCACATTCTCAGACGGGAACATGGCCGTATCTGAATGCATTGATGCCCTCATTGCAGACCTTCAGGAGGCCGGCAAGGACCTTGGGCAGGAGATGAAGGAGAAGATAGCGCTGGATATGGTGACCAGATCCGGCATAACAAAAGCAACCGCAATGGGCAACATGCAGGCACAGGAGCTGATAGATTCCCTGTTTGCATGCAAGGAACCCAACAGAACCCCGGCAGGACGCCCTACAATGGCCATTGTGACCATGGAGGAGCTGGCCGGAAAATTAAACTAAAGATATGTTCAGAGGAAATTCAATATTGGGGAGCATGCCTCCCGTTGTAAAGAACCTGCTGCTGATAAACATTCTCGTTTATGTGATAACAATGCTTACAGGCAACTTCATGTACGAGAATTTTGCGCTGTTCTATTTCAAGTCGCCGTTCTTCAAGCCAATACAGCTTGTGACCCACATGTTCATGCATGGGGGATTCACCCACATATTCTTCAATATGTATACGCTGTTCATCTTCGGATGCGTGCTGGAAAGGGTTTGGGGCAGCCAGAAGTTCCTGTTCTACTACTTTGTTACAGGACTGGGGGCGGCGCTGCTGCACCTTGGCGTGATGTACCTGCAGCTGCAGGGCTACATTGCAGATGCCAATGCAGGTGACATCTATGCTGCCGCAAAGATACAGGCACTGCTCAGCACTCCTACAGTAGGTGCTTCGGGTGCAATCTACGGTCTGCTTCTGGCATACGGGATGCTCTTCCCAAACAATGTGATGCAGCTCATATTCCCGCCTGTGGCCCTCAAGGCCAAATGGTTTGTCCTCATTTTCGGAGCACTGGAGCTTGTACTGGGGCTGTCGGGAAGAGGAAGTGATGTGGCACATTTTGCACACCTGGGAGGAATGATCTTCGGATACTTCCTCATAGTATACTGGAAGAAGAACAACAGGATGTATTATTAATGGGCTCTAAGAGGAACATAGGGGGGAGGAAGAGGTCTCCCCTTTTGTTTGGAATCACATTCAGGGCCATCCTGATTGTGGCGGCTGCCGCCATGCTCCTCTCATACATCTCGGTATATGTAAATCCCTCAAAATTTGCACTGCCCCTCTTCTTCGGGCTCTATTTCATACCAATCCTGGCCATAAACCTGTTCCTGCTCCTGCTGGCCCTGCTCCGCAGAAGCGCCAGCGCATGGATTGCCGTTGCAGCCCTGCTGCCGGCACTAATCTACACAGACCTCTTCTTCAAGATAGGACACAATGAAGAAGTTGAAACTGAGGGGATAAGACTTAAGATTGAGAGCTGGAACGTAGGAATGTTCTCATCATCTGAGGAGGGACTCGGAAGGGAAGAGTGCAGGCACAGGATTGCCGCACATCTGGCAGAAACCGCACCAGACATAATTTGCATGCAGGAATTCTTTGCAGAGGATAAGCTCCAGGCCGATACAATCTTCAGCGGCTGGCCATACCGCCATTACCACCTCTTCAAGGCCCGCAACGGAAAACTCTTCGGCAACATGATACTCAGCAAGTTCCCCATTTCAGGCAGCGGCAGGATCAGCTTCCCAAACAGCACCAACCTCTCCATATTTGCGGATGTGGAACACTATGGCCGCACCTTGAGAATCTACAACAACCATCTGGAATCATACGATGTCTCCTTCACCGCCCTTGCCCAAAAATTTGCAGACCGGATGAGGGCATCTTCTGATGGCTTCCGTGCGGAGGGTCACGGGACAGCAGGAATGACAGAATCTGCCGGCAAGGACAGGCACGAGACCCTCAGGGAAGAGATTACGCATGACATAGTGGAAACCCACGGCAAAATGAAGAACACCTTCATCAAACGCTCCCAGCAGGTTGACCGCATCCTTGAAGACATAAACCGCAGCTCCACCCCTACCATAATCTGCGGGGACTTCAACGACACCCCAATGTCGTACACCTACCACACTCTGGCAAAAAACAGGAAAGACACCTTTGAAGAGGCCGGCCACGGCTTTGGCGGCACCTTCATCCCCGTATGGCCCCTGCTCAGGATAGACTACATCCTCGCCCCCGCCGATGCAGGATGCGCAGAATACACCCTCCTCAAGGAAACCCTCTCGGACCACTACCCCGTTGCTGCAACTGTGGTGCTATAGGGAGCTGACAGCTACCAACTGAGCCCAATCCCGCTATAACGATACTGCAACACCCACCACAACATCCACCTCGCAAGAGGTTAAGCGAGGCTTGAATCTGTCGGGAAGCCCTGGAGATGTCTGTGGGCAAGATTTGCCTGGAGGGTAGTTGCTTAACCTCTACCAATTTACTGAGGTTAAGCGAGGCCGCCCAATCCTATACGCTCTGTAGGCCATATTGCGTAACTTAACCTCTTGGATTCACTTTCAGAGGAATCATCAACTCCCTTGGTAATATAAAGAAATAACAGTATCAATATTGATTTTTTGCAATATTCAGCTGAAATTTGCAGTCCAATACCCCACTAATATTGAAAAACATTGCATATCTTTGCGATGACTATACCAACATAGATATAGCCATTACATATTAGATGAAAGTGTTTCGCTTTTATCCTTGGATGGAAATCTGGAAAATTTCAAAGACTCAAGGATAGCAATGAACTTTCATACTTGGTGTGCCTTATACTTTTCTCAAGTATATCACAGCAAGTGTGGGGTATTGTTTATTTGAGTCAAGGTATTCCAGAACCTCCATCCGGATAAGCAATCAACTCCACACTTTCTTTTTTAACAATACCCCATCTAGGAGTTGGGTGGCCCTTCTAAACAAACATACTATGACAAAAGAAGAACTTGTTTATCAGTCACCTGAAATTGAAGTGGTTGAAGTTCAGGTAGAAAAAGGATTTGCCACAAGTGGAGAGTCCTTGAATGAGAACCCTTGGAATCCATAATTATCCAAATCACCAACCAAAACAAACAACTCAAAACAAGATGAAAATGAAAAGATTAGTACTATTGTCCGCAGGTATAATGGCCATTATATTCACTGCATGCGAGAAAAGTGAATACAATATTTCTCCCGACAATTTAAACGCAACTATAAATGCTTCAATAAACGACCAGACCAGATCCGCAGTTTCAGATCTTACATTCTATTGGAGCAAAAATGACAAAATTGATGTGTGGTATTCAAATGCCACAACTACTACAAAAAGGATTTTCACATACTCAGGAAATGAAAATGTGACTTCTGCCACATTCACAGGTACTATTGCAGATGGAGAGTCTTGCTCAGGATATGCTGTATATCCATCGGGAAGCCACTCTTTAGCAGATGGTGCCATTACAGTCAACATGCCGGCAACATACGGAGATGCCACCACTGATTATGCTCCAAACACAAATGCTGCCATGATTACTATTCCTGCTAATGGAGCCTCTGCTGCAAGTACTGAGTCGAGTGCGGCAGCTCCGTCATTATCATTCAAGCATGTTGGAGGCGTACTTGCATTTACTATCAAAAAAGTACCTGCAGATGCAGCTCAGTTTGTATTTACTGCAAACATGCCTGTAACCGGGGACTTCACAGTTGCTGACGGCAAGATTACTTCAACAGAGCCAACTTCCGCTTCAACCCTTACCAACAACACTATTACCATCAAATTCAAGACTCTAACTGCAGAAGCTGAAGCCATGACATTCTATGTACCGCTTCCTACCGGAACATATAACGGCTACAAGGCAGAAGTTAAAAATGCTGACGGATCACAAACTTATATGTCATTTGAGTCAAGTTCTTCAAACACCCTAAACAGGGCAGGACTTGCTAATGTCACTTTGGTAATCACAGATATAAATGCAGGCACTCCTGCACAGGAGGTAAGCTCTCCTACACAGCTGGAGAATGCCATTGCCAATGGTGGCAGCTACATCCTTACAAATGATATCACAACTTCTTCATTAAATGTACCTGCAGGAACTACATCTGTAATTGACCTTGGTGGTAAGGTTTTGAATCTAGGAACTGCCATGCAGATATCACAGACTTATGCATTGACAAAATCGGGTGAAGCAACTATTGAACATGGCATTGTGAACGACGGAACATTAACCATTAATAATGGAAATATTGTTTACAATACTGGTTCAACAGATTTTAATGTAAACGCTAAAAAACATGCCCTATACAATAAAGGTGTTCTCAGTTTGACAAAAACATCTATAACCTCCAATGCTGGTGTTATTTACACAGAAGGCACATGGGATTACACCAAGACACTTCAGGAGCAGGGTACACCTACTGTTACAACATCTATAGATGGTGGCGAATATATTTCTACCAATACTGGTCATGGCACAAATGGAGAGCACTTGTATGCCTTTAATACCGTAGATAATGCATTGTTGACAGTTACTG
This sequence comes from uncultured Muribaculaceae bacterium, assembly GCA_964475015.1. Taxonomy (GTDB): domain Bacteria; phylum Bacteroidota; class Bacteroidia; order Bacteroidales; family UBA932; genus Egerieousia. The sequence continues at coordinate 21,291 of CAYYVA010000028.1, forward strand.
GTGGAGCATCAATTAAGGGTGATGGCAGCGTACGTGTAAACTGCTCTAAACTCAACGCCGATAATGCAACACTTATAGCAACATGTAATAGCGGCCATAGTCTTTGGATTGCAGGAGCAGGTGAAATTTCAACTACAAATAACACAACTTTTACTGCACCAGGTGCAAAAGTTGTAGCATATAGCGGCTCCAATGCAAAATATGGCATAATAAACTACAACAATAACAAACTTAACAGCAAAGATGGAATCAGTGTCCCATCAGGAGTAGTTGTTAAACTTGTAAATGAAAATGCAGCTCCTACCATTACAGGGCAAATAATTAACCGTGGTACTCTTTTTATATCTGGCGGTAGTGTAAACTATACAGCATCTGGCAGCACTTTTGCAGAGCTTAACAAAGAGTCTGCAATTAAGAATTATGGAGTTCTAACCCTTGAGCAGACCAATGTAACTTCAAATACCAGAGCTATTTATAATTATGGAACATGGACAAACGATGCTACACTTGAGAATCAGGGAGAAATTACAGTGAAAGCATCTATAACAGGTGGTACCATAACTTCGAATTGTACTTCTCACAGTGATACAGGTGTACATACTTATGCATTGTCAACTGATGATAATGCATCCTTGACTATTACAGGTACAACTATATCAGGAGATGGTGGAATCAGTGTAAACTGCTCTAATCTGAAAGTATCCAATTCTACTATAACCGCTAACTGCGCAAACAATTGCACTTACGGCATTTATGCCATTTCTGCAGCAAATGTAACAGCAAATGGCAATACAATAACATCAACGTCCAATAATAAAGTATTCCTTCACAAGAATAAGACAATTTACGGCAAACTGATATATAACTCAACAGAATATACTGCCAACACCATTATCAATGAGAATACTAATTACTAAACATCAATCAGAAATTGATATGTAGGAGCAACGGATGTGTGCTTATAAGAGAGGGTGACCTTAGTGGTTGCCCTCTTAATATATTTACCCTCTTATAATCTCAATCTCGCTACCTAATCCTACCTTTATTATCTGTGAGGCTGAGCGGGTGCAGTTGCCTTCAAACTTTGGGTCAATGATCAGATCTACAGCATCTTTTATTTCTTGTGGAATTTCGGCAAACGTTGCAGGAGCAGGTGAGCCCGAGATGTTTGCAGAGGTGGAAACAATTGCCTTGCGGAACTTGTAAATCAGCTGGTGGCAGAACTCATGGTCCGGAATGCGTATGCCGGCTGTGCCGTCTTCTGCCACAACATTCTTGGCCAGCCCCATGGCACCGGGATAGATGATTGTCATAGGCTTGTCATTTACCTCTACAAGTGAGATTGCAATCTCAGGAATCTCCTTTACATAGCGCCCCACCATATCAAGGTCAGCCACAAGGGTTATAAGGCTCTTGCTGTCTGAGCGCTGCTTTATCTTGAATATCTTCTCCACTGCCGCCTCATTGGTGGCATCACATCCCAGTCCCCAGATTGTATCGGTAGGGTACAGGATCACTCCACCCTCCTTAAGTACTTTTATTGCTTCATCTATCTGCTGCTTCATAGTCTGCTTCTTTAAGGTATTTCTGCAAATTTAAGAAAAATTTCTCGCAAGAGGTTAGTAACACTACCATTGCCCAAACAGCACTCTGAGCCATACAGACAATCTTAACCTCAAGGAATTGCTTGAGATTAAGTAACCACCCTCCAGGCAAATCCTGTCCACAGACATCTCCAGGGCTTCCCGACAGATTCAAGCCTCGCCTAACCTCTTGGGCCAGTGACGGTTTTCATGAGAGAAAAGATTTGGAACAGGCAAAAAATATTGCAATCTTTGTACAAGACTTCAATGTTTCCACCAGATTTGGCCCGGGTGGGATTGAGGAGAAAGGATTGTGGGGCCAGCAAACATTTTCTTTTATGGTGGAGGAGTATTCTTTTAGTTTCAAGGCAGGCAATTGCTTTCACGTATGTACAGACGGCAATGTCTTGCCGTGGATGTTCAAGGATGATACAGATTTTGCCAATGGCATAACAAGGATTGGAATCTGCTCTTTCTTAAGCGGGGTAAAGGTCATTTCCTATGTGCTGATGGACAATCATCTCCACTTTCTCCTGGCAGGTCCGCTGCCATCATGTAAGGATTTTATAACCAGATACAAACATCTCACAGGAAAATACATCTATTCCCGTTATTCAATAGAGTGGCATCTGAGGGGGTTGCCTACCAGAATAATTCCAATTGAGGATGAAGATAATCTTCTGGCAGTAATTGCATATATCGACAGGAATCCTATTGTGGCCGGATACAGGAAACTCCCGTCTGAGTATCCTTGGGGAACAGCACAATTTGTTTTTAAGGAGAATAATTTGCCGGGAAGGGAAAAGGATCTCTGCAATCCCCTGATTCCACTGGGTACAATATCTGCAAAAGAAAAATATGAGAAGTTGGGGACACGCACAAATCTTCCCAGTGATTGGGTCATGGACCATAGGGGAGTGCTCCAGCCTGCCTCATTTTTTGACGCAGGCATTATTGAATCCCTGTTCAAGTCACCTGCAAGGTATCTTTACCACTTGTCAAAAAAGCTTGAGGGTGAAATTGATGCTGCCATCCACAATGGGAACAAGGCCTTTATTCCCGACAAGGATTTGAGGCATGCCGTTGCAGAACTTTCCGCCAAAATGTTCGGGAATGCGGATGTGCGCACATTAAACATTGCCTCAAGGCTCAACCTTGCCAGAAAACTACGGTATGAATATGCTTCAACTCACAAACAGATAGCCAGAATGCTGCATCTGGATTTGGAATCCCTTAAAGGATATGTGTGATTCAAGGCGAGGGTGATATGCAATGGCGCTGAGTATTTCAGGGAGTTTTTGCTACTGCCCTCACCGCTTGGGGTAGCAACATAGAGTTATAAGTAGTTGATCCCAAGAGGTTAATCCGCCAGAAGTGCTCTACGGCGCATGCAGGCCTGGTCTGCTCGCTTAACCTCAGGGAATTAGTTGAGGTTAAGGGCCTCAACCCCTGCTACAGGGCCTACAGGCAGGCTGGCCTCGCTTAACCTCTTGCGAAGTAGCAGACACATCCATGGAATCACACTGCGACAGTTCAGATACCCCCTCGCAAGCACCCGCTAAGAACGCAAAAAAATCCCAGAAAAATCACCCGCACATGAAATACACCCCGGCCACGGCTGCCACTGCCGCGGTTTCGGTGCGCAGGCGGGATTCGCCGAGGGTAAGGGGCTTGAAACCGGCCTCCACGGCGGCCTCAACTTCAGCAGGGGAGAAATCCCCTTCCGGCCCGATGAGAATTGTGATGCAGGGCTTCCCGGCAACAGCAGCACCACTCGCCGCAGGAGAAATGTCTGCAGTACCGCAAGATGTCCCCATGGCACCACCCGGGGCAACAGCACCGCAAGATGTCCCCATGGGACAGGCCTGGGCAGTCACGCCGCAAGATATCCCCGTAGCACCGGCCTGGGCAGCCGCACCTGAAGCCTTGACAGCCTCCTCCACCGCCTCCCTCAAGGTCACCTTTTCCTGTTCGCCGCAGTAGGCGATGAGCTTCACGCCGGGCAGGGAAGCTGAATCCTTTATGAACTGCTTTACTGAAACGGCTTCACGCAACTGGGGAACCGCCCCTTTCAGGGACTGCTTGGCGGCCGAGACAAGAATCTTTTCCAGGCGCTCGGGCTTGATGATACGGCGCTCGGAATGCTCCCCTATCACGGGAGCCACAACATCCACGCCCATTTCGGTTGCCTTCTCCAGGAACCATTCATAGCGGTCTATGTTTTTTGTGGGGCATACCGCCATTGTAAGATTGTATCTGTGGGCGCCGAAGTTTTCCTGCACCTGCTCCACGGAGCATACAACCTGTTTCCCGCACTCAATGATCCTGCAGGTATAGAGGGCACCGCTGCCGTCAATTACATTTATTGAATCTCCCACGGAGTGCCTGAGCACCTTTGCA
>CAYYVA010000029.1:0-25238 GCA_964475015.1 uncultured Muribaculaceae bacterium
GGACCGCCGCGATAGCCGCCATAAAGCGGATCGGGTTCCTTATACATCTGGGCCACAAAATCCCCGCATTTGAGGGCGGCGGAAGTCTGTCGGGAATAGGAAGATGAATCTATGCCGGGAAAGATGCATTTTACCACACCGCTCCCCTTTATCCTCCCGACAGTCTCTTCAAAGTCATTGTCAAAGGCCTCATCATACAGATGGGCATGCGTATCCACAAACTGAATCATTTTCTCAAGAAATATTCCATGTTGTCCGTCACCTGCACCTTCCCCTCCAGTTCCAGCTCCAGAAGCAGCATTGAGGCCTCCCCCCAATCAAACCCCGTGGCTGCACAAATCCTCTCCACATCCATAGGTGTATCAAATTTTAAAGATAGCAATAATTTCTCCTTCTTCTCCACTTCAAAGGAAAATAATTGGGGCTGCAGCTCCACGTCTCTCCCCTCCCCTGCATCCCAGCCCAATGCGGCAGGGAGTGCCGAAGCGCAGTTGTAAGCCGCCGCCACATTTTTTGCAATAAGATAGTTGCATCCGAATGAGTTGGCATCCGTTATCCTCCCCGGGACTGCAAAGATCTCCCTTCCATATCCCCCGGCAAGTTCGGCAGTTATCATTGAGCCCCCCTTTACCCGGCTCTCCACCACTATCACCGCCCTTGAAATTGCGGCAATTATCCTGTTCCGCTTTATGAAGTTGAGCCTTCTGGGGGCCTCCCCCCTGGGAAACTCGGTAAGTATGCCCCCCTGCTGCACCATCTGCGCCGCCACATCCCTGTGCCTTGGGGGATAGATTGAATCAATCCCGTTGGGGAGTACGGCAACGGTCTCCAGCCCAGCATCCAGGGCCGCCTTGTGGGCAGCGATGTCTATCCCGTAGGCCAGTCCGCTCACTATCAGAGGGGAGTATTCAGCCAGATGCCCCACAATCCTGCTGCAGCACTCCTTTCCGTAAAGGGAGGCCAGCCGTGTCCCCACAATTGAAATGCACCTTGGATTGTTCAGCCCGGCATTCCCCTTATAATAGAGCATGTGCGGGGCATCGCTGCACTCCCCCAGCAGACGGGGATACTCCCGCTCCCCATGGAACAGCAGCTTCACCCCTTTCCTTTCACACCAGGCAACCTCCTCTTCGGCCCAACGCAGGCTTTCTGCAGAAAAGGCTCCTTCCAGAACCTCCCTGAAAGGTTCGAGCCCCTCATCCCTGCTGTTCCAATACAGATTTTCCACATTCCCATATTGTTCCACAAGGGCATTTGCGGCAGCGGGGTTATACAGGAACCCCCTTGCCAGCGCACATCTCAACACCAACTCTCCAGCCATAACTTTTTTGCCCCAAAGCTAACATCCGCCCCTCCACGGCCGCAACTGAAAAAGAAAAAGGGACCTTACAGCCCCTTGTTTTTTCTGTTTCAGCATTTTCTTTTCCGGCACTTCCCCTAAAAAAAGAGGGTGACTCAAAAGGTGGAAATTTAAGGCTTGCGCAGGTGAGGAAACCGGAGTTTACTTAGGTAAATGAGGATTTCCGAGGCAAGCGTAACGCAAAATTTACCCTTTTGAGTCACCCTCCATATCTTTGGAAAAGCAGCCGACTCATCAGATGATGAGCATTGCATCTCCGTATGTACCGAACTGGTATCCCTCCTTGAGGGCAACCTTGTATGCATTCATCACATTCTCAAATCCGCCGAATGCAGCCACTGACATGAGCATTGTAGAGAGCGGCATGTGGAAGTTTGTAACCAGAGCATCAGCAACGGCAAACTGATATGGAGGGAAAATGAACTTGTTTGTCCAGCCCACGTAAGGCTTCACCTCATTCCTTGTAGTGACTGGGGTCTCCAATGCCCTTATTACGGTGATGCCCACTGCAAACACCTTGTTGCCCCTTGCCTTGGTATCGTTTATCATGCGTGCTGTCTCCTCGGAGATCTGCATCTGCTCAGAATCCATCTTGTGCTTGCTAAGGTCCTCAACATCCACTTTCCTGAAATGGCCCAGTCCCATGTGCAATGTAAGGAAGGTTGCATTCACATCCCTTATCTCCATCCTCTTGAAAAGCTCCCTGCTGAAATGGAGCCCTGCTGCAGGTGTTGCAACTGCACCCTCATTCTTTGCATAGATGGTATGGAACCTCTCATTGTCTATCTCCTCAGGCTTTGTCCTGATCCATTTTGGTACAGGAAGCTCTCCAACTGCAAAGAGTGCCTCCCTGAACTCCTCATAACTGCCGTCATAGAGGAACCTGAGTGTCCTTCCCCTTGATGTGGTATTGTCAATCACCTCAGCCACAAGAGAATCATCCTCCCCAAAATACAGCTTGTTGCCAATCCTTATCTTTCTTGCAGGATCTACAAGCACATCCCAAAGACGCTGCTCCCTGTTGAGCTCCCTAAGGAGGAAAACCTCAATCTCGGCACCGGTCTTCTCCTTGTTGCCGTTGAGCCTTGCCTTGAACACCTTGGTATCATTGAAGACAAAAGTGTCACCGGCCTCCATATAGTTTACAATATCCTTGAAAAGCTTGTGCTCAATCTCACCTGTATCCTTATGCAATACAAGCATCCTTGATTCATCCCTGAATTTTGCAGGATACTTGGCAACCTGCTCCACTGTGAGGGGAAAATTAAACTGTGATAATTTCATGATATATATTTCTCTGTAACAAAATCAAAAGTACAAGTTATACGAAAAAAAACAGGGAAAGTTTCATTTTTCCCCGTTTATTTTACTTTTTCATTATAAGCTCCATATCCTCCATATTGAGGGCCTGGTCTATTGAAAAGCCGCCTGACCTGCTCCTGAGCAGTCCTGTAAGGTGCCCCCCGCTTCCGAGGGCCACACCCACATCCCTTGCCAGCGAACGGATATAGGTCCCTTTGCTGCATTTTACCCTGAGGACCAGCCTTGGGAGTTCGAACTCCACAATTTCAAGGTCATATATAGTGATTCTGGCCGGCTTCATCTGAACTTCTTCCCCGGCACGGGCCATCTCGTACGCCCTTGTCCCGTCTATGAGCTTTGCAGAAAAGATTGGAGGTATCTGGTCCTGCTCACCAATGAAGCGGGGAATAATCTCCTCCACCATCTCCCTTGTGATATGCTCATACGGATACCTCTTGTCTATCTCCTTTTCAAGGTCAAAACAAGGGGTGGTTGCCCCAAGCTCTATTTGGGCAATGTACTCCTTCTGTTCTGCCTGCAGCGCCTCCGCCTGCTTTGTAGCCTTCCCCAGGCATACCAGCAGTATCCCCGTAGCCAGAGGATCAAGGGTTCCCGCATGCCCCACCTTAATGTTCCTCTTGTGGAAATGCTTCTGGGCAATGAACTTCACCTTCCTCACCACATCAGCCGAGGTCCATCTGTAAGGCTTGTCTATAGGGAGCACAATGCCGCCAGGGTAATCATCAATATTACCCTGGAGCATCTGTATGGAACTTTTGTCTATTGTAAGAAACTTCTCTCCCATCAATTACCTGCAAGCAATTTTCTCAACCCTGCGCTGGTGTCTTCCACCCTCAAACTCAGCCGCAAAATAAGCCTTCACAATCTCCTTGGCCTCCTCCTCGGAGATGAAGCGTGCAGGGAGCGACAAAATATTGGCATCATTGTGCTGCCTTGCCAGAGATGCAAGCTCAGGATTCCAGCAGATTGCAGCCCTGATACCCTGGTGCTTGTTCAATGTCATGCTGATTCCGTTTGCCGAGCCGCACATTGCCACACCGCAGCAAACCTCACCATTCTCAATTGCCTGTGCAAGAGGATGTGCAACATCCGGGTAATCCATGCTCTCCGTAGAGTGGGTACCAAAATCCTTAACCTCAAAACCCATCTCATTCAAAAGGGGCTTCAAGGCCTCTTTCAGGTCATAACCTGCATGGTCTGCAGCCATTCCAATAATTTTAGCCATAATCAAGTCTTTTATTCAGTTATTAATTGTACAGTTCCTTCACTTTGTCTATAACATTGTCTATCTTGAGGATATACGGATAGAACGCATTGTCGTCCAGCACGGAGTACCTTCCGAACAGCCCGCACAGCTGCTGCACTATCACCTCCCTGGATTCCTCCCATTCCCCTTTCTTTGGAACAATTCCATTAGCCTTGGCGTATACCAGGAATCCCCCCTCAATGTCCATTGATGCAATCAGCCTCTCCAGCCCCTCAAAGTCCTTCACCTGCCTCAACTGTGCCCTGTATCTGTCTGCCAGCTGGTTGCTGTACTTTATTATGAGGCTCTTCCTGTTGCATGCAATGAGGAAATCGGTCACTCCAACGGTATCTATCGGGACAAAGACATCAGGAATGATGCCTCCCCCTCCATACACGGCCTTCCCCTTAGGGGTAAGGAACTTGAGGGAATCCACCCTCTTTATGCTGTCTGCAGAGAGCATCTCACCATGCCTGTACCTCTCAACAATGTCCATCTGGTAATCCTCCGAGTAAGGTTTCTGGATACATCTGCCTGTAGGGGTGTAGAACCTGGCAACTGTAAGCCTTATGCCTGACTTGTCAGTAAAATATACCGGCTCCTGCACAAGCCCCTTGCCGTATGAGCGGCGCCCTACAATAGTTCCCCGGTCATTGTCCTGCATTGCACCCGCAAAAATCTCTGAAGAGGAAGCTGAGCTCTCGTTCATGAGCACATACAGCTCCACATCCTTGAGGGCCCCTGTTCCGTCTGCATGGAAATCCTGCCTTCCCCTGTTCTTCCCCTCCATGTATACAATCAGCTCCCCGGCCTTGAGGAACTCATTTGAGAGGAGAAGCGCCTGGTCCAGATACCCTCCGGTATTGTCCCTCAGGTCAAACACAAGGGCCTTGAGCCCGGCCTCCCTCAAAGGCTGCACAGCCTTCAGGAACTCCTTATAGCTGGTACGGCTGAACTTTGAGAGCTTCACATAGCCCAGGCTGTCCTGAACCATAAGGGCAACATCCACGCTCTTTACAGGAATCTTGTCACGTATGATGTCAAAAGGGACCAGCTCCGCAAGATTGTCCCTCTTCACCTCAACATGCACCTTGGAACCCTGAGGACCCTTGAGCAGCTTTACAAGTGAATCCTGGTTCATCTTCACACCCGCAACAACCCTTCCGTCCACCTTCATTATCCTGTCTCCCGACAGCAGTCCTGCCTTTTCAGAAGGGCCGCCGCCAATGACACTGATCACAATGGCAGTATCGGCAGGGACATTGAACTGGATCCCTATGCCGCTGAAATTCCCCTCCAGGGACTCATCTGCAGCCTCCAGTTCAACCGGAGGAAGATACACCGAATGGGGATCAAGATTCTGCATCAGGTCCGGAAGAATCTTCTCCATCACCGCCGCATAATCTATGGTATCCACATAATTCCTGTCTATCTGGTCCAGCACAAGCATCAGCTTGTCCCACTTATGGTTGTTTACCTGCAGCTCCTTCCTCCCCTTGCTGCACCTGCCCACATACATGCCGCAGATAAGAAGGAACATGAATGTCCACAACAATATTGATATCCTGTTCCGTTTCCTTTCGTCCATCACACAAAAAATTGGATTATCCTATTCCTCCAACATGGAGGCATCAATCTGTTCTACAGCCACACCTGCACGCTCCAGCAGCTCAATGCCCTCTGTAAGGCGGTATGCATCCCTGTATACAACCCTGGAAATGCCGGACTGTATTATAAGCTTTGCACACTCCATACATGGCGCTGCCGTAACATAAAGGGTAGCCCCAAGGCTGCTGTTGTTGGACTTTGCCATCTTGGTAATGGCATTTGCCTCAGCATGCAGCACATACGGCTTTGTACATCCGTTCTCATCCTCACACACATTCTCAAAGCCCGAAGGGGTACCGTTATAGCCGTCGGAGATTATGCTCCTGTCCTTCACTATAAGTGCCCCCACCTGGCGCCTGCTGCAGTATGAGTTCTGCGCCCAGATGCCTGCCATCCTCAGATAGCTCTTGTCAAACTGCAACTGTTTGCTGTCCATATCTATCAGTTCTGCTGGTACATGTAACGCTTGATGCTCTTCTTAGGGGTCTTCTCAAACTCCTCAGGTACAAGCCTCACGCCTGCAATCTTTGAATAATTCGGCATATCAACGTTCACGGCCGCAATATTCTCCTCCATCTTCTTCAGCAAAGCCGCCTTGTCCAGCCCGTCCTTGCCTGCAAGCTCCATATCAGGATATACAAGGGCAACCAGCTTCCCTGCTGAATCTATCACAAGGGATTCAATCACGTATGGCATATTGTTGATTGCACTCTCAATCTCCTCAGGATAGATGTTCTGGCCTGAAGGGCCCAGGATCATGCTCTTGCACCTTCCCTTGATGAACAGATAGCCGTCCTCATCAATGATACCCATATCTCCGGTCCTCATCCAGCCGTCAGTTGTAAATGACTCTGCTGTAGCCTCCTCATTCTTGTAGTAGCCCAGCATCACATTTGCACCCCTCACCTGAATCTCACCCGGAATCCTGCCAGGATCAGTAGAAGCAATCCTTATCTCCATCCTTGGTGCAGGCTTGCCGCAAGAGAACAGCTTGGCCTTGTTCCAAGCTGCGTATGAAATGATAGGGGCACACTCTGTCATGCCATAACCCACGGTATAAGGGAAACCTATCTTGTTGAAGAACTCATCCGCCTCCCTGTTGAATGCGGCGCCTCCAATGATTATCTCATAGAAATTGCCTCCGAAAGTCTTCACAAGCTCATCCTTTATCTTTGCCTGGAGCATCTGGTCAATCACAGGAAGCTTCAGGAGCACCTTCATGCTTGTCTTGTTGATGATCGGCTGAAGCTTCTGCTTGTAAATCTTCTCAATGATAAGCGGCACGGAGATGATCACATCAGGCTTGATTGTTGCAAAAGCCTCCATGATAATCCTCGGGCTCGGGATCCTTGTAAGGAAATGTACATGCGCACCCACGGTCATCTCAAACAGGAACTCAAACATCATTCCGTACATGTGCGCTGTAGGGAGCATTGAAACAATGTTGGAAGTGTTCCCAATGTTAGGAACCACCTCCTTGGCAAAGAGCACATTTGAAAGGAGCGCCCTGTAAGGGATCATCACACCCTTTGAGAAACCTGAAGTTCCGCTGGTATAGTTGATCATCGCAAGCTCCTCGCCGCTCTCCTCCTGGTGGTAATTGATATCCTCAGGGCCGAAGCTCTTCGGATACTTCTTGCCGAACATCTCATTCAGCCTCTCCCTTGTATCAGTAATCTGCTCGCTCTTTGACATGAGGAGCGAAAAGTCATTCAGCTGTATGATGGCCTCAAGATCCGGCATCTCGCTTCCCGACAGATTCTCCCAAACCATATCCCCCACAAACAGCACCCTTGAATCCGAGTGGTTCACGATATGATGCACATTGCCCGGCTTGAACTCATGAAGGATAGGAACAGGAACGGCTCCATAAGTGAGGGAAGCCAGGAACACAACACCCCAGTTTGCCTGGTTGCGTGAACATATCGCAATCCTGTCACCTTTCTTCACCCCGCAGATATTGAAGATGATGTGGAGTTTCTCAATCCTCCTTGCAACATCCCTGTAATACAGGGTTACACCCTTAAAATCAGAAAGCGCAGGGCGGTCCCAGTTCTTCTTGAAGTTCTGCTCAAGCATTTTGTTCAAAGATCTTTCCATAATATCAAGTTTTAGCATTTGTCATTTATAATTCTGCAGCTGGCACAGATGTGAATACATCCCGCCTGCCCCAATAAGGGTATCATGTGTACCCCTCTCTATAATTTCGCCCTCCTTGAGGACAACAATCTCATCCGCATTCCTGATGGTAGAGAGCCTGTGGGCAATCACAATGGATGTCCTGTTCTCCATCAGCCTGGTAAGGGCATCCTGCACCAGCCTCTCGCTCTCGGTATCCAGCGCAGAAGTGGCCTCATCCAGGATAAGCACCGGAGGGTTCTTCAGCACAGCACGGGCAATTGAAAGCCTCTGCCTCTGTCCTCCCGACAGCTTTGCCCCCCTGTCTCCGATATTGGTCTGGTACCCCTGCTCCATCTGCATCACAAAGTCATGTGCATTGGCAATTTTGGCAGCCCTTATCACATCCTCCTCTGTAACCCCCTCCATACCGAACACAATATTGTTATAAACCGTATCATTGAACAGGATTGCCTCCTGGGTTACAATACCCATAACAGAAATGAGACTCTCCAGTTTATAATCCTTGATATTCTTCCCGTCCATAAGTATCTCACCGTCCACAATGTCATAGAACCGCGGCAACAGGTCTGCCATGGTTGACTTTCCTCCTCCCGACGGCCCCACTATGGCAACCATCTTGCCCTTCTTTATCTCAAGGTTGATATTCTTGAGCACCGGCTCCTGGCCGTATGCAAAATTCACGTTCCTGAACTCGATCTTGTCGTTGAATCCCTCCAGTTCCACAGCATCAGGGTTCTCCTTAATCGGATTCTCCACATCCAGGATTGCAAAGAGCCTCCTTCCTGAAACCATACCCCTCTGGATGCTGGCGTATGCCTTTGACATGGCCTTGGCCGGCTCAAGCACCCTCCAGTAGAATCCTATATACACCACAAAGGCAGGCATATCCATGCCCAGCTGCCCTGTAAGCTGGAGCCATCCGCCATAGAAGAGGACAGCGGCCGCAACGGTAATTCCCAGGAACTCAGAGAGAGGTGAAGCCATCTCCTGCTTGTTGAACATGTTCCTGCTGCTGGCCCTGTGCCTTGCATTCGTATCCTCAAAATTACCATTCACATATTTCTGGGCATTGAAGGCCTTTATTATCCTCACACCGGAGATAGCCTCCTCAAAATGGCTCACAATCCTTCCCATCAGGGCCTGAGTGTCAGCTGCCTTGCGCTTGAGCGAACGGCTTATCTTCCCTATCACCAAAGCGGAAAACGGCAATGTGAGGAGGGTGACCATGGTAAGTTTTGGAGACATGTAGAACAAGGCTCCCAAAAAGCCCAGGACAAGGAGCGGTTCCCTGAAAATCACATGGAAACTGTCCGCCACACCGTTCTGCACCTCAGTTACATCATTGGAGATTGAAGAAAGGATATCCCCCTTCTTATGGTTATGGAAATACCCCACATGCAGGTTGGAAATCTTCTTGAAAAGCTCCCTCCTGATATTCTGCATGATATAGGTACGCATATTCACCAGTATCCTCTGCGAAAGATATCTGGTAATGTTTGAAAGGAGTGACGCCACCACAAAGAAGGCACACACGAACATGAGCCCCTTAAGCATTCCGCTGGAATACATCACCTTGGTGAGGTAATATGAGAAGAGCTCCTCAAAATAGGCCGGATCCATTGCAAATTCAGGCTTTACAAGCTGCTCTGTAATGGTTTCAGGCTGGAACAGTACCGTAAGGAGCGGATCTATCAGGGCATAGTTCACAACCCCGAATATCACCGACAATATTGAAAGTGCCAGATAGCCCGGCCAGAATCTCCTGTACGGCTTTGCGTACGCCAATAGTCTTTTAAAATCGTTCATTTCTCTTCAAAATCTACATATTCCCCCACTTCCTTGTCAATCACCTTCTCCTTCTTGGGAATATCAGTAATAACCACTTTCCCCTCCTCCTTCTTCTGCTCATGCTTCTGTGCGGCACCTGCGTTCCCGAAACCCGTACTCCAGAACCCGAATCCTCCCGGTCCTGTGAATCCGCCTCCGGAAGCCCCTCCCTTCTCAATCCTCCGCTTGATGAACCATGCAAGCAACAGCGGGAACAGCTTCTTCATCACCCACATGAAGAGGATAAAGAAGAACAAAAACGTTATGAAACCTTCCATCCTTTAAATCTTTTTAGTCTTGCCTGTGGCAAGGTTCCATGCATATTCCTTGCCGTCGGTACATTTTATCCTCAGGGTCCCGTTCCCTTCAAACACAATCTCCTGCTCCCTGTCTATCTTCTTTTTCTTGTCCTGCATCACAACCCTCTTGCCGTCCATTGTATACAGCAGCTGCTGTGACGGTGCCTTCAGCACCCAATACATCGTACCTCCAAGCTCCTTGGGCTGCGGAAGCTCCTTCACGAACTCAGGGGCCACAATATCGCTCCATCCCTGCATCGGCTTCCCTGCCACATCATACCAGGAGATGGTATTGTCCTCATTGAGTACCATTACAGAATACTTCACCCCACCGAGGTCCTTATGGAGCTGCGGTCCCATGACAACCTTCTTTGGAAGCTTAACAGGATAGCCGTACACAAACCTTCCCAGCCTGTCCAGCAGATACATCTTGTCTCCAGAAGCAAACAGCATCTGCAACCTTCCGTTACTGTAGAGGTCTATCTGCTCAACGTAACCGCAGATAGGGGTGTTGAACGGAATCGCCCACACACCTTTTTTGTTGGCATCCATATATCTCAGCCTCATGTTAGGAAGCTGCTCCAGATACGCATCCGCTTTCTTGGAGACATCCCTCACCTTGAACGGCCCCACCGGAAGATTGATGGTGCTGTCTATCACAAAATTCATCTGCACCGCATCATCCCTCTCCTCAGGTTTCGGAAGCTGCTCCAGAGTTGTGGCATAAAGGTCTGCCACTGCTGCAATACGCTCCCCGTCTGCAAGGAAATCTGCAGTGAGATAACCGAAATTGCTGCTGTCCAGCTGCCTCCTTATGCATTTCCTCTCATACGGCTTGAACACCTGCAGTACGGAATCGCCACCCTCCTTGAGGTTTGCAACCAGCTTTACGGCCGCCTCCCTGGAAAGATAACCGGAAGCCGGTGTCTGGGAAATGTAATCCTCAAGAGTGAAATATAATGAGCTGCCATTGGCAAAATCATCAAGTATCTTCTTGGGGCCAAGAATTGTCCACGGCCCTATTGTACAGCTGTACTCCTCATTGCACCATGAAAAGAGCTTCCCGAACACGGATGCCAGATAACCCTTGTATGCAAACGGCTGCGGCTCCACCCCCTTCTCCCTCTCCACCACCGCAGAGAGGACGTTGTCCAGCCCGAACTGCTGCTTTCCCCTGATGGCGGTTATCCACTCACACTTCTCCCCGAACTTGCAGTAGGCGCTCACCATCTCCTCAATTGCCAGTGAATCCACCCACCTGGCAGGTTCAACTCCACTTTCACCCTTCGCCATCTTCTGCATATAGGCAAAGGTGCCGGACTTCTTCTGCATCTCCAGATACAGCCTGTGGGCCTTCAGGTACCCCCTCATGTCAGATGCCGGTATGGAGACTGCAAAGACCGCAGATGCAGGGAGTATCTCCCCCATGCGGCTTTTTGCCCCCTTCTGGCTTGCAATGATATTGGAGAACCTTGATTCATCCTTCCCGTTCTCCAGGCTCCCGGCAAGGGTAAGCCTGCCCGGAGCGGCCGCAATGTTGAAGCAGCTCCACGAGGTAAACTTCATGAAGAAGTCAGAAAAGCCCAGGAAATCCCTCTCAACAACTCCCGAGAAGAGCTTTCCTATCTGGTTATGGTTTATATAGGCTCCCGACAATGAACCGTTGGCCCTCAGCAGCTCCTCAAATTCAGCATTGTCAAGTATGGATGTGCTGTTTTCCAGGTGCCTGATGGAACTTTCCAGGACATAGGAAGATGAACTTGCCAGAAGGAGCCCCTTATGGAAGGTTGCCTGCAATCCGTCGGGAAAAGAATGGATTGTTGCACCATTGTACCTCCTCTGCGGCTCGCTCCCCTTGAGAAGGAGTTCCGCCTCCTCCCCTGAGATGCCATCCATGTCAATTATCTGCAGGAACGAGACACTGTTCTTTGCCGAGTAGTGGAGGGAATATACAAACGGGAGCTGTGAAAGGTGCCCCTGCCCAAGGAGCCCGTGCTGGAACTCCACAAGCCCGCTCTCCCCGTCAAGGAGATTGTACAGCGGTGAAAGGGTATCGCACAGCAGGAAACGGTAATCTTCCAGATGCTTGAAATCCAATATGGCAACGGCATCGCTCGGGATGCCGTGATATACGGAGGTTCCGGCGTGTGCAAACACAAACTCCTCCCTTCCCTTGCCGGAAGAGAGGTTCATAAAAAGAAATGCAACAATGGCAACCAATGCCACTACGGCAGCGGTACCCCACAACAGTATCTTTTTATTAGTGCTCATCAAACGCCAATATACATAGTAATTTGCAAATATACTAAAAAAAGCCGGTCTCCAAATTAAGGGACATACCCAAAATGGAAACCGGCCATTAAATTACACTTTTAAACTAGAACGGCAAATCACCGCCGTCATCCTCCTCAGAGACAATGTTCATGAAAGGGTCTCCCTGAGGTGCTGCAGGAGCCTCCTGTGCCCCTTCCCTCTGGATCCTCCATGCCCTGACATCGGTGTACCAGCGTCCGTTGAACTCCCTTGACTCAATGTTCACGGAAACAAGGAGCTGCTCACCGGCATTGAATGAAGCCAGCTCATTCACCTTATCCTGTCCCCACACGTTCATGCAGATCTTCCTCGGATACTGCTCCATTGTCTCAACAATGAAATCCTGTTTGCTCCAAGGTCCTCTGGCACTTGTACCGCTCTGTACGGCAAGCTTGTCAAGAAGCCTGCATCTTATATCCATTGCCATCTCTATTTCTTCTCCTTCTTCTCCTCAGCCTTGTTTACCTTTATCAGCTCAACCTCAAAGATAAGGGTTGAGAATGCAGGAAGATCCTCGCTCATCTGCCTTGAACCATAACCCAGCTCGTATGGAACCCACAAGGTGATCTTGCCGCCTTCACCTACAAGCTGCATACCCTCAGTCCAGCCTGGGATAACCCTGTTGAGAGGGAATTTTGCAGTCTCGCCCCTGTCGTATGAAGAATCAAACACTGTACCGTCAAGCAGGGTACCCTTGTAGTTCACCTCAACTGTATCGGTTGGGGTTGCCTTCACATCGTTGCCCGGGTTCTCAATCTTGTACTGCAGGCCGCTCTCTGTCTGGACAACGCCATCCTTGGCCTTGTTTGCAGCCATGAAGTCTGCCTGAACCTTCTCTTTCTGTCTCTGTACCGCAATCTGTACCTTTGTAATGTAAGAGTTGATTACAGCGCCTGCCTGCTGTGCAGAAATCTTCGTCTCCTCACCTGCAGCAACATCCTTCATTGCATTTACAATCTCGCCATAGTTCACGCCCTCAATGCCCGAACCTTTGATCATCTGTCCGAATGACACGCCGATAGCGTAGCTTACAGAGTCTACCTCTGCCTTTGTGATTCCCTCAACCTGAGGCTGTGAGCCGCCTCCGCAAGAAGCAAGCATAACGCCTGCAAGAACTCCTGCCGCCAAAAAATTCAATACTTTCATCTCGTTTTATTTTTTATCAGTTATTATTTCTACACCAATGACCGTACACATCCCCTCAGAAATTTCCGGATATCAGATGGCACGGGCTGCAAATTTAAGATTTTTTCACAAACGGCTACACTATTCCTTCACGCAGCACGTCATGGATATGTATGAGCCCGGCATATCTGCCTTCATCGAGAACAATCACCGATGTGATTTTGTTCTTCTCCATGATGCTGAATGCATTTACTGCAAGTTCCTTCTTGTCTATCACCTTTGGGTTGCGGCTCATTATGTCCTTGGCCGCAAGGGTTCCCAGAGGCTCCCCCTTCTCCACCATGCGCCTTACGTCACCGTCGGTGATTATGCCCATTACGGAGTTGTCCGCATCAAGGACAACGGTTGCCCCCAACCTGTTCTGCGATATGTTTATGATTGTATTCTGGATTGTCTCACCAGGGGCCACCCATGGCCTGAGCTCCTTGTCAAATACATCCTCCACCCTGAGGTAAAGCCTCTTGCCCAATGAGCCGCCTGGATGGTACTTTGCAAAATCCTCCGGAGAGAAGCCTCTCATCTTGAGGAGGCAAACTGCAAGCGCATCCCCCATAACCAGCTGGGTGGTTGTGCTTGATGTAGGCGCAAGGTTGTTGGGGCATGCCTCCGCATCAACGGTTGCCTTCACTACATAATCGGAATGTTGCCCCAGATATGAATCCACATTGGACACCATTGCAACAAGCTTGTTGCCCATCCTCCTGATCAGCGGCACAAGAACCTTTATCTCCGGTGTATTGCCGCTCTTTGAGATGCACATCACCACATCGTCAGGCTGGATTATGCCCAGGTCTCCGTGGATTGCATCCGCCGCATGCATGAAGATTGAAGGGGTGCCGGTTGAGTTGAGGGTTGCCACAATCTTGCTTCCTATGATTGCGCTCTTTCCTATTCCTGTTATGATAAGGCGCCCTTTTGAACCGTATATGAGATTGAGGACCTCCACAAATTCATCATCAATATATGGCTTGAGTTTCTCCACGGCCCTGGCTTCCTTGTCAATCACGCTAACGGCCAATTCCTTCAAATCCATTTGCACCTTATCCATAAAAAAAAATTTTGCAGAAAATAAACTAATAGGTAACTTAGAGCCACAAAGGTAAGAAAAAAGAGAGTTCACCCCATTATTTTTTGTATTTGTATGCAGGTAACATCTGAAATCCTACACGGGAAGTTGAAGGAGTTTTTTGGCTTTGACTCTTTCAAGGGAGACCAGGAGGCCGTTATCAGACATCTGATAGAAGGCAACAATACATTCGTGCTCATGCCTACAGGCGGAGGCAAATCGCTCTGCTACCAGTTGCCGGCACTTGTAATGCCGGGTACTGCAATAGTGATTTCCCCGCTGATTGCGCTCATGAAGAACCAGGTTGATGCAATCCGCGGCTTTGTGGCCAATAGGGACGGCATTGCCCATTTCCTGAACTCTTCCCTCAACAAGACCCAGCTTCAGGAGGTTAAGGATGACCTGCTGTCGGGAGCCACCAAACTTCTTTATGTGGCCCCTGAGTCCCTCACCAAGGAGGAGAACATCCAGCTGCTGCGCCAGTGCAAAATCTCTTTCTATGCTGTGGACGAGGCCCACTGCATCTCTGAGTGGGGACACGATTTCAGACCTGAATACAGGAAGATACAACCTATAGTGAACGAGATAGGGAAGGCCCCTATCATAGCCCTTACCGCTACCGCAACGCCTAAAGTGCAGTCCGACATACAGAAGAACCTGGGAATGTCCGATGCCAAGGTGTTCAAGTCTTCATTCAACAGGGAGAACCTCTACTATGAGATGAGGCCGAAGGTGAATACCGAGAAGGAGATAATCAAGTTCATAAAGGGGATTCCGGGCAAATCCGGCATCATCTACTGCCTCAGCAGGAAGAAGGTGGAGGAGCTGGCCGAGCTGCTGAACGTGAACGGGATAAAGGCCAGGCCTTACCATGCCGGGCTTGATGCGGCCACCAGATCCACAAACCAGGACCTGTTCCTCATGGAGGAGGTTGACGTGATTGTGGCAACCATTGCATTCGGCATGGGAATTGACAAGCCGGATGTACGCTTTGTGATACACTACAACATACCAAAGAGCCTTGAGGGGTACTATCAGGAGACAGGAAGGGCCGGAAGGGACGGCGGTGAAGGGCAGTGCATCACATTCTACAGCTACAAGGACATACAGAAGCTGGAGAAGTTCATGCAGAGCAAGCCTCTTGCAGAACAGGAGATAGGGCGCCAGCTGATAAATGACACAATAGCATACGCGGAATCAAACCAGTGCAGGAGAAAGACGCTCCTGAACTATTTTGGAGAGCAATATACACAGGACAATTGCGGCAATTGTGACAACTGCCTCTACCCTAAGAAGCAGTTTGAAGGGAAGGAGTACATTGCAACCGTAATTGAACTGATAAAGGGGATGAAGGAGAACTTCAAGGCAGACCACCTTGCAAATATCCTTGGAGGAGTGAACAACTCACTCACCAAATCATACAACCACAATGAGTTGGAGTGGTTCGGCATCAATCCTGACAAGGACCAGCGCTTCTGGCTGGCCGTGATAAGACAGGCCCTGGTACTTCAGTTCCTCTACAAGGATGTGGAGAAATACGGGCTCGTTTCCGTTACTGAGAAGGGTGAGGAGTTCCTCAAGGCCCCATACCCGATAATGATAACCGAAGACAGGGAGTTCGTGAATACGGATGATGATGATGACGTTGTATCAATAGGCACAACAAAGCACCAGGGAGGCGGCGGAGATGCAACGCTGCTGGCAATGCTCAAGGATGTGAGGCATTCAATGTCCAAGAGGCTGAAGCTCCCTTCATTTGTAATTTTCGGGGACCCTTCACTTGAAGACATGTCCATCATGTATCCTACTACTCTGGAGGAGCTCAAGAACTGCCAGGGTGTAGGTGAAGGCAAGGCCAGGAAATACGGCAAGGAGTTCATAAGCCTCATTGCCAAATATGTGGAGGAGAACGAGATTGAGCGCCCTACCGATTTTGTAGTGAAGAGCGTGGCAAACAAGTCCCTCAACAAGGTGTATATAATCCAGAGCGTTGACAAGAAGATCCCTCTTGATGAGATTGCAGATGCAAGGAAGCTGGAGCTTGAGCAGGTTTATGATGAGCTTGAGGCAATTGTAGGTGCCGGAACCAAGATAAACATAGACTATTACATCCGAATGATCATAGATGAGGACAAGGTGGATGAAATCTACGAATACTTCAAGGAGGAGGCCACCTCAGATTCAGTAATTGAAGCCATGAAGGCCCTCGGCCCGGACTATACCGAGGAAGAGGTAAGGCTGATAAGGATCAAGTTCCTCTCCGAGCTCGGAAACTAGGCCGGATATCGTCGGGACAGCTAGGGTTAAAAGAGGGTGACTGAAAAGGTGGGAATTGATTTCCGGGGCAAGCGTAACGCAAAATTTACCCTTTTGAGTCAGTCTCTTTGCATCCAGACAATATCCTTGTCTCGTCCCCAGTAGGTAAGCTGCTTCTTGGCATAATGCCTTGAGTTGCGCTTTATCAGTTCCACAGCCGTATCCAGGGAGTGCTTCCCGTCCATATATTCAAAAATCTCCCTGTATCCCACAGTCTTGAGGGCAGGCAGGACCCTGTACTGTACCAGGGATTCCACCTCGGCTAGAAGTCCCGCCTCCATCATCATGTCAACCCTGCGGTTTATCCTCTCATAGAGCTCTTCCCTGCTGCGGGTTATCCCTATCTTCCTTATTGCAAACGGGCGCACCTTTCTTGGGGCACTCTTCCACTCCGAGAATTTCCTCCCGGTCTGCAGTGTCACCTCCAGAGCCCTCACCACCCTCTGGGGATTCGCTATGTCAATTGTATCGTACGACGCCCTGTCCAGAATCCTGAGCTCATTCCTCAGGTTCTCCAGCCCCTCTTCCTCCAGCCTCTTCATGAGGGAATCCCTCAGCTTGAGGTCAGCAGGGGGAAAATCATCAAGCCCGTTGCACAGGGCATCAATGTACATTCCGCTTCCCCCAACCATCACAAGCCTGTCATGCGTCTTGAAAAGTTCCTCCAGCAGGGCCATTGCCTCCAGCTCATACAGCCCCGCGGTATAGTATTGCGTTACGCTGTGGGTATGGATAAAATAATGCCGCACCATCTCCAGCTGCTCTGCAGTGGGTGATGCGGTACCAATGTCCATCTCCTTGTATATTTGCCTGGAATCACAGTTGATTATGGGGGAACCGTACTCCCTGGCCAGATCTATGGAATAATCTGTCTTCCCAACCCCTGTAGGGCCGAGGATTATGGTGAGTTCCTTCTGCATCCGTGCGGCTACTCCTCCCCCTCAGGCAGTTCGTCATCCATGAAGAGCCCCTCCTCGCCTGAATCGTCGGGAAGCTCAGAGTACTGGTCCATATCATCATATCCGTTGGCGAACTGCTCCGGATTCCTCCCCTTCTCAGCCACAAGCCTCGGATATGAAGCCCTCGGAGCCTGCTCCACCTCACCTACAAGTGTAAGCCTGATTACCCTGTCCTTGCGGATGTCAAACACATACAGGATATCTGTCTCCCCCTTCCCGACAGTCTTTTCAATTGTGACCATATCCATAGAACCGTCACCCATGTCAAAAAGGCCATACTCGCTCAGGACCTTGCCCTGTGGGGAAAGGCCTCTGAAAGCCACCATCTGGTCTGGAGAAAAATCAAGGTCATTCACCAGAAAATCATGCAGTTTGTAAAGGGTTGTCTCACCTTTTACCTCATACTCCCTCATGAATACTTTACTCCCCGGGATAGATGCTCTGTACTTGTAAATCATCTCAAACGAATTTTAAATGTCTCTTGCAGGTATCAAAGATACAATATTTTTTACAAAAAACCGCCCCTGGAAACCCCTCACAGAAACTTTTTACCGTTTGGCGAAAATCTTTCTCCAAACCATTTTTTTTGTGTATCTTTACATTTCAGTATGGGTACTAGCACAACACCGGTTTCTGACTGTTTCAAGAGCATCGCGGAGCTCTCAACTGGCCTTTTCAAGGACAATGGGAGCAAGTTTCTCGCTTTTGCGTACCCCGTAACCACAGAAGAGGAGATCAAGGGCATAATCCAGGAGCTCAAAAAGGAGTATTATGATGCCAGGCACCACTGCTACGCATACCGCCTCGGGCATACCGGGGCAACATGGAGGATGAATGATGACGGGGAGCCCTCCTCAACCGCCGGCAGGCCCATCTACGGGCAGATTCTCTCCGCCAACCTCAGCGACATCCTGGTAGTTGTAGTAAGATACTTCGGAGGGATAAAGCTGGGAGTGCCCGGTCTCATAAGGGCATACAAGACCTCCACGGCAGATGCAATTGCAAATGCCACAATCATAGAGAAGATTGCAACTGAACCATACAACATAATCTTTGACTACCTGCAGATGAATGCCGTGATGAAACGGCTGAAGGATCTGGGGCTCACCCCCACCAACCAGGCCTTTGACCTCAACTGCTCCCTGAGGGTTGATGTAAGGCTGGGGCTCATCGGGAATTTTCTTGAGAGCTTTGACAAGCTTGAGGGATGCCGCATAGAGAAGATCCTCCCGCAGCAGGACGGACAACAGGAAGAAAACATTTAAAAATGAAGAGATATGCCTAAAAGTCTAATTTCCATCCACGATTTCACAAAGGAAGAGATGCTGCATGTTCTTGATGTGGCACAGGAGTTTGAAAGGAACAAGGTACAGACTCTCCTGCATGACAAGGTGATAGCGACTCTGTTCTTTGAACCTTCAACCAGGACACGCCTGAGTTTTGAAACGGCCTCAAACAGGCTTGGAGCCAGGGTGATAGGATTCTCAGATGCCGGCAACACAAGCGTAAGCAAAGGTGAGACACTGAAGGATACCATCAAGATGGTTTCAAATTATGTGGACCTCATTGTGATGAGGCACCCCCTCGAAGGTGCGGCCAGATACGCTTCGGAAGTAGCTTCCGTTCCGGTGATAAATGCAGGTGACGGAGCCAACCAGCACCCTTCACAGACAATGCTCGACCTCTACACCATCAGGCAGACACAGGGCAGGCTCACAGACATAAAGATAAACATGGTGGGAGACCTCAAGTACGGACGCACAGTACACTCGCTGCTGCAGGCCATGTCCCACTTCAACCCTGATTTCACATTCACAGCCCCTGACGAGCTAAAGATGCCACAGGAGTACAAGGATTTCCTCAATGCCAAGGGAATCCCGTTCAAGGAGACAAGGGAACTGGAGGGGAACATTGATGACTGCGACATCCTGTACATGACAAGGGTACAGCAGGAGCGCTTCACAGACCCTATGGAATACGAGAAAGTGAAGAACACCTACAACCTAACCGCTTCAATGCTGGGCAATGCCAGGGAAAACATGAAGATACTCCATCCGCTTCCAAGAATCACCGAGATTGCACAGGATGTGGATGACACCCCTCATGCATACTATTTCAAGCAGGCTGAGAATGGTGTGTACGTAAGGATGGCAATAATCGCCTATCTGTTGGGCTACAAATAATTGCGGGGACTAAAAATTTTTGAATTATGGAAAAAGGCGGAAAAGAACTAAAGGTAAGTGCCATAAAGAACGGCACAGTATTGGACCATATACCAACCAACCAGCTTTTCAAGGTAATAAGCATATTGGGGCTCAAGGATTGTCAGAACCAGATTACATTCGGCATGAACCTCGACAGCAAGCTGCTGGGCAAGAAGGCAATCATAAAGGTGGCAGACCGCTTCTTTGAAGAGACTGAAATCAACAAAGTGGCACTGGTAGCCCCTGATGCAAAGATCAACATCATCAAGGACTTTGAGGTGGTGGAGAAGAAGGTGCTCCGTGTTCCCGACGAAATTACAGGCATAGTGAAATGCGCCAATCCAAAGTGCATCACAAACCACCAGCCTATAACCACAAAGTTCACAACCACATACGAGGATTCTACCCTCAAGCTGCACTGCCGCTACTGTGAGAAGAACACCAGTTCCGACAATTTAAAGATTATAACAGAGAATTAGGATTTTTATTACTGATTGTAATTAAAATTACATATCTTTGACTGAATGGAAAAACTATTTAAAAAAATCAAATAAATCTATACAAATATGAAAGCATATAACTTCAACGCAGGCCCTTGCGTGCTTCCAAAACAGGCCATTGAATCTGCAATTGAGGCAATCAGGGATTTTGACAACACCGGTATCGGCATTCTTGAGATTTCACACCGTACTCCAGGTTGGGAGAGGATCATGGCTGAGACAGAGCAGCTGTGGAGAGAGCTCCTCAACATTCCTGAAGATTACGCAGTAATGTTCCTTGGCGGCGGTGCTTCAACCCAGTTCTTTGAGGTTCCTGCAAACCTTATGAAAACAAAGGCCGCTTACCTCCAGACAGGTGTATGGGCAAAGAAAGCTGCAAAAGAGGCAAAATTCTACGGAGAGGTTGAGATTGTTGCATCTTCAGAGGACAAGACCTATTCATACATTCCAAAAGGATACACCATCCCTACAGATGTTGACTACTTCCACATTACAACCAACAACACCATCTACGGTACAGAGATCCACGAGGACATTGATTCTCCTGTAACCTTGGTTGCCGACATGTCATCAGACATCATGAGCCGTCCTGTAGACGTTACCAAATATGGCATGATCTACGGTGGTGCACAGAAGAATGTGGGCCCTGCAGGCGTTACATTCGTTATCGTACGCAAAGACCTTCTCGGAAACACCGGCCGTCCTATCCAGACTATGGTTGACTACCGCACACACTACACAGAAGAGGCCAAGAACAGGTCTATGTTCAACACTCCTCCTGTATTCCCTATCTTCGTAATGCACGAGACCTTGAAATGGGTTAAGGAGCAGGGTGGTCTTGAGGCTATGTACAAGATCAACAAGGAGAAGGCTGAGCTTCTTTACAATGAGATTGACAGAAACCCATTGTTCGTAGGTACAGCAGCCAAGGAGGACCGTTCATTGATGAACGTATGCTTCGTAATGGCTCCAGGCCACGAGGCTCTTCAGGATGAGTTCTTCAAGTTTGCTAAAGAGCGCGGCATGGTTGGTATCAAGGGCCACCGTTCAGTAGGCGGTTTCCGTGCTTCTATCTACAATGCTTGTCCAAAAGAGGCAGTTGAGGCATTGGTAGCATGCATGCAGGAGTTCGAGCAGCTTCACAAATAATTTGAACCTGAATATGGGAGCAGCTGCACATTGCAGTTGCCCCATATTTTTATATACCCGGCCCGGCTAAGAAGGCTGTCGGGAAGAAAAATTGGAATAAATCTAAATACACGAATACATTATGAAAGTTTTGGTAGCAACCGAGAAGCCATTCTCAAAAGTGGCTGTTGACGGTATCAGAAAAATAGTTGAGGCTGCAGGCTACGAGTTTGCAACCCTTGAGAAATACACATCACCTGCAGAGCTTCTTGCAGCAGTAGCTGATGTTGACGCACTTATCGTACGTTCAGACAAAGTTACAAGAGAAGTTGTAGAGGCAGCCAAGAACCTCAAGATTGTAGTTAGGGCAGGTGCAGGTTTTGACAACCTGGATCTTGCTGCATGTACAGAGAAAGGCATCGTTGCAATGAACACCCCAGGCCAGAACTCAAACGCAGTTGCCGAGCTTGCCCTCTGCTTCATGATCTACATGAGCAGGAACCAGCTTACAGCAGGTACAGGTTCTGAGCTTAAAGGCAAGACCCTTGGTATCCAGGCTTACGGTAACGTAGGAAGGCTAGTGGCAAGCCACGCAAGAGGTTTTGGCATGAACATCATGGCATTTGACCCGTTTGTTCCTGCTGAGGCAATGGAGAAGGAGGGTGTGATTGTAGCAAAATCACTTGAGGACCTTTATGAGAACTCACACTTCGTGTCACTCCATATCCCTGCAACAGAGCAGACAAAGAACTCTATCGGATACAACCTCCTTTCAAGGATGCCTAAGGGCGGATGCCTTGTAAACACTGCAAGAAAAGAGGTTATCAACGAGGAGGAGCTCATCAAGGTATTGAGGGAGAGAGAGGACCTCAAATACATCACTGACGTTGCAACTGCAAACCACGCAGCAATTGCAGAGGAGTTCGGCAAACGCGTTTACGGCACACCTAAGAAGATGGGTGCTGAGACTGCAGAGGCTAACGTAAATGCAGGTCTTGCAGCAGCAAACCAGATTGTTGACTTCTTCACTACAGGCAACAAGAGATTCCAGGTAAACAAATAAAAACTCATAAACTTACAGAATCATGGTAAAAGTAAAACCATTTGCGGCTATCCGTCCGCCAAAAGCTATTGCAGCTGAGGTTGCATCACGTCCTTACGATGTACTCAACTCTGTTGAGGCAAAAGCTGAGGCAGGCGAGAAATCGCTTCTTCATATCATCAAGCCTGAGATTGATTTTGACCCTATCGCTGATGAGCACGGCCAGGCAGCATATGACAAGGCTGTTGAGAACTTCAAGCTGTGGCAGGAGAAGGGCTGGCTTGTACAGGACCCTAAGGAGAACTACTATGTTTATGCCCAGACAATGGACGGCAGGACACAGTACGGACTTGTTGTCTGTGCAAATGTAGAGGACTACATGACAGGCAAGATTAAGAAACATGAGCTTACCCGTAAAGACAAGGAAGAGGACAGGATGATCCACGTAAGGAACCAGAATGCCAACCTTGAGCCGGTATTCTTCGCATACCCTGACAACGCACAGATCAACGAGATTGTAGAGCGCACCATCAAGACCAAGGAGATTGAGTACGACTACATTGCCCCAGTTGACGGTTTCGGCCACAAATTCTGGGTAATTGACAACGAGGAGGACATTGCTGCAATCACCAATATCTTTGCAACAATCCCTGCATTCTACGTTGCTGACGGCCACCACAGGACAGCTGCCGCTGCCCTTGTAGGTGAGGAGAAGAAACGCAACAACCCTAACCATACAGGTGAGGAGGAGTACAACTACTTCATGGCTGTTGTATTCCCTGAGAGCCACCTCAAGATCATTGACTACAACCGCGTGGTAAAGGACCTTAACGGCATGACCCAGGAGCAGTTCATTGAGAAATTGAACGAGGACTTCGTTGTTGAGAAGAAAGGGACTGAGATCTATACCCCTTCAGGACTCCACAACTTCTCAATGTACATTGGCGGCGAGTGGTACTCACTTCAGGCTAAAGAGGGCACATACGATGACGCAGACCCTATCGGCGTACTTGACGTAACCGTATGCTCTAACCTTGTATTTGACAAGCTTCTCGACATCAAGGACCTCAGGACATCAAAGAGGATTGATTTCGTTGGCGGTATCCGCGGACTCGGCGAACTCAAGAAGAGGGTTGATTCAGGTGAGATGGTTGCTGCATTCGCATTGTATCCTGTTTCAATGAAACAGCTTATTGACATTGCTGATACAGGCAACATCATGCCTCCTAAGACCACCTGGTTTGAGCCTAAGCTCCAGAGCGGTCTTGCTATCCACAAATTGGAGAAATAAACGGTACTCCATATAAAGGAAACTGTCGGGAAAAAATTTTTCTTCCCGACAGTTTTTTTATCCTTAAATCCAGGCTCTGCTAGAAGTACAGAAGATACTCCACAGAGAGCTTGTTCTCATTATATCTGGCATTCTTGAACAAGGCAGACAAATCCATACTGTTGTTCAGATAGTGCTCATAGTTGAGCCTGAGCATGCTTGTACATGAAACGGTCTTGAAGACAAAATTAGTACCTACAGTAATCCTGTTCACTCCGAAGCCTCTGTCCACTACATTATAGCCCATTGCATCCCATCTCAACAAAGGCTCAATGCGGCTGATTGAAGGGTTGTTCACCTTAATCTTGTACATGCCCTGAAGATATGCCGCAGAATGTGCGTCTGCAGGGTAATTGGAATCAATTTCAGCGCCATAATTCTTTGTCATATACTCTGCCTCCACCTTGAAGTCGCTGCAGGCATACCTGAGGTCTCCTCCGAGATAAAGGTCAGTATCACCATCTGTGTTCTTTACACTATAGAATTTTCCTGAAGCCCTGAAGCCCTCCTTGGTTGATCCGAACTCAAGACGTCCGCCATACGCCAACGACTTGTTCCAGGTAGGGTTATTGATTCCTGCTCCATTATATACTCCAAACTCAGCGTTGATAGGGAATCCATCCTGTTTGAGGGCATATTTCATGGATACTCCGATATCCCTGCTTGAAATGAAATATTTACCCACAAATGGCCTGTTTACATAATCAACTGAGTTAGGAGACACTGTCCAAGAGTTGAAGAGGGAGAGCCCCTGCTGGCCGAGTGTGAATGAGAGGCGCTTTGCAGGCTTGAATACCGCGTAAAGGTCAAGGACGCTCA
The DNA here is from genome assembly GCA_964475015.1 of uncultured Muribaculaceae bacterium. Classification (GTDB taxonomy): domain Bacteria; phylum Bacteroidota; class Bacteroidia; order Bacteroidales; family UBA932; genus Egerieousia. The sequence goes on from CAYYVA010000029.1 coordinate 24,668, forward strand.
ATTTGTTCTCAGCCGAGAAATCTACCATAAAACGGTATGAAAGGGAATTTGAAACATCTCCCTGAACGCCTAGACGGGCATTCTTGATAGAGAATCTTGAGTAGCCCTCCTCTGTTGAGAGTTCATATCTGGTCTTGAGGACAAGAACAGGCTTGAGGACATTGTATTGCTCTGTCTTGTCTCCATCTGTTACACTCTTTACAACGCCCTTGTTTGTAATTTTGTAAGAAGTTGCATCCTGTGCAAAAAGGGGAAGAGCCACAATTGATGCAAGCAATGACAAAATGATTGATTTAGTTTTAATCATAATTAAATTATTTATCCGGCACAAAGATAACACAAAAAAATACACTTAAAAACTAAGATAATGTTACTACATAATTGCAGTACAGAATATAACACCGAGAGACGACGCAGTCTCCTCTGCCGCGTCATTGCGCAAGCGCAATAACTTGCAACCGTCGAATGAGGTCCCCGGTGTTATTTCTGTACTGCCAACCCCATTCTCTGATATTCACATAAAAAAAGACCTCCAATCATTTCTGATTGAAGGTCCTCAAAGTTGGCGGCT
>CAYYVA010000030.1:0-24724 GCA_964475015.1 uncultured Muribaculaceae bacterium
ACCCGGTACATTTGAAAGTGATATGGGCGGTACATTTAAACCGCTGCAATCACAAAAATGGAAATAGTCGTTCAGATGTGTTTCAGAGGTGGCGGATTTTTATAATTTTGATGCCAATACCCAAGACGTTGAGCACACCCAAAATTGCAAAAATGGCCTCAGAGGTGTTTGTGGAAGGAATGGGGTGAAAATAAATGTGCCTAACCTCAAGTTGCAGTGGTAGGTTAGGCATGCTGATGTGCCCTGGAGGTGCATAGGAGAGGGGTAGGCGTGCTTAACCTCTTGCGTGGGGGGGAGGAGCGGTAGGATCACCCCATAAACACCCCAAACACAACCGAAATGCAATACACGTGGTGCAACCAAAAAGAAAAACCCTCTCAGAACTGCTTCTGAGAGGGTTTCGAGTACCCAGAGCCGGGGTCGAACCGGCACGGGTTGCCCCACTGGTGTTTGAGACCAGCGCGTCTACCGATTCCGCCATCTGGGCTTTTCATTTGCGCTCCCCGGGAAACTGGTTCCGTGAGGTTTGCAGCACTAAAGTGATGAACTTTGAGAGCGCAAATGTACAAACTTTTATTTAATCTCCAAACTTTAGTAATTGAAAGTTATAGATTTTTTGATGTCCGGGTGGAGGCTGTTGTATACCGGGCATGATTTTGCTGCGGCCTCAATTACCCTTTTCTGCTGGTCTGTGTAGTTGTTGCCGGCAGGGAAGGTGATGTCCAGCTTGAGCTCAATTACCCTTCTTGGGTCTGTTCCCATTATCTTCTCGGTCTCAATTACTGTTCCCTCAAGGTTGTAGCCGTAAGCAGGGGCTGAGATGCCCATGATTGTGAGCATGCAGCTGCCGAGTGAGGTTGCCAGCAGGTCTGTTGGTGAGAATGCCTCGCCTTTGCCGTTGTTGTCAAGCGGAGCGTCAGTGATGATCTTGTTTCCTGATTGCAAATGTTCAGCCTCAGTCCTCAGGTTGCCGAGGTAAACGGTCTTCATTTTTGTCATAATCTGTATTTTTAAGTGTTTATATTCATTTTTTCTTCCCGACAGCCCTTATTCCACCAGTTCTGCCAGCAGGGTGGCGGAGGTGCAGGATTTTACCTTTACGGTTACGTAATCGCCTATTTTGTGCCCTTTGCCGTCAAATACGCACACCTTGTTCTGAGGGGTGCGGCCGATGAGCTGTTCTTCGGATCTTTTTGAGGTTCCCTCAATGAGCACCTCGTATTCCTTGCCCAGGCATTTCTGGTTGCTGGCAAGTGAGAGGCTGTTCTGCAGCTCAATGATCTCATTCAGCCTGCGGGTCTTCTCCTCAAGCGGGACGTCATCCACAAAGTGCCTGTGCGCTTTGGTGTTTGGCCTCATTGAGTACTGGAACATGAATGCCGAATCATATCCCACCTCCTTCATTATTGAGAGGGTGTCTGCATGGTCCTCAAGGGTCTCTCCGCAGAATCCTGCAATTATGTCTGTGGAGATGGCACAATCAGGAATTATCTCCCTTATCTTGCCTACCCTGTAGAGGTATCCCTCACGGGTGTATTTCCTGTTCATCTTCTCCAGCATCACATCGCTTCCGCTCTGTACAGGGAGGTGTATGTGGTTGCAGATGTTGGGATACATGGCCATTGTGTAGAGCACTCCGTTGCCCATGTCCTTGGGGTGGGAGGTTGAGAACCTCACTCTCAGCTGCGGGCTTACCAGTGCCACAAGCTCTAGGAGCTGTGCGAAGTTCACTGTTTCTGTTGTGTTGTCGGGATTGACCCATTTGTATGAATCCACATTCTGGCCGAGGAGGGTCACTTCCTTGTATCCGGCATCAAAGAGCTCCTGGGCCTCCCTCACTATGCTGTGCGGGTCCCTGCTCCTCTCTGCACCCCTGGTGTAAGGTACAACGCAGTATGAGCACATGTTGTTGCATCCCCTCATTATGGAGATGAATGCGGATACCCCGTTCTTGTCCAGCCTTACAGGCGAGATGTCGGAGTATGTCTCCTCCCTCAGGAGCCTGGTGTTTATCTGTTTTTCCCCTGTATCGAGCGCTGCTATGAGGCTGGCAATGTTCCTGTATGAATCCGGCCCTGCAACTATGTCAACGGCAGGGTGCTGGAGCAGCTCTTCCTTGAGCCTCTCCGCCATGCATCCGAGGACTCCTACCACCACGTTGCTCCTCTTCTTCTTTTCCTGGAGGAATACATCCAGCCTTCCCCATATCCTCTGCTCCGCGTTGTCCCTGATTGAACAGGTGTTTACAAGTATCACATCGGCCTTTGCCAGGGAATCGCACAGTGCATATCCGGCCTTCTGCAGCACGGAGAGCACAACCTCGCTGTCGTTCACATTCATCTGGCAGCCGTAGGTCTCAATGAATACCTGAGGCAGTGAGCTGTCAATTATGGGTTTGACGGTATAATATTTGTTTGTCATCTGCTAAATATTTAGAACGCAAATATAAGTTTTTTATAACTTTTTTTACCTTTGCCAAATGAAGAAATTGCTTTTAATCCTTGTTGCCCTCGGGTGCATTCTTGGCGGGTGTGCCAATTACAGGCAGATATCGCTTGAGGATGTGCAGCTGGGGAAAATAAAGATGGCCGGAATGACCAAGGCAGATGTGGGGCTCAAGCTCCTTGTGAATAACCCTACAAAGGCTACTTTTACAGTAGAGGATATATCGGGAATGGTTTATAAGGAGGGTGTGGAGTTTGCCCGCATCTCCATGTTTGAGCCGTTCCAGGTGGCTCCGGGAACTCCTTCCGGTGCCAATGCCATCCTGAGGGTTGAAATTGCGGATCCGGTTTCTGCGCTGGTGATGGGGCTGAATTTCAAGTCCTGGAACCTGGATCAGTTTACAGTGGATGCCAAGGTGCGGGTGAAGGGTAAAGGGCTGAAGAAGAATTTCACATTTGAAGGCAAGCCGCTCAAGGAGCTTGTTGAGGACTTAAAATTCTAGAAATGAAACAGATATTGTTTATTATAGTATTTTCACTGGCAGCAGCTGCTGCTTCTGCCCAGGATTTGCCGCAGCAGGTGCAGCAGGCCCAGCAGGTTCAGCCGCCTGTGCAGGATTCAGTGTATGTGCAGAGGCCGCCTCTGGCAGATTCTACCCTTGTAGGCAAGACAATCTTCCAGTATATGGCGGAGAATGCCCCCGAGGTGGAGCTCAGCCATCCTGCGGAGATGGAGGAGGCCTACGGGAAATATTTGAAGGCAAACGGAGAGAAGAAGCGCAACGGCTACAGGATAAGGCTGTTCTTTGACAACAAGCAGACAGCCCGCATGGAGTCTGAGGAGCTGGAGAAGGCCTTCCAGGAGCAGTTCCCGCTGATCCCTACCTACCGCAGCTATACCAACCCTTTCTTCAAGGTGGTTGTGGGGGATTACCGCACAAAATCGGATGCAATAAGGGAACTCAATAAAATACTCCCCTTCTACCCACAGGCAATTGTGGTGAAGGAGAGCATCTTCTTCCCTGCAATATAGCGGTTTTCTTCCCGACAGATTACCTTTATTTTCTCCACCATTTTACCCTTATGCGGTGTACCCACTCGCGCAGGGGGGTGATGTATCTGTCTATCTTTTCCGGATAGATGTCCGGGATGTTTACAAGTATACCTGTCTCCTCAACCCCGCCGAACCCGTGGTTTATGGCTGTGCCGAACACCTTCATTGAAGGGGAGAGGTTCATGTATGAGTTAATCAGCGGCGGAATGTGCTCCCCGTTGTTCTTTATCTCCTTCTGCAGCACGCGGTACCCCTCCTTGAACTCCAGCCCGCTGAACAGCTCCACAAAGTAAGGGTTGTCAATGTCGCACTCAAGCGGTGTGATAGGCCTTACAAGAGAGTTTGGGTCATTGAAGTATTTCTTCAGGAAATGGAGCAGCAGGTTCCTGGCCCTTGCATTGTAGGAGGTGTACATCGTTACCTTCCCAAAGAAGTATTTTATGTTTGAGTACTTCACTACAAGGGCTCCAAGGCCGTCCCAGAGGTTGTCCAGCGCATACAGGCTCTTGCGCCTGAGGTTTGTGCTCTGGTAGTTGGGCTGTATGAAAGAGCGTCCCAGCTCTATGGTGAACGGCATGTATTCCTTCATGAACTCCTCCGAGAAATCAAAGAGCTCCCTGGTGGCCATCTTGCGCACATCCAGCCCGCCGCAGTTAATGTAGCGGTAGCCCCCTATTATCTCCTGGTCCTTGGGGTCCCATACAATCAATTGGCGGTAAGGCTCATGCGGGTCAATGTCATATTCATCTATATCCACAGGCTTCCCTGTGCCTCCTCCGCCAAGGCGGAATGAGATCTCCCTCAGGCGCCCTATCTCCTGCATCACATTGGGAGAATCATGGGCAGTAACCTCATAAAGGTAGTTGCCACCCTTGCGGGTCACCCTTATGAACTTGTCCTTTGTAAGTTCCTTAAGTATAAGATGCCTGTCAACAGGCTGTATTACCGGTTCCATATTAAATCATTTAAGCTGGTAGCATTTCTCCCTTATCAGGCTGCACCATTGTTCAAGGCTCCTGCTTGAATCAATGCTCTCTACTGGGATGGGTGCCCCAATCCGCACTTCAAAGATACTGTTTTTTTGACGGAACATTTCGTCGGGAAGAAAAATCATCTCAATGTTGAACTTTATCCCAAGGAATTTGCGGATCTTGGCCAGCCTGTAGAAGAAGTTGGAGTTCCTCCCCTCAAAATATACCGGCACAATGTCCCTGTTGTACCTCTTTGCCTGCTTGAGGAAGTTCTTTTTCCATTCCAGGTCAGTTATCTCCCCGTCTATGAGCCTTGAGCAGAGCCCTGCCGGGAAGTAGAGTATCTGGGCAGGGGAGGAGTAGGCATCATGGATGGCCTGCCCGTATCCCTTCCCCATCCTCCCGTGCTTGTTTACCGGCACAAAGAGCGGCTGCAGGGGGTATACATGCATGAGCAGGTCGTTCACCACAAACTTCACATCCGTGAACATCTTCCCGAAATATGATATGAGGGTGAGCCCGTCCAGGCCGCCGAGCGGATGGTTTGAAACAAAAATATATTTTTTACCGGGATCCAGCTCCACTCCGGGGGTGAACTTTACATTGCTCTGTACGTTAAGCCATTGGAGGACCTTGTCTGCAAATGCAACACCGGTTGCACCGTTGCTGTAGAGGAGGATCTGGTTCAGTTCATCCTGATGAATTGTCCTTTTCAGCCAGTTGAGCACAAATTTTGGTATGTATTTTGCCAAACGTTTGCTTTTGGATGCAAGGACTGCATCTATGTCCACTTTCAAATCTTTGCTGGGGGTATCCATGGCGGGTTTCATTTGTGGATGCTAAGTTAAAAAAAATTGTATCTTTGCCATATGTTAAAACAGGGGTTACAACAGAAACAGCAACAAAAATTATCTCCGCTCCAGATTCAGACAATAAAGCTTCTGGAGCTGCCGGTGCTTGAGCTTGAGCAGAAGATACGGAAGGAGCTGGAGGAGAATCCTGTCCTGGATGAGATTGCAGAGAGCCAGGATCCCGATGATGATACCCCAAAGAATGTCTCACTGAGCGAATATCCCGCAGATGACCCTACCCCTTCATACAAGCTTTATGTGAACAACCAGGGGAAGGATGCCAAGCCGCAGTACAACACATTCTCTGTGAAGGAGAGCTTCCAGGAGAACCTCATTGTGCAGCTGGGCTACAGGAAGCTGGATGAGCGTACCCGTGCAATCGCCCTCTTTGTGATAGGGAGCCTTGATGATGACGGCTATCTCCGCCGTGACCTTGAATCCCTCTCATACGATGTGCTGTTGAGGCTCAACATAGAGACAACTGAGCAGGAGCTGGAGGATATACTTAAGATAATACAGGAGTTTGAACCGGCAGGAGTGGGGGCAAGGGATCTCCAGGAGTGCCTGCTGCTGCAGCTGGATTCAAGGACACCTGCCCAGCAGAATGCCAGGACAATACTCTCGGAATATTTCCAGGAGTTCACAAAGAAGCACTATTCCAAGATAATCTCCAGGATGGGCATCACCCAGGAAGAGCTGAAGGAGGCGGTTGAGGAGATAATCAGGCTCAACCCGCGTCCGGGCGGGCAGATAGATGACTCCTACAACGACCAGGCACAGCAGATAATACCCGATTTCCTCCTTGAGGAGAAGGACGGCGAGCTCATAATGACAATGCCAAAGTTCTCTATCCCTGAGCTGAGGGTGAACAAGAGGTATGCGGATCTGTTGATGGATTCCTCAAATTCAAGCACAAAGGCCGGAAGGGAGGCTGCAAGCTTCGTGAAGCAGAAGCTGGATTCCGCAAAATGGTTCATTGAGGCCATAAAGCAGAGGCACAACACCCTTCAGAACACCATGAACGCCATAATAGATTTCCAGAGGGAATACTTCATGGACGGTGATGAGACAAAGCTCAAGCCTATGGTGCTCAAGAACATTGCCGAGAAGACAGGGCTTGATATCTCCACAATCTCAAGGGTTGTGAACTGCAAGTACATCCAGACCCATTTCGGCATCTATCCGCTGAAATACTTCTTCTCTGAAGGGCTCATGACAGAGGGGGGCGAGGAGGTTTCAACCAGGGAGATAAAGAAAATCCTCTCTGAGAGCGTGGATGCTGAAGACAAGAGCAAACCGCTTACAGATGAGGAACTTGTTGAGGTTCTGCAGCAGAAGGGCTACAAGGTTGCCCGCCGTACCGTTGCAAAGTACAGGGAGCAGCTCAACATCCCTATAGCAAGGCTCCGGAAAGAGCTATAGCTTCTTTCCGTAAGCCAGGTCTCCTGCGTCACCTATTCCGGGAACTATATATGACTTGTTGGTGAGTTCTTCATCAACTGCAGCAACCCAAAGTGTAACTTTCTTGTGCGGCAGATGCTTTGAAAGGTATCCCAGGCTGAACTCGCTTGCAACAGGGCACACAAGGTGCGTATGTGCAGGCTCGCCCAGTTCGCACAGCTTGTTGTACGCCAGCACCAGGGATGAGCCTGTAGCCAGCATTGTGTCTGCCAGCACCAGCACTTTCCCCTCAACCCTCGGAGAGCTCACATATTCTATCTGTATGGTGAACTTGTTGTCCTTGCCGTATTTGCGGTAAGCGGCGACAAATGCATTCTGCGCGCTGTCAAAGAAATTGAGGATTCCGTTGTGCAGCGGAAGCCCTGCCCTCAGCACTGTAGAAATGATCATCTCATCCTGCGGCAGCTTGCAGTTGGCAATGCCCAGAGGGGTTGTAACCTCAACCTCCCCATAGTTGAGGGTCTTGCTTATCTCGTATGCAAATATTTCACCAATACGCTCCAGGTTCCTCCTGAACCTGAGGCTGTCCTTCTGTATGTTCTTGTCTCTGAGTTCCGCAACAAACTTGTTGAGGATTGAGTTGCTTTCGCCAAGGTTAATGACTTTCATGGTATAAATGGATATAGTAGCCAACAAATATAAACAAAAATTACAGCAATCCCTCATCTGCAAAACTGAAATACCCGTTCCCTGCAACAATGATGTGGTCTACAAGTTCAATGTCACACATAAGGGCAGCCTTCTTCAGCTTTTGGGTAACCGCCTTGTCTGTCTCTCCGGGCCCCCTGCTTCCCGACGGATGGTTGTGGGCCAGTATTATATGGCTGCACTCCCTGGCAATGGCATTCTTTATGATTACCCTTACATCCACCACAGTGGCATCCATCCCACCTCGGGATATCCTCTCCTTCCCGATAAGCCTGTTTGCCTTGTTGAGGTAGAGCACCCAGCACTCCTCATGCCCCAGGTCCCTCAGCAGGGGAATCACAATGTTTGCCGCCATCTCCGATGAATGGATGTTGGCCTGGAACAGCGGATGCTCCATCTCGCACCTGCGGGCCAGTTCAAAGGCCGCCATGATGGAGAGGGCCTTCCCGCACCCTATCCCCTTGAACTTCCTGAAGTCCCCATACTCCATTTTCCTCAGGGCCCCCAGACTGTTCCCTGCGCTGCCGAGAATCCTCCTTGCCAGTTCAACGGCATCTTCGTCCCTGTTGCCGGACCTTATAAGTATGGCCAGCAGCTCTGCGTTGCTCAGGCTTTCCGCCCCCTTCTCCAAAAATTTCTCCCTGGGCCTCTCATCCTGTGCCCACTCCTGGATTGTAAATCTCTCTGTTGTCATAAGCATATAAAAATAAAAGTCCCCAAATTTTGGGAACTTTTATTTTTATCTCAATGACGAGGATAAATTTACGCTAGTTTGTTAACATAAACAGCAAGACCGCTCTTAAGGTTGGCAGCTTTGTTGCTGTGGATAATGTTCTTCTTAGCCAATTTGTCCAACATTGCAGCTACTTTAGGCATAAGTGCCAATGCTGCCTCTTTGTCGGTTGTGTTACGCAATGCCTTAATTGCATTACGTGTTGTTTTTGCATAATAACGATTATGCAATCTACGCTTCGCATTCTGGCGATTGCGTTTTTCTGCTGATGCGTGATTTGCCATGATTTTATTTTTTTTATATATTATTAGTAGTCGGTAGGGGAATCGAACCCCTATTGCAAGAATGAAAATCTTGAGTCCTAACCGTTAGACGAACCGACCTTTTCCACTCTGGGAGTGCAAATGTACAAAATATTTCTATACCTGCAAATTTATTTTCCAAAGTCCTCTTTCCAGTCAAAGGAGTAGAGTATTGATTCTACCTGTCTTATGTAGTCCCTCTTGTCATATCTTGGGGCATATACAAACCCTTCAACCACTATTATGTCCTCAGGATTGTTCTTGTCATAGAAGGCATGAATCACAAACGGACCGCCCATGAAATCGTTCTTCACTTCCCACAATCCCCTCATCTCTACAAAGTCACGGTTCTTGTACTTCATCACCTCAAGTCCTGGGGTAACCTCGCTGCTGATGGTCATGTAGCTGTTGTCAACCATGCCCGGAACATTCTCCTGCATTATTTCGTTGGTTGCTGCCATAAGCCCCTCCAGCTGTACTGAAGCAGGGCCGGTGTAAGGGATCCTGTAGATGAACACTCCAAGGTTTATGTAAGTGGTCTCGTATGAAATCCAGATGAAGTTGTCTGTCTTCTTCTTCAATGAGTACCCTTTAGGATAATAAGGGGAACCTCCAAAGTTCTCAGCAACGAGCTGCCTGAGGGCAACATCCTCATAGCGTTTTGAATTCCTCATGATCCTGTTCCTCTCAGCCTGTCCAATGATGTTGAACAGCTTGGCCCCGTTCTCGGCAATCACCTTTGCAGCCTCCTCATTGGTTGGGGCGGTAATCATTATCACGGTCTGCGGTGCGGCCCATACATCCTCCACAGCCTTGAATTCGGCAGGGAGCTCCGGCTCAACCTTCAGGATGATGATGTTCCTGTGGTACTCAAACAATGAGGTGAAGCTCTTGTGAGGGATGTTTATGAGTGTATATGAAGGCTCCGACTGTGGCAGATATGGATATGGGGTGGCAAGGATTGAACGGAGCTCCGAACCGGGCTCGCTCTCCCACTGAGCCTTGTTGGCAACAATGATTATCTCGCCGGCCTTGCCGCCTACATTCTGTTTTACAAGTGCGGAAGTGTCCTTGCAGCTTACGGCCAGGATTGCGGCCAGTCCCAATACTATCAGTTTAACGAGTCTCATAATAATATCATATTGTTAATTGAACAGTCTGAAAATGTCATTTCCAAAAGCCAGCACCATAAGTCCCATCAGCAGTACCATTCCCACCATCTGTGCATACTCCAGGAACTTGTCACTCGGTTTCCTGCCGGTAACCATCTCATAGAGGGTGAACACCAGGTGTCCTCCGTCAAGGGCAGGGATAGGGAGTATGTTAAGCACTGCAAGCATAACAGACAAGAACGCTGTAATGTTCCAAAAACTATGCCAGTCCCAGGTACTTGGGAATATCTTCCCAATGGTAATGAAGCTTCCCACAGACTTGTACGCCTCTGTCTTTGGGGAGAAGATGAGCTTCAGCTCCTTGAAGTAGTTCCCTACGGTATTTACCGCTTTCTCCACACCTGCCGGGATGGCTGAAATGAGCGAGTACTCCTTCTGTGTGATTGTATAGAAATCCTCCAGGTTGGCGTTTACCGCCACCTGTATCCTGCCCAGTGTGTCTGTGGCCAGTGGGAGGAGCATTATCTCATTGCCCCTTGCAATTGTGGCAACTATTGAGTCTGCCTTGTGTCTTGCAAGTACCTCCTGTGCCTCATAGAACATGTCGCAGTCCTCGCCGTTGATGGCCAGGATGCGGTCTTCAGGTGCAAGGCCGCTTGCTGCGTTCAGTGATGAATCAGGAACCTCCAGAACCTCAAACGGTATTCCGTAGTTGAACAGCCCCGGGGTGTTGAGGATTGTTGGGATATACACAGGGTCTATCTTTACGGTAGCAGTATCACCGTCCCTGAGCACCTTTGCCTCCTGGGCCTGGGTGCGGATGAGCTCCACCTGAAGCTCGCTGAACTTTTCAGGTACCACGCCGTCGAATGAGATGATGCGGTCACCGCTGCGGAAGCCTATCTCACGGGCCAGTTCGCCTGCGTAGATTCCGGTGGTGACATCGGAGTTCTTTATGTACTGCTCGCCCCATGCAAACATTATCCCAATATATATCACCATTGCAAGGATGAAGTTGAACAGTACTCCTCCAAAAATCACAAAGAACCTCTGCCATGCAGGCTTGCTGCGGTATTCCCAAGGCTGAGGCTCCTTTGCAAGGGCCTCCTTGTCCATTGATTCATCTATCATTCCCGATATCTTGCAGTATCCTCCAAGCGGGAGCCAACCTATACCGTATTCGGTATCGCTGTTCTTTGGCTTGTACTTGAAGAGACTGAACCACGGGTCAAAGAAGAGGTAGAACTTCTCAACCCTTATCTTGAATATCCTTGCAAACAGGAAGTGCCCGAATTCGTGTATGAGCACCAGTATGCTGAGTGCGAGCACAAGCTGCAGTATCTTTATCAAAACAACCATTTCCAATCCGTTAAATTAAACTTGTAGCAATCTCTTTTGCCTCATTGTGTGAACTGTATATGTCATCAATGTCAGGCAGGGCCACAAAGGTAGCCTTTTCCATTGTTTTTTCAATAATCTCCGGTATCCTGTGGAAGAGGATCCTGTCCTTGAGGAATGCGTCAACCGCAACTTCGTTGGCTCCGTTCATTATGCATGCCATGTTTCCCCCTATCCTGTGGGCCGAGTATGCCAGCTCTATTGCAGGGAACCTGCTGCTGTCGGGAGCATAGAAATCCAGATGGGCAAGCTCCGCGAAGCTGATTCTTCTGGTGTCCAGGCTGAGCCTCTCGGGGTATGAAAGGGCATACTGGATAGGGACCCTCATGTCAGGGGCTCCAAGCTGTGCCTTCAGGCACCCGTCGGTGAACTGTACCATTGAATGTACTATGGATTGCGGGTGTACCACTATCTCTATGTCATCAGGGCTCATCTGGAACAGCCATGAGGCCTCAATCATCTCAAGCCCCTTGTTCATCATGCTGGCGGAGTCAATTGTGACCTTTGCCCCCATGTCCCAGTTGGGGTGCTTGAGGGCCTGCTCCCTTGTGGCCTTGGCTATATCTTCAGCTTTCCACTCCCTGAAAGGGCCGCCTGATGCGGTGAGGATGAGCTTTTCTATTCTGGTGTGCTCCCCCTGGAGGCACTGGAAGATTGCCGAGTGCTCGGAATCTACAGGGAGTATGGGGCTGTTGTATTCCCTTGCAAGGCGTGTCACTATGCTTCCTGCCGCCACAAGAGTCTCCTTGTTGGCCAGGGCTATAACCTTTCCTGCCTTTATGGCGTTGAGGGTAGGTTCAAGGCCGCTGAAGCCCACCATTGAGGCAAGCACCACATCCACGCTGCAGCTTTGTACCAGCGCGTTCACGCTCTCCATCCCGGCCCATACCTTTATGTCCTCTCCGGAGAGGGCGTCATTTACCTTGTCATAGAGCGCTTCGTTGCAGATTACAACGTTGTTCGGCTTGAATTCAAGTGCCTGGCGTATCAGCAGGTCCGCATTGTTGTTGGCCGTAAGCAGGTCAACGTCAAACATGTCCCTGTGGTGCCCTATCACATCCAGGGCCTGGGTACCTATGGAACCTGTGGCTCCCAATATGGCTATATGTCTTTTCTCCATTGTCTCTTCCCATTAGAAATTGATGTATTGTGCAGGGTCTATAGGCTCTCCCTTGTGCCACAGCTCAAAGTGGAGATGCGGCGCGTTGCTCAGGGCTCCTGTGTTTCCTACAAGTGCTATAGGGGTTCCTGCACTCACCTTGTCCCTTACGTTCATCAGCAGCTTGGAGTTGTGCTTGTATACGGAAACAAGGTTGTTGTCGTGCTGCAGCTGTATGATGTACCCGCTGGCATCATCCCATCCTGCAAAGATTACGGTTCCGTCAAGGATTGCGGATACCACGCTGTTCTCAGGTGCGGCAATGTCCAGGTATGGGTGGTTTATCCCCAGGTTGTACTCTTCCGTAACTATACCCTTGAGGGGTGGGAAGAAGTGTAGCCCTTCTATCTGCTCTATCCTGTTGTCCTTGTTGGAGAGGTTGAACTGCTCCTCACGCAGTACGGTTGCCCTCAGCAGGGAATCGTCCCTGGAGTACTCTCCGGTGAAGGCACCTGTGGAGTCTGCCTTTCCCTGCAGGTTGAGCAGGCTGTCTATATGGAGAGGTGTCTGCCCAGTGGCTATCCTCTGTATGTTGGCCAGCTGCAGCCTCCATACATTTATCTCGTTCTGCAGGGAGTCAATCTTTATGGCGTTCTGTATCATGTCCTGCCTGCTCTGTGCTGAAGGGTATCCTGGTATCAGCTCCCTGAGGGAGGTGAATGAGATGAGCAGGGTTACAGATGCAACCAGAAACACAACCGCCAGTACCAAAGTGAGGATAGAGAGCATCCCGTTTGCCCTGAATGCGAAAATCTCCTCGTGCGTGGTGTCGTTGAAGATGGAGAATCTGTATTTCTTTTTAGCCATATTTCTCTTTAAAAAGTTTAACTTTGCAGAATGGAGAGGATTATTGGAATAGATTACGGCAGAAAAAGGGTGGGTGTTGCAGTGAGCGACCCACTCGGCATTTTTGCTTCTGCACTGGATACTGTTCCGGCTGCAAAGATAATTGATTATCTCAAAAATTATACCCAAAACAATAAAGTGGCAAGATTTGTGGTTGGGTACCCCATGAACCTGAACGGCAGGCCTGCGGAGTGTGCGCAATATGTGGATGTGTTCCTGAAGCATCTCAGGAAACAGTTCCCGGATATTCCTGTTACTCTGGAGGATGAGAGGTTCACTTCTCAGCTTGCAATGAAGGCCATGATTGCCGGGGGAATGAAGAAGCAGGACAGGAGGGATAAGGAAAATGTGGACAAGATAAGTGCAGCCATAATCCTGCAGTCCTACATGGACAATCCGCATGAGTAGAAACGTGAAAAATATATAGAGAATATGGTATTGCCAATTTATGTTTATGGAGCAGAGGTGCTGAGGGAGACAGCCAAAGAGATAGATTATGCAGGCTATGAGGGCCTGCAGGAGCTGATTGCAAATATGCAGGAGACTATGGAGAAGGCAGATGGTGTGGGCATTGCCGCACCGCAGGTGGGGCTTGCAATAAGGCTTCTTATAGTGGATGGGGCCCCTTTCGGGGAGGATGATCCGGAACTGGCCGCATTCAGGAGGGTAATGATCAATCCGCAGCTCCTTGAGGCAAGTGAGGAGACCGCAGAGTATAATGAGGGCTGCCTTAGTGTTCCCGATATCCATGCGGACATCACCCGCCCTGCAAGAATAAAGGTGAAATATCTGAACCAGAACGGAGAGGAGGTTACAGAGGAGTTTGATGGCTTCAAGTGCCGTATGGTGCAGCATGAGATGGACCATCTGGATGGAAAGATGTTCGTTGACCGTGCAACCCCTATCCGCAAGAAGATGATTGCGGCAAAGCTGAACAAGATAGCGGGGGGCAATGTACGCACACATTATAAGGTTGCAAGGACTGCATTAAAAAAGAAATAGCCATGTCTGCTCCGGCTGCAAGATACAGGTCCCTGGATTTCCTGAGGGGGCTTACAATTCTGGGGATGGTGCTGAGTGCAATCCAGCCCCACGGGGTTATGCCGGGATGGATGTATCATGTGCAGAATCCCCCTCCAACCCATGCCCTTGACATGTCTGTACCGGGGATAGGTTGGGTTGATATGGTGTTTCCAATCTTCATTTTCTGCATGGGGGCGGCAATCCCTTTTGCAAGGCCAAGCCTCAAGGGAATTTTCAGCAGGTTTGCAATGCTGTGGCTCTTTTCCTATCTGTATGTGTTCATAAATTCTTCCTGCAGCTGGGTAACCCTGGCCGGGTTTGCGGCACTGTTCCCGCTGTATATGGTATTCAAGTCCCCTCCAAGGATTCTGGGGAGGGAGGTTCCTGTGGTATATATAAGGTGTGCCGGGCTGCTGCTGGTTCTTGCGGTTGTGGCTGTGAACCACTTCTGTTTCGGAGAGGTGATTTCCGTGCAGAGGAGGGGCATAATCATATTCCTGCTGGCGTTCCTCTATCTTTTCGGCTCGCTCATCTGGCATTTTACAAGTAATGATCATGTAGCCAGGGCCGGGGTGTTCGGTATTGTCCTTGCATTCACTTTGGTTACACAGTACTGGAACTGGCCTGTAACAACATACGCAAATCCTGATCTGAGGTGGTGGTTCAATGTGGAGTATTTCTATTTCCTGCTCCTGCTTATACCTGCCACATATATAGGGGACCTCCTCAAGAAGAGGATTGACGGGGGTGTTGCGGTGCCCCGGGGGAAGAGTGCCTGGGGAATGCCTCTCCTGGCTCTCCTATGCGTTGCCCTTGTGGTATGGATGCTGTATGCGTTCTATATGCAGCTGTATTGGTGGAATCTGTTGCTGTCGGGAATAATGTTGGGGGGAATATATTGGATTGTGCGGAGGGAGCTCCCTGAATATCTCCCTATAGTGAGACTGGCGGCATATCTGATTATGGCGGGGGAGATAATTGAGCCTTGCGGAGGGGGGATAAGGAAGGTCCCTTGTACCATCCAGTATTGCCTTGCCACCTGCGGAATGTCTATGCTGCTGCTCATTGTGGCGGACTATATCTGCAGCAGGCTGCCCGGGGCATTCATGGTTGGAGTGTTTGAAGGGGCGGGGAAGAATCCGCTCATGTGCTATATTGCGTTTGACTGTCTGGTGCTTCCGCTGATGAAGATTACCGGTGCAGTACAGCTCTACAGGATGGCATATCCGGAGGGGATGCACCTTGTGGGGTTCATACGTTCGGCGGTTGTTGTCCTCTTTACAATGTGGGTTGTTGGGCTGTTTACCCGGAAAAGAATCTTCTGGAAGGCGTAGCCCCTTCCTGTGTCTGGCTCTGAGGTAGCCTTGCGGCTACTCTTCCAGCAGTCCGGCAGGGATGGTCATTGTGAGTACCCTCTTTTTTGTATCCAGCTTTATTATGAGGTCTTCGTTGAGCGGCACAAGGTGTTTGCCGTTGAGTTCTATGCATGGATTGTTGGGGTAGTTGTAGTAGTCTGAGATCTTGCCTGCAGCCTTTCCGTCCTGGTCCTTTACAGAGAATCCTATCAGGAACTCGGCCATGGCCTGGTCTTCGTCAATCTCAATGTCTTCCGGGTTGAGGGTGGTGGCATCTATGAAGATTTCCCTCTTCACAAGCTCTTCAGAATGTGCAAAATCGTTGATTGTCTCAAACTTCACTATTGCACCGCTTGTACCCTTTGTCTTGAATGAAGTGATAAAGAAAGGAACCGGAAGTCCATCAAAATAGATGAATACCGGTTCCTTTTTAATGTCGTAATCCTCCAACATGCCTGAGGTAAGCCTTATTGCAACCTCCCCATTCACGTCATAGGACTTTACAATCTGCGCTACAGGCAACAAATCCATATCTGTCACTTGGCGCAGCATTGCAATTACGCTTCAGGGTTCTCAGCTGTCTCCTCTGCTGGAGCTGCCTCTGCCTCTGCTGCAGCTGCTGCCTCAGCCTCTGCTGCTGCTTTTGCAGCCTCAGCCTCAGCTTTCTTCTTTGCAAGCTCAGCTGCCCTGTCGGCATTAACTTTAGCCTCAGCCTCAAGAGCTGATTTCTTTGCTGCAACTTTGTCCTGTGCAAGAGCTGTCTTCTTCTGGCTTACTTTAGCCTCTTTCTCAGCTACCCAAGCGTTGTATTTTGCATCAGCCTGCTCAAGTGTAAGTGCACCTTTCTTAACACCCTCAAGAAGGTGTTTCTTAAGAAGTACACCCTTGTATGAAAGGATTCTTCTACAAGTCTCTGTAGGCTGCGCACCATTGTTCATCCACTGGAGAGCCTTCTCATTATCAAGGATAATGGTAGCAGGGTTAGAGTTAGGGTTGTAAGAGCCGATAAGCTCAATGAAGCGACCATCACGTGGTGCTCTGCTGTCAGCCACTACAATGTGATAAAAAGCGTAGTTCTTTTTACCGTGGCGTGCCAATCTGATTTTTACAGACATCGTTAATAGAGTTTAAATTAATAATTTATAACTTCCTTATCTTCTCGAGAAAAGGCGCGCAAATATAAGTGATTTTCTTCTAACTGCCAAAACCCTGAGCGAAAATAATAAAGGCACCTGCTGAATTATGTAGGCGCCCTTATTGTTTTTACCCAATCTGTTACCCTGCAATTACTCGGCAGGCATGATGCTGATGATCTTGACAGGGTTTACCGGAAGATTCTTTGGCGCTGTTACAGGCTCTGCTGCAATTGCATCAATTACATCAAGACCTTCAAGTGTCTCGCCGAATACTGTGTACTGGCCGTCAAGCTGGGCGCAGGCTGCCGGATCATGGACAAGGTAGAACTGTGAGCCTGATGACTCCCTGTTAGGGTTTGCCTTGTCACCCTTGCGTGCAGCTGCCAGGGCACCTTTCTTGTGGTTGAACTGAGGAAGAATCTCGGCAGGGACTGTGTAGCCCGGGCCGCCTGTGCCGTATTTTGCAGGGTCAGCCGATGCATCTTTTGTAAGCGGGTCGCCCACCTGTACCATGAAGCCCTTTATCACGCGGTGGAAAAGGATGTTGTCATAGAATCTCTGTGAAGCGAGCTTTACAAAGTTGTCCCTGTGGAGAGGAGTCTCCTTGTAGAGCTTGATCTTGATTGTGCCCTTGGTTGTCTCAATGTTGAACACAGGCTCTTCTGCCAGAGAATCAGGGTTGAATGCCAATGCAGGTTTCTGTACTTCAGGAACAGGTGCCGGAGCAGGCTCCTTTACCTCCTTGTTTGAACTCTTGCAGCCTGCCACAATAACTGCGGCAATAAAAAGCAGACTGATTAATCTTGTTTTCATATTTTTTGTTTTAAAAGTGATTTCGGTTCCCAATATCACAAAGGTAGGCTTTTTTGTTGTGCGACAAAAACATTATTTTTGCAGAATAATAAGGCACCGCCGATGGGAGTACTTAAAAAACTGGCAGGAGAGACTGCAATATATGGATTGAGCACAATCCTGGCAAGGATGATTAATTTCTTCTTTGTCCCTATCTATACCCGTATACTTACTGTGGGTGAGTATGGCTCGTATTCGGAGATAATGTCGTATATAGCGGTGCTTCAGGTAGTTCTGGTGCTGGGGCTTGAAACCGGATGCTTCCGTTTTGCCAATAAGGTGGAGGACCCGCGCAAGCCTTTCGGTACGGCATTCACTACTGTCCTGGGGGTAAGCCTCATCTTCTTTGCCGCAATGTGCTGCTTCTCGGATTCCCTGGCTTCTGCAATGGGCTATGCAGGGTACGGCAAGATGATTGTCTATACGGGGGGCATCCTGGCCCTGGATTCCATTACGGCAATCCTCTTTGCAAGGCTGAGGTTCCTCCAGAAAGCCCTCAAGTTTGCCGTATTCAAGACAATAAAGATACTCAGCGAGCTGGGATTCAACCTCCTCCTGTTTTTTGTGGTACCTGGATATCTGGCTTCCAATCCCGACAGTTTCCTTCTGGAACTTATCCCGGCAACGGCAGATTTCTCATATATAATCTTTGCGGTCTTCCTCAGCTGCGTGGTATGTACAATCCTCTTCATACCTGACCTTTTCAGGATGAAGGTCTCCTTCAACAGCGGGCTGTTCCGCCAGATGATGGCCTATTCAATACCCCTTATGATAGCGGGGCTCCCGGGGATAGTGAATGAGAGCTTCGACAGGATTCTCTTCAGGTTCTTCGCTCCGGAGGGGGCGGTCTGGCGTGCCGATCTGGGCGAGTACCAGGCTGCCGTGAAGCTGGCAGTGATAATGAACCTCTTCATACAGATGTTCCGCTATGCGGCGGAGCCGTTCTTCTTTGCAAGGGGGAAGAACAAGGAGCTGCTGGCCCAGGTAATGGAGTATTTCACCGCATTCTGCATCCTCATCTTTCTGGGGGTTACACTATACATTGATATAATAGGGCTTATCCTGGGTTCCGATTTCCGCGGCGCGTTGGGTACGGTTCCGTTCATGCTCATTTCCTATATGATTCTGGGAATGCTCTTCAATGTATCAATGTGGTACAAGCTGAGCGGTGAAACAAAATATGCAATAAGCATAACACTTGCGGGGCTTGCGGTTACGGTTGCGGTGAACGTGGCCTTCATGCCGCTCTTCTCGTATTGGGCATCGGTTGCCGCACATGTGCTGAGCTGCCTTGTGATGCTCCTGTACAGCGTATGGCTGGGGAACAGGCACTATTATATACCGTACAGATGGCGGGTAATCTGCAGATACATAGGGGCAGGGCTGCTCCTGTTCGGGGTTTCGCTCCTGCTGCAGGAGATGCTGGGACTGCAGGATAGAATCATCGGGAAGCTGGCAGTGAATACTGTGCTGCTGCTTGCCTACATGGTTTATGCACTCAAGCTGTGCGGCGGGCTGGCAAGGCTGGCATCATACAGAAAAAAATGATAAAGACAGATACATTATGAAAGTGAAGATTGTAAACAAGAGCGGGTTTCCGGCACCTTTCTATGCAACGGAACTCTCGGCAGGAATGGACCTGAAGGCTGCAATTGAGGAGCCTATAGAGCTTGGGGAACTCTGCAGGGCAATGGTCCCTACAGGCATTTACATTGAGCTGCCTGCAGGATATGAGGCACAGATAAGGCCAAGGAGCGGGCTCGCTGCAAAGCACGGGGTTACGGTATGCAATTCTCCGGGCACTGTTGATGCCGATTACAGGGGTGAGATAAAGGTTATCCTTGTGAATGTCTCAAAGGAGAAGTTTGTGATAAACCCGGGTGAGAGGATTGCCCAGATGGTGATTGCAAAATATGAGAAGATAGAGTGGGAAGAGGTTGAGGTGTTGGGTGAAACTGAGCGCGGGGCAGGCGGCTTCGGCTCAACAGGTGTAAAATAGCCATGAAGAATCTGGAAATAGAGGAGATATACAGGCTGTATATTGAAAACTCGCAGGGGGTATGCACAGATACCAGGAACATCCTTCCCGGGTGCATGTTCTTTGCCTTGAGGGGGGAGACCTTCAATGGAAATGATTTTGCAGCGGCAGCCCTGGAGAAGGGGGCAGCATACGCAGTGGTGGATGAGCCAGGTGTTGAGAATCTGCTTCCCGACAAAATTATCCTGGTGGAGGATGTCCTCCACACCCTGCAGCAGGTGGCAAGATACCACAGGAAGCAGCACAGGATACCTGTAATTGCCCTTACCGGCACCAACGGAAAAACCACCACCAAGGAGCTGGTGGCAGCCTGCCTGAGGACAAAATACAATGTGGTTGCAACCGAGGGGAACCTGAACAACCATATAGGTGTGCCGCTCACATTGCTCAGGATAAATGCAGATACCCAGGCGGCGGTAATTGAGATGGGGGCAAGCAACCCCGGGGAGATAGAGCTGCTGGTGAACCTTGTCTGCCCGAGTTTCGGGCTTATAACCAATGTGGGAAAGGCCCATCTGCAGGGATTCGGTTCCCTTGAAGGGGTCATGGCCACCAAGGGAGAGCTGTATGATTACCTGAATGAGCACAGGAAGATTGCCTTTGTGAACATGGACAATTCACTCCTTGTGGGGATGGCATCCAAAAGGGAGAGGATGCAGCTTGTGCCATACGGCGTATCCAATGACGGTGCCAGGATTGTGGTGGATGAGGGGGGCTCTCCGTTCCTTTCAATGACAGTGCCCAATCCAAGCTGTTCAGCGGTGGAGGAGAACCGTGAGCCGGAGTGGATAACAATAAATACTAACCTGATAGGTGCCTACAACTCGGACAATGTCCTTGCGGCAATGTGCGTCTCTTCATACATGGATGTCCCTGCCACCGATGCGGTGGCTGCAATTGGAGCATACGTCCCTTCCAACAACAGGTCGCAGCTTACCGATACCGGCCGCAACAGGCTTGTGGTGGATGCCTACAATGCAAACCCTACCAGCATGAAGGCCTCAATAGAGAACTTTGCCTCCCTGAAGATGCCGTCAAAGGTGCTTCTCCTGGGTGACATGCTGGAGCTCGGCCCGGATTCAGTTGCGGAGCATGTTGAAATTCTCCGTCTTGCAGTTTCCAAAGGATTCGGGAAAATCTATCTGGTGGGCGATGAGTTTGCTGCAGCTGGGAAAGCCTTTGATGATTTGTCGGGAATGGAATTCTTCAAGGACTCCCTGCTTCTACAGGAACATTTCAGGGAAAATCCCCTCTCAGGTTGCTCAGTATTGATTAAAGGATCAAGAGGAAAACGTCTGGAGAGAGTGATAGAAGTTCTATAAAATCTATCGGGGAGTTGAAAAATCTTCCCGATATTTTTTTGGGGATATTCCGGTGTGCTTCTTGAAGAACTTGCCGAACGAAGACTGGTCCGCAAAGTGGAGCTTGTCCGTAATCTCCTTTATGGTAAGCTTTGGGGTCCTGAGGAGGATCTTTGCCTCAGAGGTAATCTTCTTTGCAATCCAGTAGTTGGCGGTGTGCCCGGTTATCTCCTTCAATATTATGGAGAGGTACTGGGTGCTTATGCACAGCTTGTCCGAGTAGAATGACGGGTTGTGCTCGTTCTGGGCGTTCTGCTCCACAAGTATCATGAAGTCCCTGATGATGGTCTCTTTCCTTGAGAGGTTGTTCAGCTGCTTGCGTACACCGTCCCTGTTGTGGAAGATGTGGCTGGCCTCCAGTATGAAGTTGTAGAAGGTGTTGTGCAGCATGTCCTTCTTGAAGTTGTGCTCCCTGCGGAGGTAATACAGTATGCGGTCCAGGCTCATCTTCAGTGCTGTAAGCTCATCGCTTGTAAGCTCCAGATGCGGGGACTCCTTCATGTCCACAAAATGGGAGATCGGAATGGGCTTCTTGTCCAGCAAAGTGTCAAGCACGAACGATTCTGCGGCCATCACTATATATGCCATGAAATCATTGCTGTATCCGATAAGCTTCACCTCGGCTGTAGGGCGCAGCTCCACCCAGCTGCTGTTGTTGAATGTGTAGTTTACATAGTCAATGGAGAGCTCCAGCTTTCCCGATATTATTACAAGGTATCCTATTGTCTTCTCGTTTTCCTCAATGGATGTATGCCTGGAGCTGGGAAGCTCGTTTATGTTGCTCTTTGAGAAAGGGGAGATGTAGGCCATTGCAAGCTTGTTGTTGAAGTTGTACCCCTCAATTCTCTGGAGAAATTCCTTAAGGTCGATATTTGGGTTGATTCCGTGTTTCATCCTCTGTTTTATGTTTAAAAATTGTCGGGAATATGGTTGCAAAATCTATGCAAGGAATTTTTTGTGATATTGTTTTGGACAAATATAGGATTTTTTGAGGCTAAAAAGGAGTTCTGCCCCGCCTTTTTGACATTGTTGCTGTAAATGTTGTTCCGTTTCAGACCAAAATAGTGTAATTTGTGGCGAATTTGTTTGTGTTCTTTGCAAGATATTTGCAGCCTGATTTACTTTCGGAAAAACAGATATTAATTATAGGTAAAAGAGATGAGAAGAACTGATTTTGTAAAGTTCCTGGTTGCAGCGGTTGCAACCCTGTTTGTATCCTCGTCCGTTCAGGCGCAGGATACATTGCACCTCACCCTGGATGATGCCCTCAAGGTTGCCTTGAGCGAGAACATCACCGTGAAGGTTGCGGATAAGGAGATCAAGAGGACAGAGTACGCAAAGAAAGGTACATATGCCTCCCTGTTCCCGAAGATTGATTTCAGCGGCAGTTATCAGCGTGCCATCAAGAAGCAGAAACTCTTCATGATGGAGCAGGAGATAACAATAGGTGTGAACAACACATGGTCTGCCGGATTCAATGCGGCCCTGCCACTTGTGAATGTGGAGTTGTGGAAGGCTATACAAATAACCGGCATGGATGTGGAGCTGGCTGTTGAGAAGGCACAGGGTTCAAGACAGGACCTGATAGACCAGGTACAGCAGGCTTTCTATGGTGTGCTGCTTGCTCAGGAGCTCTATGATGTATATAAGGAGAACTACAACAATGCAGTTGACAACTACAATGATGTGAAAGGCAAGTATGATACAGGCCTTGCTTCAAAATTCGAGCTCATCAGTGCAGAGGTGGCAATGCAGAATGCAGAGCCTAATGTGTACGATGCACAGAACAATATAGTATTGGGCAACTGGAGGCTCAAGGCTGTAATCGGTATAGATTTGGACCAAAACATAGCTTGCGTGGGTTCGTTGGAGGAGTATGAGAAGATAGTAGGTGATGTTGCGGCATACGAGAGCAAGTCTGTAGAGAACAACTCTGCAATCAGGCAGATTGAGATTCAGGAGAGGATGCTGGACAAGACTTACGAAATGAAGCTTGCCAAGTATTATCCTACACTTGCAGCCCAGATCGGTTACAGCTGGATTGCAATGGCTGAGAACTACAAGTTCAAGGACTACAAGTGGAACCCTTATTCAACAGGTACACTTGCCCTCTCCATCCCTATCTTCTCAGGCGGACAGCGTTACAACGATTTGCGCCAGACAAAAGTGCAGCAGGAGCAGCTTGCCCTTCAGAAGGAGGATGCAATAAGGAACCTCGAGATCAGCGTGATGCAGGTGCTCAACTCACTTGAGACAAGCCTCAAGCAGTACCAGGCTGCACAGAAGACAATTGAGGGTGCAGAGGCAGGATATGACATTGCAAAGAAGAGGTATGATGTAGGTAGCGGTACCCTGCTTGAACTTCAGGATGCACAGCTTGGCCTTCTCCAGGCAAGGCTCAACCTCAACCAGTCTGTATATACATACATGACACTCAAGTCTTCATTGGACAAGATTTTGGGAGTAAACCAGTTTAACGAGAACGAATAAGAAAATAATAAGATATAGAATATGAAAAGATTGTTTAGGACACTATCGGTGCTAATGTTGGCGGGAGTTGTTTTCTCCTGCAAATCAGGTGAGGAGAATGCAGCTGCAGCAGTTGAGGCAGAGGTTATCCCACAGGTAAGGGTACAGCAGGTTTTTGAGAGGGAGGTAGAGCAGATTGAGACATTTACTGCTACAGTTGAGGCTGAGGTAATCAACAAGATTGCCCCTCAGATGCCTTTGAGGATCAAGCAGATTCTCGTTGAGGTTGGTGACCATGTGAAGAAGGGTCAGGTACTTGCAACTTTGGATGCAACAAACCTTGAGCAGGCAAGGCTTAAAATGGTGAATGATTCAATTGAGTTTGCCAGAATAGACCAGCTTTATCAGGTTGGCGGCATCTCAAAGAGCAACTGGGATGCAATGAAGCTGGCTTCAAGCGTATCAAGGAGCAACTATAACAACCTGCTTGAGAATACAGTTCTCAGAACCCCTGTCAGCGGTATCGTTACAGCAAGGAACTATGATGCAGGTGACATGTACGGCGGTTCTCCTGTTTATGTTGTGGAGCAGATTACCCCTGTAAAGCTTAAGGTAAATGTATCAGAGGCCCTCTTTACACAGATAAAGAAAGGTATGGAGGTTGACGTGAAGCTTGACGTTTACGGTGACGAGGTGTTCAAGGGCAAGGTGTCACTTGTATATCCTACAATTGATGCGGCTACAAGGACATTCCCTGTAGAGATTACCATTGCAAATGCAAATGAGAGGGTTCGTCCGGGCATGTTTGCAAGGGTTACCTTCTCTTATGGTACAGCAAACCATGTTGTGGTTCCTGACCAGGCGGTTGTAAAGCAGACCGGTTCAGGAGACAGATATGTATATGTATACAACAACGGTACAATTGAGTTCAAGAAGATTGAGCTTGGCAGAAGGTTCGGTACAGAGTACGAGCTTATCAGCGGTGTGGCTTCAGGTGACCAGGTAGTTACAGAGGGACACTCAAGAGTTGTGAACGGCGGCAAGGCTGAGGTAGTGAAATAAGCTGTGGCTGTAAACGTAATTTTGAATATTTAGAAGAATCAGAAAATGAGTTTATATCAAAGTGCGGTAAAGAAACCCATAACCACTGCCCTTGTCTTTGTGGCAGTGTCAATATTCGGTATCTTCTCCCTGATAAACATCCCTATTGACCTTATCCCGGAGATTGAGACCAATACCATCATGGTAATGACAACTTACCAGGGTGCGAATGCTTCCGATATTGAGAACAACGTTACCAAGCCTTTGGAGAACGTCCTCAATAGTGTGAGTGACCTCAAGCACATCACTTCAACATCAAAGGAGAATGTTTCAGTTGTAGTGCTGGAGTTTGAGTATGGTATAGATATAGATGTGGCAACCAATGATGTCAGGGACAAGCTGGACATGGTAACTTCTGCCCTGCCTGACAACGTTGATACCCCTATTATCTTCAAGTTCGGTGCGGATGA
>CAYYVA010000031.1:0-23725 GCA_964475015.1 uncultured Muribaculaceae bacterium
TGTTTAGTTATATTTATTATATTATTGATATCTCTTCTTTATGAACCACATGTCGTGCAGGTTGAAGTTCAGGTTCAGCTGTATGTACCTCTCCCTCACCATACCGTTGTCCAGCGAGCCCCTCTGCCCCATGTCAACCGACCATGTAAATGCATTGTACCATCTGAATATTGGCATTGACATTCCCAAAGTAATACCTGCAGCATTCACCTGGTTCCCGCCTATGTTTATGTATGACTTGTCATAATAGGCACCAAACCTGTATGTGACCCTCTTCAGATAATATCTGATATCATACATATTAGGTATGTACTCAAAGCCCACCCTGAATGAACTTGCAGCTGAAGGCTTGAAGTCCACACCTGGAGTTTCACCGAAGAATGAATCCTCCCAGTTCTGCCTTGTGTAGTCAAATCCCACCATCCACTTGTCCCTCTTCTTGATTGAGAATCCCAAAGAGAGTTCGGAAGGGATCTCCACCTTATATCCTGGAGTTGTCACAAGCTTCACCGTATCCATTGTAGAGGATGAAACTGCAAGCGCATAACTTGTATAGTCACCGTCAAGCTTGCTCTTCATCCTGTAGGTTGCACCTACGGTAAGGGTGGTATTCTTTGCAATGTTCCCGAAATACTGCACTCCCAGTCTTCCCGACAAGGCCCTTACATCATAATCCCATCCTGTATTGATGTTCCTTACAGAGGCATCCGAATCAAAAGAGACATTGCTGTATCTGTTGAGGGCACCAAAATAATAGATCATCTCCGCACCCACGGCCACATTCTTTGAGAGGTTCATCGCAGCCCCGACAAAAAGCTGGTTGATGCTTCCGGTACCATATTTCTCATACGAAATGTCTCCGTACTTTGCAATCAGTTCCTTGTTCTGCTCCTTTGACTGGAACTTGTATCCTATGCTGCTGTATGGAGTTACGCCAACAATAAATGCAGACTTCTTGTAGATGGGGGCAGTAAAGATGATATTCTGCATGTTTGCTGTATTGTATGCAGACTCAACCTTGTCATCAGTATTGTAGAAGTTCTTCTGTACCAGACCGAAATCCAGCATGAACGAGAGAGTGTCCCTCTCTGTGATAGAGGCAGGGTTGAGATAGTTGATCATCCTGTTGTCCCTTACTCCTGTACCTATTCCGCCCATACCCAGGTTGAATGAAGTACCCTGCTTCTGGATGTCACCTATACCGAACAGCGAATATGGTGTATATGTGCCGAGGGCATCTGTATCCTGAGCCCCGGCCTTCAGGCCGAATGCAAGGAACAGAGCCGCAACAATCAAAATTTTTCTAACAATATCAGTCTTGTGCATAATAATCTGCTATTAGGGCCAATCCCGACAGTACCAGATTCTTCACTACAAAGATGGAACTTTTGACTTTCTCTGCAAAATAAAAAGAATCCCCACCTGTAAAAATCACCGTATGTCCGGGATATCTGTTAATATAACCCTCCACTTCAAAAATCAGACCTAAAACTACACCGGCTGTCATCGCACCGGCCGTATCGGTCCCTTTTTCATCAAATTCTTTGCCTGGAACTATAAGCGGAAGCCTCTTTGTAAATGTGTTCAGAGCCCTGAACCTGCTCTGCATGCCCAAAGAGATGTTACCCCCTTCATATACTCCTGCGGCGCTTATAAAATCAACTGTAAGTGCAGTGCCGAAATCAAACTTGATGCAGTCCTTTCCAGGGAAGAGCATGGCAACCGCAATGGCCGCCGCAAACCTGTCTGAACCAAGACCTTTTGCCGGGAACCCCAGCTTGAGGTCTATGGGAAGTTCTGTATCTGTACCAAGCACCACAAACTTCCGGCATCTGGCGGCAAGCACCTCCTGCATGTGAGGGTCATCCTCCTTTACCGTTGAAAGGACAATCACATCAAAAGATATCCCTTTCATCACCGAAAGGATGAATTCCAGCGTATCCGGTTGTGAACTTCTGAAAATCTCTCCAAGTTCCCCTCCCTTTCCGCTGAATGCAACCTTACAGTTGGAGTTGCCTATATCAATCAGTAGATTTGTCACCAAAATTACACTTTACAAGTTTGCAAAGATAGACATTTTCATTTTAAACACAACATTATATCCTTTTTCTATTGTATCAATCCCCTTGATTTTCAATATCAACTTTTTATTGTGTTCACTTACCTGCATGTTCCTATATGAAGAATTGATATAGTTGAGGATGCCTGCAAAGAGCGGAGAACTGTAATATGGGGATTGCTGGTTCCCTACAAAATATACCAGCATCATGTTATTCTTCATCACTATCCTCTCAAATCCCAGCTCCAGGGCCTCCCGCCTCAGCCTTACCACGTATGTGAGCTGTACAAGCTGGTCCGGCAGCTCTCCGAAACGGTCCCTGAGGTCATCGGTGAACTTTACAAGTGCCTCTTCCGAGGTTATTGCGTCCAGTTCCTTGTAGAGGCGTATCTTTTCTGATGTAAGTGAGATATAGCTGTCGGGAATGAGAAGTTCCATATCTGTATCTATGGTACAGTCCGTTACATATTTCTCAGGTTCCCTGCTCCCCTGCATGGCTTCCTGGAACAGCTCCTCATTGCCGCTGTCCTGCTTTATCTCCATGAAGGCCTCGGAAAGGATCTTCTGGTATGTCTCGAATCCCATATCTGCTATGAAGCCGCTCTGCTCCCCTCCAAGGAGGTTTCCTGCACCCCTTATATCAAGGTCCTGCATTGCTATATTGAAGCCGCTGCCAAGATCTGAGAAAGCTTCAATGGCCCTGAGCCTCCTCCTTGCATCATCAGTTATTGACGCCATTGAAGGGACAATCAGATAGCAGAAAGCCTTCTGGTTTGAACGTCCTACCCTTCCGCGCAGCTGGTGGAGGTCGCTCAAGCCGAAGTTCTGCGCCTGGTTTATTATGATGGTATTGGCATTCGGGATGTCTATTCCATTCTCCACAATGGTGGTTGCTATGAGGACATCATAATCGCCTGCCATAAATTCCAGTATCTTCCCTTCCAGCTCCTTAGGCTCCATCTGCCCGTGCCCCACACAAGTCTTCACACCGGGACATATCCTCCTTATTATATCCTCAACGGCAAGGATGTCCTCAACCTTGTTGTGTACAAAATATACCTGCCCGCCCCTCTCTATCTCGTAAGTTATGGCCTCCCTAACCAGATCTTCGTTGAAATCTATGATTTCCGTCTGTACCGGGAGCCTGTTTGGCGGCGGCGTATTTATTATTGAGAGGTCCCTTGCACCAAGAAGCGAGAACTGGAGGGTCCTCGGTATTGGGGTTGCCGTGAGGGTAAGGGTATCTACAGAGAGCTTGAGCTGCC
Organism: uncultured Muribaculaceae bacterium; assembly: GCA_964475015.1. Classification (GTDB taxonomy): domain Bacteria; phylum Bacteroidota; class Bacteroidia; order Bacteroidales; family UBA932; genus Egerieousia. Next base: position 3,325 of record CAYYVA010000031.1, read on the forward strand.
TTAGCTTCTCCTTTGCCGCCACACCGAACTTCTGCTCCTCATCTATTATAAGGAGTCCGAGGTCCTTGAACTGTATCTCCTTGTTCAGGAGCCTGTGTGTACCTATTATGATGTCTGTCTTGCCGGCCTTCAGGTTCTCCGCTATCTGCTTTATCTCCTTTGTTGTCTTGAGCCTGCTTATATATTCTATGGTACAAGGGAAATCCTTGAGCCTTTTCTTGAATGTCTTGTAATGCTGCAGGGCAAGGATGGTTGTAGGAACCAGCAGGGCCACCTGCTTTCCGTCAACTGCCGCCTTGAAGGCTGCCCTCACTGCAATCTCTGTCTTGCCGAAACCTACATCCCCGCAAACCAGGCGGTCCATAGGGAAATCCCTCTCCATATCCTCCTTTACAGCCTGTGTGGTCTTCAGCTGGTCAGGAGTATCCTCATACATGAAGGATGCCTCAAGCTCATGCTGGAGATAGCTGTCGGGAGAAAAGGCAAAACCCTTGGCCTGCCTCCTCTCTGCATAGAGCTTTATGAGGTCCTTGGCAATATCCTTCACCTTGTTCTTTGTCTGGGTCTTGAGCTTTTCCCATGCCCCAGTGCCCAGCTTGTATATTTTTGGAGGGGTACCCTCCTTGCTCTTGTATCTGGATATCCTGTGTATGCCGTGGATTGAGACAAATATCACATCATTGTCCTTATATATAAGCTTGATGGCCTCCTGTACCTTTCCGTTCAGGTTTGTCTTCACAAGTCCGCCGAAAACTCCCACTCCATGGTCTATATGCACAACATAGTCACCTATCTGGAATGCACTCAGCTCATTGAGTGTAAGCCTCTCGCTCCTTGGAACCTCCCTCTTTATCTTTACCCTGTGGTAGCGGTCAAAGATCTGGTGGTCTGTATATAGGCATGTCCTTGCCCCGTTGTCCACAAAGCCGGTATGGATGGAATAGTCCAGCTCTGTAAATTTTGGAACTTTGGTAAGGTCATCCCCGCTGTTGTGGGCAAATATGCTCCTGAGCCTCTCAAACTGCTTCCCGTTCTCACTGCATATATATATGGTATATCCGTCAGAGATTTTCCTGTTTATATCTGTAAGGAGCAGGTCAAAGTTCTTGTTGAATGAAGGCTGCGGTGAAATGTTGAACTCTACAACTGCCTGCCCCTCCATATTATTGTCATTGAAAGAGATTACCCTCTCCTGCATGATATTCCCCAACACCTGTGAATATTGCTCCCCCTGGAGTACACTCAGGTCATTTACCCATATATTTGTCTTTCCTTTGCCGGCAAATTCAAACACATCCACAAGCTCCTCTTCCTGCAGTTCCCCGTTTTCATAAATGTTGGGGAAAATTTCAACTTCCTGCAGTTCCCTCAGGGACCTTTGTGTATTTGTATCAAATTCCCTTATGCTTTCCACTTCATTCCCGAAGAAATCTATCCTGTAAGGCTTGTCTGAAGAGAAGGAGAACATATCTATGATACCTCCCCTGAGGGCAAACTGCCCCGGTTCCCCTACAAAATCTACCTTCTCAAAGTTATATTCCTGCAATGTCTCCTTTATGAATTCATGGGATACCATCTCCCCCTTCCTTATCTTGAGTATATTGCTTTTCAACACCCTGCTGTTGGGAATTTTCTCATAAACTGAGGCCGGATATGCAACAAGAATTATCTTTTTTAATGTAGATTCGCCATCAAGAAAACCACGCAGGGCACTTATTGCGGCACTTCTCTGTACCTTCTGGGAAGAATCCTTTATTGTACTTATCTTATTGGATACGGAATTTGAGGAACATGGGAAAAAGAAAACACAATCCTCATCAATAAGATTATATAGGTCATTGGAAAAGAACTGTGCCTCCTCCTTGTTGTCCATTATCACTATATTTATACCTGCGGGCAACGATGAGGCAAGTACAAATGATTTGGAAGAACCATATAGTCCCTTTATTGCAATGGAATTGTTTTTTCCATTGTTTAAAACTTCAACAAGTTCTTTTACAGAATCTTGTGAAGAGAAAACATTAAGCAGCACATTATTTTCCATAAGCTGCTGCAAAATTAAATTAAGTTTTTAACAATACACCAACAAAACTGTTGAAAACCCCTGTTTATATATTGATAACCCTTTTGATAACTTTTAGGAAATATTGGATTGTTTATTGGAATTTTTGTACAGATATATTTTTTTCTCCATATACAATCAACTCCAACAGAATTTTTAAAAAAATTTTCAAGTAACGTTATTAACAGGGTATATGTGTTGAAAACAGCGGTACAGTTTTTCAACATCTGTTGATAAAGTAAAAGATATATTTAAAAATCAATGTATTGGAGAATTTTAAAGTATTGATAACTTTGAATATGATTAACAATAATGTTGAAAAATAAAATTATCAACATATTAACACAATATAAATAAACATCATTAAAATTCTTTTTATAAAAAGATTATATTTGTGTTATGAATAGTTTTGAAAAAAATTTTGATCCCAGGAAAGCGGGTGCCCAGTCTGAAGGGGATATTGAAGGGGTGATAAGGCCTAAGGAATTTGATGATTTTTCGGGACAGGAAAAGATTCTGAAGAATCTCAAGGTTTTTGTGAAGGCGGCAAAGCAGAGGGGTGAATCTTTAGACCATGTCCTTTTCCATGGCCCTCCAGGATTGGGAAAGACAACACTTGCAAATATAATAGCGAATGAGCTTGGGGTATCAATGAAGATTACATCCGGCCCTATACTTGACAAGCCTGGTGACCTTGCAGGTCTCCTTACAAGCCTTGATGAGGGGGATGTGCTCTTTATAGATGAGATACACAGGCTTTCCCCTGTTGTTGAGGAATACCTGTATTCTGCAATGGAGGATTACAGGATAGACATAATGCTTGACAAGGGACCTGGTGCAAGGTCTGTGCAGATATCATTGAATCCATTTACCCTTGTAGGGGCAACTACAAGGAGCGGGCTCCTTACATCTCCATTGAGGGCAAGGTTCGGGATACAGTGCCATCTTGAATACTATGATTCAAAGGTGCTCCAGAAAATAGTAGGCAGGAGTGCAAGGATATTGGATATGGAGATTGACAAGGAGGCAGCGCTGGAAATAGCCTGCAGGAGCAGGGGAACACCGAGAATTGCCAATTCTCTCCTCAGGAGGGTAAGGGATTTTGCCCAGGTGGAGGGGAACGGAAAGATAGATCTTCCAATAACAAGATATGCCCTTGATGCCCTCAATATAGACAAGAAGGGGCTTGACCTTATGGACAACAAGATACTTACTACAATAATAACAAAGTTCAAGGGAGGTCCTGTAGGAGTGAACACCATTGCAACTGCCGTAGGAGAGGATGCAGGGACACTTGAAGAGGTTTATGAGCCTTTCCTTATCAAGGAGGGATTCATAAACAGGACACCAAGGGGCAGGGAGGTTACTGAACTTGCATACAGACATCTTGGAATGGACAGATATATGCCTGAAGATACTTTATTCTGATAATTAACTTAATTGATAAAAGCATTATGAAAAAACTATTATTGGCTTTTCTTGCGGCCATATCACTTTTTGCCGCTGATATCTATGCCTGTACTTCAGCAATCATTACAGGCAAGGCAACACCAGACGGAAGACCTTTGCTTTGGAAACACAGGGATACAGGTGAGCTTAACAACAAGGTAAAATATTTCAAGGGTGCAAAATATTCATTCTATGCACTTGTCAACTCTCCTGATGCAATGAAGGAGGAGGCATGGACAGGTACAAATGAGGTTGGATTCTCAATAATGAACACAGCTTCATATAACCTTAAGGATGACAATGTACCTTCAGACCAGATGGACAAGGAGGGTGAGGTTATGTACAAGGCACTTGCAACCTGCAGGACACTTGCTGATTTTGAGAAGCTACTGGACAAATACAAGAGGCCTATGGGTGTAGAGGCCAACTTTGGCGTGATAGACGCTGAAGGTGGAGCAGCCTATTATGAGGTAAACAATGATTCATGGACAAAGGTGGATGTAAATGACCCTAAGATTGCCCCTCAGGGATATCTTGTATATACAAACCATTCAAATACCGGAAGACTCAACGACGGTATGGGTTATGTAAGATATACAGCTGCTGACAAGATAATGAAGGAGCAGATAGGTAGAAATGGTGACATCACGGCAAAATGGATTATGCAGAACCTTTCACGTACTTTCTACCACTCAATCCTTGGTATTGACCTCAATAAGGACAAGGAGCTTGTGGAGAAATGCAACGGATGGTTCATGGATCAGGATTTCATTCCAAGAAAATCATCAAGCTGTTCAATAGTAGTTGAGGGTGTAAAGAAAGGTGAGAACCCTGCAAATACTGTAATGTGGACAATTTTGGGTTATCCTCCTATCGGTATCACAGTTCCTCTTATGGTTGCAAATGGAGAGAATATACCTTCATTCATGACAGCAGAGGGAACAGAGAATGCACAGATGTGTGACTGGGTTCTTGAGAACAAGAAGGAAATTTTCCCAATCACAAGAGGAAACGGAAACAAATATTTGAACTACAATGCAATAGTAAAATATATGGTTCCTGCACTTGAGGTTGAGAACAAGGTATTTGACCAGGCTGTTCCGGTAATTGAGAAGATAAGGGAAGGAAAGGCAACTCCAGCTGACCTCAAGCCAGTATATGAAACTATACAGAAAGTGTTCTAGATTCAATTGAAATACAGGGTAAAAGATAAGGGACCTCAAATGGGGTCCCTCTTCTTTTCTGTCATATAAAGAAGATTATTTTTCAATCCTCAAGTTCTGGAATACAGTGATGAGAGCGTCAGACATTCCTGTAAACACTATTTTAACTGCCTTTACCTTATCTTCAGGCTTGATGACTGATATTCCATATATAAAGTCATCACCCTTAATGAAATCCTCTCCATTATAGGAATATTCCACATGTCCTTCAGTGCAGCTGTAGAAGGTGATGTTTGGAATACCTGTCTCAACTGTTATCTTGCCGCACTCTACAGGCTCCTTGAAAGTATAAAGCACATAGTCACCTGCATTGGACCTTCTGTTTACCCTCCAGTATTTCTTCATGTCGTATGAAGTTATGTTGCTCATAGGGAAGCTTCTGTTTGATTCAGACTCCTTATATGAACTTTCAATTGAAACTTCAGGGGTAAGGTAATGATAAAGCTCAATGTTAGAAGCTCCCACCGCAATGCTCTGGTTATGGTCCTTATAGAAAGTTGCAAACCTGTATTTCTCAGGCTCCTGTGTTTTGGTGTCACCTTTCCATACAGGAGAAGAGGCTGTTGGCTCTGAAGCATCTGTAGTGTATCTTATTATGGCACCATCGTATGGAGGTGTAACCTTAAGCATATCATCTTCATAAACAACTTCAGGGAAAGGAAGCCTGAACTTTATTCCCATATTGTCCATCCTGTCATAGTGGCTTGAGGTTATCCTGTTCCAGAAACAGTCATAATTCTTCTTCTCAGGCATTGTCCAGGCGGTTTCAGCCAGTGCACACAACCTTGGGAAGAACTGGTATTCCAGGAACCTTGCAGGCCTGTCGAGAAGTTCGCACCAGAGGTTTGCCTGTACACCAAGCACAAGCTTCTCCTCTTCAGGGGTAAAGTTACACATATTTAAAGGATCCAGCTTATATGTACTGTCTAATGTAACAATAGCTGCCCAGTTGTGACCCCTTTCATATTCAGACTGCTTCATGTCCATGTAGCAATATTGGGCAGGAAGGAAAACAGTACGCTGTCCTTTTTTCACAGCTTCTGCACCGGTTTTCATAGAAGCCCAACCGAAAACAATGGTAGAAGGTTCAAGATTTCCGCCTTTCCTTATTTCATCCCATCCTACCAATACCTTACCGTACTTATTGACAATCTTCTCCATCCTCCTTACAAAATAGTTCTGGAGCTCAATCTCTTCCTTCATGCCCATTTTTTTCATGAAAGCCTGGCAATGAGGACAATTTTTCCAGTTATCCATATTAACTTCATCACCTCCAAGATGGAGTTTTTCAGAAGGGAAAAGCTCAACAAGCTCGGCAACAATGTTCTCAATCATCTCATATGTCTTCTCATTGCCCACGCACCATACATTGTTCACCTCACCGTTCACGCTCATGGTCTTGTCCTTATTGGTGCAGCCTACCTCAGGATAACACTCAATTACAGCCTTGCTGTGCCCCGGCATATCTATTTCAGGGATGATTTCAATGTTCCTCTCCGCTGCATATCTTACAACCTCCTTTATCTCCTCCTGGGTATAGAAGCCTCCGTACCTCTTGTTGCCTGAACCATAAGAAGGAGGAAGAACCTCATCCGGTCCCCTCCATGCACCTTTTTCGGTAAGGAGAGGGTATTTCTTTATCTCTATCCTCCAGCCGTTGTCATCAGTAATGTGCCAGTGGAATACATTCAGCTTGTGGTAAGAGATCCAGTCCAGCATGTCATAGATGGTCTCAAGCGGGAAGAAGGTTCTTGAAACATCAAGTCCTGCACCCCTGTAGCCGAATCTCGGCCAGTCCTCAATTGAAACGCAAGGAACTCCAACCTTCCCTTTACAGCCGCCTTCCCCATAAATTTCAGGGGGCATCAGCTGCAGGAGGGTCTGCACTCCATAAAAGGCACCTGCCTTGTCAGCTGCAACAATTGAAATTTTGTCGGGAAGGACATCAAGCCTGTATCCTTCCTTCTTTATCCCGACAGTTGGGTCAATGTTGATCTCCACATTCCCCTTTCCCTCCGGAGCATCTGCAAGCACGATGCCGGCAGCCTCTGAAAGTCTTTCCTTGAGTAAACCTATTTCAAACTGGGCGTTTCCACCTATTGAAACATTGTTGCTGAAGGTGAATTTTCCTCCGTTCACAGCCATCTGCTGGGGCTGGGGAATGATGTTGGGTTCACTCTCCCCGCTGCATGAAGCAAGCATGGCGAGGGAGATTATGGCCCCGATAAAAGTGTTCTTCAAATTCATGGTATTTTATTTTATTTTATTTTATTTTATTTTATTTTATTTTATTTTATTTTATTTGTTTCCATATATATTTTCAATGTCCAGGAACCCGGAATAGATCATTGGGTTGAGTTCCTTTGTCTGCATCTGTATGTGGGTGTTCCCGTTCTTCTGTATTTCAATGAAACACTCCCATTCAGCCTTGTTCTCCTCACTCTCGTTACGGAACTTCAGGTAGTAATATGTCATTTCCTTCTGCGCGTCATATCTTTTTGCAAAAGGGGTCTCCTGTTCCTTGGCATAGATGGATAGCCTCTCCTCCCCCATCATTGCGGTAGGTGCCTCCCCTATGTAGATGAAGTTTACGGAGAACCTGTTGCCTATAAGTTTCAGCACATGGCCTGTGTATCCGTAGTAGGATTGCTCATTCACGTTTGCTGCAAATGAAGGCCTGATCTTGTCTATTTGGATGACCAGGCTGTCCTTGGATATTGCATTCTGTACAGCCATCATTTCCTTCTGTTTCTTTTCTGCACGCCTTCCGGTCTTCTTTTGTGCAAGGAGGGTGCAGTCCGTTGTTGATACAAGCATGATAAGGAGCAAGATATATCTCATAAGAACAATTTTTGGGGTTTTGATAAGGCTAATATACTAAATAATTATTTGGGAATAATTGCTTATTTGATAAAAAGTGACTAAAATTGTACAAAATTTAATTGCGCTAAAAGTACACTTAAAAAACATAATAATGGCCGAAAAATTATTATCACAGATTCCTGAAGGGCCTTTGGCTGAAAAATGGACAAAGCATAAGGCTCAAATTCGCGTAGTCAGCCCGGCTAACAAACGCAAACTGGAAATTATTGTAATTGGTACAGGCTTGGGTGGTGCAGCTGCAGCTGCTTCATTGGGCGAGCTGGGATACAATGTAAAAGTATTCTGTATCAGTGATTCACCAAGACGTGCACACTCTATTGCCGCTCAGGGTGGTATCAACGCTGCAAAGAACTACACTAATGACAACGACTCTGTTTACCGTCTGTTCTATGACACAATCAAAGGTGGTGACTACAGGGCAAGGGAGGCTAACGTTTACCGTCTTGCTGAGGTAAGTAACAACATCATCGACCAGTGTGTTGCACAGGGTGTTCCTTTCGCAAGAGATTACGGCGGATTGTTGGACAACCGTTCATTCGGCGGTGCGCAGGTAAGCCGTACATTCTACGCAAGGGGCCAAACCGGACAGCAGCTTCTCCTTGGTGCTTACGCAGCATTGAACAGGGCTGTAGCAAAAGGCTCTGTAAAATCATATCCAAGATATGAGATGCTTGACCTTGTTGTAATTGACGGCCAGGCAAAAGGTATCATTGCAAGAAACTTGCAGAACGGCCAGATTGAGAGGTTCGGTGCCCATGCAGTGGTAATTGCAACCGGTGGTTACGGTAACGTATTCTTCCTTTCTACCAATGCAATGAACAGCAACGGTTCTGCAGCTTGGCAGTGCTACAAGAAAGGTGCATTCTTCGGAAACCCTTGTTTCGCACAGATCCACCCTACATGTATTCCTGTTCACGGTACACAGCAGAGCAAGCTTACCCTCATGAGTGAGTCATTGAGAAATGACGGTAGGATCTGGGTGCCTAAGAAAATGGAGGATGTTGAGAAGTTGAGGAAAAAACAGATCAAGCCTTCACAGATTGCTGAGGAGGACAGGGACTACTACTTGGAGAGAAGATATCCTGCATTTGGTAACCTTGTACCTCGTGATGTTGCTTCACGTGCAGCCAAAGAGCGTTGTGATGCAGGTTACGGTGTAAATGAGACAGGTCTTGCAGTATTCCTTGATTTCAAGACTGCAATTGAGAGACTTGGAAAAGATGTGATTACACAGCGTTACGGTAACTTGTTCCAGATGTACGAGAAGATTACCGATACAGATCCATATAAGGAGCCTATGATGATTTATCCTGCCATCCACTACACAATGGGCGGTATCTGGGTTGACTATAACCTCCAGACAACCATCCCTGGCCTGTATGCGATTGGTGAGGCTAACTTCAGCGACCACGGTGGTAACCGTCTTGGTGCCTCTGCATTGATGCAGGGTCTTGCAGACGGATACTTCATCCTTCCTTACACAATTGGTGACTATCTTTCACATAAGATCCAGGAGCCTAAGACAGACATCAACCACCCTGCATTTGCAGAGGCTGAGAAGGCAGTGAAGGAGAAGATCAACAAGCTTCTTTCAATCAAAGGAAAGAAATCTGTTGACGAGATTCACAAGCAGCTTGGTCTTGTAATGTGGGATTACGTTGGTATGGCAAGAAATGAGGCAGGCTTGAAGAAAGCCCTTGAGCTCATCAAGGAGCTTAAGAAAGAGTTCTGGAGCAATGTATATGTTGCAGGTGAGAACGGTGAGTTCAACCAGGAGCTTGAGAAGGCGTTGCGTCTTGCAGACTTCCTTGAGATGGGTGAGCTTATGGCTTTGGATGCCCTCAACAGAAAAGAGTCTTGCGGTGGTCACTTCCGTGAGGAGATGCAGACCGAGGACGGTGAGACAAAACGTGATGACGAGAACTTCATGTATGTTGCAGCATGGGAGTACAAAGGCGAGAACGCCGCTCCAGAGATGCACAAGGAGCCTCTGAACTACGAGTTTGTAAAACCATCAACAAGAAACTATAAAGACTAAGAAAAAGGTACACGATATGGATTTGACATTAAAAGTTTGGCGTCAGAAAAACGCAAAGGAGAAGGGACACTTCGAGACCTATCAGGTTAAGAACATCTCCCCTGACAGTTCATTCCTTGAGATGATGGATATCCTTAACGAGCAGTTGATTAAGGAGAACATCGATCCGGTAGCTGTGAACAAAGGCTGTAAAGCCAGCGGTCCTGTAAGCTTTGACCACGACTGTAGAGAGGGTATTTGCGGTGCATGCTCACTTTATATCAACGGTAGGGCTCATGGTCCGGACAATGAGATTACAACTTGCCAGTTGCACATGCGCAAGTTCAAGGATGGTGACACCATCACCATTGAGCCATGGAGAAGTGCAGGTTTCCCTATCATCAAGGACCTTGTTGTTGACAGGACTGCATTTGACAAGATTCTTCAGGCAGGCGGTTTCGTTTCAGTGAATACAGGTGGTGTTCCTGACGGTAACGCAATACCAATTCCTAAGAAGGATGCTGACGAGAGTATGGATGCAGCTTCTTGCGTAGGTTGCGGTGCTTGTGTTGCAACTTGTAAGAACGGTTCAGCCATGTTGTTCGTTTCTGCAAGGGTAAGTTCTTTGGCTTTGCTTCCTCAGGGTAGGATTGAGGGTGCAAGAAGGGCAAAGGCTATGGTTGCAAAAATGGATGAGCTTGGTTTCGGTGCTTGTACAAATACCAGAGCTTGTGAGATGGAGTGTCCTAAGAAGGTTTCTGTAGCTCACATTGCAAGACTCAACAGAGAGTTCCTTTGCGCAAAATTGAAAGACTAACCACATCATACAATAGGGAAAAGAGGTCACTTTGGTGACCTCTTTTTTTGTCCCCTGCCCTGCCCTCTCCATGCGGCCCGGATGCAGGTACTGCAAAAAAATCCTGCCTCCATTTGTCGGGAAGCAGGATATGGTTATTGTTGCAGGATGTTATTTGTTCCTGTCCTTGAGCATTTTCAGAACTTTCTCCACTGGGAGGGCCTCAACAACCTTGCCGTTGTAGCCTTTGGTTGTGGTGGCCATGAACATTGAGTTCCATAGTGCCTCGGCAGTAGCCTCAATGGTTGCAGCAAAGATTGGTGACATCTGGCCGTTGTCCAGAAGTGTCTGGGTATGGAGCTTCTTGCTGTCATCAATCAGGTTTTCAGGGGCTACCGAGAGGGCGATAACGTAGTCACCGCTGCCGTTTGAGGCAATGCCGCCGGTTTTTGCAAGGCCCATCATTGCCCTTTTTGCAACTCTCTCAAGATTGCGTGAATCAATAGGGGCATCTGTTATTACAACCATCATGCATGAACCGTCTGCCGATTTTGACTGTGGAATGTCATTCTTGTATGAGAATACACCAAGCTTCTGCCCTACCTGTACGCCGTCAATCTCCAGAATTCCGCCGTAGTTTGACTGTACAATCACACCAATGGTATATCCGCCAAGTGATTCAGGCAGAACCCTTGAAGAGGTTCCTATACCGCCTTTGAAGTTGAAAGCAACTGTACCTGTTCCGGCACCTACGCAACCCTGCTCCACTTTGCCGTCCTTGGCATTGTTGAGGGCCTGGAGTACTATCTCAGGGGTAACGTACCTCTGCTGTATCTTGTTGAGTCCGCCGTCGTTGGTCTCTCCCACCACTGCATTTACAGAGCGGAGGTTTTCGTTGCCAGGCTGCTGGAGAGTGTATGTGATGAGTCCGTCAATTCCGGCTGCCACGTTTAGGGTGTTTGTAAGTACAATCGGGGTCTCTATGTTGCCGAGCTCCTGTACCTGAGTGTATCCTGCAAGCTTGCCGAACCCGTTTCCTGCGTAGATTGCTGCAGGAACCTTTTTCCTGAAGATATTCCCCTGGTGAGGGATGATTGCAGTTACACCTGTGCGGATGCTGTCCCCTTCAATGCAGGTAACCTGTCCTACGGTTACACCGGGAACATCGGTGATGGCGTTGTTTTTTCCTGTATCAAATATACCGATATGGAAACCGTGCTCCCTGAGGGTTTTCTGTTGGGCCTGTGCATCATAGCTTCCAAAAGCGAGCAGCATGGCCAATGAGGCAATAGTTAATTTTTTTATGGTCATGGAGGTCAGTTTTTATATTTATACAAATATAGTTTTTACTTTTGTAGTTTGTAAACAAGATTTGGATTTATTTTTATGGAGAGAGCAATTTTTGTAAGTGTCATAACCCCGGCCAATACAGAGGAGCAGGTTACCGAGTATCTGGATGAACTCCAGTTTTTGGCGGAGACGGCCGGTGCAGTTGGAGAGAAGCGTTTTGTGCAGAGGGTTGACAGACCAAATTCAAAAACATACGTGGGGAGCGGCAAACTTGAGGAAATCAAGGCATATATAGTTGAAAATGAGATTAAGCTTGTCATCTTTGATGATGAGCTCTCTCCTTCGCAGCTCAGGAACCTTGAGAGGGAGCTGGAGTGCAGGATTCTGGACAGGACCAACCTTATCCTTGATATTTTTGCACAGAGGGCAAAGACAGCATATGCAAAGACACAGGTGGAGCTGGCCCAGTACCAGTATCTTCTTCCGAGGCTTACAAGGATGTGGACACACCTTGAGAGACAGAGGGGAGGTATCGGTATGAGAGGTCCCGGTGAGAGCCAGATTGAGACTGACCGCCGTATAATCCTCGACAAGATAAGCCGTCTTAAGGAGCAGCTGAGGAAGATTGACAAGCAGATGGCTTCCCAGAGGGGAAACAGGGGGAGTATGGTGAGGATTTCCCTTGTGGGGTACACTAATGTCGGGAAGAGTACATTGATGAACCTGCTTGCCAAAAGTGAGGTTTTTGCGGAGAACAAGCTCTTTGCTACCCTTGATACAACAGTGAGGAAGGTGGTGATTGAGAATGTGCCGTTCCTGCTGAGTGATACTGTAGGATTCATAAGGAAGCTGCCACATCAGCTTGTTGAGTCCTTCAAGAGCACGCTGGATGAGGTGAGGGAAGCAGATATACTGATGCATGTTGTGGATATCTCCCACCCTAATTTTGAGGAGCAGATTAAGGTTGTGAAGCAGACTCTCCAGGAGATAGGGGCTGGCGAGAAGCCTACATTTATGGTATTCAACAAGATAGATGCCTATAAATATGTTGAGCAGGATGAGTTTGACCTGGGCCCCAAGAAGAGGGAAAACTACTCCCTTGAGGAGCTCAAGAACTCATGGATGTACAAGGAGAATACGCCTGCAATCTTTATCTCTGCAAAGGAGAAGATGCATATAGACAAGCTCCGCAATGACCTTTACAAGATGGTTGCGGAGATTCATGCGGGAAGGTATCCTTTTGACAACTTCTTGTGGTAAAATGACGGGGGGAGGCTCAAAGGCCTCCCCTCTCCTGTTTATATGTTTCAAGTTATCAGCCGTTAATGAAGCTGTCGATGGCTTCAACTGCAGCTTCAGGATTCTCTATGAAGGAGTTGTGACCTGTTTCTGCAATAACGGAAACCGTTGCATGAGGGAATTCTGCAACCAGAGATTCCCTTGTCTCTTGGGTAATGAATTTGTCCTCAGTACCGAACATCAGCATAAGCTTCTTCATTCCTTTCAGTACCTCCCTTGTATCTTCCCTGGCCATCATCCCCTTTATGCAGGCCACAATGCCGTTAGGATCGTGTGTCTCAGTTATTTCTACGGTCTCCTCTATCTTTTCATCGAGGCGTCTCAAATTGCATGATGCGTACATTTTAGGTATGCTCAAGGATGCAAGGTGCCCGAGCTTTGCACTCAGGATAAGCTCTATCTCCCTCTCCCTGTCTGCCCTCTTCTCAGGGGAATCGGCGTTAGGAGTTGAGTTGAGCAGTATAAGCCCTTCAAAAGTCTGGGGAAACAGCTTTACGCAGTTCTGTGCCACATATCCACCCATTGAGTGCCCTGCAACGTATGCCTTCTCCACACCGCATTTCATGAGGACATCATGTGCCACCTGAGCGCAGAATTCCATTGTGTTTACCTCCTTGCTTGAGCCGGAAAGGCCGTGCCCCGGAAGGTCTATTGCCACAACCCTGTATTTCTTCTCAAGTATCTCCACAAGTTCATTGAAGATGTAGAGGGTCTCAAGGTATCCATGCAGCAGGAGGATTGTCTTCTCCCCTTTTTTTGTATCCAGAATATGTACCGGAATACCGTTTGAAATAGCAAAATACTCCATATTGAAAAGGCCGCATTCTGTTATTGCGGTCCATTGCAAAGATATGAATATTTGATGCAAAAAAAAAGCTACCCGGTAAAGGGTAGCTTCTTGTATCTTCTACAGAATGTTATTTCAACTGGAATACTACAGGGAAAGTATATTTAACCTTTACAGGTTTGTTTCTCTGCATACCTGGTTTCCATTTTGGTGAGCTTGATACTACGCGTACAGCCTCTTTATCCAATGATGAGTCTACACCCCTGAGAACCTTAACGTTTCTTACGCTACCGTCAGTGTCAATTGTAAACTGGAGAGTTACACGACCCTGTACACCGTTCTCCTTGGCAATCTCAGGATATACAATCTTTCCGAATACCCATTTTGTAAATGTATTTGCGTCACCACCCTGGAATGAAGGTTTCTGCTCTACAATTGCGAAAGGAATCTCCTCCTCCTCTACAACCTCTTCCTCAACCTGCTCTACTACATAGTCCTTGATCTCTACTCCAAGTGAAGCGTCATCCTCAGTTGAAATAAGGAAGTTGTCCTCAACTTTAACGTCATCATCAACGATGTCAATGATGTCTGACATAACTGGCTCCTTTGGTGCTTCTGGCGGTGGAAGCTGCTCCTCCTGTGTGATAGGAACCTGCTCCTCTTCAATTACAATTGCAACTTCTTCCTCAAGAATACTTACTGAAGTCTCTGTTGTACTCCATTCAAATGCGCCAAGGACTATCAATAGTGCAATTACTAGTCCAATTTCTGTGAACAAGAACTTTTTGTTCTGCAAGTTGGCTTTAGGTGATTTCTTTATTTCCATTTTGTTTACGTTATTTCGTGTATAAAGCGGTTGTAAAATTAGTAAATTATTTACAAATACGCATAAATTTTGTTAATAAATTACCATCACTTATTGCAATGTACTGAAATACAAAGATTTATTTTTTTACTTTAATTTACTGGAATGTTAATAAAATAGGGTTTTTATAGCTTTTAACTACAAAAACCCTACCGTTTTGTCTTTGAAATAATTGTTTTTAAACCTTATTATTTCTGAAGGATGTTCATTTCGTAAAGGATGTTGTTGGTTTTCCTTGTAGCGTCAGCGCTCTTCTGGAACAACTCCATCTCCTCAGCGTTAAGTTTATATTTTACAACTTTCTCGCAGCCTTTCTTTCCGATAACTGCAGGAACACCAATACAGATGTCCTCCTGGCCGTACTCACCGTCCAAAGCTACACAGCAAGGATATACTTTCTTCTCGTCCATAACGATAGATTTAACGAGAACTGCTGCAGAAGCACCTGGAGCATACCAAGCTGAAGTTCCGAGAAGTTTTGTAAGGGTTGCACCGCCTACCATAGTGTCAGCAACTACCTGCTCGGCAGCTTTCTTTGAAAGAAGCTCTTTCACTGCTACGCCTCTGTAGTTTGCGAATCTGATAAGAGGAATCATAGTAGTGTCACCGTGACCACCGATTACCATACCCTCAATGTCGCTTGCAGGAGCCTTGAGAGCCTTGCTCAAGAAATACTGGAAACGGCTGCTGTCGAGGATACCGCCCATACCGATAACCCTGTTCTTAGGAAGACCAGTCTTCTTGAGGGTAAGGTATGTCATAGGGTCCATAGGGTTAGAAACAATAACGAGGATAGCTTTTGGAGAGTATTTCAATACATTCTCAACAACGCTGCTTACGATACCTGCGTTAACACCTATAAGCTCCTCTCTTGTCATGCCAGGTTTTCTAGGAAGACCTGAAGTTACAACTACTACATCTGAGTTAGCTGTTGCCTTGTAATCATTGGTAACACCGGTTACTTTAGTATCAAATTTGTAAAGGTTTGCAGTCTGCATCATGTCCATAGCCTTACCCTCTGAAACGCCCTCTTTGATATCGAGAAGAACAATCTCAGAACAGAATTTCATGTGCAGCATTGCGTTTGCACAAGTAGCACCTACGTTACCGGCGCCAATAACACTTACTTTAGCCATAATAATTATTTTAAAGGTTTTAATTTTTAATTTCTAAGTTGTAGCTTTGCCACTACAAACACAGCAAAGTTATTAAACTTTGTCAACATAAGTAAATTTTTATGGTCAGATTTTTCAATAAGGACATCAAATTTGAACTTAAGGACAAGCTTCTTTATAAAAGCTGGATAAAATCTGTTGTTCAGGAACATGGAAACAGGGTAGGGGATGTAAATGTAATCTTCTGTGATGACCCCTATATCCTTGAAATCAACAACCAGTTCCTGGGACACGACTACTATACAGATATTATAACATTCGACTATTCGGAGGAAGATCTGATCAACGGAGAGCTGTATATCAGCATTGACACTGTCAGGGCCAATGCCCAGGAGTACAACCAGAGTTTTCCCGACGAATTGCACAGAGTAATAATCCATGGTTTCCTACATCTGTGCGGTCTTGATGACCACTCAGAGGAAGACATCAGGCAGATGAGGGAGGCGGAGAACTCATCACTTGCAAAGCTTAAGGAAATCTTGCTTTCTAAATAATATATGGGAAGGGACTTTGATGTAATTGTAGTTGGTGCCGGTCATGCCGGATGCGAGGCTGCGGCTGCTGCTGCAAAGATGGGCAAGAAGACACTTCTTGTTACGATGGACATGAACAAAATTGCCCAGATGTCCTGCAATCCTGCAATAGGTGGAATTGCAAAGGGGCAGATCGTAAGGGAAATTGATGCATTGGGCGGATGCTCCGCTCTTGTCACGGATGCAAGCACCCTTCAGTTCAGGATGCTTAACCGTTCCAAAGGCCCGGCCATGTGGAGCCCGCGTGCACAGTGTGACAGGGTCTATTATTCATTCAACTGGCGCTATATTCTGGAAAATACCAGAAATCTTTCTGTTTGGCAAGATGTGGTAAATTCGTTAATTATTGAGAATGAGGAGGTTAAAGGTGTTTCAACCATTTTGGGTGCAAAATTTACAGCCTCCGCCACCATCATTACTGCAGGAACGTTTCTAAACGGCCGATTATTTATAGGTAAAGAGACAACAGAAGGGGGCAGGGTGGGGGAGCTCTCCTCATACGGTGTAACCGAGCAGCTTGAATCCTTTGGACTTGAGAGCGGCAGGATGAAGACCGGCACTCCCCCAAGGATAGATGCAAGGTCAGTCGATTTCTCAAGACTGGAGAGGCAGCCGGGAGATCCGTCACCTGCAAGGTTCTCATTCCTGAATGTACCTTCGCCAATCCAGAACGGGGTGGAGCAGATGAGCTGCTATATGGTGCATACCAATGCTACCGTTCATGAGATACTCAAGGGTGGCTTCAAGGATTCACCGCTTTTCTCTGGAAAGATTCATGGCATAGGCCCGCGCTATTGTCCGAGCATTGAGGACAAGCTTAAGACTTTTGAAGGTAAGGATTCACACCAGCTCTTCCTGGAGCCTGAGGGGTGGCATACATACGAATATTATCTCCAGGGATTCTCTTCATCCCTCCCTTTTAATGTGCAGATGGATGCCCTCAGAAATATCAAGGGGCTGGAGAAGGTAGAGATCTTCCGTCCGGCATATGCGGTGGAGTACGATTATTTCCCGCCAGTTCAGCTCAAGCATACATTGGAGTGCAAGGCCCTGAAGAATCTATACCTTGCCGGGCAGGTTAACGGAACAACAGGTTATGAGGAGGCAGCAGCGCAAGGTTTGATGGCAGGTATCAATGCAGCTCTTGCATGTGACGGCAAAGATCCTTTTATCCTGAGAAGAGACCAGGCATACATAGGTGTACTGATTGATGATCTTGTAACCAAAGGAGTGGATGAGCCGTACAGAATGTTCACCTCAAGGGCAGAGTATAGAATCCTGTTGAGACAGGACAATGCAGACTTGAGGCTTACTAAGGCAGGACATGAAATTGGACTTGTTTCTGATGACAGGCTGATGCTTGTAGAGCAGAAATACTCTTCTGTAGGTAGAATAGAGGATATCTTCAACAATGTATCTGCAGACCCTGCGCAGATTAATCCTTTCCTTGAAAGTGCAGGCTCCTCACCGCTCCCTCAGAAAAGGAGGCTGGCCGATTTGCTCTCAAGACCTCAGATTGCAATCAAGCAGCTCCTGCAGAATATTCCTCAAGAGGGAGAGATAATGCAGCATGTAGGGGAGGTCTCAAAAAATTACGGACTCACAAATTCCTTCAACAATTCTGGCTTGGCATCAGGAGAGGACAAATTTATAGAGCTCCCATATAAGACCCATACAGACGCTTTCACAGCAGAGGCTGAACAAATTCTTCCCGACGAAATTCTGGAGAGTGTAGAGATTGCTGTAAAATACAAGGGGTATATTGAGAGGGAACAGAGGATAGCAGACAAAATCCTAAGGCTGGAGAATGTATCTATCCCAGAGAATTTCGATTTTCTGAAAGTGACATCCCTGTCAATAGAGAGCAGGCAGAAGCTGATGAAACATAGGCCTACAACTATTGCTCAGGCATCAAGGATTCCTGGCGTATCTCCAGCAGATGTATCTGTTCTTCTCGTCTATTTCGGCAGGTAATTCCAGATGTTCCACGTGGAACAATCAATGTATAAACAATAAAAATTAAAGCGGTCTAACTTTTGAAAAATAATAAGTTAGACCGCTTTAATTTATTTTATACTACATTGTTTTCTTATTCCATCGGGAAGCAGAAAAATGTGTTCCTGTAGATTTCCGGGTTTGGTGAATCCAGGGGGTTCACAGCTATGTAGGTTTCTTTTTGGTCAGGGTCTGGTTTGTATCCCAAAAGATGCTCCCTCAGTTCTCCCAGTGCTATGAGCCCCTCAAGTATTTCATTTTTCTTCCAGATGAATTTACTTTCAAAATCTCTCATGATTCCACTTGTAATAGCTTCTGGAAGGTGTGCCTCCATCATGTTTTCTGTTGGATCAGGCTCTTTTTTGCTCCAGTCCAGTATGTTGAACGGGTAGGGGAGCTTAGGAACAGATATTGAGAATCCAAGATTCAGGTAATATTTGTTTAAACTTTGATTTGCAGGTCTTTCAAAGATGAAACTGAAACCCTCGGTTTTTAAATCTTCACTTGCTTTCCTTATCAGGTTTGCAGCGAGCTTTTTCCCCTCAGCTTTCCTGAGGGTGGCAACACCAAACATATACCAACCGTTCCCCGTGGAACCTTCCTTTGTGTAGTGGACCATGGGCATAAGGGAAATTACGGAGAGAATTTCGCCGTTTTCCTGGTGGATATAGCTTCTGCATTGGGGCATGATTCTGGTGAAAAGGGTGTTGAGATATGTGGCGTCTGTTGTAAAACGCTCTTCCCATATCTTCCTTATCCCATCAAAATCCTCTTTGCAGGATGCAATCCTTATCTCGGCCATTATGCTTTTCCTCTGTTTTATCCGCTTCCGTACCCTTTTTTATCTGGAAAAACCCGGGCAGGGACACTATTTGTTGTGTTGTGAAATGATCTCTTTCACGTCTGCTACAAACAAGTCTATATCCTCTTTTGTGGTGTTGAACGAGCACATCCATCTTACTTCGTTTGTGGTTTCATCCCACACGTAGAAGTAGTGTTTTTTGTGCAGCTCTTCTCCAAGCCATAGAGGGATTATGGCAAATACGGCGTTGCTGTCTACACTTTTTGAGATTTCAACTTCAGGAATTCCTTTCAGGCTTTCTGCAAGGTATCTTGCCATTGAATTTGACTGGCCTGCAAGTTTCAGGTAGAGGTCGTCATTGAGGTATGCCTCAAACTGTGCGGCTATGAACCTGCTCTTTGAGTAGAGCTGGGTTGTCTGTTTTCTCAGGTATTGCAGGTTTTTGGCAGCTTCCATGTTCTGGATGTTCATAGGCATGCCGTTGCTGTCGGGAAGGGTGTTTTCAGGCCTGTGGAAGATTACTACAGCTTCTCCCATGAGCAGGCCATTCTTTGTGCCGCCGAACGAGAGGGCATCCACACCGCAGTCATTTATGAAGGATTTGATTGGGAGCCCCAGTGATTCTGCTGCATTGGAGATTCTTGAACCGTCTACATGGAGGTAGCAGCCGTGGCTGTGCATGAGGTCTGCCAGTTCCTTTATCTCCTCTGGGGTGTAGTTTGTGCCAAGTTCTGTAGGCTGCGAGATTGAGAGGATCTTTGGTTGTGCATGGTGCTGGAAACCGAATCCTGTGAGCCCTTTCTTTACCTCTTCAGGGGTTACTTTTCCGTCAGGGGCATCAAGGGGTATTATCCTGGATGCGGAGATTTTCTCAACTGCACCGCACTCATCCACATTTATGTGGGCGGTGGCAGGGGCCAGTACGGAGTTATAGCTTCTGAGGAATCCCTGAAGGGCAACTATGTTTGCGCCTGTGCCGTTGAATACGAAGAAGGCTGTGCAGTTTCCCCCAAGCAGATCCTCCAGCTTTTTGAGGACGCTTCTGGTGTAGTTGTCTTCGCCGTATGCGGTTGCAAATTCCTTGTTTTCATTCAGGATGGCTTCCATGATGGTAGGATGTACCCCCGAGTGGTTGTCGCTGCCAAAACTGTGTTTCATGATACTGTGATATTAATAATTCCAATCAGTAGTTGAACTACTGTAAAAATAGTGTTAAACATGAGCC
>CAYYVA010000032.1:0-22865 GCA_964475015.1 uncultured Muribaculaceae bacterium
TTCCGTGGTCTATTTCCCATTTGTCAGAAAAGAAAGACAAAAGAGGAATGGTAAAAGCCAAGGCAACACTAACACCTATCACCTCTACGGTGATATACCATTTATTTCGGAACAGAAAACGCAAATATTCAAGCATGATTGTATAAGGTCTGTAAAGTTTCTTTACACTTTTTATTAAAAATAAGGTCAACCCCATATATAATAACAAAACCGTGCCAAGAAGGATAACACCCTTATTCCATGCAAGTTGCACATTTCTTAAAAAGAAAAAACTGTAAAGTTTCCTTACACTTTACGAAATATGTAAAGTCTCTAAAGCGCCGCCTAATTCACTTATGATATAATGAGATAATAAGATATTATGCAATACAATTGCAAATATAATCAATATATGATGATTATTGCAACTTCATTGCAACATATTGCTTATTATGATAACAATGTTTGTTTTACCCACTTCTCAATGCACTAACACTACTCTGACACTTTTTACATATCATTATTATGTATAAGGTATTGCACTTTCTGCATTCTTTGCATTTTGGGTTTTATAATGATTGCTACAAATGGGCAACGAGTGCAGCACTGCAAGCATGCTTGCATCAGGTGCGGAATGAGTGGCCCAATTTGTGGCAATACCTATGGAAAGGGCGGGCGGGCCCGTAGTTATGGCGTATATGAACATTCTTGTGGGTAAAGACTACTCTGCACCGTAGGTGCTATAAAAACCAGAGGTATGGTTACAGCCTGCATTTATACAGGATGTAATCCATTCTTCTGACACCTCTCTGCCCGTTGGGGCAAGTCTTCTGACGGCCTGCCGGCTGAAGTCTTAACCGGGCGTTTATAAAACTCTCACCAGTGGTGAGACAATTTCAACCCCCCATTTTGCTACGGAGTTCCATTGGCAAATGTGTTGTTTGGTGGATGTGGCTGTGAGTGTTAAGGGAGAGACCGCCTTTGTCGGTCTTCTCCCAAATGAGCAGCCACGGGAGCAACAACACTCTTGCTCCAGGTGATTTTATAAAAGGTTGCTGAGTGTTGTTGTGCAGGAAACGCAGCACTGTGGTGCGGAGTAACCGGAACAACATAAACTGAGCAACGCAGGCTCGCTCACTTCTCCGTTATACCATATAAAACAAGCCCCACAATCTCATCCCGAGACTGCGGGGCCTGCCCGACTTAACCTAACTTAAAAAACTATTTCTCTTATGTGAACAAGTGTCTCAGCAAAAAGTTCAGGTGATATCACATTTTTCCTTCCATGAAATCCAATGTCTCATTCATCCACCGCTGAAAATCCACCACCATAGGAGACTGGTTACCACCATGTCCGGCATTATCATAAACAGATAACTTTTTATTCACTTTCTCCGGCAATGCGTTGTAAATCTTTTCAGACATCCAGACTGGGGTCCTGTCGTCATTCTTCCCGACAGCCAACATTACATCTTTCCTGAATTTGGGTGCTATATGAAACGGCATCTGATCTTTTGGGAAATCATTGGAAACAATAAGATTGGCTGCAGTTTTCCTTTTTGTCTACTTCAGGCTGTTTTGCTACTGTTTTGATGACAGCGGCATAATCCAGGAGCATTTCTGAATAGCATATGAATATGATGCAATCAGTATTGCCACAAGCAGTAATCCAAAATGTTTCATAGTATCTGATTAAAAATATTGTTATAATTATTCTTTCTTCAATATCCTTGCCGGATCCACGTTTGTGGTTCTGATGCTCTGCCACAATACGGTGGCAAATGCTATAAGCCCTGTAACCAATGCTGCAGCCGCAAACAACCACCAATAAATTGGAATCCTGTAACTGAACCCCTGCAGCCAATGATTCACAATGAACCATCCTATTGGTACGCCTACAAGTACTGCAATACCAACCATCTTCATAAATGCCCCTATCAATTCCATAAGGACACAGCCTCTTCCCAAACCAAATACTTTCTTTAATGCCACATTCTTCTGTTCCTGCAGCATATAGTAAGTACTCATGGCCAACAAGCCTAAGGCTGAAATAAGAATTGAAATAATAGTGAAGATAAGAACAATTTTCAATGTCCTCTCTTCTGTCTTAAATGAGTTTCTGATGTCATCTTCAACAAAATATGCTTCAAAATAATCGTGCGGATAAAGTTCAAGGAATATCTCCTTTATCCTTGCAAAGGCAGCATTATGTTCACCCTCTATCTGCACAATAGTGTTCCACGGATCTGAAAGCATCTTCTCTCCATAATTATAAATCTGTGCAGCAGATTGAGGTTCCAATAATGAACGTATCTTAAAATCATAATATATACCTCCAATCATCTCTTCACCCCATGAGGCATGGTAAGTTGTTGCATCCTCACTCAGTCCCATCTGTCTGATAGCCGTTTCATTGAGCCAGTACTTATATGGGGCATTATTGTTCTTCTTCTCCTTTATACCAAAAATTTCAAAGTACGCATTATCTCCCATAAACTGCTGGCATGAGATATATTCCCCATTTGCCATTGGAAAAGAGTTGTTGTTTGTGCCGTACATTGGTGTACCATTACCAAAGCCAACATTCTTTACAAAAGGCTCAGCCATAAGCCGCTCCTTAAGGACACTCTGATTATCAACAGTGACATAACCATTATTATGAATATTCAACACATCTTTTGTATTGTACCCCATTGGCGCACCTATCATATACCGTATCTGTACATACATTGTAAATGCCACTACCAGCATACACAAGGTTACCATATTTTGCACTACAATAATCACCTTGCTGTAGGTAGTCTTGGTCTTTGTGCGGAATGTTCCCCTTACCACATCTATAGGCTTGAATTTCATCATTGACAAAGCAGGTATTATTCCCGACAGTATCCCTAATACCACTACAAACAATACAACTGCAAGGATATTCACTGTTGACACTGCTGAGAAAATGGAGAAATTATAGCCTAAAAGTTCCGATGCGTAAGGTGACAAATACTCTGCAAGAATCACTGCCGCCAGGGTTGCCACAAAACAAAGCGCAGTGGATTCCATAATTATTTTAATGAAAACTTTGTTTCTTGATGCTCCTAACAGACGTCTTGATGCCATCTCCTTGGCTCTGAAACCGGATGCTGCAGTTGTCATATTTACATAGTTGAGCATTGAGAATATCAACAACACTATGCATACTGTAAGCAATACGTTTACTATCTGTCTGGAGCCCAATTTAAGATAAGGGAACTGGCTATATCCAAATTCACTCTGCATAAAGAAAATATCCTTTAATGGGACTATATTCACTTTGGTTGCACCTGATTCATATATCCACCATACTTCTTTCAGATATGAAAGCATATCATCCTTTTTAGAAAGAATATCTGCCCCATTATGCAACATTATGAATGTAATGGATGAACCGCTGTTTCTAAGTTCCTTGTCGTGGTAAGGATTGGTAATCTGGGCATACTGCTCCCTCATCATTACATCACAATAGGGTATTACAGTATTATCCATATCCTCCATTACCGCTACCACTGTATGTGTGCCATATTCCCACTTTAGAGTCTTACCTATAGGATTATTCTCGCCAAAACAACGGTTGGCATATTTCCGGCTTATGACAATATTGTCTCTTGAGATCTTAAACTCCTCTACATTCCCGGCAAGAACCTTAAAGGAAAAGATATCAAAAAATGATGGTGACACATAGGCTATATCTGGATAATTACGCTGATTGTTTATCTCTACCTCTGCACTACGTTCCATTAAGAATGCTGTTGATGACTCAATTTCGGGATACCTTTCCTCAAGATAATCTTTCAAATGATACGCACTGGTATAATGATCACTTCCTACCAAGTATATTCTGCTGGCATTCTCATGAAATGAATCTGTTGAGAGTTGTTTCTGAACAAACACTGCAAGCAACAGGACAAATGCAATTGATAGGGAGAGTCCCATCAGGTTTATGAACGTGTACAGTTTGTTCCTTTTAAGGAAATTAAAGAAGCTTTTCATATATCCGTTTATCCCTTAGTGTAAAGTTTCTTTACAATTTTTACATTGTTTTAAACTACTCTCAGATATTATAACAAAACCGTGCCAACATAGATAAATGGCTTAATATCAACAATATGCTTATTTGAGGTCTAAAAAATTATGTAAAGTTTCCTTACACTTTACGAAATATGTAAAGTCTATAATCAAAAACGCCCTCTCAGATAACTGAAAGGGCGTTTTGGGAGGTTCCTGGCGGATTCGAACCGCCGTACACGGTTTTGCAGACCGCTGACTAAGCCACTCATCCAAGGAACCGTTTGTTTCCCGTTTGGGACTGCAAATATACTACAATTTTATTTACTTCCAAAATTTAATTGCCTCAACATCTTTTCAAGCCACTCCTTGTCTGTAACGTCAAATGTGGCAAGATGTTCACTGTCTATATCCAGTACAGCCATTACGGAACCGTCCGGAGCAAATACAGGCACAACAATTTCTGAGCGGGAAAGGCTGCTGCAGGCTATGTGACCCGGGAACTGTTCCACATCCGGGACAATTACGGTTGCAGCCTGCTCCCAGGCTGTGCCGCACACTCCCCTCCCCTTCTTTATGCGGGTACAGGCCAGAGGCCCCTGGAACGGGCCGAGCACCAGCTCCCGGGCGGGAGCTCCGGAGGCATCTGCATCACCGCCACAAGGCCTTACAATGTAGAATCCTACCCACCAGAAGCCGAATGCCTCCTTGAGGATTGCACTTACATTGGCCATATTGGCAATCATGTCACTCTCTGCGGAGGTGACTGCCTCTATCTGCGGCAATATTTCCGCGTATATTCCGGCCTTGTCCCTGGCCGTGATTATCAGTTGTTCTGCCATATCAAAAATCTGTCGGGAAGATTACTCCACCAGCAATACAAGCCCTTTCAGGTATTCCCCTTCCGGATGGTAGATGTTTACAGGGTGGTCTGCCGGCTGTGTGAGCCTGTGCAGGATCCTTACCCTGCGCCCTGTCTGCGCTGCAGCAGAAAAGACTGCCAGTGCAAAATTCTGCTTGTCAACCACCTGGGAACAGCTGTAGGTGAATACAACCCCACCCGGCTTCACCTTTTCTATTGCCAGGGCATTGAGCCTCTTGTAGGCTCTCAAGGCATTGTCCAGCGCCCCCCTGTGCTTTGCAAATGCAGGCGGGTCAACTATCATGAGGTCATATTTGCCCCCTTCACACTTGCGCATGAACTCTATTGCATCCTCACAATATGAAGTGTGCTGCACCCCTTCCTGAAAGCCGTTCAGCTCCACGTTGCGCACCACCATATCCATTGCCTTGCGGGAGCTGTCAACCGAATCCACATGTGCCGCACCTCCGTTCAGGGCATATATTGAGAACCCTCCTGTATAACAGAAAAGGTTGAGGACTGTTTTCCCCTTTGCATACTTTTTCACAAGGGCCCTGTTGTCCCTCTGGTCAAGGAAGAAGCCTGTCTTCTGTCCTTCAACCCAGTTTACCGAGAACTTGTTGCCGTTCTCCAGCACGGTTTGGGCATCCGCATCCATCCCCTCTTCCCTGTATATGTAGCCGTCCTTCAGGTCCAGACCCGCCTTGAACGGTGCGGTCCCCTCGCTCTTGTCATAAACGGCAAGCAGACTGCTTCCATAAACCTTTTTCAGCGCCTGCGCAATGGACTCCTTTGCCAGAAACATTCCAGCCGAATGGGCCTGCAGCACAGCTGCCCTGCCATAAATGTCAATTATAAGCCCCGGAAGGAAATCCCCCTCACCATGCACAAGCCTGTAGGCATCTGTATCCTCATTCCCCACAAGCCCCAAAGTGCAGCGGGCATCGTATGCCCCCTTGATGGCCCTGTACCAGAAATCATCATCAATTGCCTCCTTCCCAAAGCTCAGAATCCTCACAGTTATGGAGCCTATCTGATAATGTCCGCATCCAAGATATTCTCCTCCCGACGAATATACCTCCACAACATCCCCCTCTGCAGGTTCCTTCCCCTCAATCTTCTTTACCGCACCTGAGAACACCCACGGATGAAAACGCTTGAGCGACTGCTCCTTTCCTTTATTAAGTATGATCCTTGTCATGTCATTCACTCCTTTCTGCCATAAGTTTGAGATACATTTCCCTGCATATCCACGCATCCACGGCGGCATAGCGCAGCTGGGCATCCGAAAGATGCGAGCTTTCCCAGTTTGAAAGCTGCTGCGATTTTGAAACCCTCTTCTTGAGGATGATTGCAGACATCTTCCTCACGCTCTTCTCCTCAATCCCGTATGCAGGAGCCAGCCTCTGCAGGTCCACAAACCCCTTGGGGATAAAGCGCCTGTACTCCTGAAGCCCCCTTATGTCATCATGCACCGCAGCCCCTATCTTCAGGATACGGGGATTGCCCAGCAAAGCTGCCAGCTTTGGTGGTACACCCACCTGCTGCAATCTGAATATGAAAGCCTTGTCTGCGCCGCTGAGCTGCAGGATAGCCATCTTGTTCCTTGGCACCTTAGGGACAAAGCAGGGCTTTGTCTCGGTATCAAACCCAATGAACTCCTGTGATGAGAGATATTCAACAGCCCTTTCAAACTCTTCACAGCGGGAGTTGGGAACAACCGTAATCTCCCCCGGAAAAGCGGCAACCTCCATCGCCTCTATCTCATCAACTGTAACACTACTTGCAAAAGGCATAATTACTCAATGATTTGTTTTATTTTTCCGTATGAAACAGGAAGCATGGACTCAATCCTGCCAAGTGTCTGCTCATCCAGATTCTCCCTTGAGAAAGGTACAAACACTGTGGTTTCATCCTCTGTACCGTAGTTCCTGCCATATTTGAAATCGTATGTAAGGTTGCCGTACTCATCCAGGCATTCCTGTGGAAGGCCGTACGCCGGAACTGAGATATATCCCTCCAGCTTGCCTTCAGTTGTATTGAGTGCAAGGTTCTTTTCCTCCCTCAATGTCTGGTAGCACTCAAGTGCAGTGAACACAGCCGGATCAATGAACTCAAAATCAGGATGGATAAGCCCCTCATATACAAGTTTGCCTTCCTGGTCCCTGAAATTCTTAAGCTCCTCGATTGCCTCATTCAGGGTATTGAGAAGGAAAGGATAATGGGTACAGCCAAGGATGATATGCTTCAACGGAACCTTTGCCCCGCTTGCCTTGTGCTTCTCAAGAAGTGACACAAGGTGGAACCTCGCATAGTTTGCAGCTGAATTGAGCTGGAACTGAACATATTTCCCGTTAAGCTTCTCCCTTAGGATTGCGCCGTTGCCATAATCAAAATTATATGCCCTGAGAAGACCTTCCTTAATATCCCCGTCACCTGTTCCCAACTTAGGGCCCCTATAGCCCTCTCTTGGGGCTGTAAGTGCAACATTCACAAAGTCCTTCTCCTGGTCTACAGACTCGGCAAAGCCTGCACAAGGGTGGTTCACAACCTTTATGTAGCCACTGTATCCGTTATTGGCACCTATCTCCCTTATTGTCCTCTCGTATGCATTTGAAGCAATTGTACCAACTGTAGCAAGCACACCCACAGCAACAGAATCAGTTGCAGAAGAAGCCAGCTTGTCATACAATGCATTTACACCCGCATTTATCACACCAATCACCTTAACACCTGTACCGCTCTTTTCCAGAAGGGTTGACACATCCTCCAGGCCCCATGCAGTTGCGGTATTGCAGGCAATCACCAGAATCTTGCAAGGAAGCTTCTCGCCGGCAGCCTCCTTGTCAGCAGAGTTGAGCCAGTAATTGTCATTGAGGAGGAAAAGGGCATCCTTCAGAATCAGCTCCCTGAAGAAGTCCTGCTTGTTCTCGGCAGCATAGTTGCCGTATGGCATGTTTGCCCTGTCTGCAAGATAAACGAAATCCTCACCTGAAAAATCAGGGACTCCGTCTGCTGTTACGTTTCCAGAGATATTGTCTACCATATCGGCCTTGAGGAGAACTTCAAGCACGGTAAGCCCGCCTGTACCAGAATCAAACACACCAATTGGGAGCTTGCTCTTCTGGGTTGGGAATGACTTGAAATCTGCATAGAACTTTGAATTTGCATCATTCAGCGCCTTCTCCATAATAGGGAGAAGTGGGGTCTCCTCCACCTGCTTCTTGTTATTGCCGCATGCTGAAAGGAGTACGGCTGCAACCATTGCCAATGATATTAACCTTTTCATAATCTGCCTGGATTAAAAATTATTTCCTGTAAATGAACTCTCCGTGGGCGCTTGTAAGGTGTACCTGAGCCGTACCATCCTCTGAAGCCTCAACACGTCCTATAATCTTGGCATCCACACCGTATTTTTTGGAGATTGAGATGATGTCTTCCGCTATCTCAGCAGGCACATAGAACTCCATCCTGTGGCCCATGTTGAACACCTTGTACATCTCCTCCCAGCTTGTGCCTGACTCCTGCTGTATCACCTCAAAGAGCGGAGGTGTAGGGAACAGATTGTCCTTTATTATTTTGAGATCATCCACAAAGTGGAGAATCTTTGTCTGGGCACCGCCGGAGCAGTGGATCATTCCGTCTATCTGTTTCCTGTATTTGTCAAGAACCTCCTTTACAATAGGAGCGTATGTCCTTGTAGGTGAAAGCACCAGCTTGCCGTATGTAAGGCCTGTCTTTGGCTCTATGGCATCAAGTTTTCTGGTACCTGAATACACAAGCTCCTGCGGAACAGCACCGTCATAGCTTTCCGGATATTTCTCAGCCAGATATTTGCCGAACACATCATGGCGGGCCGAGGTGAGGCCGTTGCTGCCCATTCCGCCGTTATATTCAGTCTCATAATTTGCCTTTCCGCAAGACTCCAGGGCAACAATCACGTCTCCGGCCTTGATGTTTGCATTGTCAATCACATCAGACCTCTTCATCCTTGCGCATACTGTGCTGTCTACAATTACAGTACGTACAAGGTCCCCCACATCTGCTGTTTCGCCGCCTGTAAGGATGAGCTTCACACCGTAGCTCTCCATTGTCCTGGCAAAATTACCTGAAGCAGCAATGAGCCTGCTTATCACAGAACCGGGGATAAGCTGCTTGTTCCTCCCGATAGTTGATGAAAGCATGATATTATCAACCGCACCCACACAGAGGAGGTCATCTGTATTCATCACAATCGCATCCTGGGCAATGCCGTCCCACACACTCATGTCACCTGTCTCCTTCCAGTATGTATATGCAAGTGAAGATTTTGTGCCGGCACCGTCTGCATGCATCACAATGCAGTACTCAGGGTCTCCCGACATATAATCAGGGACTATCTTGCAGAATGCTTTTGGGAAAAGTCCTTTGTCAATATTCTTAATTGCCTCATGTACATCCTCTTTCTGGGATGACACGCCTCTGAGGGCATATCTGTTGCTTGCTGTATCCTGATTCATATTCCTTTATGATTACTTTAACATACAAAGTTATACTTTTTTTTGTAATAGTCCATTACCTGCAGGCCACTACAGCGGATTGGGGACAAAAAAAAGGCAGCTGCACACTGCAGCTGCCTCCGATATTTTGGCGTGCAAGCCTTATTTTCTGCCAGGATAAACCTTAAGAGCCTCCTCAAGACATTTGAGGGCATTCTTAAGATCCTCAACTTTCAATACGTATGCCATACGTACCTGGTTGGTACCCTTGCCCTTTGTACCGTAGAAACCTGCTGCAGGAGCAACCATTACAGTCTGGCCCTCATATGAGAACTCCTCAAGAAGCCACTGTGCGAATTTGTCAGCATCATCAACAGGAAGCTCAGCGATAGTGTAGAAAGCACCCATAGGCATTGGAGAGAATACGCCAGGAATCTTGTTAAGACCCTCAACCAAAGTGTTTCTTCTCTCAATATACTCAGCCTTCACTGCATCAAAGTATGATTTAGGTGTTGCAAGTGCACCCTCAGCAGCAATCTGGCCGTATGAAGGAGAGCAAAGACGTGCCTGAGCATATTTCATTACACCCTTCATAACCTCCTTGTTCTTTGAAACGATAGCACCGATTCTCACACCGCAAAGGCTGTACCTCTTTGAAACTGAATCCAAAAGGATAACATTCTCCTCAAGGCCTGGAATATGCATGCATGAATAGTGAGGCTCCTCAGTGTAGCAGAACTCCCTGTAAACCTCGTCTGAGTAGATGTACAAGCCATGTTTCTTTGCAATCTCACCCAACTGGATAAGCGCCTCTTTAGTATAGAGGGTACCTGTAGGGTTACCAGGGTTACAGATAAGGATACCTTTTGTCTTAGGGGTAATATGTTTCTCAAACTCCTCAATTGCAGGAAGCTTGAAGCCCTCTTTGATGTCACATGAAATTGGAACAAGGGTTACATCGTTCTGAACTGCAAAAGCGTTGTAGTTTGTATAGAAAGGCTCCATTACGATAACCTCGTCACCCGGGTCGCAAGTAACTGCAAGTGCAAACTGTACAGCCTCAGTACCTGAAGAAGTTACGATAAGGTCAGCAACCTCAATATTGATGCCTACGCTTGCATAGTATTTTACAAGACCCTCCCTGTATGAAAGGTTACCTGCAGAGTTTGAATACTCAATTACTTTAAGGTCTGCATCCTTAACTGCCTGGAGCGCCTGTGGTGAAGACTCAATGTCAGGCTGTCCGATATTGAGGTGATAAACTTTAGTGCCTCTTTTCTTGGCAGCATCTGCGTATGGAACCAATTTTCTGATTGGTGAAGCAGGCATTGCCTGCGCTTTTTTTGATAGAGTTAGCATAATGTATCTTGTTGTTTAAGTTATTGTTTGATTAAAACTGTATCCATTTTATTACCACTGTGCCAGTGACTTCATGAAGCCCTCAATCTTAGGCATCATTGTAGAGGTAGGCACTGCAAAGTTGTTGGTGAGGATTGCAAACCTTACCAGGCCATACTTCCTGCTTCCCTGCACATATCCTGCATAGCACCTTACATTTGCAAGCGAGCCGCTCTTTGCATGGATCCTGTCCTTGAGCTTCTGGTCAGCATCCTTCAAAACGCTCTTCAGTGTACCAGGGCGTCCAGGCACAGGGAGGCTGTTGAAGAACTCAGCAAATATACCACTTTCCTGCATCTTATCGTAGTAATTGCAGAAAAACTTAGGTGACACGTAGTTCTGCCTTGAAAGGCCGCTTCCGTCCTCCTGTGTGAAGCCTGTTGTATTCACTCCCATATCAACGAGAACTCTCTCAAGTGCCACAAATGAAGAATCGTAGCTTCCTGAACCGGTAAGCTCCTTGCCTATTGTCTTGAGGATGGTCTCGGCATACATGTTGTTGCTTATGCGGTTTGTAACCTCAACAATCTTCCACAGTTCAGGAGAATATGTCTCAGCCACAACATTTCGCTCCGCCTTGCAGCCGTAATCCCTTGCATCAATGATCTCTGCAAGCACGTCAATTCCGTTCTTCACAAGATGCTCCCTGAAATGGAAGCCGCAGCTCAGGTGAGGGAAACGGTTTGAGTTTGTCTCATAAACAGGTTTCCTGTCTACTGCAAGTGTTCCTGTGTACTGGCTTGCACAAACCATATCCTGCACATAATATGCGCTTCTGTTTCCTGTACCTGCCTCACAGGTTGTCATCTGGTTCACAACCTCAAGACCTGGCACATGCGGATAAATTGCCTTTACAATTACAGGATCGCCAACCTCCTTGCCGGCTGTAAGCTTGAACTGCTGCCTGTTCTCATAGAATGACAATCCGCTTGGAGCACAGCCGTATGATGCGCCGAAGTTGCCCCACGACCATGAATCAGGCATCTGCTCGCGTACAAAATAGCTATCATCCACAACAACATTTCCCTCAACCCTGGTAATGCCTGCACCCTTAATGGCATCTGTCCATATACCGAAGATTGAATCAATTGAAAATGCAATTGTATCCTTTGAGCCCAAGGTAGGGTCTCCGCCGCCTATGATTACAATGTCACCCTCAAGGACACCGTCCTTTACGTTTCCTGTATAGGCTACCTGTGTCTTGTATTTGAAGTCTTTGCCAAGTACATGCATTCCCACTCCTGTAGAGATTGTCTTCATTGTAGATGCTGTAAGGAGCGGCATCTCTGAATTCCACTCGGCAATGGTGTTGCCTTTCTCATCAACTGCAAGGATTGCAATGACAGCATTCCTGAAATTAGGGTCTGTCTTCATATGCCTGTTGATGTAGTTCTGTGCACCACCCTGTGCAAAGCCATACGAAACCATTCCCAAAAGGATCAAAACTGAAAATAGTATCTTTTTCATATCAGATTAAATGTATTTGGAATAATTCTACAAACTTAATAAAAAAAGGGCAATTATATCCCTTTCAGGGAAAATAAATTGTCCCGGCACAAAAGATGCCTCTTAGGGACAATTCCAGGAGCTGGAAGCAGGCAAAAAGGGAGAAATCGGGATATTTCATGGTATTTTTTCAAAAAATTACCGCATATAATGCATATTTATCGGGAATAGAAAGGTATTTTTTCTGAAAATATATACATTTGTGCAGACAAAATAGCGGTAAACTAACATTTTTGGATATGGGAAACATAAGGACAAGGGCATTGGAGGAGTTTGCAACCCACAAGGCCGAAAGGTTTTATGAAGAGAAGAGGCCGGTTTCGGAGTATTTCGGCACAAATGTATTTGATCTGCCAAAGATGCAGCGGTACCTCTCTGCAGAGGCATACAATGCCGTTGTGAGCGCGATAAATGACGGTGAGAAGATTGAGAGGGGCATTGCGGACCAGATTGCACAGGGAATGAAGAACTGGGCCGTGAAGATGGGGGCAACCCACTATACCCACTGGTTCCACCCGCTTACGGATGCAACGGCGGAGAAGCATGAATCCTTTGCAGACCCGATGGTTGGAGGCGGGGTTTTTGAGAACTTCAAGGGAAGCACCCTCATCCAGCAGGAGCCGGATGCATCCAGTTTCCCCAACGGAGGATTGAGAAACACTTTCGAGGCCCGCGGATATACCGCATGGGACCCGTCATCCCCTGCATTCATCATTGACCAGACCCTCTGCATCCCGACAGTTTTCGTTGCATACACAGGAGAATCACTTGACCTCAAGACCCCGCACCTGAAATCCATTGCTGCACTTGACAAGGCAGCCCAGGGGATATGCAAAATGTTTGACAAGAATGTGACCAAGGTGAATGTAATGCTGGGAATTGAGCAGGAGTACTTCATAGTTGACGAGGCGTTCTACAGGGCAAGGCCGGACCTGATGATCTGCAACCGCACCCTCATAGGGCACACCGCGGCAAAGGACCAGCAGCTTGAGGACCACTATTTTGGGGCAATCCCCAGCAGGGTAATGGCATTCATGAAGGACTTTGAGACAGAGGCATACAAATTGGGCGTACAGCTGAAGACCCGCCACAACGAGGTGGCTCCCAACCAGTTTGAGTTTGCCCCCGTATATGGTGAGGCCAACATTTCCGCAGACCAGAACCTCATGATGATGATCATAATGAAGAAGGTTGCCAAGAAGCACAAACTGAAAGTGATCTTCCACGAGAAGCCTTTTGACGGGGTGAACGGTTCGGGCAAGCACTGCAACTGGAGCCTGGTTACAAACACCGGGGTAAACCTCCTTTCACCCGGAAGGACTCCACGCACCAACCTGCAGTTCCTGAGCTTCTTCTCGGTGGTGATGAAGGCCGTACACGAGCACAACTACCTCCTGATGAGCAGCGTGGCATCCCTGAACAACATGTACCGCCTTGGCGGGCACGAGGCGCCCCCTGCAGTGATGAGCATATTCATAGGGGCAACCCTCACCAAACTGGTGGAGTCAATTGAGAAGCTCTCGGACAAGAACCTTACAAGTTCCACCGACAAGGAGGTGAAGGTTCGCTCAAAGATGCATATAGTGAACCAGATACCTGAGATATTTGCAGACAACACAGACCGCAACAGGACCTCACCGTTCGCATTTACAGGAAACAGGTTTGAGTACAGGGCGGTGGGCTCCTCATGCAATGTGGCCTCATCAATGTTCCTGCTCAACACAATTGTGGCAGACCAGCTCAACAAGTTCAAGGAAGAGGTGGATGCCAACATGCAGAAGGGGATGGCCCAGGACAAGGCCATGATGAAGGTGATAAGGCAGTATCTCACAGATTCAAGGGCAATCCGCTTTGAGGGTAACGGCTACAGCGAAGAGTGGCACCAGGAGGCGGAAAGAAGGGGCCTGAAGGGGATAAAGGATGCCCCTGATGCATTCAGGGAGTTCATTACACCAAAGACCCTCAAGCTGTTTGAGGATGTTGGGGTGATGACTGCCCGTGAGGCCGAGGCCCGCTACGAAGTGCTCAACGAAACCTTTGTAAAGAAGCTCCAGATTGAGGCAAGGGTGCTTGGGGACATGATTACCAACCATGTGATACCTACAGCCTTCTCATTCCAGAACACCCTCATAAACAATGTAAAGGGGATAAAGGAGCTTTTTCCCGACAATTATGAAGAGATGTGCTCTACCCAGCTGAGCCTGCTGCAGAAGATAAGCGGATATGTGAACTCGCTGCACAAGATGGTTGGGGAGATGATAGATGCCAGGAAAGTTGCCAACCGCATTGAAGACATCCCGCAGAAGGCAGAGGCGTACAACGCCACTGTACTCCCGTATATGGAGAAGATAAGGGAGAAGGCAGACAAGCTTGAGATGTACATAGATGACGAACTTTGGCCGCTTCCAAAATACAGGGAGCTCATGTTCTTCAGGTAAAATCAGATAAAGAAGGAGAGCCGGCTGATGACTGCCGCACAGCAAAGGAGTATGAGTTCAATCCTGGCTGCTGCGGCATTCATGTTTCCTGTAAAGTAATATGAAAGGAGCATTGCCAGCGGAAGGGCCGTGATCATGTTTACAGGGAGGCCTTCCTCACCGCAGAACAGGAAGAAGAGCACCGCCCCCAGGACAACGCTCATGAACTCCATCTTTAGGATATGGCCTGTAACTATACTGTTGCGGTGCCATCTGCCGAACATGTATGAGATTGAATGCAGCG
This sequence comes from uncultured Muribaculaceae bacterium, assembly GCA_964475015.1. Taxonomy (GTDB): domain Bacteria; phylum Bacteroidota; class Bacteroidia; order Bacteroidales; family UBA932; genus Egerieousia. Next base: position 14,980 of record CAYYVA010000032.1, read on the forward strand.
CCACCACCACTATGCACAGGAGGAGGAACAGCTGGGTAAAGTCAAGTGAATATACGGGGGACGAAACTGCTGTTGCGTTGCTGATGTACTCCTCCACAAACACCATTGCATCCCCGAACATCATAAACCTGAAACAGAGCAGATAGATGAGAGGGAGCATGAGGCCGCCCAATGACTTCATTGCCACACGCGGTATGTCCGCCGCCCCAGATACGCTTATCACCAACACCGCAGGAAGCACCCATATCAGCGGTGCGTAGAAAAGGGCCGAACATGAAAGGAGGAACATGGATGTGAATTTCTGGTTCACCAGGAAGCAATACTGCCCCCACACGAACAGCAGCACAGCCGGATGGATGGAACTGAAATGCACCGCCTCAGGATTGAGCAGTGTAATGAACAGGAACAGCGCCGCTGAAAGGGACGGGTTGAATGCATTGTTCACGGTCCTTGTATTGATTGCGAGCATGCTTGCCACAATCATCACATTGAATGCACCACCCAGAAGGGCGGAAACCAAAGGGCTTCCGTATATGAAGGAAAGATTGAGATAACCGCTGAACAGTGGAATCCAATCCTCCCCCCTCCCCTCCATGGGAAGGAGGAAGGATGATATTGCAAGCGCCGCCACAATGCAGGCGAGCAACCTTATCCAGAAACTGCGGTTCCTCTGCACAATTACCCTTTATAGTTGAGCAGGTCCAAGCCTATATCCCTCCTGAAATACTTCCCGTCATACTCAATCCTGGCTATCTCCGCATATATCTCTTCCCTCTGCTTTTCAATTCCGCTGCCGTTTACGGTAACTGCAAGGACACGGCCGCCTGATGTCACCAGATTGCCATCCTTCATGGAAGTGCCGGAATGGAACACCTTTATCCTGCTCTCAGGGGTATTGCTGCTTAGATATTCACTGCCACCCATAGGAATGCCCTTCCTGTACTCTTCAGGATAGCCTCCTGAAACGCACACAACTGTAAGGGCCCCATCCTTTGAGATTTCAATCTTCTCTCCGCTGAGGTCTCCCCTGGCAGCTGCCACCAGGTGCTGGAACAGGTCTGAATCAATCCTTGTCATCACAGCCTCTGTCTCAGGGTCTCCCATACGTACATTGTACTCAATCACGTAAGGGTCGCCGCCACAGTTCATGAGCCCTATGAATATGAATCCCCTGTAATCAATGTTGTCTTTCCTGAAGCCCTCCACTGTAGGCTTGATAATCCTCTCCTCAACTTTTGCCATAAACTCAGCATCCGCAAAGACAACCGGTGAAACGGCACCCATACCACCTGTATTGAGCCCTTTGTCCCCCTCTCCAATCCTCTTGTAATCCTTTGCCTCAGGGAGGATGAGATAATCCTTGCCAGATGTGAGGACAAATACTGAGACCTCTATTCCCTTGAGGAACTGCTCAATCACAACGGTATTTCCGGCAGTGCCGAACTTGCCTCCCATCATGTTCCTCAGCTCCCTCTTTGCCTCCTCAAGATCCTCAAGGATTAGCACCCCTTTTCCTGCCGCAAGGCCGTCTGCCTTCAGCACATAAGGAGCCTCAAGCTGCTCCAGGAATGCATCCGCCTCCGCAAGGGTATCCTTTGTGAAGCTCCTGTATGCAGCGGTAGGGATATTGTGCCTTGTCATGAACTCCTTTGCAAAGTCCTTGCTCCCCTCCAGCTGGGCCCCAACCTTGCCGGGACCTACAAAGAGGACATCCTTGAGCTGTTCATCAGCCGCAAACATATCCTTGAGGCCGTATACAAGCGGATCCTCCGGACCTACTATCACAATCTCTATATTGTTCTCAAGAACGCATTTCCTGATTGCATCAAAATCCTTCACCCCACCTGCCACATTCTCTGCAATCTGGGCTGTTCCCGGATTGCCCGGCATACAGAACAGTTTTCCGCATTCTTTGCTCTGCTTAACTTTCCATGCTATTGCGTGCTCACGTCCACCTGAGCCAAGTACAAGTACATTCATATATCCAGTTATTAAAAATATGCTGTTGTTTTCTTTTCAAGTTCTGTAAGGATGCTGTTTGCAAGACGGCTTGCCCCAATCCTGAAGAGCCCCGGATTGAGCCACTCCTCCCCCAGTATCCTCTCCACTATTTCCAGATAGCAGAGTGCGTCCTTTGCTGAGGATATCCCTCCGGCAGGCTTGAAGCCCACCTTGCGCCCTGTTCCGGCATAATGTTCCTTTATGCAGCGGCACATCACCTCCGCCGCCTCAGGGGTTGCCGCAGGTTCCTGCTTGCCGGTTGATGTCTTTATGAAATCGGCACCGGCCTCCATTGCCAGGAATGAAGCCTGTGCAATCTTCTCCGCACTTCCAAGGGCTCCCGTCTCCAGAATCACCTTCAGGTGCCTGTCCCCTATCGCCCCCTTTATCTGCCTTATCTCATCTGCTGCCGCATCTGTCTCCCCCGCAAGGAAAAGGTTGAGCGGAAGCACTATATCCACCTCATCCGCACCCTGCTCCACAGCCATCCTGCACTCCATCAGCTTTACATCCAGGAATGTCTGGGAGTTGGGGAAACCTCCGGCCACCACTGCCACGTTCACCCCGGGCACCTTGAGGGTCTCCTTCACCACTCCGCCCCATTTCGGATAGACACATATTGCTGCAGGAGGCGTATAACCCGGAAAACTGAGGCCAAAGCTGTTCACCTTCTCCGTAAATGAAACTATCTTCTCCCTGGTATCGGTTGTATTCAGGGTAGTGAGGTCCATGCAGGAAAGGCACAGCCTTAATTTGTCGGGAAGCATATCCATAATTATTCCCTGTTTTTTGAGTCAATGAGTATAGTTACAGGGCCGTCATTCACTATTGTAACCTTCATGTCCGCCCCAAAGCGTCCTGTCTGCACCGGCTTGCCCAGATCCTCCTGAAGCTTCTTTATGAACTTCTCGTAGATTGGGACCGCTATTGCAGGAGGGGCCGCCTTTATGTAGGAAGGCCTGTTCCCCTTTGCAGTTGCAGCCTGCAGGGTAAACTGGCTGATTAGGAGTATGTCACCCCCCGCATCCTTGATGCTGAGGTTCATAACCCCCTGGGCATCATCAAACACCCTCAGGTTCACAATCTTCTTGGAAAGCCATGCAATGTCCGTATCATCATCTGCCGCCTCAATCCCCACAAGCACCATAAGGCCCGGGCCTATCTTCCCGATAACATCCGTCCTTTCCATTCCCTCCTCAGGAGCTACCGCTACCTGGGATTCAACTACCCTCTGTATTACAACTCTCATGATTATCCCCTTATCTGAATTTCAAAACCTTCCGCAATGAGAGGGGCAGCAATCTGCTGCATCTCCTCCACAGTAACCTTCTGCAGGTTCTTGGCAGGGGTCTCCCTGTCAATTGTGTACATCATAACCTCCCTTGGGGCGAGCTCCCTTACAAGGGCACGCCATTTCTCAACATGCTCAGATGATGTGCAGTCTATCTCCCTGCCGTTTTCCACCCCCTTGAGGAACATTGTCTGGAGGATGAAGTTATGGTTGAACAGCTTTATGTTCTCTATTGTACGCTCCAGCGAATAGGCCTCATTAGGAATGTTGATGGCCTCCACAAGCTCTTCAAGCGGCGAATCTATCTTGAGGATAGGGTTGTCCACCTTCATGAGGGCATCCCTCACCTCCTTTCTCCCCAGCTGGGTTGCATTTGAAAGGACAGATACCTTTGCAGAAGGATAGAGCTCCTCCCTCAGTTTGAGGGTAAAGTCTATGATTGCAGGGAAATCGGGGTGCATTGTAGGCTCCCCGTTGCCTGAAAATGTTATTGTATCCACCGGTGTCCCTTCAGCCCTCAAGGACCTCAGCCTGCTCTCAAGAGCCTCAAACACCTCTTCCCTTGCAGGGAGCCTGGTATCATTCCTGCCGTCCCTGTTCCAGCCGCACTCGCAGTAGATGCAGTCGAAGCTGCACCATTTGCCGAACTTGGGAAGAAGGTTCACCCCCAGTGAACTTCCAAGGCGGCGGCTCCTGATAGGGCCGAAAACTATCTCATTGAAAAGTATTGTTCCCATATCTCTAGATGATTCTTCTGGTTGTGGATTCGCTTGTAAGCTTGAAGTTGTCCCAATCAATGTTCTCAATCAGCACCGCTCCCGGACGCTTGCCCGGCTCAAAGCTGCCGTAAACATCATCCTTGCCCAACATCTGCGCCCCGTTCAGGCATGCCCACTGCAGTATCTCCTCCAGCGGAATATGGCTGAAATTGTCATGTATGCATACAATCTCCCTGGCTATTGAAAGGATGGTATTGCTTGAAAGGCTGTCGGTACCGAGACATATCTTGAGGCCGTTCTCCCTCATGAGGTCCAACGGCGGCAACGCCCTGTGGATAAATATGTTTGAAAGGGGACAAATTGCAAAATAAGGATTTGCAAGATGCTTCTTTGCATAATCTATGCTCTCCTGGTTAATTGCCACATTATGCACAAGGAGGATATTACCCTTTACAGGTGACTGTGAGAAGCTAAGGAGCCTGTCAATGAAATACACCAGGGCCGGCTTGCCTGTAACGGGCGGAGTGCTCAGCCCCCTTCCCTTATAGTTCTCGGCAAGGGCACCTGTACCGCTGATGATGAGGTCCTCCTCCTCCTGGCTCTCCTGACTGTGGTAAGAGAGGAAACCGCTCTTGAGCCCCTCCTGTGCAGCCATTGCAAGGAGCTGCGGGCTCATGGTATAGCATGAATGGGGTGTGATTGCAGCATCAATGCCATACTCCCTGGCAACCTCTGCCAGAGCCTTTCCGCCCTCAAGCACATCCTGCGCATCCTTAGGCTCGCTGCCGAAAAGTTCCAGGAAAGACCTTGTGTACATAGGGGACTTTGCCTTGCATGCAAAGCTCTCGCTGCAGTTGCTGATGTCTGCCATAGCGGAAACGCCTTCCCTGTACATCTTCTCCATCTGGGTCTCCAGCGCCTTTATCCTCCCCTCCTTGTCAACTGTGTTCCTGAGGGCATTTATCTGGTTGATGAACCCGCTCATGCCGGTTGCCTGCTCAAAGGCCCCCTCAAGGTGCGAGAGTTCAACATGATTGTGTGCATTTGTAAATCCTGGGCAGAGGATGCCGCTGTAGAACTCGGTATCCTCACACTCCTGGCCGAGCTGCCCTACCTCCACAACCTCATTGTCGTCATTGAACTTAACGTAGCCGTTTCGGATTGGCTCTCCGCTTATCGGGAATACGTAATTTGCCGCTATTTTTCTCATCTTTATCTCCTGTTGTTTCCTTATTCACCATGAAAGTATGGAACGCCCTCTCCGGAGGACATGCGGTGTTGGCCCACCACTGCGGATTCTGCGGGATATCCACAACTGCAGAATCCAGCATTGTCCACTGCTGCATCTTCTCCTGCGGCAACACCAGCCACTTCACGCTCCTGAGCAGCCTGTCATGCAACAGGTCTGACGGTGTGCTCCTCCTGAGCGAATCAATGGCCCACCACCTCTCCACCTTCAGCCCCCTGGCTTTCGCCTCCTCGCTCTGGGTTATCTCATCAAGCTGCTTCTCCCTCTTCTCAAGCTTGTCATATGCATTCCTGAGAATATCCCCATAGCTGTTCCCCTCCTGAAGATAATACCTTATGGAAGATGTATAGTCATCAAGGGTATATCCGTATTTGGCCATAATCCCGGCATACAGGCGCATGGTATCCGTCTGCACCATCAGGGATGGGGTATGCTCAACATACTGGTCCGCAAGATACATGTCAGCTATGATATCAGACATGGTCCTCTTCCCTATTGCCGCACCGTCATCACACCCCTGCAGCAGCACAAGCACCGCCGCCGAATATATGGACATCAATATTGTCTTAATACTGCGCATAGAAAAATATATTATACAAAGGTAATTTTTTATTATTACTTTTGCCAACCCAAACATTGCAAAAAATGAGAATAAAGCCGCCAAAAATAATCAGGAAACTCTTCCCCACTTTCATCTGGAATTTTCCCGACGAAAAAGAGGGTATTTTCCTCACATTTGATGACGGCCCCAGGCCCGAAGTCACCCCGTGGGTGCTGGACCTGCTGGACAAATACAATGCCAAGGCCACATTCTTCTGCATAGGCAAGAACGTGGAGATGTTCCCAGAACTCTTTGAAGAGGTAAAGCGGAGGGGGCACGCCGTAGGCAACCACTCATACAGCCATGTAAAGGGATGGGGCATGAATACCGGAGACTATGTGCGTGACATAGACATTGCCGGGGACATGATAAAATCCAACCTCTTCCGCCCCCCTTACGCCCGCATTGGCCCCAACCAGGCAAGGGTACTCAACGAAAGGTACCATGCCATAATGTGGAACATAATCAGCAGGGACTACAACCGCAACCTCAGCGGCGATGCCTGCGCACGCAATGTGATCCCATACCTTGAACCCGGCGCAATAATCGTCTTCCACGATTCAATCAAATGCGCCCAGAACCTCTTCGTAGCCCTCCCCCAGGTCCTTGAGGCCATCAAGGCCAAAGGCCTAGTCTGCAAAAGAATAGAGTTGTAATATTATCTCTTGCAATTTCCCCTCACAATCCGTATCTTGCGAGGGCGTAACCGCTAATAAAACTATAGCAAATGACAAACAACACCCGCACTGCACTCTACTCAGGCCTGTTGCTGCTTGCCATAATCATTGGAGCCTGCACCAAAGACTCCATACCTCCTGAGAGCAATTATAAGCAGCCCCACAATTTCAGGCTCTCTGCCGCCAGGGAATTCTACGAAGAAAACTTTGGTAATTTATCTTTCCCGGAACTCTACCTTAAGCCTATTGTGCAAACAAAAGGAAGCAATTATTTTCACAACCTCACGCAAACCCCTTTATGGGATAATTTCCATTTTGTAGAAAACGACTGGTCCTACATCTATGAAATCCCTATCCTTTACAACACTAACCTGAATGCTTACTTTGGACACATCACCGAAGATGGCAAAATGATAAAAAAGGACAAGGATATAAAACTACAGAGCAATCTGATCATCCAAAAATATAAGAAGAGTGGGAATATCCATGTCTTTTTATCAACAATAATAGGGCATATCACTACTCCCGATAAACCAACAGAGGGACTCTCACCATGGCTTTGGACAGGTGATAGGAGAAATTTTACAGGATACCAGTTCTTTACCAATACTGATGGAAGTTTCAGAAGCGCATTCCAGTACAAGAACGGAACAAGAAAGAATATAAGACTGGATATATATGACCATACTGAGGAATACAATCATCCGCAGGAGGTGTTTTCCATAAAACTTGGTTCACTAGACACAAAAGGAGAGGGAATGTACGAACCCAGTAAATGGTGCTCTGTTTGCCAGAAATTAGTAGATCCGAATGAGTTATATTGCCCAAAATGTGGTCAAGGCGTTATAGATGAAGTAATAGTACTACCTAAGCCAGATCCAGAACCTGATCCTCCTGGAGCTGAAAGATGCAATAAGTGTAACTTCTTAATAGAAAATTGCATTTGTGGAAGAGAACCTGGTGATGATGACGATGTGTGCCCATATTGTGGATTTGCAGACTGTTCGGGGGAATGCCGTGAAACGGGAGGAGGTAGCAACGGGGGAGATGGAGTTGGAGGTCCATCTCCCGATTCTCCTCAACCTGATGATAATCTATCAAATGTATTGCTAACAGTTAATATTACAGGTGGAGGCATGGTGTCAGGACAAGGATACCATGCTGCTGGGGAACGCATTACGTTGTCCGCAATTGCTAATGAGGGGTATATATTCACTGGATGGAGCGGTGATTTATCAGGTAGATCTCTATCTGAAACAGTAACTGTTTCTTCTGATCTAGTGATAAATGCTCATTACTACTGATGCGATAAATTTTGTTTAAAAATCCAATTTAAGTTCATTGACAT
>CAYYVA010000033.1:0-22670 GCA_964475015.1 uncultured Muribaculaceae bacterium
GCCTTTGCCTCCTCAATAGGGATGTTGCGGAACTCGTTCCTTGTCCTGTTCTCCCTTATGTATCTGTTCACAAGCTTCTCAACCTCCCTCAAGGTTGCACCGTCAATCTTCTCAAAGTGGGAGAAGTCAAAGCGGAACCCGTTAGGGGTCACTGATGAACCTTTCTGCTCAATGTGTGTGCCGAGCAGCTCCCTGAGCGCCCTGTGGAGCAGGTGGGTTGCAGTATGGTTGTTGGTAACCGACTGCCTGCGCTCCTGATTGATGCGTGCTGTGAAGGTGGCCTGTGGGTCTGCAGGTACTGAAGTTGCAATGTGTACAGGGAGGCCGTTCTCCTTTATGGTGTTGATTATCTCCACCTTGCTGCCATCCTCATACTCAAGCCAGCCGCTGTCGCCAACCTGTCCGCCGCTCTCGGCATAGAACGGGCTCCTGTCGAACACCAGCTGTACGGTCTCCTTGTTCTTGGCCTTCACGCTCCTGTACTTGAGCAGCTTCACGTTCTCCTCTACAGAACTGTCATATCCTGTGAACTCTGTTGCTGTGTATGGGTTAACCTCCACCCAGTCGCCCTCCTCCACTGCGGTGGCGTTGCGGCTGCGGTTCTTCTGCTGCTGGAGCTCCTGCTCAAACTCCTTCAGGTCAACTGTATATCCGTGCTCCTTGGCTATAAGCTCCGTAAGGTCTATCGGGAAGCCGAATGTGTCATAAAGCACAAATGCATCCTTTCCGGATACGGTCTTGCTGCCGGCATTGTTCTTTATGATGTTGTCCATCAGCTTTATTCCTTTGTCAAGGGTCCTGAGGAATGCCTCCTCCTCCTCCTTGATCACCTTCTCAACTATCTGCTGCTGTGCCTTCAGTTCAGGGAATGCCTCTCCCATCTGGGCCACGAGTGCCGGTACAAGCCTGCACAGGAGCGGCTCATCCATCTTGAGGAAGGTGTATGCGTAGCGTACGGCCCTCCTGAGGATTCTCCTGATCACATATCCTGCCTTCACGTTGGAAGGGAGCTGGCCGTCTGCAATTGAGAAGCTGATTGCCCTGATGTGGTCTGCAATCACCCTCATTGCAACGCCGGTGTCACCGTCTGCCTTGTACTCCACACCTGTGAGGCGGGAAATCTCTGAGATCATGTTGGTGAACACGTCTGTATCGTAGTTGCTCTTCTTGCCCTGGAGTGCCATGCAGAGCCTCTCAAGTCCCATTCCTGTGTCCACATGCTTCTGTGGAAGCGGCTCAAGTGAACCGTTGGCCTTCCTGTTGTATTGCATGAACACAAGGTTCCATATCTCAATCACAAGGTGGTGGCTCTTGTTTACAAGCTCCACTCCGGGAACCTTTGCCCTCTCCTCGTCGCTCCTGAGGTCAATGTGTATCTCGCTGCAAGGGCCGCAAGGTCCTGTCTCACCCATTTCCCAGAAGTTGTCCTTCCTGTTGCCGAGGATGATGCGCTCCTCAGGGAGGTGCTTCAGCCACGCATCCTTGGCCTCCTGGTCCATGGCCACGCCATCCTGCTCACACCCCTCAAATACTGTTGCGTAGAGTCTCTCCTTGTCAAGCTTGTAAACCTCGGTAAGGAGCTCCCATGCCCAGTCTATGGCCTCTGTCTTGAAGTAGTCGCCGAAGCTCCAGTTGCCGAGCATCTCAAACATGGTATGGTGGTAGGTGTCGTGCCCCACCTCTTCAAGGTCATTGTGCTTGCCGCTTACCCTCAGGCATTTCTGTGAATCGGCAACCCTGTGGTATTTTACCTCGCTGTTGCCCAGGAACCAATCCTTGAACTGGTTCATGCCGGCATTAGTGAACATGAGGGTAGGGTCATTCTTCACAACCATAGGCGCAGATGGAACTATGGTATGATTTTTAGAGCGGAAGAATTCCAAGAAACACTCTCTTATCTGGTTTGATGTCATAATCATACAATTAAATTGAGTGCAAAAATAATCTTTTTAATTTTATTTTTTATATTTGCAGGCGTTAAAATAGGGTTTTTGTCTGATGTTCAGAAAGAAAAGATATGAATTGAATGAGCAGACGCTCGCATACGAGCTGCACAGGATACCTTTGGCAAAGAGGTTTTCCAAGGGCTTTGTGCTGTTCCTCTTCAGCGTGGCCGCATTTGCGTGCTACTATCTTCTCTTTACCCAGTACTTCGGGCTTGAAACCCCAAAGACCATCCACCTGAAGCAGAAGTATGTGGAGATGAACTCCAAATTTGAGCTTCTGGAGAGGAAATTCGCCCAGAGCAACCAGGCCCTTGCGGAGCTGCAGATGAGGGACAACAACATCTACCGCCCAATTTTTGGAATGGAGGAGCTTTCACAGGATGTGAGGGAGGCCGGTTTCGGGGGTGTGAACAGGTATGCCCATCTGGAGATGGTCTCAAATTCAACGGCCCTTCTGGATGCAGTGAAGAGGATGGATGTGATCTACAAGAAGGCCTATGTGCAGTCCCGCTCGTACGATGAGGTGGGGCTTCTGGCAAAGAGGGCTGATGAAATGGCCCAGTGTGTCCCTGCAATCCCTCCTGTGGCATTGGACAATGCCCGTCTCTCAAGCCTTTTCGGCTATAGGAAAGACCCTTTCTCGGGGGCTTTGAGGATGCATCAGGGGATAGATCTGTCGGGAAACAAGGGGGAACCCATCTATGCTGCGGGAAATGGTACTGTGGTTGAGGTGAGGACCAGCTTCTTCGGGTATGGAAGGGAGGTTGTGGTTGATCATGGTTTCGGATACAAGACCAGATATGCCCATCTGCAGAAGATGCTTGTGAAGGTGGGTGATGTTGTGGAAAGGGGAGAGCAGATTGCAACAATGGGCAATACCGGAAAGTCCAAGGGTGTGCATCTTCATTATGAAGTCATTTACAGGGACCGCAGGGTGAATCCGCTCAATTACTATAACCAGGACATAAAGGGTGATGAGTATATGGCAATGGTGAAGCCGCATGCAAATGATGAACATACATCCGTTATCTGATGGGCAAATACAGGTTCAATAGGGAAAAACTGGAGTTCGTAGAGGAGAAGAGAGGCATTAAGGGGTGGATAAAGGCAGTATTCAAGTATTTTATATCAAGCATACTCCTTGCCATCCTTTATTATATAATCTTCTCCCTGTTTGTGAGTACGGAGGAGGAGAGGGCGCTTGCCCGCGAGACCGCCATCATGGAGGAGGAGTATGGGAAGCTGCAGGAGAAGATAGATGTGCTGGACAATACCATAAAGAACCTGCAGCATAGGGATATGGAGATATACAGGAGCATCTTCAATGCCGAACCTCCGGTTTATGCGGCTCCCGGTGACTATAATCTTTTTGAGGGGATAGATACCACAAGGATGGAGTCGATAGTGGAGGATTCCAGGCTCAGGCTCTCTGTCATTGAGGAGGGGATGTCCCGTGTGGAGGGCTCCATAGTGGAAATCAATGATGCCCTTGCTGCCTTGGGAGACGGGGTTACGGCCATCCCTTCAATAGTTCCGGTAAGGGATTTTAAAATAAGGCAGTCCGGTGCATCGGTGGGCGGAAAGGTGAACCCGTTCTACAAGACAGTTGCAATGCATACCGGGATGGACCTGCTGGCAGCTTCCGGTACGGAGGTGCTGGCCGCGGCAGACGGGGTTGTGGAGATGGCCACCAGGATGGGCAAGAAGGACGGCAACAGCATAGTGATTGACCACGGGAACGGTTATGTCACAAAATACAACAACCTGGGGAGCCTGAAGGTGAGGAAAAGGCAGAAGGTAAAGCAGGGGGATGTGATAGGTACCATTGGGATGTCGGGAATGTCCGTTGCCCCGCACCTCCACTATGAGGTGTGGCACAACGGGGCAGTGATGGACCCGATGAACTACTTTTTTGCAAGCCTTACCCCGCAGATGTACAGGGATATGGCTGTAATTGTTGCAAATACGGGGCAGTCACTTGATTAGGAACAAAAACTTTAAGTTATGCCATATAAGGAGAAGCCAATAGAGAAGCTCTACTATACCATAGGGGAGGTATCTGAGGAGCTTGATGTAAATCCTTCACTTGTCCGTTTCTGGGCAGGGAAGTTTCCTGATTTCATAAAGCCGGCAAGGAACAAGAAGGGCAACCGCCTCTTCACGGCAAAGGATATGGCCAACTTCAAGGTGATCTATTACCTGGTGAAGGAGCGCGGCATGACTCTCGACGGCGCAGCCAAGAGGATGAAGGACAACCTCACCGGCGAGGACAAGAGAGTTGAGGTGATAAGCATGCTTACTGCAATAAAGGAGAGGCTGCAGGGGATTGCTGCGGCTTTGGATTCAAGGGAGAAGGAGGTGGAAAATGAAGGCAATTGAACTGGTGAGGCCCATTGAGGAGCTTGCCCCCGTGCATGATCAGGAGAAGTGGGACAACTGCGGGTTCTCCGTGGGCAATCCCTACAAGGAGGTGTCCAAGGCCCTTTTGGCCCTTGACTGTACAGAGGAGGTGGTTGATGAGGCGGTGGAGATTGGGGCAGACATCATCATTACCCACCACCCGCTCATTTTCGGAGGAGTGAAGAAGATTTCTCCCTGCAACAGGCTGGGGAGGATGATATACAAGGCAATAAGGAATGATATTGCAATATATGCGGCCCATACGAACATGGACAAGGCGCACGGAGGGGTGAATACCCTTATGGCAGACAAGCTCGGGCTGGTGGAGAGGACTCCCGTTACTCCCGACAATCTTGGAATCATAGGAATGCTGCCGCAGGAGCTTGAGCCGCAGGAGCTGGTAAGGAGGGTAAAGGAGGCATTCGGGGCAGACGTGGTGAGGACATCAGCCCTTCCGGAAGGGAAAGTTTCCTGGGTGGCGGTGAGCAGCGGAAGCGGAAAGGCCTTCATTGCGGATGCTATGGCACAGGGGGCGCAGGCGTACATTACCGGTGATGTGCCGTATCATGAGTTCCAGTGTGAAGAGGGGTTCATGGTTATGGATATCGGACATTATTACAGTGAATATGGCATAGTTGATGTATTTGCAAATATTCTTTCCAAAAATTTTCCTAACTTTGCAGTTTCAAAAAGTACAAAAAATAATAATCCTATATACTACTATTAAAGCTTAAATATGGCTACAAGTAAGAAAAACAGCACAATTGTTCCCCCAGTGGTTGAGGGAGAGACTTTTACCTCTTTGCAGATTGCCAAAGACCTGGGAACAGATGTAAGCATGGAGACAAAGCTCCGTCTGTTGTACAAATTGCAGCAGACTGATACCAAAATTGACAAAATCTACCTTTTGAGGGGAGAGCTTCCGCTGGAGGTTCAGGATCTTGAGGATTCAATTGAGGGATTGAAGACCAGGATTGCAAACCTTGAGAAGGAGATCAGTGAGGGTGAGGCTTTTGTTGCCCAGAAGAAACAGGATATAACAAGCAGCAAGTCCCTGATAGAGAAATACGAGGCACAGAGAAACAACGTGAAGAACAACAGGGAGTATGATTCACTTTCAAAGGAGATTGAGTACCAGTCACTTGAGATAGAGCTTGCAGAGAAAAAGATCAATGATACAGGCAAGGCGCTTGTAGAGAAGAAGGAGTCACTTGCAGCTGCGGCTTCAACATTGGAGGGCAGGGAGATTGACCTTGAGAACAAGAAGCAGGAGCTTGAGACAATTGTAGAGGAGACACAGAAGGAGGAAGAGGCACTGCTCAAGCAGTCTGAGGAGCTTCAGGAGCAGATTGAGCCAAGAATGCTCAATGCATACAAGAAGGTGCGCTCAAACCTCAGGAACAAGCTGGCGGTTGTTACAGTGAAGAGGGATGCTTGCGGCGGATGCTTCAACAAGATACCTCCTCAAAGGCAGCTTGACATTGCCCTGAGCAAGAAGATCATCGTTTGTGAGTATTGCGGCAGGATCCTCATCAGCCCAGAGTTCGAGAACGAGTAGGGAGAATCTTCTGCATAATGATGCAACATCCTCTTGTCTTCCGGAGATTTCCGCAGACAGGGGATGTTTTTTATATGGTATGAAGATTGCAACAATGTAAAAAACATCTTAAATTTACTGCTTCAACTGAAGATTATGGCAAAAAGCTTTGGAAACAGGGGGGCACAAGGCTCCAATCAGATAAAGAACCTTGAACTGATAGGGTTGGAGAGCGGGAAGAAACCGCCTCAGGCACTGGATATTGAGGAGGCCGTACTGGGTGCGCTCCTCCTTGAGCCCAATTCTGTGGCAGATGTGCTGGACCTTCTGAATCCGGAGTGTTTCTATAAGGAAGCCAACAGGAAGATATACAAGGCAATATCTGCCCTTGCATCCAAACATGCGCCTATTGACATCTATACCGTTGCCCAGGAGCTTGCCAAGACAGATGACCTGGAGGTGGTGGGCGGACCGTATTATCTGAGCCAGCTGAGCATGAGGATAGGTGCGGCCGCACATCTTGATTTCCATACCAAGGTGCTGCTCCAGAAGTATATCCAGAGGGAGATGATCTCAATCTCATATGAGGTGCAGAAGAAGTCGTACGATGATACCATAACGGTGGATGACCTCCTTGATTCCACACAGCAGAAGCTCTTCAATCTGGCTGAGAAGAACATGAAGAAGGAGACCCAGTCCGTAAAGGATATCCTCAATGAGGCCATTGATGAACTGCAGTCTGTACAGGAGAGGACAGACGGACTCAGCGGTGTGCCTAGCGGATATACCGGAATAGACCGTGTGACATACGGATGGCAGGCGTCTGACCTTATCATCATAGCGGCCCGCCCGGCAATGGGTAAGACCGCGTTCGTACTTACAATGGCCAGGAATATGGCGGTTGAGCACAAGGTGCCGGTGGCGGTGTTCTCATTGGAGATGTCGTCGGTGCAGCTGGTAAAGCGTCTCATGGTGAGCGAGACCGGCCTCTCTGCAGAGAAGATCAGGGGTGGAAAGAAGCTGGAGCCGTATGAATGGGAGCAGTTGAACAGCAGGTTGAACCAGTTGTCCCAGGCTCCGTTGTATATAGATGACACACCATCACTTTCAATATATGAGTTCCGTTCAAAAGCCAGGAGGCTTGTGGCAAATGCCGGGGTGAAGCTTATAGTTATAGACTACCTCCAGCTGATGACCGGACCGCCTGAGCTCAAGGGAATGAGGGAGCAGGAGGTTTCTTCAATCTCCCGTTCGCTGAAGGCAATTGCAAAGGAACTCAATATCCCTATAATCGCACTTTCACAGCTGAGCCGTGCGGTGGAGACGAGGGGCGGGGCAAAGAGGCCGCAGCTGAGTGACTTGAGGGAGTCCGGTGCAATTGAGCAGGATGCGGATATAGTGATGTTCATCCACAGGCCGGACTATTATGGAATGACAGAGGATCCGTCACAGGCCGGCCTTACCGAGATAATCATTGCCAAGCACCGTAACGGATCTGTGTGTGACGTACAGATGAAGTTCCGCAATTCGGAGGTGCGTTTTGTGGATGTCACTGACCCTGCACTGGATATGCCGGGAGACGGCGGGCAGGGGGTCTATGAATCCAGATATTCCCAGAATGACCTGTCGGGAGGGGGATATGCAGGGGATTTTGGAGGGGCTCCGCAGGGGAATGAGTTTGGAAACAATGAGGAGTTTTAAGTTTGCCTGACATGAAGAGGTTTTTTGCAGATATGGCTGTTGTGCTGCTGCTGGTCCTGGCAGCCGGGGGTACCCTTTTGGCGCAGCGGAAGGATCTGCCATACGTGGATGGGGAGAGCCTCACATACGTGGTGAAATACAAGTGGGGTTCAGTTGATACTGATGTAGGGGAGGCCGTTACAAACCTTTCGTATTCGGACGGGATGTTCCACAGTGTCATTACCGGAAAGACATACAGGTTCTACGATATGATCTTCAGGGTGCGGGAGCATTTTGAGAGCAAGTTCTACACCGATCCTTTCAGGCCGCACTGGTTCTACCGCAACACCCAGGAGGGAAAATACAGGATAAAGAACACTTTCCGCTTCAATGATGCGGACAGCACCATAGCTGCCACAATCCAGAAGTATGACAGGACACCCAAGGATACCCTCCTCAAGGGTAACGGGCATACGTTTGATATCCCGGCCCTGTTCTACAAGGTGAGGTGCGTGGATTATGACAGCATACAGGTTGGGGTGAAGAATCCCATCTCATTTGCCATAGATGATGATGTGTATAATTTCTACTATATCTACCTGGGCAAGGAGGTGAAGAAGATAAAGGGGCTGGGGACATTCAGGACACTCAAGTTTGCAGTAAGGCTGGTGGCCGGCAGCGTGTTTACAGGAAAGGATGACATGCACATATGGGTGACGGATGATGAGAATCTGGTGCCGCTGCTTATAGAATCCCCCATAATAGTGGGCAAGGTGCAGGGGCGCCTGATAGGCTGGAAGAATCTTAAGGGTCCTATGACCAGTAAAATAAAATAGACAGTGATGGGCAAGGAAAAATCAGTTGAGCATAAAGGTACAATAATTGAAATTACGGAGAACAACATCAAGGTGGAGATTGTGAACAAGTCCATGTGTGCGGCATGCCATGCAAAGGGGTTCTGCACTACGGGCGATTCAAAGGAGAAGGTGATAGATGTTCCGTACTTCAATAATGGTGAATATGCTGTGGGTGACAGCGTAACGGTGATGATGCAGCGTACTATGGGATTTAAGGCTGTTTGGATTTCGTATGTGATTCCGTTGGTTATCGTAATGTTTTTTTTACTAACTTTGCAAGGCTTTGGTCTTGGTGAGCTGCAGGCGGGGTTGGCGTCAATCCTGGCTCTTTGTGTGTATTACCTTGTGGTTTATTTGTTTAGAGGTAAACTGGCCAATAAATTTGCGTTTACAATAGCTAAAAACAATATATAAATGAGTACTACTATTATCTTTACCGTAGCCAGTTTGAGCATTTTGGGTCTCTTGCTGGCTGTTGTGCTTTATTTTGTGGCACAAAAATTCAAGGTAGAAGAAGATCCACGTATCGACATTGTAGAAGCTATCATGCCGGGCGCCAACTGTGGAGGTTGCGGCCAGGCTGGTTGTAGAGCTTTTGCAGAGGCAACTATCAAGGCCGGTAATCTGGATAACTTGTTCTGCCCAGTGGGTGGTAATGCAACAATGAAGAAGGTTGCTGATGCGCTTGGATATCAGGTTGCAGAGAAGGCTCCTATGGTTGCAGTTGTACGCTGTAACGGAACATGTGAGAACCGCCCCAAGACAAACATTTATGACGGCGTAGCCACTTGTGCCGCCAAGAGTGCGCTCTATTCAGGTGATACAGGCTGCCGTTACGGCTGTGTAGGCTGTGGCGACTGTGTTGCAGTATGTAACTTCGGCGCATTGTCAATGGATCCTCAGACAGGCCTTCCTGTGGTTGATGAGGAGAAATGTACTGCCTGCGGTGCATGTACCAAGGCTTGTCCTAAAGGCATCATTGAGCTCAGGAACAAGGGCCCTAAGAACAGGAGGGTATTTGTTTCATGTGTGAGCAAGGACAAGGGTGCAGTTGCAAGAAAGGCTTGTAAGGCTGCATGTATCGGTTGCGGCAAATGTGCAAAAGTCTGCAAATTTGAGGCTATCACAGTAGAGAACAATGTTGCATACATTGATTTCAACAAGTGTAAGCTTTGTACAAAATGTGTGGACGAGTGCCCTACAGGTGCAATCCATAAGGTAAATTTCCCTCCAAAACCGGCAGCTCCGGCAGCGGCTCCTGCTCCTGCAGCAGCACCTGCAGCACCTGCACCGGCAGCGGAGAAACCAGTTGAAAATAATAATAACCAGGAAAAATAGAGATTCAGATATGAAGACGTTTTCAATAGGTGGAGTTCATCCACACGACAGTAAAATATCTGCAAATGCTGCAATTGAGAGCTTCCCGATTCCTGAAGTTGCCTACATTTCAATGGGGCAGCATCTTGGCGCTCCTGCAGAGCCTATTGTTGCTCCTGGAGACAAGGTTAAGGTGGGCCAGCTGATTGCAAATGCAAACGGGTTCATCTCTGCTCCTGTACACTCAAGCGTATCAGGAACAGTGAAGGGCATTGAGACTATCTTTGACCTGGCAGGCAATCCTTGCAAGGCAGTAGTGATCAATGTTGAAGGTGACGAGTGGGTTGAGACAATTGACCGCTCTGAGAAAATTGAGAAAGAGATCAAGCTGGATTCCAAAGAGATCATTGAGAAGATCAAGGAGTGCGGTATTGTTGGTCTGGGTGGTGCAACATTCCCTACAAATGTGAAGCTTTCACCTCCTCCAGGCAAGAAGGCTGAGTTCCTTATCATAAACGGTGCCGAGTGTGAGCCTTATCTTACATCAGACTACAGGGTTCTCATTGAGATGCCTGAGCAGGTTCTCATTGGTGCTGCAATCATGATGAAGGCCCTCAATGTAACACAGGGTTTCATCGGTATAGAGGAGAACAAGCCTGAGGCCATCAAGGTGATGACAGAGAAGGCAAAGGGTTATCCTCAGATCAAGATTGTGACACTCAAGAAGAAATATCCGCAGGGCGGTGAGAAACAGCTTATTGATGCTGTTGTCGGGAGGAAAGTCCCTTCAATGGGTCTTCCAATTGATACCGGTGCGGTTGTACAGAACGTAGGTACTGCCCTTGCAGTATATGAGGCTGTGCAGAAGAACAAGCCTTTGTTCGAGGGTATCATGACAATTACCGGCGAGTGTTCTCCTCAGCAGAAAAACTACAAGCATAGGGTAGGTACTCCGCTCTCAAAGATGATTGAGGCTGTAGGCGGTCTCCCTGAGGCAGCTGCAAAGGTTATCAGCGGCGGTCCTATGATGGGTAAGGCTGTATCAAACCTTGATGCACCTACACTCAAGGGCTCTTCATCAATCCTCTTCCTCACTGAGGAGCAGACAAAGAGAAAAGAGGAGAGCAACTGTATCAGATGCGGAAAATGTATTGAGGCATGTCCTATGGGACTTGAGCCATATCTTCTCAACAAGCTGGCTAAAGCACGCCGTATGGATGACCTTGAGGCAAACAAGATATATGACTGTATAGAGTGCGGCTGCTGCCAGTTCACCTGTCCTGCATATATCCCTCTATTGGGTACAATCAGATTGGCTAAGGCTGATGTAATGAAGATTATGCGTAGCCGTCCTAAAAAATAATTCAGACAACTAAAAACTAACAGATAAAATGAAAAAACTGCTTGTATCACCTTCCCCACATATCCATGGGAAGGAAAATACCAGAAACTTGATGAGGGATGTGGTTATTGCGCTGCTCCCTACTGTAGCGGTTTCAATATATTGCTTTGGCCTGTCTGCGTTAAAACTTGCCTTGGTTGGTGTACTTGCCTGCGTTGCAGTTGAGTATGTTATAGCTAAATATATGCTTAAGACCAAAGTTACAGTTTGTGACTATTCAGCAGTGATTACAGGTCTCCTATTGGCACTCAACGTTCCTATCAACACACCTTGGTGGGTTCTTGTAATAGGTTCTATCGTTGCTATCGGTGTTGCTAAGATGACATTCGGCGGTCTCGGGCAGAACCTCTTCAATCCTGCATTGGTTGGCCGTGTATTCCTGCTCATCTCATTCCCTGTAATAATGACAGACTGGAGCACTCCTGCTTCAACCTTCGGCTTTGAGTTTGACGGCGTATCAGGTGCAACTCCACTCGGCATTGTGAAAGAGGGTTTGGCACAGGGCATGACACTCAGCCAGATTTATGCAGAGCACAACTTCTCATACGCTGAGATGTTGTTCACAAGGATAGGATCGGCTGGTGAGATCTCTGCAATTGCACTTCTTCTCGGTTTTGTATATCTCCTTGTAAGAAGGGTAATCAGACCTCACATCACCCTTTCAATCTGGGGTACCGTATTCGTATTCTCAGGAATCCTCTGGTTGTGCAACCCTGAGCAGTTCACAGATCCGATCTTCAACCTGCTCACCGGTGGTATGCTTCTTGGTTCAATCTTCATGGCAACAGATTACGTTACCTCTCCAATGGAGCCTAAGGGAATGATAATCTTTGGTGTGGGAATCGGTATCATCACAATCCTTATCCGTGAGTTCGGTGCTTACCCTGAGGGTATCTCGTTTGCAATTCTTATCATGAATGCAACAGTTCCTCTCATCAACATGTTCTGTAAACCTAAAAGATTTGGAAAGGAGGCAAAATAATGGCAGCAGAATCTTCACTAAAAAATATGGTATTGGTCCTCTTTGCAGTATGTCTTGTTTCATCTGCATTGTTGGGCGGTTTGTATGCTCTTACAAAAGAGCCTATTGAGGCTGCACAGGTTGCAAAGATCAACACTGCAATCGGCGGCGTGGTTCCGGAGTTTGACAATGCCCCTTCTTCAGAGCTTTTTGAGGTTGAGGTAAATGGCAAGAAATCCAAAGTTTATCCTGCAAAGAAGGGTGGCGAGGTTGTAGGTTATGCAATTGAGGCATCTTCATCAGCAGGTTTCGGCGGCAACATCACCCTTATGGTAGGTTTTGCTCCCGACGGTTCTATCGTGAACACATCAGTTATCTCACATGCTGAGACACCAGGTCTCGGTGCCAAGATCACTGAGAGCGGCAGCCACTTTGTAACCCAGTTCCAGGGTACAAACCCAGGCGACCCTAACTTCAAGTTTGCCGTTAAGAAAGATGGCGGAAGCTTTGATGCAATCACTGCTTCAACAATTACTTCAAGGGCATACATTGATGTATTGAACAATGCGTACAACGCTTTCCTTAACATAAACAAGAGTGGGGAGGCTCAACAGAACTAATATGAGTAAGCTAGGTTTGATAACAAAAGGTTTCATTAAGGATAATCCAACCTTTTCACTTGTTTTGGGTATGTGTCCTACATTGGGAACAACTACCTCTGCAATAAACGGAGTGGGTATGGGTCTTGCAACAACATTTGTGCTTGTACTCTCAAACATGCTCATCTCTGCTGTAGCTTCAATCATTCCTTCAAAGGTTAAGATTCCTTGCTACATTGTAATCATTGCATCACTTGTAACAATACTTCAGTTTGTGATGCAGGCGTATGTTCCTGCACTCTATGAGACTTTGGGCCTGTTCATCCCGCTTATCGTTGTAAACTGTATCGTGCTCGGTCGTGCTGAGGCATACGCATGCAAGAACACCGTGATTGATTCTGCATGCGACGGTTTGGGTATCGGTCTCGGCTTTACCCTTTCACTTGGTGTGATTGGAGTTGTAAGGGAGCTTTTGGGCGGTATGGCAATCTTCGGCTACAAGCTTTGTGACGGTGACGGTATGCTTGCATTCGTGCTTGCTCCAGGTGCGTTCCTTGTACTCGGTTACCTCATGATGCTGTTCAACAAGGCAAAAGCAAAATAATTAACCTCAAAAGAATATAGATATGGAATATATATTGATTATAATTTCGGCTGTATTTGTAAATAACATCCTCCTGGCACAGTTCCTCGGATGCTGTCCTTTCCTGGGTGTATCAAACAAAGTTTCTACAGCTGTAGGTATGAGCGGTGCTGTTTGCTTTGTAATGGCGTTGGCAACATTGTTCACTTACCTTGTCCAGTACTATCTGCTTGTTCCGCTAGGAATTGAGTTCATGCAGACAATCACTTTCATCCTTGTGATTGCGGCACTGGTACAGATGGTGGAGATCATCCTCAAGAAGATCAGTCCTTCACTTTACCAGGCATTGGGTATCTTCCTCCCTCTCATCACTACAAACTGTGCCGTACTTGGTGTGGCTATCCTTGTAGTGTCAAAAGAGTTTACATTCGGAGGCGAGCCTGAGATGCTTAACCTTGCAGGTTCAGTGGTATATGCAACAGCAAGTGCACTCGGTTTCGGTCTTGCAATGACACTTTTTGCAGGCTTGAGAGAACAATTGGACCTCAACAACGTTCCTAAAGCAATGAAGGGCAATCCAATTGCACTCATTACTGCAGGTATCCTCGCTATGGCATTCATGGGATTCTCAGGATTGGTATAAACCATACGCTGTTCTGTATTTATGGAGAAAAGGAAGGCAATATCACAAATCCTTACAACGCTTGAGATAGAGGCGCTGCTCAGGGAAGGGAAGGTGGAGGAAGCATACTCCCAGCTTAACGCACTTTTGGAGAGCGAACCAAAAAATACCTACGGCTGGTACCTTCTGGGTGGTATATACCGCAGACAACAATTATGGGGGGAGGCAATCAATGCCTACAACAAGGCAAAGATGATAGATCCCGACGGGCCTGCGGCAGTTGCAATAGAGTCCATCTATGAGATCCTCAACTTCAGGAATACAGACCTGATGAACCCGTAGAGATACAACAAAAAAGAAGAAAGGGAGCCCGTAGCTCCCTTTCTTTGTATTACGCATTTATCTTCAGCGCCTTGCAGAACTCCCACAGCACAATTCCCAGAGAAACTGAAATGTTGAGGGAATGTTTTGTTCCGAATTGGGGAATCTCTATCACAGCATCACTCATGTCAATCACCTCCTGCTGTACCCCCTTCACCTCATTGCCGAAAACCAGGGCAAACTTCCTTTCAGGGACAACTGTACATCCAGAACCTGCAGGAGTGTCCTGTGGAAGGTGTGGCTTCAACAGGTTGTCGGGACCCAGGTCCTGAAGCTTTATGGAATCCTCTGCCTGCTCAATTCCCACAATTGTGTAGCCCTCCCCCTTAAGGGCCGCCACTGCATCTGTGGTCTCCTTTACATACTCCCAATCTACCGAGAATTCCGCCCCAAGGGCAGACTTGTGGATCTCTGCGGTAGGCGGGGTGGCGCAGCAGCCGCATAGGATCATCTTCTCTATAAGGAAGGAATCAGAAGTCCTGAAGGCTGCACCAATATTGTGTTGGCTGCGGATGTTGTCAAGCACAACGGTGACCCTGATCTTTCCGGCCGCCTTGAACTCCTCCTGGGACAACCTTCCCAGCTCATTATTTTTCAATTTCCTGTGCATTTGCAAAATGTGCTTTAGGGATACTTCATGCAAAGATGTGTAAAAAAGTATAATTGACAAAGAGATAAAAATTAATGAATGTAAGTTAAAATGATTATATTTGTCTTTGATGTGCTTTGGAGTGCATCAACAGCTAACAGATTCAAACACTTATAACAATATGAAAAAAGATCTTCAGATTCTAGACCTTATCAAGAAAGAGGAGAACAGACAGCTTAATGGCATTGAGCTTATCGCCTCTGAGAACTTTGTCTCAAACCAGGTGCTTGAGGCATTGGGTTCAGTATGTACAAACAAATACGCTGAGGGTTACCCTGGCGCAAGATATTATGGCGGCTGCGAGGTAGTTGACCAGATTGAGCAGCTGGCAATTGACCGCCTGAAAGAGATTTTTGAGGCTGAGTACGCAAACGTACAGCCACACTCAGGTGCGCAGGCAAACATGGCTGTAATGACAGCATGTATCAAACCAGGTGAGACCTTCATGGGCCTTGACCTCTCAATGGGAGGCCACCTTACACACGGTTCACCGGTAAACATTTCAGGTATCCTTTACAATGCCGTAGCTTACGGCCTCAACGAGGAGACAGGACTTGTTGACTATGACGAGATGGAGAAGAAAGCCCTTGAGCACAAGCCTAAGCTCATCATTGGAGGTGCTTCTGCATACTCAAGAGAGTGGGATTGGGAGAGGATGCGTGCAATCGCAGACAAAGTTGGCGCAATTTTCTGGGTAGATATGGCACACCCTGCAGGACTTATTGCAGCAGGTTTGTTGAAGAACCCTGTAAAATATGCACACATTGTAACTTCAACAACCCACAAGACCCTCAGGGGACCTCGCGGAGGTATCATCCTTATGGGCAAGGACTTTGAAAACCCATGGGGCATCAAGACCCCTAAAGGTGCCGTGAAGATGATGTCTGCAGTCCTCAATTCAAGCGTATTCCCAGGTATCCAGGGTGGTCCGCTGGAGCACTGTATTGCTGCAAAGGCCGTTTCATTCTTTGAGATGATGCAGCCGGAGTTCAAGGAGTATCAGATGCAGGTTAAGAAGAACGCTGCAGCTATGGGTGAGGCATTCATGGCAAAAGGCTATAAAGTGGTATCAGGCGGTACAGACAACCACCTCCTTCTCATTGACCTCAGGACAAAATTCCCTGAACTTACAGGTAAGGTAGCAGAGAAGGCTCTTGTTGCAGCTGACATTACAGTAAACAAGAACATGGTTCCGTTCGACAGCCGTTCACCATTCCAGACATCAGGTATCCGTGTAGGTACCCCTGCAATCACCTCAAGAGGTCTTGTGGAGAAAGACATGCCGCTGATCGTTGAACTTGTTGACAAGGTGCTCAGCAACCCTGAGTGCGAGCAGACAAGAGAAGAGGTAAGGACAGCAGCTCACCAGCTGATGGCCGGCCGCCCTCTCAATGCATGGTAGAAAAGACCAATAATCAATTCATATAAGACAGGCAGCAGTCAGCTGCCTGTCTTTTTTTTGCCGGAATGGATAAACTCTATCTTTTAGTTGTTAAACAATAAAAATCAAAAGAAGATGGTAATAGCATATCTGAGAGTAAGTACAGGACGGCAGAACCCGGATAACCAGATGGATGAGATCAGGCGCTTCACGCAGCAGAAGAACATGGTTGTAGATAAGTGGATAACGGAAACGGTAAGCGGCAAGACTGCCAATACTGAGAGGAGGCTGGGATATGTCCTGCGCCGCATGAAGAAGGATGATACCCTGATAGTAACGGAGATTTCCAGATTGAGCAGGACACTTACTGATATTATGTCCATAATGGGAATGTGCCTCAAAAAGGGGGTTAAGATTTATACTACAAAGGAAAAATACACATTTGATGATTCAATAAACAGCAAGGTGCTGTGTTTTGCATTCGGTCTTGTGGCAGAGATAGAGAGAAACCTCATATCCATGCGTACAAAAGAGGCATTGGCGGCCAAGAAGGCCAAAGGGATAAAGCTTGGCAGACGGAAAGGGGCTTCACCCAAGCTGAACTATCTTAGGGAGCATGGTGATGAGATAGAGAAAATGCTTTCAGGAGGGGTCTCCATAAGCGAAGCATGCAGGCGGATGAAAGTTTCCAGAGATACATTTTACAGGTATCTCAAGTGCGGTGGCAAAAGCTCCGGGAAGTGAAAAATGGGGATGTTTGGAAAAACGGTCATATAAACATCCACTCAGAAAGTATGCCCAAAGGTAAATAAGATTTGCATAAAATCAAAACAGGAACTGTACGAATAAACCACCGTTTTTTCATACAGAAATATTGTCTCATTGTGCCGATTTGTATCAGCATGGCTCCTTTGCGTACTGATGTGTCCGCCTGCAATGTCACAGCATAAGGAGGTAATTGTAGATATCTTTTTCCCTAAAGGAAGCTCGCAGTGGAACAGCAGCTTCATGGGGAATGGCAGCCGTATGGCCGGTTTCATTGAGGATGTAAACGGGCATATGGAAAATTCATCCTATATAGTATTGGGAATAGAATACTTTTCAGAGGCATCGCCGGAGGGAAACATGAGCCTTAATGAGGAGATATCGCACAGGAGAGGCAAAAGCATCACTGAGCATATTCATAAACATCTGATATTTGCAGACCACCAGATAAAGGTTACCAACCTCAATGAAGACTGGAATTATCTGCTCCAGCAGATAGAGGCATCCGCAATGCCCGGAAAGAGGGAGATTCTTGAAATTTTCAGCAACACTCTTCCCGACGATTCCAGGGAGGCTGCACTCAAGGAACTGGATAATGGGAAGCCATGGAACTATATGTCCACCCACTTTTTCCCGGGAATGAGGAAGGTCAGGGTTGTTGTGAAGGTGGGTATTCCAGCCCCAGAAGTGGAGTTGTCCATAAATTCCCAGGAAGATGAAATGAAAAGGTTGCCTGAAGGGATAGCACAATTGCATGCAGGACCGCTCCATGCAGAGCTTCTCCCTTTGCCATCCCGCAGGAGCTGGTATCTGAAGACAAATCTGTCGGGATTAGGATTCTTGATTGCAAATATTCATGCCGAGGTGGATCTGGGCAGGGGCTTCTCATTTGCCTTGCCGGTGTATTACAGTGCTGTTGATTATTTTGGGGAGACATCCAAATACAGGACCTTTACTCTACAGCCTGAACTCCGTTACTGGTTCAACGGGAAATACACATCATTTTATGCTGCAGCCCATGCAGGACTTGGCTGGTACAACTTTACTGACGGCAAATGGCGCATTCAGGACAAGGATGGCCGGACCCCGGCAATAGGTGGTGGAATTTCTGCGGGCTACAGGCTGCCTCTTCAGAAGAATTCTCCACGCTGGTTTGTGGAATTAGGGGTTGGTGCAGGCGTATATCCTCTCCACTATGACAGATTCCATAACGAAAAGGACGGTGCACTTGAAAACACCAGGAAAGAGACATATTTTGGCATAGACCAGCTTTCAGTAAATCTGGTATATAAGTTCAAGAAATGAGAATAGGGGATTACATACATAGGCTTTTGGCTTTTCTTGCCGTTACAGCCGGATTCTTTGGCAGCGCAATGCTGGCAGGATGTGATGTACATGAGTTTCCCGAGAAAGAGGAGCTTGCCATATACTCAGTTAAGCTGGAATTTGATACAGGCATCACTGAGAAAGAGTATTCATATACCAAAGCGGAGGACTCTAGTGGTGAATATGACATGAGATATACCTTAAGGGTATTCCCTATTTCACATGTAAACACATCAACAACAGTTTCAAAGGAACATGTATGGGAACACGTATTTACAGCTCCCGTTGAAAAGAATAGATATGATGTGGAGAAGCAGCTTGAGATAACCTTGCCTTACGGAGAATATGCCATCCATGCATGGGCAGATTTTGTCCCTGCAGGGACCTCATCACATCATTTTTATAATCCCGACAATTTCAGCGAAATAATCATCCATTCTTCCCATAAGGCAAATACAGATATGAGGGATGCATACAAGGGAACGTTGGAATTCCGTGCAGCCAAGGATACGATTGAAAGTGCCAGAAATCTCCATATAAAGATGGACAGGCCTATGGCAAAATTCGAGTTCAGGGCAACAGACCTCGCAAAGTTTGTTGAGCAGGAATATGCAAAGACAAAACAGGGAGAAGACATGACAACCTCTCAGGCAGACAGCCTTGTGAACAAGGCTTTGCAGGAGCATATAGTAAGATTCAGCTATATGGGATTCATGCCATGTTCATTTGATATGTTCACCAATAAGCCCAACGACGCAAAAACGGGGGTGACATTTGAAACACGGCTCTCCAAACTTGATAATGGGGAGGTGTCCATGGGATTTGACTATGTCTTTGTAAATGGAACTGAATCCAGTGTGAACATAGTAATGGCAATGTATAACACAGCTGGGGAGACTCTGTTTGAAACCAATCCCATAGAAGTGCCTGTAAAGAGGGGAATGCACTCAATAATGAGGGGAGAGTTCCTTACAATTGACACTAAGGGAGGAGTGGGCATTGACCCTGAATTTGACGGTTCATACAATTACGAAGTAAAATATTGATACAATAATTAACAACCTTTTTAAACATTAACGATTATGAAAAAATTGTTCTTGACAATGTTGGCAGCCGTTACGCTGCTCGCATCCTGCTCAAAAGAGGAAACTCCAGGGCAAATTAATGGCGAAGAGTCATTGGTTACTTTTACTCTTTCTACAGATCAGTTGGCTACTAAGGCTGTAGGTGATGGGACCACAGCAAATAAATTGTATTATGCTGTTTATGATGCTAGTGGCACTATGGTTTCACAAATTTCAAAAACTACATCTCCTCAAGATATAAATAACTTGAAATCAAATGTTACGTTTTCATTGTTGAATGGCGAGGAGTATAGTATCATTTTCTGGGCACAAAGTGAAAACGCATCTTGCGTAATTGCTTGGGATACAAAAACTATGACCTATGCCCCAACTCTTGCAAACCAAGAATCCTATGATGCATTTTTTGCATATGTTCCAAAATTTAAAGTAACAGGTGATAAAACGGAATCAGTAAAACTTACCCGCCCATTTGCTCAGTTGAACATTGCAACAACTGAGGGTGATTTGGCTGAGCTTAAAGGGTATTATAATGTGGGCGATTTTACTAAAGCTAAGGTTACAGTAAGCAAGCTTCCAAATGTATTGGATTTAGTATCTGGAGTGGCGAGTGGTGATGAAGTTGTTACATTTGATAATGCAAGTATTGATTTGCTTAAAAATGAAACTTTCCCTGTTGTAGGTTATAAACAATATCTTGCAATGAATTATGTGCTTGTATCTGATGCTGCAACGGTAGATGTAACACTTGATATAGCTACAGCAAATGATGAAAAAACTGTAAGTAGGAGCTTTGCCAATGTCCCTGTCAAGAGAAATTACAGGACAAATATCTATGGTGATTTATATGCAAGCACATTTAATTATGAGGTAGTTGTAACTCCAGATTTTGAGACTCCTCATTATAACATATTCAGTGGAGTTGTTAATCTTTCACAGGATATGACCACCAATAAATCCTATGTTGTGGCAGATAATGATGAAGCAATAATCAATTTGGGAGATTTTGATTTTGTAAATAATTCAAACAGCTCAGAATTAGAGGAAGGGGATGGCATTATAGTATATGGTAAACTTACAATTAATGGTAATGGAACTGTAGAGGCTCCAACGCGTGCTATCTGGGCAAGAGGTAATACTGGTGCGGAAGTAAATATTTATGGCGGAAACTATGTAGGTTCGCAGGATGGCAATTCTTCGGTTATTTATGCAAGCGGTGATGGCGTTGTAAATATCTATGGCGGTGTGTTTGAGGCAAAAATTGCTGACAAGACAAGTTATGCAAACAAGACAGAAGGTGTATATGCCGCATTGAATGTTCAAGATAACCAAGGAACAATCAATGTATATGGTGGTACATTCATCAACTTTGACCCCGTAAATCCAGGAACTGAGCTTGCGTCATGGAATGAGGCTCATCCAAACGGATTTGTGGCAGACGGTTATGTTTCTGTTGAGATTGAAGAAGGTGTTTTTGTAGTGGTTAAAGAGGGCTCAACATCAAGAAGCATTACTATGGGTACAGACTTGAATCTCTTCTCATCTTTGAAAGTTACAGCTTTGGATGGTGGTAACAATACTCTTAAATCAACTGCCCAGAAGGCTGTTGTATCTAATGGAGGCAGCATAAAGAATGTAACTCTTAATGGAGGTGCAGATTATGCAAAAGATAAAGATGGAAACTACTTGCTTAATAGCGAAGGAAGTAAATTGTCAACAAGAGCAATCTGGCTGGAAAAAGCTACCTCAGATGTTGTAATTGAAAATGTGGCAGTAAGGGATGCAGGATATGCATTTAATACAGGTAGCGGTATAGGAGATAATCTCAAACTTACAGTTTCAAATTCTACATTTGAAAACTGGATGAGCTATGATGGTTTTGCATCAGCAAGTTTTTCAAATTGTAATTTTGAGGTAGGTTCATATTTTGAGCAGGGTAGTGAGTTTAATGGTGGTATGCGCCCATATGTAGAGACCATTTTTGAAAACTGCAACTTTGAGAGTGGATTTAAGGTAGATAGCTATTGTGTGGTAAATGAGGGTAAGAGTAATGAAAGGGTGGTGAATCCAAAATTGACGTTCAAGAATTGCAAGTATAATGGAGTGCTATTGACAAGCAGCAATATCTCTGAATTGCTTTTTGCTGATGACCAGGGGACATCAAATAATGTTATAGTACAGTAATAAATAATCTGTTTTGTAAGTGAGGCTGCCCATTGGGTGGCCTCACTTTTTTAGCAGAAGTTTATTCCATACTGATGGCGTTTTTTATAACGAGATAGATCTGTCCCAATGATATATTGGGCGTGAAACAATGCTACAGATATGGCTGGTATAGTGGTTCAATTCCAAAAAAAGAAATTGCAGAAACAGCAATTGTATTTTGCGGGGTGAAAGTTTTTCTTTTTCAGCAATTTTTTACGCTAAGTTTTTACAGATCTGTTGCGTTCTCTCATTTTACTTCAATAGGTTTGTTCCCGTTAACCTTTAAAACTTTGTGACATGGAGAAGAAGAGTATTTGCAGCTATTGTAGCAACAGGAACAATAAGATGCGAAGAGATGGAGAGGTGTTGAGACCCTTTATGGATTGGAGTTTCAAATTCCTCTTCGGGACAGAAGAGAACAAACCCAATCTGATTGGATTCCTTAATCTGATGCTGATGCCGGAATCGCCTATTGTGGATGTGGAGTTCATGAATAATGAGTCATTGCCGGAATCAGAGGAGATGAAGGAGTGTATATTTGACCTCATCTGCAAGGACAAGAATGGAGAGCAGTATCTTATAGAGGTACAGAACAGGCCCATTGAGAATATGCGCGAGAGAATAATCTACTACACCTGCAGGCTGGTTGACAGGATGGGCAGGAGAGGTTCTGAGTGGGATTACCAGGATATAAAGAAGGTATATTCCATCTGCATCATGAATTTCAACTATGAAAAGGATCCTGTACTGAGGAGGGATATACAGTTGTGTGATGTCAACACACGTAAGATTTTCTCGGACAAACTGAATATCATCCTAATACAAATGCCGTGCATGAGGGGAATGAAGATAGGGGAATGTGACAAGTACTACGAATATTTGTTATTTTTGGAATAATCTCATAATCCGCTAAGAATAAAATGTTTATGCGGAATGTTCAAGAACGAGGTAATGAGTTGGCAACCGTTCTGATTTCT
>CAYYVA010000034.1:0-22422 GCA_964475015.1 uncultured Muribaculaceae bacterium
AGAAGGTGTGTATAGTACAAAAAGCAAGAGGGGCAACCCTTTTGGGTCACCCTCATTTTTATGATACAGCACGCTATTTCAGTATCTCCATCTCCTCAAGCAGATGGTTTGCACCTGCCAGGCGGTCAATTACAAACAATGCGAACCTGATGTCCAGTGAAATGTTGCGGCAAACCTCAGGATCATATACCACATCACTCATTGTGCCTTCCCATACGCGGTCGAAGTTCACGCCAATGAGGTTGCCCTCCGCATCAAGGACAGGGCTTCCTGAGTTTCCGCCGGTAGTGTGGTTTGTAGCTATGAATGCCACAGGTATTGAACCGTCAACCTCCCATTTGCCGTAATCCTTTGCAGCGTGGATATCACGGAGCTTCTGAGGGATATTGTAGTCATAGATCTCAGGATTGTCCTTCTCAATCACACCGTCAAGAGTTGATACAGGGGTGTAATATACCGCATCGGAAGGTGAGTATCCCTTAACCTGGCCATAGGCAACCCTGAGGGTTGAGTTAGCATCAGGATAGAATACCTTTGTTCCCCTGTTGGCCTTGTTGTACTCCATCTGGCCCATCATATATGTGCGGTAAAGCAGGGTAATCTCCTTGTTCACTGAATCCAGTACAGGCTTGTAGTTCTCCCTGAAATATTTGTTTGTCTCATTGTATATCTCAGCTGCCAGCTCCATATTTGGCTTTTCAGTGAATATTGCATCAGCCCATGCCTCAACGGTGCCGAACTTCTGGAGCTGCTCCTTGAAGTAAGGTGCCTTGTACTTGTCATCTATGTTCTTATCGTATGCCTTGTAGAGGGCTACAAAAGACTCTTTGTCAATAGGCATGTAGTAATCCTTGTAGAATCTCTCGGCACCCCTCTGGCCCCTGCCTGCAAAAGATATGAGCTCTACAGCATTGAGGGCCTCATTCTGGTAGTCCTGTACAAGTGAAAGCTCCTCAATGGCAGCGTACAGCTCCTTGAACCTTGCAACCAGGCCTTCATACTCAGGCTTGCCCTGTGACCATTTTGTGAACTTCTCCTCAAATTCCTGCTTGTTCTCAATTGCACGCATCTTGAAGATGCCTTTTGCCTCACCCTGCCATTTCTTCCATGCATTTGAAACTGAAGCGTTCTTTGAAGCATATTTGATCCTCACCGCCTGGTCCTTGGCCATCTCCCTGTACTGGATGTCAAGACGGAGTGTCCTCAAGGCAATCTTGTGAGGGTTTGATTTCTCTGCGGTATATTTCACTGCATCCGAGAAAAGATACTCGTTTGTCCTGCCAGGGAAACCGTATACCATTGTGAAGTCACCCTCCTTGATCCCCTTTGCATTGATCTTGAAGAACCTTTTAGGCTTGTAAGGGACATTATCCTTTGAATATGCTGCAGGCTCATTGTCTGCTCCTGCATAAACCCTGAAGAGGCTGAAGTCACCGGTATGCCTTGGCCACATCCAGTTGTCGGTATCACCGCCGAACTTGCCTATAGACTGCGGAGGTGCACCCACAAGCCTTACATCTGTAAACACCTTGAATACATACAGGTAATACTGGTTGCCATAATATAATGCACGCACCATTGCCCTGAGGCTCTTACCCTCCTTGAGGGTCTTCTCCTCTATTGCCTTTGAGTTCTTGGCAACAATCTCCGCGCGCTTCTCTTCAGACATCCCCTTCTTGTACCCTTTGAGCACATCATCGGTGACATCCTTCATATACTCAAGGAATGAGACTGTGAGCCCCGGGTTAGGAAGCTCCTGCTCCCTTGTCATTGCCCAGAAGCCGTCCCTAAGATAATCATGCTCCACCGAGCTGTGGGACTGTATCTGTCCGAAACCACAGTGGTGGTTTGTAATCAGCAGACCTTCATTTGAGATGATCTCACCGGTACATCCGCCGCCAAAATGCACTACGGCATCCTTGAGGGATGAGTTGTTTATACTATAGATATCCTCGGCTGTAAGCTTGAAGCCCTTGGCCTGCATATCCTTGATCTTTTGGATAATTTCCGACGGCAACCACATCCCCTCATCTGCTCTGAGGCTGAATGATCCCACCATTAGAAAAACAATAAGAAACAGAACTTTTTTCATACAAGTGGTTTTAAAATAGTTATTAGGTTAGTTGTCACTTCACTTTCTTTACAGGATCACATGTGAGCCCCACCCCAAGCTTCTTGAAAATCTTGCGGTCAACTTCGCTGAGCATCACGGTTGAATGTACCTGGCATCCGTTGAACTTCGGCAGCTGCTCCAGTGCCCTGCGGCAATTCTCATCCTTGTTGCTCAATACAGAGAGGGCAACCAGCACCTCATCCGTATGCAGGCGCGGATTATTTCCATGCAGATACTCCACCTTGGTCCTCTGGATAGGCTCAATCATCTCCTCAGGGATAAGTTTCTGCGCATGGGGTATTCCCGCAAGATATTTGGCGGCATTCAGGATAAGTGCGGCACTCGGCCCCAGCAGAGGGCTGGTACGGGATGTTATTATTGTACCGTCCTGCAGTTCAATTGCAGCACATGGCACTCCCGACTGCTCCTTCCTCTCCTTCGCGGCAACCGTGGTCCTGCGGTACTCCGTAGTGATTTTTGCCTGCTTGAGTATAAGGGAAATCTTGTTCACCTCATTCTCATTGTCCCCCTTCTCCGCAAGGTTGCACAGGGCATAATAATATCTCCTTATTATCTCCTCCCTTGCAGCATTGCAGCACACATCCTCATCGCTCATGCAGAAGCCAATCATGTTCACACCCATATCTGTAGGGGACTTGTACGGGCTCTCCCCGTAAATTCCCTCAAAAATTGCGTTCAGGACAGGGAAAATCTCAATGTCCCTGTTGTAGTTCACCACAATGTTCCCGTATGCCTCCAGATGGAACGGGTCAATCATGTTCACATCATTGAGGTCTGCGGTTGCAGCCTCGTATGCAAGGTTCACAGGGTGCTTCAGAGGGAGGTTCCATACAGGGAAAGTCTCAAACTTCGCATATCCCGCCTTCACACCCCTCTTGTTCTCATTGTACAGCTGGCTGAGGCATACTGCCATCTTTCCGCTTCCCGGACCCGGTGCCGTAACCACGACAAGCGGGCGTGAAGTCTCCACAAAATCATTCTTTCCGAACCCCTCGTCTGAATCTATCAGTGCAACATTGTTCGGATAACCGTCTATGGTATAATGGTAATAGACCTTGATTCCAAGCCTCTCCAGGCGCTTGCGGTACGCATCAGCACTTGACTGGCCGTTATAGTGGGTGATAACCACTCCCCCGCTGTACATGCCCACCTTCTCAAACTCCCCGCGCAGGCGGAGCACATCCTCATCATAGGTGATTCCAAGGTCTCCCCTGGTCTTGTTCTTTTCAATGTCCCTTGCACTGATGACAAGGACAATCTCAGCATAATCCTTCAGCTGCACGAGCATGCGCAGTTTGCTGTCGGGAAGGAAACCTGGCAATACACGGCTTGCGTGGTGGTCATCAAATAATTTGCCCCCAAACTCCAGATAGAGCTTGTCGCCGAACTGGGCAATGCGTTTCTTGATATGTTCGGACTGTATCCTAAGATACTTTTCGTTGTCAAAACCGTTTTTCATACGGATAGCAAAGATAACTTTTATTAACGAACTCTTCAAGGGGTCCCGAAAAAGTTCCGCAAAAAAAAGAGAGAATTTTCAATTCTATGAGAACACATTTTCGTATATTTGGTTTCAATAAACCGGAAACATTTTCAGCCATGAACAAGCTATCAAGATATATAATAATAGGTGCCGTCACTGCCGGCATCCTTTTCCTTGCGTGGTATTTCAGCAACATCCTCTCGTGCATACTCATTTCAGCTGTCCTTGCCCTTATAGGGAAGCCTGCAATGGGCATGCTCACATCGCTGAGGATGGGAAAACTGAGGATATCCCCAACAATTGCGGCCCTCATAACACTCATAATCCTTGCTGCAATCCTTACAGGACTGATAATGTTCATAATACCTCTTGTAGGGAAGATGGTGACCGAGATGAGCGCCATAAACCTGGACGAGATAAACAGGAAGCTGGCATCCCCCCTCTACATGTACAATGTAAAGATGCATGAGATGTTCCCTACAATGGACAAGGACATTACCATTGAGACAATGCTTATGGACCAGGTGAGGTCCATCTTCAGCTTTGACCTCTTCACCGGTGCATTCAGCTCCGTAACCTCATTCATAGTACACTCTTTTGTCTCCGCATTCACAATTGTGTTTGTGACATTCTTCTTCCTCAAGGACAACAATACCTTCACGGAGATGGTGCTCCTGTTTGTCCCTGAAAAATACGAAATGAACACCCGCAGGGCCATTGACAGCGTGAACAGCCTCCTTATCAGATACTTTACAGGAATAAGCGTTGAAATACTCTGCATAGCGGTGCTGAACACAATAGGGCTCCACTTCATTGGGGGAGTCCATTTCCAGATGGCAGTTGTGCTGGCATTCCTCTCGGGCGTGCTGAATGTGATACCGTACATAGGCCCGCTTGTGGCAGGCATATTCGGCACATTCATGGGGGTGATTTCCCTCTACAGCACAGGTACAGACATAGTATTCTGGACAATGGTAATCACCCTTGCCGCAGTATTTGTGGTGACACACCTTATTGACGTGTTCATTTTCCAGCCATACATATACTCAAACAGCGTGAAGGCCCACCCGCTTGAGATTTTCCTTGTAATCCTCATTGCAGGAAATGTGGGCGGCATCATAGGAATGCTCATAGCAATCCCTACGTACACAGTAATAAGGGTATTTGCAAGGGAGTTCTTCTCACAGTTCAGGCTGGTGCAGAAGCTTACGGACAGGATGGAGATTACTGAAGGGGAAGACTAGAACATCTTCCTCTTCTTGAATACCACAGATGCTATTATCACAGAAAGGAGCATTATCCCCACAACAAAGAGGAAATCCCATCTGCTGTTGAAGATAGGGAGCCCCAAGTTCATTCCGAAAATACCTGAAATGAGGGTAGGCGGCATGAACAGGAGGGAAACGAATGTAAGCACCTTCATAATCTTGTTCTGGTCCAGGTTGATAAGACCGAGAACGGTATTCTGCAGATACTCAAGCCTCTCAAAGTTGAAGTTGGTATGGTTGAGCAGGGAGCCGATATCCTTTATGAGCACATTGAGCTTCGCATGCACATCCCTAGGGAACTTGTCACTCTTGAGGATTGCCGAAATCATGCGCTGCTTGTCTATGATGTTCTCCCTTACCATCATGGTATTCTCCTGCAGCTGGTTGATGTCCAGAAGGAAATCCTCGCTCACAGACTCACCCGCACTCACGCTCTTGCTGAACTGGGCAATCTCCTTTGCCATGAGCTCAATCATGTCGGCATCAAGGTCAATCCTGCTCTCCAGGATAGCCACAAGTATATGGTAGCCGGTAGGATAAAGCTTGTATGAAACCGATATCCTCCTCTGCATATCTGTGAATGTCCTGAGGGGAACCTGCCTTATTGTAACAAGGATTCCTTCAGAAATGATGAAGGATACTGCCTCCATGCTGTATTCGTCGGGACCCGGAATAAGGAAGTTGGTATTTGCAAAGATTGTTGTGTCGGTCTCCGAGTAGCGCGATGAACTCTCAATCTCCTCCGCCTGCGCGCGGCTCTGGAGGGTTGTCTCAAGGAAATTCTCCACACCCCTCTTCTCCTCGCCTGTAGGCTCAAAGAGGTCTATCCAGAGCACATCATCAAAGCCCAGCTCATCCAGATAGGCGATATCTGACGATGTCACAATCTGTCCTTTTGATTTGTAGAAAATCTCAATCATAACCCCAAGAAATTGGATATCCTTGCAAATGTACAAAAAAAATATATGTTTGGCACACACATTGCGCAATTATGCAGCTATATGTCAGGCAAAAAGCTCCAAATGCCCTATAAGTATCTTCATCCCGATGAATATGAGGATGAGGCCTCCCCATATCTCAGCCTTCCCCCCTATCCTTGAACCGAGCTTCCTTCCACCCTGTATACCAATCAGGGAGGCAGCAGCCGTAGCAATGAAAGTGAATGCAACGGTTGCCAGAATCCTCACCGTATCTGTATCCAGCATAGCCAGCGAGGCACCCACGGCAACTGCATCAATGCTTGTGGCGGTGGCCAGGATAAATAGTTTCTTCGGCCTGAGGAAATCCACCGCAGAGGGCTTCTCCCCCTCCCCTTTCTTCCCGACAGCCCCGAACACCATCCTGCAGCCAAGATACATGAGTATGGCAAAGGCTACCCAGTGGTCCCATTCTGTAATGAAATTGGCGAACTTGCCCCCTACGAACCAGCCGGCAAAGAGATAGGCCGCCTGCATGAAGCCAAAGAAGGCTATGATCATAGCCTTCTTTGATTTTTCTGTATTGTCCGGCAATGAGATTCCGCCTGTTACAGACACCGCAAAGGTGTCGAAGGTGAGGCTCACCGCCAGTATCATCAGTTCAATATAAGTCATACACCGTTATTTCTTCCTGAAGATGAGGAGTCCCAACATTGTAAGGCCTGCACATACAGCTATAAGCGAGAAGCCGAAGCTGAAAATGTAGTTCTCAATAATGAAGCAGAGTACCGGTGCAAGGACACAGATGTACGGAACAGCCTTGTCCTTGATGTTCACCTTTGTAAGGATACCCATCATGAAGAGGCCAAGGAGCGGGCCATATGTATATGATGCAATCTGGTATACCATGTTGATTACCGCATCATTCTTGAGTACATTGAACATGCATATCATAAGGACAAACAACGCCGCCATGATGTAGGTTACGTTCATCCTCACGCTCTTCTTCTTCTTGTCGTCCCAACCGTGCTTCTCAATGCCTACAATGTCAATACAGGTTGAAGTTGTAAGTGAAGTGAGGGCATTTGCACAGGTAGGATATGCGGCAGAAATAAGGCCTACGAAGAAGATTACACCCACAACCGGTCCCAATGAAAGGGCTACTGTAGGGAAAATCTTGTCTGCCTCAAGCTTGCCTGCTCCTGTAGTTACAGCCTCAATGAGCTCAGGATGCCCCTGCATGAAGATTGCAAGGACTGCACCGAGGGTAACAAAGAGAAGGTTGATAGGAATCATCATGAGGATTGAGGTCATCACATTCTTCTGTGCCTCCTTGATGTTCTTGCAGCTGAGGCTCTTCTGCATCATTGCCTGGTCAAGTCCTGTCATTGCTATCGGGATGAGGACACCGCTGAGGAACCTCTTCGCCCAGTTTGTAGGGGATGCTGTATCTGTGTTGAACATGTCTGAGAAACGGCTCTCATGTACATTCTTGAGCATGTCACCGAAGCTCCAGTCAAGCTGGTTGCAGATAACGCCTACAGATACTGCAATTGCAACAATCATGAAGGTTGTCTGGATGGTATCTGTATAGATGATTGTCTTTACACCGCCCTTCATTGTGTACAGGATTGCAAGTCCCACAAACACTATTGCCGCAACTATGAACGGAACTCCAAGAGGCTGCAGCACAAAATTGTAGAGGACAAAAATTACAAGGAAAGTCCTTACTGTTGCACCCAGTAGCCTTGAAATGATGAAGAATGAAGCTCCTGTCTTGTAGCTGTAAAGGCCGAAGCGCTGCTCAAGGTATGTGTATATGGATGTAAGGTTAAGCTTGAAGTACAATGGCAGGAGCAGTCCTGCAATGATTGCATAACCGAAGAACATACCGAACACCATTGGCATGTAGTAGAAGTTCTCGTTGATTACATTGCCGGGCAATGACATGAATGATACTCCCGACATTGAGGAGCCTATCATACC
Organism: uncultured Muribaculaceae bacterium; assembly: GCA_964475015.1. GTDB lineage: Bacteria > Bacteroidota > Bacteroidia > Bacteroidales > UBA932 > Egerieousia. The sequence continues at coordinate 7,789 of CAYYVA010000034.1, forward strand.
GAATGCCACAAGGAACCAGTTTGAACTCTTGTTTCCTGTGTAATATGTCTTGCTGTCCGCATTGCGGCTGGTGTACCATGCAATTGCAAAGAGCAGCAGGGTGTATATTACAAAAGTGATGAGTAGAATGGTTGAATTCATAATAGTTGTTTAAAGTTTGAACAGGTGCCTGTTCTGGATTGACTTGCCCAATGTAAGCTCATCGGTATACTCAAGGTCATCCCCAAAACCCACACCACGGGCTATTGTGCTTATTCTGATATTGAGCGGACTGAGTTTCTTGTAGAGAAAGAATGATGTTGTCTCTCCCTCCATACTTGTACTCAAGGCAAGGATCACCTCCTTTACCTCCCCCTCCTGCACACGCTCAATGAGCCTGTCAATAGGGAGGTCTGCAGGCCCTATCCCGTCCATTGGGGATATGATGCCTCCAAGCACATGGTAAAGCCCTGAATATTGCTCAGTGTTTTCAATGCTCAAGACATCCCTTATGCTCTCTACTACGCAGATGACCGATTTGTCCCTGCGGGTATCGTCGCATACGGAGCAGACATCGTTGTCTGTAATCATATTGCAGCAATTGCAATATTTCACTCCCCTGCGCAGAGCTATAAAAGATGTCCCGAATCTTTCAATATTCTCTACAGGCTGCTTGAGCAGGTGCAGCGCGAGCCTCAAAGCACTCTTGCGGCCAATTCCCGGCAACGAAGCAAATTCGTCCACCGCCTTTTCAAGCAGCTGTGAAGAATATTTCTGCTTGAACATTATTATTTCTGTGAGTTATAGAAATCAACAGCGTTCCTTACAGATCCGTGCTCGAGCAGAAGTGATTTTGCATACTCGTAGTCTGTAATGTCTGTCTCACTCATAATCATTCTGGTACCTCTATCAACAAGTTTTGCATTTGAAAGCGACATATCAACCATCTTGTTGCCTTTGACGTGGCCCATCTTGATCATGGTTGAAGTTGAAATCATGTTGAGGATAAGCTTCTGTGCTGTACCTGATTTCATTCTGGTAGAACCTGTAACGAACTCGGGGCCTACAACTGCAACGATAGGGACATCAACCTCAGCAGCCACTGCAGCACCAGGATTACAAGTGATACAACCTGTAAGGATACCGCGTTTTTTTGCCTCCTTAACTGCACCTATAACGTAAGGGGTGCTACCGCTGGCTGCAATACCTACAACAACGTCATTCTCATTGACATTATAAGGCTGCATGTCTCTCCAGCCGCCATCCCAGTCATCCTCAGCATTCTCAACCGCTTTACGGATAGCTGTGTCACCACCGGCAATAAGGCCAACTATAAGATCAAAAGGGGCGCCGTATGTAGGAGGAATCTCAGAGGCATCAAGAATACCAAGCCTGCCGCTGGTTCCTGCACCAAGATAGAAAAGCCTTCCGCCCTTCTTCATTCTCTCTACAATACCGTCTACAAGTTTTTCAATTTCAGGAATACATTTCTCCACTGCCAATGGAACTGATTTGTCCTCCTTGTTCATGTTCATCAACAACTCAGCGGTTGTCATCTTATCCAGATTGGCATAATTTGATGATTGCTCTGTAACTTTAGTCATAATAGTATGTTATATTAATTTGTTATCGGAATGAAAATTAAATTGCGTTTGTATGGTACTCTACAAGGCCGTCTATAGGTGACTTGATAATCTTGCCTATTGTTGCCCCATTCTGGGCTGCAACATCCCTGAGGATATTCTCATAGTAGTGTGCGATTGAACCAACAAGGTTTACAGGGTAGTTCTTGTAATCATAGTGTACGATGTTCCTCTTGAAGAACTCATCAAAGCTGGTTCTGATGAGATTGTTGATATGAGGGTTGTCCCTGAACTCCGAGATGAAAGGAGAGAATGATGCAAGCCATTTGCTTGGTAGCGGCTCGCGGTATACCTTCTGTACAATCTTCATATAATCAAGGTCATATCTCTTTACAAATTCCTCCTCAATCTCTTTTGGAAGGAGACCTTTGATGAAGTCTGCCATAAGCTTCTTGCCAAGTACTCCGCCGCTGGCCTCATCACCCAGGATGAATCCGCCTGCACGTACATTGTTCACAATCTCATTGCCGTCATAGAAGCATGTGTTTGCACCTGTTCCCATGATGCAGGCGATACCTGCGCTGTGGCCGCACAATGCCCTTGCCGCCGCGAGGAGGTCAGAAGCGACGAAAGACTTGTTGCCTGGGAACACTTTGTCAAAAGCATCGCTGAGCACCTTTGCAAGCTCAGGGGCAAGGATTCCGGCGCCATAGAAGTAAATCTCCTTCACGTCTGTTCCAATTGCAGGAACAACTTTCTCCTCAAGAATTTTTGAAATATCCTCTGATGAAAGGAAAACAGGGTTAATACCCTCTGTATTCACTGACTTCACGGAACCATCTGCTGCAATGGCACGCCAGTCAACTTTTGTAGAACCACAATCGGCGATAAGTAACATAATAAAAGTGTATTTCAGGTTATAATCACGCAAAAGTACAAAAAATTATAACATAAATTACACTTTGTATAAATAAACTTGACAGCAGTTAAGTTTTATGCAGAAATGGAGCTTATTCCTTGCTGTTGAGAAGCGTTCCGCTGCGCTTCCAATGAATGTAACCGTAGACGGACGCCACGGCATTTACAATATAGAGCACGGCTGTAGGATAAAGCTTCAGTTCCAGTGTCATCACAACTGTAACCACATTAACCAGCAGCCAAACCAGCCACTGCTCCCTGTAGGCCCTGGAGAGCCAGAACGTGGCAATTGCGCTGAGCACCGTAACGGAGCTGTCCGTAAAGGGGAGAGGATCACCCGTGAAGTTCCCCAACGCCCCCATCATGGAAGCAGTTGCCACAGCGTACACCACGGTGCTCCACAACAACACCTTTCCCCGAAGCCTCCTGTAAAAGATCCTCTCCCCCTTTTCCCGTGAATCTTCCCGGAGAGCGGAATCACCCTGCGGTGCGGTATTCCCCTGCGCCACGGTATTCCCCTGCCTGCGCCACTGCAGGAACCCGTATATGCTCACCAGCACATAATAGATCTGGAACCCCATTGAAGCATATACCTGCTCCTTCCAATAAACCACCGCATACACCAGCGCCATAAGGAAACCAACCACCCACATCCCCTTCTTCTGCCTTATCTCCAGGTAGAGATATATGAAGCCAAAAATCACGCCAAAAATTTCCAAAAGCATAATAATCAATCAATTAAACTGAAGTCGTGCCACGACTTACATCTATTTTTACAATCATCTGAGCCACAACCTATTACCCCAAGACCACCCACGCTACAGATAGCTGTAGCGCCGATTGTAAGTCGTGACACGACTTCAGCTCATTTAAAATTTATAGGCCACCTTCAGCATGAAGTTCGCCGGTGCCTGGGAGAAAATGCCACGCTCCACGTATGGGGCGGAACCGTCGGCGAACCAGGCCTGGTAAATCCAGCCGTAAGACCAGTATTTGTTGTTAAAAAGATTGTCTATTGTGGCTGCAATCCTCAAGGATGAGCCGCGGGAAACGGAGCCGGCACCCTTGCCCAATGCAAATTCTTTTGCCACGTTAAGCGAAGATACAAAATAGGCGGGAACTCTGGATACCTCAGAGTTGAAGTTGTCCATATACTGCTTCCCTACATATTTGCCGCTCAGTGAGAGGTCCCAGCCGCTTCCAGGGGTAACGGTAGCCATGGCCATGCCCACCACCTCAGGAGAGAGGATAAGGCTGCTCTTGTCAAAGAGCACCTCTGTCTGGGCTACGGGATTCCAGTCATCTGCGTTGTCGTATGTATCCACGTATGCCGTATAATCTACGGCCTTGTTGCGGGAGAGGGTAAGGTTTCCGTCCAGCCTCATCCATGGCAGGGCCTGCCATGCCCCAACCAGCTCAATGCCGCGGCGGTAGCTGTCGGGAATATTCTCCTTTATCACATACCCCACATCCGAAAGTTTGCCGGTTGCCACAAGCTGGTCCTTATACTCCATAAGGTACAGGTTTGCAGAAACGGAGAGTTTCTCAGAATTGTAGCGGTAGCCAATCTCCACATCCACAAGCCGTTCGGCTTTCAGCCTGTGGGCAGAGGAGGATTTGATGCTCTCTTTGATGTCGCTGCGGCTTGGCTCCCTGTGTGCTACTGCCACCGAGGCATAAATCCGGCTGTTATCCCCCGGTGCATAGGTAATGCCCGCCTTGGGATTAAAGAAATCCCAGTCAGCAGACCAGTCCAGAGAGGCAAAATCCTTGTCCATCCCCTCCAGTTCATAAGAAACTCCCCTGTACTGCAAATCCGCAAAAGCGGTAATGCCGCACGCAAAATCCACCTGGGCACGCACATATGCGCTGTAATCCTTTTTGGCTGCATCATTTTCATACCAGCGGAAATCACTCTCCAGAGGCAGATGCTTGCTCCAGAGCACATCCCCGAAGTGGCCTCCGTCATAATATCCATAGGAAACTGCTGCCGAAGCGTTCACCGCCCCGCGGGCATAGGCTACGGAAGAATTGAATGCATAATAGCTGTTGTCCATAGCCTGCTGCACAATGAAATCACTATTCTTGTAAAGCTCCCCATCTATCTCCACCGGATCCAGCCCATATTTGGAGAACTTTGCATCCGCCTTGTAGTTTTCATAATAGCCGTCCCCCTTAGTGAAGTTCAGGGTTGTATTCCATGTCACAAAATCCCCCAACAGCCTTGTGTATGCCGCCTGAAAATGGTGCTGCCTGTAATTGTCAGTCTCATTGTCATAATAGTGGACATTCCCCATCTCATCATAGTACTCTCCGGCAACATTATACCTGCGGTCAATCTCATACATTTCAGGTGAAACGCCCTCCCAGGTAATACCGGTGGTCTGGTCTCCCAGTATATAATTGAACTTGAGGGAATTCCTCTCATCCTTCCACCCTGCTGAAGCAAACAGGGAATTCAGGTCGGCCTTGGCATTCCTGATATATCCGTCTGTCTCCCCATGTGAATACACCACATCAAACGAGAATCCCCTGGCAGAAGTGCCACTCCCCGCAGCAATTGTGGTCATATATGTGCCGTATGAGCCGAATGTAAAGTCTGCAGACCCGTATGCCCTGCTTCCCGACAGCGCTGTCTCAAGGTTCAGGCTCGCACCGAATGCCCCCGAACCGTTTGCAGAGGTTCCAACACCCCTCTGCAGCTGTGCAGAACCCAGGAAAGAGTGGATGGAAGGGATGTTCACCCAGAACACCTGCTGGCTCTCCGAATCATTCATTCCAATACCGTTGATTGTCACATTGGTCCTGGAATCATCAGTACCCCTCACCGACATCTTGGTGTATCCGAGTCCCAATCCACCCTCCGTAGTGGCCACAACCGAAGGCTGCAGTCCCAGCATCATGGGGAGCGAATGGCTCTGGGACTGTTTCCTCAGCTGCCTGCCGCTCACCTGGGTATATGTTACCGGAGTGTTGATTCCCGCCCTCCAGCTGCTTACCACAATGCTGTCAAGCCTCTCATGCTGCAGCAGGGTATCAGATTGGGGAACAGAAGTTTCCCTGTCGGGAAGAAAATGCACCGCTCTGTGGGCGGAGCTGAAAAAAGGGAAAAATAAAATCCCGCAAAAAAGCACTAATTTTTTCATAAAAATCAAATGTTTTTTATGCAGGAGGGTGTCTAAAAGAAGACTCAATAAACCAAGGATGTGGGACGTCTCCCACGCTTTCCCTACGGCGGTACTAACCGCATCAGGTTTAAAGGGTATGATCTCAGCCGAATGGCACCCCCAAGCAAAATGTTAATAAAATACGGGCCTTGCGCCCTTAACTGCTGCAAATGTAAGCATTTTTTTCAGAAACGGCACATTTGTTTACTTTTATTGGCACCTATAAATGAAGTGCCGGCACATCTGCCCCGGCACTGGAGAGGCAGCCGCATGTTCAGGGCATTGGGAAGAATCTGTAATTGCGGGGAATGGAATGTATGGGCCCGGTTTTTGTACGGAAAGTTTATATGATTATTTTTGTGCCGGAAATCTGATTGTACAGTTATGAGATATATAAAGACATTTTTCATTTTCCTGATGATGATTGTGCCGCTGGCAGGATGTGCCCAGAAGGTAAAGGAATATAAGCTGCAGGTAATTGAGACACTTCCGCACGACAGGGCTTCCTATACACAGGGATTGTTCTTCCATAACGGGGAGCTGTTTGAGAGTTGCGGGCAGTACGGCTCATCTTCCTTCAGGAAGGTTGAGCTGGCCACAGGCAAGGACCTGCGCCGCCTGAATTTTGACGGCCGCTACTTTGTAGAAGGCTCATGTGTGCAGGACGGATTGCTATATATCCTCACATGGAGGGAGCACAAGTGTTTTGTATATGACATCAATTCCTTCAAATACCTTGGGGAACTCTATAACCCGCGCGAGGGCTGGGGACTCACATCAAACGGAAAGGACCTCATCCTCTCCGACGGAACATCCAGAATCTATTTCCTGGACCCGCAGAGCTTTGCCGTAAGGTCATCCAAAGAGGTAAAGATGAACGGAAGGCCGGTAACATTCCTCAATGAGCTGGAGTACATCAACGGAGAAATATGGGCCAACGTATATGTTGAGGATTACATTGTGATCATAGACCCTGCCACCGGAAACGTAAAGGGGCGCATAGACTGCAAGGGACTGCTGCCAAGCTCCCTCCGCAAGCCCACTACCGATGTGCTTAACGGCATCGCACACAATCCCGCCACAGGAGAAATCTACCTTACCGGCAAATACTGGCCAAAGATGTATAAAGTGAAGGTGGTTGAAAAGTAATCCCCCTTCCCCGTGGCCCAGGTTCCCCTGCAGCCCAGCAGACCCACGGCACAAGCCCCCCCGCGATCCCGTGCTCCGTCACCCAGAGCAGAAATTCCCCGGGAACCCTGCGCCACAGCAACAAATTTCCCCTCCGGGGCAGAAATCCCCGCCAAAATCTGCTCCACAAGAGAAATTTCACCGCCTGGAGCAGAAATCTCCGCCAAAATCTGCTCTGCAGGCTCTGTTGCCTCCTCCGGAGCAGAAATACCCGCCAAGATCTGCTCCGCAGAAACAATTTCTCACTCTGGAGCAGAAATCTCTGCGAAAATCCGCTCCAGAATGGGTATCTTTTTCTCCGGGGAGGAGGATTCCTAAAAAATTTGCACCAGAAACAGCAATGAGACAAAATTTTTCTGTCGGGAAAATCAGGATAAATTTTTTCTACAGATAGTTTTTACGCATATCATTGCCTGAAAGATAAGAATGTCCCACCTTGCAGAAAAAAATGAGACTGGAAGATTATTGTGAGCTGGAATTTGCCCAAAATGGGCCATTCTGGCATTTGTGTACTCCTGGAGACTGGGCTGGGGTGCTGTTCAGGGAAAGGGAGGATTATTTGTTCGGGATGAACGCTGTGTCACTTGCAGCTGCTGAGATGATGGAAAATGTCCGGATCCTCACATTCCAGATTATGAGCAACCATATCCATTTTGTCCTTTTGGGCGAGTATGCCCATATTGAATCATTTTTTTGCACCCTCAGAAAAAGAATAGTTAAATACCTGTCATTGAGGCAGCGCAGTTTTGAAGCAAAAGGGTTGAACCCCAAGATTTTTAAGGTGGGAGATTTGAAATACTTGAGGAATGTGCTTGCATACGTAAACAGAAACGGGTATGTAGCAGATAGGGGTAACACCCCATTTTCATACCCATGGGGAGCAAACCCATACTTTTTCAATCCTCTGATGAAATATGAAGAGAAACAATACCTTACCGGCACAACAATAGAGGCGAAAAGGAAAATGTTCAGCAGCAGGAATTACAGCCATCCTGAAAACTACTATATAACAAGGGGGCACATATCCCCATCATGTTATTGCAGCATTGATACGGCAGAATCAATGTTCCGGGATGCCCACCAGTATTTCAATCTTGTTTCCCGACAGGTTGAGGCATTTTCCAGTATTGCACAGGAACTTGGCGACAGGATTACATTTACAGATGAGGAAATATACTATGCAGTTACCGCAATATGCAGGAAGGAGTATAATGCAGATGCTCCATACATGTTGGGAATGGAAGGAAAATTTGAAATGGCCAGGAAGATGCATTACGATTTCAACGCTTCAAACAAACAGATAAGGAGAATCTTGAGACTTGACGAACATGTAGTTGATTCAATGTTTCCCCGGAGCATTAACGGGAAGTTGTAGCATAACTGTTGTATTGAAGAATTTTTATACCTTTGCACGCTGGCGGGCTGTCCTATCGCTCAAGAAATTGGGAGGAAAGTCCGGGCAGGAAAGGGCAGTGTACTGTGGAAAGCACAGATAGGCGATGAGTTTATGCAAGGGTAACAGAAAACTACCGCCGCAGGAGCGCCCAGTGTTTTACTGGAGAGAATCTTTAGGGATTTTCTTTAATGCGTGCAGCAGGAAACCGTTGGTTAACAGACTGCAATACTGCGGTAAGGGTGAAAATGTGGGGTAAGAGCCCACGGATTATGATGGTGACATTATAGTGGTATCCTACTGCATCCTGCAAGGCCATGTATACCGGCAATCAAGGGTTGCCCGCCCGTTGCCGGGGGGTAGGCTGCGTCAGATAAATGATAGGAGCTTCTTAGGGTATCCTCCCGGGGATACCAGTCTGAGGTACAGGACCCGGCTTATAGGCCCGCCCACAAACTAACGCCCTCCGCATTCAGTTGCGGGGGGCGTATTTTTTCTCTCGGGATACTGCTTCGGATGTCGTTGCTCCCCGAATCATAAACCTGCGGAGCAGATTTTGGCGGGTTTTTCTGCTCCGGAGAGGGAAATTGTTGCTGTGGGGCAGATTTTCGCGGGGATTTATGCTCCAGGCGGTGAGATTTCTCTTGTGGAGCAGATTATCGTGGGTTTTTCTGCTCCGGAGAGGGAAATTGTTGCTGTGGGGCAGATTTTCGCGGGGATTTATGCTCCAGGCGGTGAGATTTCTCTTGTGGAGCAGATTATCGTGGGTTTTTCTGCTCCGGAGAGGGAAATCGTTGCTTAGGAGCAGATTTTGGGGTAGATTTCTGCTCCGGGGAACAAAAAAACGGCGCATTTCTGCGCCGTGAATCATTTTGCGGGTAAGCAACTATTTGCACACCATGATATCCAGTATCATCCTGTCTGTGGTCTGCATTCCCTCTGCTCCAATTTTGCCTAGGTTGCAGATTGTCTTCTCTATGCAATCTTCAATGATGCCGTCATTTGAGGAGATGCAGATATTGTCCATTGCCAGCACTGCCGCCTGTACGGAAGAGGATACACCAGAGGCCACTTTCAGGGCACAGCCCACCTTGGCGCCGTCACATACCATTCCGGTGATGTTTCCTATCATGTTCTTTATGGCTGAGCATACCTGCTCATAGCCGCCTCCCTGCAAGTAAACAATACCGCATGAAGAGCCTGTAGATGCAATCACACAGCCGCACAATGCCGAGAGCTTGCCAAGATATCCCTTGATGTGGATAGCCACCAGATGGCTCAACACAAGGGCACGCGCAAGTTTCTCCTCTTCCACTCCCATTTTCTCGGCCACCGCAATAACCGGCATTGTAACAGTAATTCCCTGATTGCCGCTACCTGAGTTGCTCATTGCAGGAAGTGTACACCCTGCCATACGGGCATCAGAAGCAGCAGCAGTGGCAGCCATAGCGTATGTCATTACAGAAGAACCGAACACATCAGAATGTTCGCGCGCAAGAATAGTCTTTCCAACCCTCAAACCATAATCATCCTTCAGTCCTTCAACTGCAAGCGCCTTGTTCAGCTTTACAGAATCCAGTATGAACCTTATATTTTCAAATGAAGCCTCCTGCGCAAACTGGAGTATCTCCTTCACCGACAGCTTATAGTCCAATGTTGTCTTTTCAGCCGCCTGCGCCCCCTCTGCCGGAGCTCCTGCAGCAGTACAGGCAGAGCCTGCACAATTCATAGGGTCTATATGCTGAGGGGCAAGTACCTCCACCCCATCCAGGACCACCGAAACTATTGAATCATGGTTGTTCTTGATTTCAGTTGCAGCAGAATGTTCCTTGCCGGCCTCATCTGTACCGAATGCCCATGCCTTGATGTAGAGCTTGAGCGGAGTGTCTGCCAGCACCACCTTCACATTCTTCTCATCAACCATGGCCTTTGCAGCCTCAATAGCCTGAGGGTTAAGGTCCTTGAGTACCTCAAGGCCATAAGCGCTCTTTCCGCAGGTCACCGCAAGGGCAGAGGCTATATGCAGACCTATCATTCCGGTACCGGGTATTCCCACTCCCATACCGTTCTTAAGGATATTTGCACTTACCTCAACTGTAAGAGTGGAAACTCCCGCACCGGCCTGGCGCAAAGCTTCGCACGAACGGGCTACAGCAAGGGAAACTGCAATAGGCTCAGTACAGCCCAATGCAGGCTTTACCTCTTTCTGTATAAGTTCTATTATTTCAAGTTCTCTCTGTAAGGTCATAATATGAAAACAGATAAAGGCACCCCTAAAAAAGAGGCACTTTCAAGTAATTAATTAGCACTAAAGAAATTCAAAACCTCCCCCATCAATTTCTCAATCTGGCAAGGGGTAGCAAGGGTCTCAACAGGGAAGCCCAAAGTTACAGTCTTGTAGGCACCTTTGTAGGCCACACCTGCAGAAATGTTATTGTCTGAATACCTGAAGATTGTAAAGGCATCTTTGTCTGCAGGAACAAGACCGTCGGGAGACTCAACTGCATAAACCTTCTCATTCAACTGGGTAGAGAAGTTGAACTTGCCGGTGAACCCGAATGGGTTTGGAACTGCTGCCAAAGCACCCTCTTTGCTGGCATAATCAGTCCTCCATTTGAATTTGAGGACATTCTGGGCAAACTCCATACCCTCTTTGGTAATCTCTGGGGCATCAAACAAATCTGTAGCAACGTTTGCTCCAGAAATAAGTATATTTCCGCCAGCTGCACAATAAGCGGCAATTGCCTTCTGCAATGCAACAGGGAACACCTCATATTTCAAGCCATATACACCGCGGCCAATCTTTGTCTTGCCCTGCTTGCCCATAATCATATCCACAACCTTATAGTTGCTCATATCTACCTTTCCGGCCTCAACTGCACCAGCAGAAGCGGAAACAAAACTGTAACCGTTCTTCATAAGTGCAACACCGTGAACGTATGGGTAATCAAATGTATTTCCGGCAAAAACCTTGTCCTCCATATCTGCATATGAAGCGCCAAAGCCAGGGGCATCATCATCCATCCAAGGAATCTCGCGGCGGAACTCGTGCTGGTCACCAATGTAAGACCAATCTGCCTTGTATGGAACTCCGTGGTCATAAACATTGTTGAAACCTGCAAAAGTTGAATCATCTTTAGGGAAAACTGCAGGTCCGCTCACTCTCTCAAAACCGTTCACAACAAGTGCAATCTTATCGGCAGAAGCAGAAGATACTCCAACAGAAAGTTCCTCTGAAGGGAATGAAGCGCCACCCTCATTAATTGCCACAACCTTATAGCTGTAAACACAATCCGGGGCTATTGGCAACACTGCTACTGTATCTTTTACCACAACACCGTTATCAAAGCCGGCATCGTTCATCTTGGTATAAACTACATATCCCGTAGGCTCTGCAGTAGGCTCCTGAGGATCAGAAACCGGACTCCAACTCAACCTCACCTTCTCTGTACCCTCCAGTTCAGCAGCAAAATTATTTACAGGAAGCGGCTGTACAACATAAGGGACATTGTTTACAAGGCTCAAATATTTGAGCATACCCTTATAGATAGAACGGCTTACAGTAAAGCGGAATGAAGGGTCCAAACCGTACTTCATATCTGCAAAGTTCTGATGCGAAAGAAGTTCAAGCAACATAGCAGGAACCTCCGGAGTACGCGACTCCGCGTAAGAGCGGTCCCACAAACCTCTCCTGCTCCATTTTGGCTCATATGCCGCACGGATATCATTGGTAATCTCTGTCTGAACAATATCTGTATACTCCCTTGCTGTAATCCTGTTTTTGCCATTGGCATATTTGTCAGAACCATTTGAAAGTTTGGTATAGATTGCAAGCACACCCACAATTGAATCATCCGGGAAAGTACCGGCATCTGTATGGAATGCGAAAGAGAGGTCTACAGGAATATTGTAACCTTCAGCCCCAGGATTCATCTTACTGCCGCCAATAAGGGCATTCACCCAACGGCCACGGCTCATATAATCATCTGTATAATCATTCTTAAGTTCAGTATATGAGTAAATTGAATCGGCAAAACCGGCCCACTGCAACCAATATCTTGCACCCTCTGTAAAACGTGGGTAACCGCTGGTGATGGCCTCCACATTATAGGCAGGCATATCTGTAGGCTTTCTGGCAATATTACCCATTCCACCTCCGAATTTAACCGCATCAGCAGTAACAACAACCCCCTGTTTTCCCGACAAATTGTTCAAATATACCCCCTGCTCTGCAGAATTCTTGGAGAACGGGAAAGTGCCCAAGTAAATCCAGGTGCTTCCACCCATCTTCTGGTTAACCTTGAACTGGGTTTCACCTCCATGATATTTTACAGTATAAAGGGCATCAGGAGCACTGTTTGGTAGAGTCTTGTAAGAAACATACACTGCGTACTCGCCAGACTCCGGAACCTGAGGAACCCATTTTGCAACGCTCTCTGCAGTCTGTTTCTTGCCCTTTACAACAGCATCAACAACCCTGTAGGTACCCATAACAAAAGGATTCTCACCGTGCTCATATGCAGCCTTTGCATTTGCAAAACCCTCAGAACCACTTCTCCATGCATTGGCACCTGGCTGCTCTGCATAACCGCCAAACAATTTGTCATTATCTACAATTACCTCATTTTTATTGTAATCCCTCTCACGTGGAAGGAGAACATTTGCACCCGCATTCTCAAGCATAGGAACAAGAAAAGGCACCACATAGCTCTGGGTATAAAGATCCTCAACAGTATTGAGTATCCTTGCCCTCTGCCACTGCCATCTCTGGGTAGGCTGGTTGTAATACCAACCGTGGCTCTGCCACAAAGCAAGATGTCTTCCCTCAAGGCCATAAGGTGCATCAAAAGGTTTTGAAAGATTCTCTACCAGAACAGGCTCCTGAACCTTTGCCTTTTTCACCTTCTTTGGTTTTGCAGGGGTGGTGTATGCCTGGGAATAGAACTTTGAGGCCAACTCCTGCAGTGTGGATCCGTTTGCATACAGGGTAATGTTCATCCCCTTGTATTCGTCGGGAAGATTATCCTTTGCAATCTGGTACAGGTCCTTTACTGTGTTGTCCCTGAAGGAATAATCACTGGTAAGTTTGGAAAGATGAATATCAATATTCTTTCCATTAACAATAGCAGAATCAACCTTAACCTTTACAACAATTGATGCCACAGGCTTGAGATAATCTGCAGCGGCCTGTGAAAGGGCGGCAAACTTGTCCGCATCTTTTACAACGGTCTGCGCCCCCGCAATGTTGCATACAAGCAGCAAAGCGGCAGCCATCGGGAATAAATTTTTCAGAATCATTATTTTTAATGTTAATTTTGCAGACAAAGATAACACAAAAACTCTTTTATTATGGAAAAACTTACATTGGCAAACCTACCTACCAAAATTGAGAAACTGGAGAGGCTCTCGGCTGAGTTCGGGGCAAATATTTGGCTGAAAAGGGATGATCACACCGGTTCTGAGATTTCAGGAAACAAGGTGAGAAAACTTGAATTTTGTGCAAAAGATGCCCTTGAGAAAGGGTGCGACATGCTCATTACCTGCGGCGGCATACAGAGCAACCACTGCCGTGCAACAGTGGCCGTGGCAACAAAATTGGGGATGAAATCTGCAGTACTGCTTAGAATTTCAGAGCAGCCACCTGTAAAAGGAAACTATTTCCTCGACAAACTTATGGGTGCAGATGTAAAATTCTGTACAAGACCTGAATACAGCAACAGCCGTAACGAGATTATGGAAGCAATGGCTGAGGAATACCGCAAACAGGGCTACAAGCCATATGTTATTCCAGAGGGCGCTTCAAACGAAATAGGAACCCTTGGCTACTACAACTGTATGAAGGAGATTGTTGAGCAGGAGAAACAGATGGGTGTTAAATTTGACACAGTAGTTGTTGCAACAGGTTCAGGCGGAACTGCGGCAGGACTTCACCTTGCAAACCAGGTATACAATCTTGGCAAAAGAGTTATAAGTATGGCTGTATGTGATGACGTTGAGTACTTCACAAACATCATAGACAACATCTCACGCGGCGCCCTTGCATACCTTCCAGAGCATAAGGATGCAGTTCTTGACCGCAGCAAGATTGAGGTAATAGATAAATACGTTGGCCTTGGCTACGCAATCAGCAGGCCAGAAGAATTGGAGTTCATCAAACACGTTGCACGCACAGAGGCTGTAATCCTCGACCCTGTATACACCGGCAAGGCGATGTACGGTCTCTACAATGAGCTCAAACCAGGCGGGGTTATTCCGCAAGGCTCAAATATCCTCTTCATCCACACAGGAGGAATGTTCGGTCTCTTCCCTGTAAGCGAGCAGTTTGAATGGTAACATAACACCTACAGAGACAAAAAGAGGGTGACCCAAAAGGGTTGCCCCTCTTGCTTTTTGTACTATACACACC
>CAYYVA010000035.1:0-22077 GCA_964475015.1 uncultured Muribaculaceae bacterium
GTACCGATTAAAAGGCTAAAACGCTTTCAATCAATAGTGTAAATGTGTTGCATCGAACTGTTTTTCTGTCCACCCCAACCTTGCGTGATATCTCGCGAAGGCCATTTTCATCTACTCGATAGTAGTGTAAAATTTGTTGTTTTTGATTCATGGTTAACATCGTTAGATTGATTACCCGAGCAAGGTAAATAATCCTTCAATGTGGTCCCTTTTTCAATTATTATGGTGGGGGAATTTTCAATTACTATCTACATACGGATAAGTTCAGCCGATACAGGGTTCTTGGTAAGATCCAGATTGCAGAGCCTGGAGTGGGTTGTCATCCAGGACTGATGAGGAATTATCTTTCGCAGTCTGTGCCGGATGTACCTTGTTCTGAGATGGTGTTTACTGTGCCTCGTGAGAGGATGGATCTGGATACTTTTCAGATACATGCGAGGTATCTTCTGCTGGATACAGTGACGGGGTATCGGTCGCAGTATCATTCTGTTTCAGCTCTTGGGTCGTTGTGATTGTCAGATTATTTACGATATTTGTAGAGTTAACCGTATAACTCATTGTAACTATGTTAGTCAGAACTCGTATAATTGATGTTGAACGCAAGCCCATAAAGTGCCCTATTTGTGGCAGTGAAGTATGGGATATCATATATGGAACTGGCGATATGACAGAAGCTGAGTTCTTCCTTACATATAATAAGCCCGCAATCATGGGTGGTGACAATATTCCTCGCCGTCCGCCAATCTGGGCCTGCGGATGTGGATGTAAGAGGTTCCGCAAAGTGAATCCTGATGGCACCGATGCTCCCGTAAAGGTCAAGCTGCTGAAGAATGTGAGAGTTCATAAAGCAGATGTCAATATAATTCGAGAGGAAGATTAAACTTTAAATAGATTCTTTTGTACAAATTTGGCAATAAATGCGTTTTATTGCCAAATTTGTACTATATTTGCATCAGTTTATGATGAATATGAACGGAGTCAAGGAGCTAATATTGAGTTTTGCATCTTCTAGAAAGGATTTTTCTACAGATGAACTTTGGGATTGGATCTCTCAAGGTAGGGATATTGTGCGCAATACCGTCAATATCACTCTTTCAAGAATTGTCTCAAAGGGAGAGATTGTGAAGGTTTCTCGCGGAGTGTATGCAATGGCCAAGGGAAAGTCTATTTTCCGGGCTGTGCTGGAAGAGCGAGAGATACAGGTAGCTGAGATTCTTAGAAATAAATACCCGTTCGCTCCGTTTTGCATTTACAATGGCAAGAGTCTGGTTCCACTGCAGCATCATTTGTCAGAGAATAACGTCACATATGTAGAAACTGACCGTAGTGCCGTAGAAGCAGCATTTAACACTCTGAGAGATGCCGGTTATGAAGTATGGCTAAACCCTACAGAGGACATTACATATAAATATATTGATCTCAGAAAGCCGGTAATAATTGTTAAGGCTCTTGTGACAGAGGCTCCGACTGAGAAGATCAATAATATCACTGTTCCCACAATTGAGAAACTTCTTGTTGATATTAAGAAGGATGAGGACTTTGCTTACCTTCAGGGAAGCGAGGCTCAGCGCATGTGGGAGATTGGTGAATCACTTTACAATATCAATCCATCAAGATTGAGAAGATATGCTAAGAGAAGAGGACTAAAGCTTAATAGTGCGGTATGATTGACAAGAAATGCTTTACTACGGAATGGATTGACTAGAAGTCCATTGAACTGAATTACTCAGACAAGAATCTCATTGAGAAGGTGATAAGAGCCTTCTCCCTTTTGGATATGCTTGCATCATCCGGCTGCCCGTTCCATTTCAAGGGCGGTTCATCACTGATGCTGTTGCTTAATGATAGCACACACCGATTGTCAATCGACATTGACATCATGTGCCCTCCTGGAACAAACATTGAAGATTATCTTGCGGAGTATGCCAGCAATGGTTTTATTAACTACGAGTTGATTGAACGTAAGCAGGCTGGTAAGGATGTTCCAAAGGATCATTCCAAGTTCTTCTACAAAGTGGCATTCAACGCAGATTTGGACCGTCAATCTTACATCCTTCTTTTCAAAGAGTACCAATGCTGTGGTTTATCTAGTGGATCGTGAGAATGAGATGCCGCACGCTACGATTCTCAAGGCGTGGATAAAGGACTGCAATACAATCTGCATTGAGCCTTGCAGGTGTTTTGACCAGCGCCCGATGCTGGATATAATCTTCTGCAGCGGATTTGTGGCAAAGGGATTCCGTACGGAAATGGAAGCCGATGAGCCTGAACGTCTGACAGTTTATGCAAATGCGGGTACTTTCACATTGGATTATCCTTCTCTTTACAGCCAGTTGATTGTCAAGGATGGGAAATAAAGATTCCCGTTAAAGTAATTTGGAAAATAATTATACCTTTGCAGCCTGAATTTAGAATGCTTGGTAGAGCTTGTACTCCGTTAAATTATGAATAGAAAAACTGACGGAAAGCTCACCTTCACCGTCCTTTCAATCTCACTCCTGACCGTGATGGCCGGTGCAGCCATCGCCCCCGCTTTAGGGCTGATCAGAGATCATTTTTCAACAGAACCGGACATGCTGGTGCAGCTGATTATCAGCCTGCCCGCCCTTTTAGGAGTAAGTGTAGGAATGATCATGCCACTTTCAACCGGGCTTCTGGCATATTATTTTCCTCCCGACAGGCAAGCCTAATTAATGGGATTGTCTGCAGCAATGAACCAGATGGGAGGAGTAGTGGCAACCCTACTTGCAGGACTGCTTGCAAATATCAGCTGGAACTATGCCTTTCTGGTATATCTTATAGCCATACTCGCAATCATACTGGTCCTGGTATACCTGCCAAATGACAAGATAGGTGGAGGCAAAGGGACTTCTCTCAAGTTACTCAAGAGATTCCACCCGTCACCTTGGGGCAGTTCATGTCACCACTATTGGTCACTCCTGTAGGCAACGCAATTTTCGGTCCCGATGACCTCCTTGCCCCATTCAAGGTTGGTACAGCAATAGCAATTGTCTACCTTATCCAAGCCTTCATGACCCGAAACAAACAGGTGGTGGAATAATACCCGTTCGGGTACGATAAGCAATAAAACATATGATTTTATACCCGCAAAGGTACAATTATAGCAAATTTTACTATATTTGTACCCTATAGGGTATAAATATACATTTATGAGTATCTCTGAACACATCAAAACAAGACGTAAACAGTATGGACTCACACAGGTGGAACTTGCTGAGCGTGCTGGAGTAGGGCTTCGATTCATAAGAGAATTGGAGCGTGGCAAATCCACTGTACAGTTAGACAAGGTGAATATGGTCTTAAAGCTCTTTGGAGAAGAGCTCAGGCCAGCTAAAATAGAACAGATAGTATGAAGCAAGGAAAGGTTTACGTAAAAGACGTCTTCTGCGGCATCCTCACTGAGTCTGAGGAAGGATATTGCTTTACATATGACAAGGCTTACCTAAGCTTTGAAGGTGCAACTGCAATAAGTCCAACAATGCCATTGAGAGAAGAGCCTTATATCAAGGAGATGATGTTCCCCGTATTTGACGGTCTTATACCTGAAGGATGGCTGCTTGATATAGCACAAAATTCCTGGAAGATTGACTCCAGAGACAGGATGTCTCTTCTTCTCTTTACTTAATGAAGGTGAAGGATATCTTCTATCCCCTGCGTATGACCTGCTTGCCGTACTTTTGGCAGATCCGGATGATACAGACGAGCTGGCTATGCCAATCTTCACCGGGGGGAAAACAACCGGATTCAACAGAGACTCATTCACACAGGCCTTTGCCCAATCAGGAGTCCCTGCCAATGTTGCTGAAAAGTGCATTAACAAAATGTCCAGTCATAAAGAGAAATGGTTTGAAGTCATTGACAACTCATTCCTTCCCGACAACCTGAAGGAAAGCTACAAGGAACTAATACTCAAACGTCTGAGTCTGTTATAAACTAAAATATCCATTGTCATATTCAAGGTTTGAAGGTAATGGCAATTATCAACTTGATCTGGCATAAGAAAAATCTCACTCAATTAATTATCGCCACCTTTATGACCCCATCCAGCTTGTTCTCAAAGATCCTGTAGGCTTCTTCAATTTCCCTCAAAGGAAAGCGGTGGGTGATGAGAGGGGTGGTGTCTATCCTACCCTCTTCTATCAGGCGGAGTACTTCTGCGCAGTCGCAGCCGTCCACGCCTCCGGTCTTGAAGGTGAGGTTTTTGCCATACATATCGGGAAGAGGAAGTGTCTGGGGCTGGTCATAAAGGGCCACCACCGTTACAATGGCATTGGGGCGGGCGCATTCCCAGGCGAGGCGGAAGGTATCTTCTGCTCCGGCCACTTCCAGTACCCGGTCGGCTCCTCCATGGCAGCTGTTGTCCAGGACAAACTGCCTGCATTCGTCGGGAGTAGTGAGCAGGACATCAGGGTAATGCTCCTGCACAAAACGGCGTCTTTCTTCTGATTTTTCGCAGATAATGATGCGTTTGGGCTGCTTCAGCATCACGCAGAGGAGGGTGCAGATTCCAGTGGGGCCTGCTCCTATTATCAGCACCGTGTCATCTTTGGAAATCTCGGAGATTCTGGCTGCCCAGAAGCCTGTGGCCAGCACATCGCCAACCAGGAGGGCCTGTTCATCCGTTACACCGCTGGGAATAAGATTGAGCCCCTGGGAGGCCAGAGGTACACGCACATACTCAGTCTGTCCCCCATCAATCCGGCAGCCCAAAGCCCAGCCGCCATTTGGGTTGGTACAGTTATTCACAAACCCGTTTCTGCAGAAAAAGCATTCCCCGCAAAAAGTCTCCACATTCACAGTCACACGGTCACCCGGCTTTACATTTGTTACCCCCTTCCCGACAGCTTCCACCACACCTACCATTTCATGCCCCACCGTAATGCCCGGAACTGCCCTGGGGACACTCCCATGCTTGATATGCAGGTCACTTGAGCAGATGCTCCCCATAGTCACCCTTACAATGGCATCTGTGGGTTCCTGCAGCTGAGGCTCCGGCTTCTCCACCAGAGCAAACTTTCCTTTTTCTATATACGCGTATGCCAACATAATTCTTTTCCCTTTTAAATCATCAACATGATCCTCCCCTCTGCCTTCACAAAAGTCTCAGGATAACGGCAGATTACCGCATATACCTGCTTGGAGGTAACCGGCTGCCCGTCCTTGCGGATATGCAGCCGCTGGCGGTTTATCATCTCCGCTATCTGTTCCGTCCGCATCCCCCTGTTCTGGCTTGCAAGGCAATATAGTATGGCTTCTTCTATTTTCATAAATTCAATAGCATATGTGGAAGTCTCGCATCTACCATTCCCTTAGGAACTCCACAATTCTTTGCAACCTCTGGCCATCTTGACGCAATTTCGCAAACCTTATCGATAATTCCCGCTGCATTCTTAATGTTGTTAGATGCAGCACACGTCAGCAAGTCTTTTCTTGTGATGTTATCAAATTTTCCATTTATGGACATTTGATGAGTATCGGTCCACGAACCATCAGGGTTGTATGCAAAGCCAATGTCATAGGCTGGTGACAATCTCCATTTGCCGTTTTTATCCATTAAAAAGGATATATTCTTTGTATGGTCATCCTGATTTCGAATTACAACATTGAATACCATACGAAGGAACATCTCTTCTGCTTGAGAATATGGTAGCCTAAGACGTCTCATGACATTAAAGGCCTGCTCGTATGAGTATGCCCTGCGGAGATGAAAATCATAATGAGCCATTCCACACAATGTTTGCATATGGATTTTTCCACCGTCCACTCTATCAAATCGTTTTGTCAGGAAATGAGCCCTGCCATTTTCCTCAATCAAAGAACACTCGGTCATTTCAATACCACATTCTTTAACCAGATGTGAAAATGAATATTCTAGTCTTCCAAAGTTTTCTGTTTCCTTAAATCCAGCTTCGGCAGAAACTCCATCCAATTTTATCAGATAGTAGTCAAAGCCCTCAGGTGCTTCAACTTGGCCGGAGCGAACCTCACCTGTTTCTTTATTGTAAGCAATGATAGCTTTCGCCCGTTGGCCTCCGGCTGATGTTCCGAGCCGTAAAATTTCTGCAACGGCAGTTTTTCTGTCTGAACTTAAGTTCACACCAAATTCTTGTTTATTCAAAAGAGCTTCTCTTGCTACATCAACTAAAGAATCTATTTCAATTCTCATATTTAGATCTGAACCCGGACCAGTTGCGGGTTCAAATTCTAATGCGCCCATACATCGTTTACCCAAAAAGCACAATGTTTCAACCGGGTTAGATGAAGTTCTTCCAGTTAGTGCAAGCCATTGCTCAAACAAAGCCCTACCGTATGTATCAGGCAAAGAATCAGCCAGCATACCAGGCAAACCTTTGAATACCTCACGATTAAGATTACTGAAAGAGTATATGCGGCCTTGTTGTACTGGCATCATTAAAGGTGATGGCTCAATACCTTTACCAACAAACTGCGTATCGTATTCAAAGCGGGCTACATCATACGTATCATCCCATCTGAATGTACCGATACTCTCACCGTACATCTTAACTTTTGCTACATCTACCATTCTGATTCCTCTTTAATAGTGTTTATATTGCCTCCTGCACGTTTTCTTCTACTTTTCTTGGCAGAGTTTACCATATCATAATATTCGCTGGGACTTAATTGTTCCTCTTCACATAGATGATAAATCTCATCAAGCATTCCGAGTGTCCTCAAAATACGGATAAAAGTATCAAACGATTTAATTTCTCCAGCTTCAATTTTTTGCACTGATGAACGTGACACTGATGCAGACACAGCCAAACTATCCTGTGTTATATTTTGTTTTAGCCTGGTTGTCCTGATCTTTTCACCAATCTTTTTTTGGATCTGGGAATCAGATAGAGCATATACATCTTCCATAACGATTGCATTTAAAAGCATTATAATACAAATATAGGAATAATGATTTAAATTACAAGCATTGTGAATATGTATTTCAAGACAAACACATTCAGTTTATATTTATTGGAATAATACGTTATAACTTACTTTTGACTTTGCCGAAACTGAACATAAAATGCCACGCTGCATTTTAGGAGGAATGGATACCGCAATGAGCCTTTGCCTGAAGCCGAACATCCAAACCTTTTCTATCGCCTACAAGCGGTTTGAAGAAATGGCCTCCTTCGCCGATGAAACATTTCTGGACACCTATATTTGGCAACCATTAAAGAACAGATAAACATCTAACTTTTCTGTAAATGCCACATCCGGTGCTCAAAGAACTGGCGGGTTCCAACTCGTTTGAACCCTAATGAGGCATAGAGTTTCTCAGCATCAGGGTTGTTTAAGTCTACGATAAGTCCTACCCGTTTATGTCCTTGTGAGAATACGTGGATGCAAAATGAGGAAATGAGTTCCTTTCCTATGCCAAGTCCCCGGAACTCTGGCAGCACGCCCACTGAATCCAGGTAATATTCACCCGGTTGGGTTTCATTGGCGATATCAGGCACACGTCCCAGATGCTCTCTCAGGACTGCAAAGGTCCCCTCCCGCAGCAACTCCAGCAAAGCTCCGTCATACCCTATAATGGCACCTGCCACAGTTCCGTCAACTTCTGCTACAAGGCTGTTTTGCCAGCTGTATTGTGTATTTTCACAGCGGGCAATCTCTGTGAGGATACTCAGATAATCTTCTCCACAATAACTCTGTAAGGTCTGTTCATCCCCAATAGCCATTGCAACGGTACGGCCAATAATTGGAGCATCTGTCTCATTTGCCGGACGGACTGAAATTTTCCTTTTCATATCATCTTAGTATCTTTTCCATTGGCTTGCCCTTGGCCAGTTCATCTATCAGCTTGTCCAGCTGACGGATCTGCTTCATCAGGGGATCTTCAATTGTCTCAACCCTTACTCCACAAACAACACCTTTGATAAGTTCCCTGCGTGGATTAAGGCTTGGTGCCTTGGCATAAAAAGTTGTGAGGTCAACACCTTTTCCAATCTGGCTGTCCAGTCCTTCTGTGTCATACCCTGTGAGCCAGCATATGATCTCATCAACTTCAGCTTTAGTCCGTCCCTTCCTCTCTGCCTTCTGCACCAGCAGAGGATAAACCTTTGCAAAACTCATTGAAAATACGGGGTGTTGTGGTATATCTTTAGTACATACAGTCATAAACTCTAAACTATCAGGAACAAAAGTAATAAAAACATCTGCAGATTTACAACTTCTCACTATATTTGAGCCATTATGAGTACTCTGGAAAGAGCAATAGAGATAGTTTGCAGATTGCTTCCAAAGGAAACCGGGAGCAATCAATTCCCGGATAAAGAAACTTGAACTTGAAGAAAAATATGGCATATTTCACAGATACAAAGCCTCATTATGAGCTTCTCGACGGCCTCAGGGGAGTGGCAGCCTTACTGGTAGTGATATACCACATCTTTGAGGGGCTGGCCTTTGCAGAGGCTACAGATGGGGCAGGAAACGGCCTTATAACCACATTCAACCACGGGCATATTGCGGTGGACTTTTTCTTTATACTGTCGGGATTCGTAATAAGTTATGCATACGATGACAGGTGGGGCAAGATGTCCCTTGGTGGATTTTTCAAGCGCCGCCTCATCCGCCTGCACCCTATGCTCATTATGGGCGCAGTCATTGGAGCCATAGCATTCTTTGCAGTTGGATGCGAAAGATGGGACGGCAGCGTCACACCTGCAAGCTGGGTAATGATTGCCCTGCTGCTCACCATGTTCATGATACCTGCAGTACCTGGAGTGCCATACGAGGTACGCGGCAACGGGGAGATGTTCCCGCTCAACGGGCCGGGGTGGTCCCTTTTCTTTGAGTATTTAGGAAACATCTGCTACGCACTCTTCATGCGCCGTATGCCAACCAAAATTCTGGGAATTTTCACACTCCTGCTTGGCCTTGTACATGCCTGGTTCTTTATTTGGGACATCTCAGGTTACGATATGATTGGGGTTGGCTGGACAATAGACAAAATAAACTTCTGGGGAGGATTCATAAGGATGCTCTTCCCGATGAGTATGGGAATGCTCCTTGCCCGCACATTCAGGCCCAGAAAAATCAAAGGTGCATTCTGGATTTGCGCCCTCACGCTTACAGTGCTTTTTGCCGTGCCATATATCCCGTCAGAAGGTGGCATCAGCCTCAACAGCCTGTATGAATTCATATGCATAGCCTGCATTTTCCCCGCTCTCGTATGGCTTGGAGCCTGCGGCACTGCAACCGGGGCAACCGGTAGGGTGAACAGCTTACTGGGGGAACTGTCATACCCGCTCTACATAGTACACTACCCCATCATGTATATCTTCTATGCCTGGCTCATCAGGAAAGACATCTATACACTGGCAGGGTGCTGGCCAACAGCTCTTGCAGCGGTAATTTCAAGCATCGCGATTGCATATATCTGCCTCAAATATTATGACAGGCCAATCCGCCGCCGGCTGACAGGCCACTGATTTCATATTAAAATTTCTATTTTTGCATAAATATCAAACCCGTCCGATGAACAAAAGCATAAAAGAGACAATCGGCAGATTGTTCAAGATTTATATTGTGGATGAACTCAGCCACATGGCGCTCGGCCTGTTCTGTTCCCTCATCCTTGGCCTTATAATCAAGCAGATTGCCCTTCTTACAGGCCTTAATTTTCTTTTGGATATTGCAGCATTCCTGCAGTCTGCCCCTGTTGTAGGCGGCGCCATTGGCCTTGCAATTGCCCTTGGCCTCAAACGTGCCCCGCTGGTTACAATTTCCGCTGTTGCTGTAGGAGCCCTGGGTTACCAGTATGGCGGGCCTATAGGTGCATATCTGGCATCAATTGTTGGAGTAGAGGCGGGTTCCCTTGTTTCAAAGCGCACACCAGTAGACATAATTGTCACACCTCTTGTAGCCGTTGTAGTTGGAGGGGTGTTCGCCAAATATTGCTGTACCCCTATCAATGAATGGGTAATGTCGCTCGGTGAGGTGATCAACCGTGCAACAATGCTCAATCCGTTCATTATGGGAATTGTGGTATCTGTTTCTGTAGGGTGTATCCTTACCCTTCCAATCAGTTCAGCCGCCCTATGCATATCCATAGGTATAGGTGGTCTGGCTGCAGGTGCCGCCACTGCCGGCTGCTGCGCCCAGATGATAGGTTTTGCAGTAATAAGTTTCAAGGACAACGGAATTGGAGGCCTCATTTCACAGGGATTGGGCACATCAATGCTTCAGATAGGTAACATTGCCCGCAAACCAATAATCTGGCTTGCACCAACACTTACATCTGCAATTCTGGGACCTGTATCCACAATGTGGCTGAAGATGACCAACAACGCCGCCGGTGCCGGTATGGGTACAGCCGGTCTGGTAGGTCCTCTGGGATGCTGGGACACAATGGCCCCAACTACAGACCACAGCCTGCTTCTGGCAGAGATTATCGGGCTATATTTTGTTGCTCCGGCACTTCTGAGCCTGACCTTCCACTACATAATGAAACGCCTTGGCTGGGTAAAGGACGGAGACATGAAACTCAATTGAGGTACATGCTGAAGAATTTCCAGATCTCCCCTGCTGTGTCAATATCATCATTGAACCAGGAGTGGACCCCATCCACCACTTCATAAAGCCAAACCTGGGGTGCATTTTTCTTCCCGACAAATTTATGCGCAACCACCTTATGCGCCCCGTCACCCTTTAATGGGAGGTTCTCCACAATCTCCCTGCGGCACCCGTTGCGTTCAACCCAGTACTGCACTGCATCAGGAACAGGAAGATAGGCCCCCCACCCTCCTTTATCCTGCATGTCACCGCCCCACTCTGAAACCTTGTCATTTGTACCGTGTATCTCAAACAGGGGGATTGGCCTTGTACGGGTATATTCCTCAGGCATCCAAGCCATTGTAAGACCGGCTATAGGTGCCACAGCCTTGAAGGTCTTCTGCCCGCAATATGCCAGCAGATAACACATCTCCCCGCCGTTTGACATTCCTGTACAGAAGGTGTTCCTGCCGCTAAGGCCATACTCCTTCTGAAGCTTCTCAGCCAACGCGCACAAGAATGCCACATCATCCACCTCCATATCCTCCTGGAAAGGATAGCCCACATTCCAGCAAGGATTCCCCCTGCCGTCACGTGAACCCTGCGGATAACACACCGCAAACCCATATTTCCCCGCCGCTTCACTGAACCCCTTGTCATCCACAAGGTCAATTGTAGCCCCATAGCCATGAAGCACAAACACCAGTGGGGCACCCTGCTTCACCCCTTCCGGAACATATATCCTGTAGCTTCTCTCCAGCCCGTCAAAAACCGCTGTACAAACCTCACCTTTCTCCTCCTCAAGCAGCAGATCCACCACAACAGGCCTGTGGTCAGATGCCATAGGCTCCACTATCACCTCAGCTCGCAGTACCTTGAATCCAGGGGCTCCCTTTTTCAGCAAGGCAATGTAATCCAGGGTTCTGTCGGGATGAGGTGCAGGGAAAGTCTTCTCTGAAGAGTCGTTCAAGATATGGAATTCCTTCTGCAGCCCCATGATGAAAGGCGAATCCGGCAGGGCATTCATATCCCCTGCCAGCAGGAAAGGCTTGTCACTTTCGCCCGCTATCTTCCCGATAATCCCAAGTGATGCCATCCTGTCCTCCTCCGTAAGGGAAAGATGGGTACAGGCAAAGAAATAATCCTCAAATTCAGCCACAACAAGTACCCTCTCCTCCTCCCTGCCAGGGAGTCTGTAACCCCGAACTCCAAGAGGTTTCTCCTTTGAAAGTATACCTATGCCATATTTACCGCCGTCAAACTCAATTGCAGGGAAATATTCCGGATGCATACCGGTAAGGGCAGCTATCTCCCCAAGCGCATACTTTTTGCCATAGCGGGTAGTCATGCTGTCCAGCTCCTGAACCGCCACAATATCCGGTGCAACATCAAGGATAACCTTTGCAATGCGTCCGAAATCAACAACATTGTCCATTCCTTTTGCATTGCGTACATTATAGCTCATTATCTTGACACTCTGCTGCGCAAGGCCGGCAGAAACGGCACAGAACACAAATAGTAGAACAAACAGAGAACAAAGCTTCTTCATAATCCAACGTAATTTAAATCCGATACAAATATAGCCAAATGTAGCTGAACCGGGAATTTTTACTAACTTGCAGAAAAAGTATAAAACACTACACCATGAAACTTATCAAGACCATTTCACTGATTCTCCTTGCCGGTGCGGTTTCAGTTTCCGCATCAGCCCAGAAAAACAAAAAAGGTGAACAGAAGCCACAGGGATACCGGTTCACAACCATAAAGGCCAATCCCATTACCCCGGTAAAGGACCAGAACAAGACCGGAACCTGCTGGTGCTTTGCAGGAATCAGCTTCCTTGAGAGCGAGGCAATCAGGAAAGGCGCCCCAGCAGACATAGACCTCTCAGAGATGTTCATAGTCTCAAAATCCTACACCGACAGGGCAATACAGTTCATAAGGATGGACAAGCACATCCATTTCGGCCCGGGAAGTGATTTTGGGGATGTGATTCTGGAATTGGGAGAATCCGGCCTTGTACCTGACAGTGTCATGCCGGGGCTCAACTACGGGGAGGATGCACATGTGCACGGAGAACTCACCGGAGTGCTCAGGGGCTACATCAATGCAGTTGCAGCCAATCCTAACAGGAAACTTTCAACAGCCTGGCTGAAGGGCTACAACAACATCCTGGATTCATATTTGGGTGCAATACCTGAGACATTCACCTACCAAGGGAAGGAATACACCCCAAAAACCTACGCAGAATCCCTTGGCCTTAATCCCGACGAATATCTCTCTTTCACCTCATTCACACATCACCCTTTCTACGGGAAATTCATCATTGAGGTACAGGACAACTTCAGGCTTACCCAATCATACAATGTCCCTCTGGATGAGATGATGGCTATAATGGACTATGCCATTGAGAACGGATTTACCGTAGGATGGACATCAGACATGAGCGAAAAGAGCTGGGGCGATGTGCCAACCATCCCTGATGTTGAGGCAAACCAGAAGGCAGCAGGTTCAGACGAGGCAAAATGGATTGGAGTGAGCAGAGAAGAGAAAGAAGCTGCCCTCTATAACCGCAACTCTCCGGGTCCTGAGAAAAAGATTACACAGGAAATGCGCCAGATTGCATACGACAACAAAGAGACCACAGACGACCATGCAATGCATATCTTTGGAGTTGCAAAAGACCAGAACGGCACCAAATACTACATGGTAAAGAACTCCTGGGGCACTGCTAGCAAATATAACGGCTGCAACTACGCTTCAGAATCATACGTAAGATACAAGACAATGAACATTATGGTCAACAAGGCCGCCGTACCTGCACACATCCTCAAGAAACTGGGATTGTAACAGGTTAAACATAAAATAAGAACCGCCCGTCAGAAAATTCCGACGGGCGATTCTTTTATATATCGGGAAGATCCCCTACTCCTTTATGCTTGCATTGTAGATTGCATTTGTGATGGTCTTGAGGAAGCTCTTGCCCTTAACTGAGGTGTAGCCGTTTGTCATGGCAACGATACCCCAATTGTCAGCAGGACTCCAGATCATGATGCTGTTAAGGCCGTATGCGCCGCCTGTATGGCCTACAGGGTAGCTGCCTGGAGTGTTGTATTTCTCATCATCAATATAGTTCACAAACTCCTTCAGACAAAGGGCATACTGGTCCTCACCCTCGTTCTTGATGATCCACACAGGGGTCTGCATTGCTTTTGCACTCTCCTGTGAAATGATTCGTACACCATTGTACTCACCATAGTTCATGTGCATCATCATATATTTTGCAAGGTCAAGTGCTGAAATCTTCACACCGCCTGTAGGAGAGAAGATTGGAGATGAATATCCGAACTTGTAGTCCGGCATCTCATCTGCCCTGCTCCTGTATGCACCCTCAGAAGTCACATACTGGCCGTCTATGTTATTGTAGATGAATGCAAACTTGGAAGCATCCAGTGAATCAATGTTATGGCCGCCATAAAGGCCGAGTTTCCAGATTACGTTCTCCCTTACATAATCATCAAACCTTACACCTGAAACCTTCTCAAGGATTGTTCCTGCAAGGTTGAGGCCCATATTTGAATAGTTGTATCCCTCACCAGGCTTGTACTCAAAATAAGACTCAACGCAATCACCGTAAACTGCAGGGTTAAGGTGGTCAAGTGTGAAATAATCCTCCTTGTCCCTGATACTTGCTGTGTGTGAAAGGACCATTCTCAAGGTAATTGGAATCTCAGGATGGTGAGGGTTCCTTATCTTGAATCCTATAAGGTCACTTACATCATCATCAAGCGAGATGATCCCCTTGTCTACAAGCTGCATGAGGGAAGTTGCTGTGAATGATTTTGAGATTGAGGCAATCCTCATGATATCATCATTCCCAAGAGGTGTCTTGGTCTCAAGGTTCTTGTAACCGAACGACTCATTATAGACAATCTCGCCGTCCTTTACCACTGCCGCTGCAATGCCAACTGCATTGAACTCATCCATTACTGCCTTGATTGCCTCATTTGTCTTCTGCTCAACTGTAGGCGCAGATGAACATGCCTGGAACATCATAAGTGATGCCGCAATTGCCAGGAAAAATCTTGTAATACGCATTGTTTGACTATTTATAGGTTAATTTTTGTACGAATTTAGGGATTTTTGGGGATATCGGGAAGAAAACAGATAATTTTAGTACATTTGGAAAAATAATGAATGCATTATGAAACTATTTGGAACCATTACATTGGCTTTGTGCGTTGCAGCAGCTGTATCGTGCGGCCAGCAGACCCCGAAAAATGAAGACGGCATGAAAAAGAACGAAGTAATTGAGAACATCATGTCCCGCCGCAGCATCCGCCAGTACAAGGCCGAGCCGGTGGCAAGAGAAACAATGGATACAATCCTCCTGTGCGGAATCAATGCCCCTAACGGAATGAACAGGCAATCATGGGAAGTAAGGGTTGTTGACAAACCTGAAACCGTTGCCAGACTGAAGGAGCTTATGGTAAAGGGGAACCCAGATGCCAAACCGGAAATGGTTGAGGGTTGTTTCAGGAACGCCCCTACCCTTGTATTTGTAGCAAATGACCCTGCTTACGACTTCTCTGCAATTGACTGCGGACTCCTTTCAGAGAACGTAATGCTCTCGGCATGGTCTCTCGGCGTAGGCTCCGTATGCCTTGGCAGCCCAATCCGCTTCCTCAAGAACTCACCTGAGGCTCTTGAAATGCTCGGATTCAGCGAAGGCTACAACCCAATCATCTGCATAGGCCTGGGTTACCCTATGGAGAGCCCGGATGCAAAACCAAGGGATGCCTCAAAAATCAAGTTCGTGGAATAAAAAAAGAGAGGTTTCCCTCTCTTTTTTTATTTGACGCACTCCTTCAGGCCCCGGATAATTGCCGAAGTGAACCCCGCGTGCTCCATCTCATTCAATCCCCGGATTGTAATGCCACCAGGGGTAGTAACCTTGTCAATCTCGGCAGCCGGATGAGCCCCCTTCTCCAGCAGCAGCTTTGCCGCTCCGATGAGGGTATGCTCCACTATTTCCCAGGCATCTGCCGCCTTTACCCCAATCTCCACCCCACCCTGGGCTGAAGCGTGGACATAGCGCATTGCAAAGGCTATCCCGCAGGAAGCAAGTGCTGTGCAGGCAGCAATCTGGCTTTCAGGAACAACCATAACAGGGCCAAGCTTTGCAAAAATCTGGTTCACCAGCTGCAGCTGCGGCATTCCCTCCCTGATTGCTGAAATGAAAGTCATGCTCTCCAGCACCTCCACTGCTGTATTTGGGATTACCCTGAATATTGCAGGCAAATGTGCACCCTTCCACGGCATGCCCTCTGTAAGCCACTCCTCAAGCTGGCTGCATGGAATGCCCGCCGCTACAGATACAATGATCTGCTTCTGCGGATCCAGAGAGAACTTGATTTCCTCAATCACCCCCTGCATCAGCCACGGCTTCACCGCCAAAACAACTATATCAGCACACTGTACGGCTGCCTTGTTGTCTGTAAGGAGCCTGAACCCCGGATTTGTGCCGCGCAGCTTCTCAAGGGTTTCCGTTGTCCTGGCAGTACAAGTAATTGCATCTTCAGCAAAAGTTCCGCTCTTGGCAAGGCCGCGGGCAATTGCTCCGCCCATGTTTCCTGCCCCTATAATTGTAATCTTCATGATTTCTGGTCCGTTAAAGTAAAGTTTGTAAAAATGATTATAGGCTGTACGGCGCAGGAAGGTGCATTCCGTATACCTCAAGCCCTTTTTCCGCAGCCATTTTCAGAATCCCCTTCCTGGTGGCGACAGCAGCATCCTTGTCCATATCGTAAGCCGCACAGAACTCAGGATATTTGGTCTGCAGGGCCATTCCGTGGATAAAGTCTCCTGCAATGAGGACATTTCCCATTAGGTATATAGTGTGCCCCGGGGTATGCCCGTATGCTCCTATGGCTGTAACTGCCCCTGGAAGCTCCTTGCTCATGAATGTGGTGCCTGCCACATTATCCTTCCAGAAGGAATTGTCGGGAAGAAAAGTTGTAACCTTGTAGGCCTGCAGGGTATTGCGGAGCCTGGCTGTCTTTTCCTGTGGCATTGCCATCCATGAATCATACTCAATTTTATTGATGTAGAGCTCTGCATTTGGGAAAGCTGCCACCCCCTTCTGCATCAGCCCGCCTATATGGTCTCCGTGCAGATGAGTAAGGTATATCATATCTATATCTTCCGTTGCAACGCCGCATTTGGCAAGCTCAGCCATCAGCTGGGAGTTCTCCGCCCCATTTGCAGCATCAAAGAGGATATTCAGGCCATTGGCCTTTACAAGGAAGGCATTTACAGAAGAAGGGATGCCATCCTGCAGGCCCAGGGCAGTGATAAGGCTGTCGGGAGCATCAGAAAAAAGGCTCCTCTGCATAACTCTTGGGGTTGGGGTATCCGGCAAAGGGAATAACTCCGCTTGTGGGTTGTTGCCTGCGCAGGAACTGATTATACAGGCAAAAAAGGCTAAAAGGGAAATGATTCGGGTCTTCATATCTATCTTTCATTAAATTGATTCTTTAAGCATTTCTATCACATCCTTGTCCGCAGGGAGCCATCCTACTTCATCCAGTTCATCCGGGGAGAGCCAGCGGGCACTTTTGTGCTCAAGCAGCTGAATACCGGCCGCTCCGGGAACAAGTGTACACAGGAAACAATGCATCTTCAAGTGAAATGCAGGGTAATCATACTCTGTGGTACATATCTGCTTCCCGACAGTAATTTCCACACCCAGCTCTTCCAGAATCTCCCTTTTCAAGGCGTCCTCCTTACCCTCGCCAGGTTCAATCTTGCCTCCCGGAAACTCCCACCATCCCTCAAACTCTCCATACCCCCTTTGTGTGGCAAAGTACTTGCCATCCTTGCAAGTGATTGCTGCAACAACTTCTATTGTCTTCATCTTTTTCATACGGTATAAAGGTAGGTATATTTTTATGTTTGCCAAGTGGAGGAATATGAGTATCTTTAGAAAAAAAAATTCAAGATGGAACAAAAGAACAAAATCAGCTACGGGATATTTGTAGGAAATGAATCGGATATTGAGGCTATAGCACAGTTTCAGGTGGATATGGCTCTTGAATCAGAGGGTACGGTCCTCAATCATGAACTGGTGCTCAAGGGTGTTACCGCAGCTGTGGCAGACCCTTTCAAGGGAACTTATATTGTGGCAAGGGATGGAGACAAGACCGTAGGAAGCCTGATGCTTACAAAAGAGTGGAGTGACTGGAACAACCAGTGGTACTGGTGGATTCAGAGTGTTTATGTTGTACCTGAGTACAGGGGTATGGGTGCCTACAGGGCCATGTATGCCAAAATCAAAGAGATGGCCCGCGAACAGGGAATCCCACAGGTAAGGCTGTATGTAGACAGGACAAACTTCCCTGCCCAGAAAGTATATCAGAAACTCGGAATGGCCGAATGCCATTATCTGATGTACGAGGAGGTATTGTAAGAGGAAAAAGGGCTGTCGTAGAGACAACCCTTTTCTACCCTTCCACATAAAACCTCCCCTGCTCATCCCTGATGATTGTATCACCTTCGTTTACGGTAATACAGCCCTCATCGGTTACAAGTGATAGCATTGAGAAGCCCATACAGAAGTAAGGGGCAAGTATCTTGTCTCCGCAGAATTCCTTTACCTGAGGGTAGTTGAGGCCGGTGTAAAGAATTTTGTCCATTGCTAATATCCAAGTGACTTGAAGAAAAACTCCCTACGTAAGTTGTCGGGAATGGCATAAGGGTCTATGCGGCTCCTGATTCCCTCGTAGAAGAGGTTGTCTGTGAGGCGGCATACATAAAGGGTATCTGTCTGGGAGAGGTACAGGGTGTTGAAGCGGATGTCCAGATTATCCTGAAGCTGGAGGGTGAAGTTCACGGCAGCCTCCGCCTGTGTGAGATCCAGCAGGTCCCTGCAGAAGACAAAAAGCCCGAACTCCTTGAAGTTGCCGTAAAAGCCTCTTGCAACCTTCTCCACCTTGCTTGTAATGATTCTCTGAAGCGGCTGGGCAAGCTTCCAGTACTCGTCCTCAATATAGCCTGTATAGTTCAGACCCGGAAGTCCGTATGCATATCCGCTCTCCACAATCTTCTGCATGTCTGCACGCTGGGATTCCTGTATCTGCATTCCTGCAAGCTCCTTGAGGAGCTGGTTTGCATTGTGCCTGTCGGGCTCCATTGCGCGGGTAACCTCAATTCCCAATGAATTGTCGGGAGACTGAAGGTCAGGCCTGTCCACATTGGTAAGGGAGGCATAACGGTCCCCCAGAATTGTTTCAAGGGTCAGCTGGGCATAACGCTCAAAAAAGCAGGTATCAAATTTCCTGTAGGCCATAACGCAAAAAGTTTGTAACAAAGATAAATATTTTAGCTAACTTTACATTGACTGAAAAAACACTGACAATATGAAAAAACTTACAATTCTGGCAATGGGTATCATTATGATGCAAGGGTGCGGAAACGGAGCGCAGACTCCTCCCCCAAGTGAAGAGTACTATGATGCGGTAGTAAAGGAACTCTCTTCTGAAAAGTATTATGGCAGAAGCAATTACAACAATGGAACCATTATGGCTGCGGAGTATATCCTTGGCCATGTTCAGGAACTTGGTGTAAGTCCAGTACCAGCTGAGGTCATTGAAAAGGCCTGGGAAGGGAAAGAGAAGCCACAGCTGCACAGCCTTCAGCCCGAATTCAAGAGTCTTATAACACCTTGTGATGCAAGGCGCTGGAGCAACGGCACACCACAGCAACTTGCATACTTACAGCATTTCAATTTCCCTTTGAATGCACAGAGGGGCCCTGTGGAGCTTTCTGTTGACGGAACACCGCTACGCCACACAATAGACTATACATTAAAGGAGTTCTCCCCTACTTTTGAGGGTGAGCTGGAAGTATATTATCTTCCCGACGAGTATATCCATCCTGACAAGTTCAACAAATTCCTCTCTTCAAGGGATTTCAGCAAAAAGGCAGTTGTAATTGACTGGGATATTTTCTGCAGCAGGATGTTCACATACAAGGGTATAGAGATTTACAAGACATACTTTGTACCTCTTGAGAATGTGGGTGCCCTCATATGCAGGAGCTCAGAACTTCTCCCATATTTCAAGAGCCGCAACCACTTCAACACCCCAATGCCTGTATTCATTACAGACAACTCATTCCCAATGGATGCCAAAAAAGTATCCATCAAATGCAGTGCGGAGATGATAGACCATGATGCCCACAACATCATTGCCTGGATTCCTGGAACAAAGGAGCCTCAAAAGCACTTCATTGTAAGCTGCCATTATGACCATCTGGGCATTTGCGGAGACCAGATATTCTATGGAGCAAATGACAATTCATCGGGAACAGCAATGCTTCTCAACCTCATGAGGCATTTCAAGCTCAACCCGCCTGAGTACTCAATCATGTTCATATTCTTTGACGCTGAGGAGAACAATCTTCTGGGTTCATTCTTCTATGCAGACAACCCACTCTTGCCGCTTGAGGATATTGAGTATTTTGTAGAGCTGGACATGATTGGAGACAACGGCAACAACATCAACTGCCAGATTGCAGACAACGGTGAGGCAGGATTGGCATACCTTAACGAGATTAACGGTAAAATGGAGAAACCGTTCACACAGCTTATCCGCAATCCTTTAGATGACTATGCAGACCACTATCCGTTTGCACTAAAAGGTGTACCTGCAATATACATGGAGACAGATGGCGACACCAACAAGAACTACCACTCTCCAAGAGACACCTACGAAAACTACTACAGTACAAACTACAACAGGATATTCACACTTGTAACTGAATTCGTAGAGGGATACAGAAGATAGTTCCTAATGGTTTATTGATGAAATAATAATTGAGAAAACATATAGATATGGACAGAAGAAGCATGATAAAGAAAAGCGGTGCAGCGGTATTGGGTGCATCACTTCTGGGAGTTGACGCATTTGCTTCAGCAACAGAGGGGCAGGCAGGGAACAAGACAGGCAAGCCAAGGAAGGCAATGATAATAGGTGCTCATCCAGATGATCCTGAAACAGGTTGTGGCGGAACAATGGCCGTACTGAAGAATGCCGGATGGGATGTTGTCTGCGTATATATGACAAAAGGTGAGGCCGGTATTCCGGGCAAAACACATGATGAGGCTGCACAAATAAGGAAAGCCGAAGCTACAGAAGCCTGCAAGGTATTTGGTGTAAGACCTGTATTCATGAGCCAGATAGACGGCAGCTCGGAGATAAACAAGGAGCGCTATGATGAGATGAAACAGCTCATAGACACCGAAAAGCCTGATGTAGTGTTCACCCACTGGCCAATAGATTCCCACAGGGACCACAGGAACTGCTCATGCCTGGTATATGATTCATGGCGCTACCTGGGCTACCCGTTTGAGCTCTTCTATTTTGAGGTGATGAGCGGTATGCAGAGCCAGCATTTCCACCCTACAGACTATGTGGATATATCAAAATTCACAAAAGTGAAGGAAGAGGCCACAATGTGCCACAAGAGCCAGACCCCTGAGACCTGGTATGAAAAATGGCATGGTGGCATGCAGACCTTCCGCGGAATGGAGAGCAACTGCAAGGCTGCAGAAGCGTTCATCCATCTGAGGAGGACCGGGAATGACATCTTGTAAATCACACCCCTACCCCATAAAAAAAGCTTCAGGCACAACCCTGAAGCTTTTATATTTGTTTCTTGTCTGGTTACCCGTTGATTTTAGGGGCAATGAGATCCTCGTAATCCTCTGTAGAGCGCTTGATCACATCCTTTGCAACATCCGGTCCGTAAATTGATATGAACTGCATGCGGCTGGTGTGCTCGCCTGGAATATCCTTGTATGTGCTGAAGTAATGGATCAGACGGCGGATGATGTCAATGGGAACCTGGTCAATGTCAGTCATGTGGCCGTAAACGGCATCACTTCTCAACACTGCAATAATCTTGTCATCTGCCTGGTTATGGTCCAAAAGCCTGAGGCCGCCGATAGGACGAGCATTCACAATAATGTCACCGTGGGTAACATCCTTCTCGGTAAGGATACAGATATCAAGAGGGTCCCCGTCACCTTCAACATCGGTCCTCACAAGGGCCTTGTTTGTAAGCTCAGCCATTTTTGGGCCGCAATAGCTCTTTGGGAGGAATCCGTACAAAGACGGCACTATATTGGAGAATTTCTGTGGTCTGTCCAATGAAAGGTAACCCGATTCCTTATCAACTTCATACTTTACTGTGTCAGTTGGGACAATCTCAATGAAAGCCCTTACAACTTCAGGAAAATCAGCGCCTTGGTTGATTCCATGCCAAGGATGCGCTTTGTGTGGTTTGTTATTGTTCATAGTGGCAACAAATTTAAGAATAATTTTTATTCGTTATCACCAAAAAGTGCATTACTTTTGTCCAAAAGAACGCAAATGCTTTTTTATAGATAATTAATTTAGTGTCCAAAAAACTATGAAAAGATTTCTAATTACTAGTGATGCGTTAAATTCGCATCATTGATTTATAACTTGTTAATATATA
>CAYYVA010000036.1:0-17526 GCA_964475015.1 uncultured Muribaculaceae bacterium
TCCTGTTGGGGCTACAAGAAAAGCGGCTTTTATGGCCGCTTTTTTTTTACCCTTTATTCTTGAATTGTGTATCTTTGTTTTATGGGAAGTACAGGGAGGATGGTGAGTGTGCTCATGCCGGCATACAATCACGGGAAGTACATACGGCAGGCGATTGAGAGTTTCCTTGCGCAGCGGCAGGTGGATGCGGAGCTGCTCATAGGGAATGATGCCTCAACGGATGATACCCTGCAGATTGCACAGGAGTATGCTTCCCTTCATCCCGACAGAATCCGTATCATTTCCAATTCCTGCAACCTGGGCCTTATAGGCAATTACAGGAGCCTTGTGGAAAATTCTTCCGCCAGATATCTGGCAATCCTTGAAAGTGATGACTACTGGACAGATCCTCTGAAGCTCCACAGGCAGGTGGCCTGGATGGAGGGGCATCCGGAGTGCGGACTGGTATTTACCTCCGGGGAGTATGTGGATGAGGCGGGAAACCCGGTAGGCGTGAAGAGGGAGGTGCCGGGTGAGAGGAGAAGATGCAACTCCCTGCTCTATTCGGTGCTGATGGCGAATCCGGTGCTGGCGGTTACGGCGTGCTTCAGGAGGGAGGCGTTTGATGCAGGGTGCAGGATGGAGGATTTTGTTGAGCGCGGTTTTGTGACATTTGATTATCCGGTTTGGATTGGGCTGGCTTCCTGTTCGGATTTTTATGTGATGGAGGAGGTGACTGCCGCCTACAGGGTGAGCGGGGCCTCAATCAGCAACAATGCCAGCTATGAGAAGCGGGAGGCTTTCCAGAACGGTATAGATGAGATAGTGCGGTATGCGCTGGAGAAGTATGGCGCGGGAAACGGCAGCTCCGGGGATGGGTTAAGCCCGGAAGCTTGCAGGGTGCTTCTGAACGAGAGGCTTGCCAAGCACATGATTCTGGCCCTGGCATTCAACAAGTTTGAAAGATATTCGTATTTTTGTAAGGGCATAGACCCTAAGGCCGGGCCCAAATGGGCGGTGATGCGTTACCTCCCGTGGGTGTTCCGCTTCAAGAAACGGAAACTCATAGGGACCGGAACGGTGCACAGACTGTAATTTATGGAAGAAAACCACAAACGGATAGTGCGGAATTCGGCGTACATGTATATCAGGATGATTTTTATCATGCTGGTTTCGCTGTACACCTCAAGGGTGGTGCTGCAGGTGCTCGGGGTTGAGGATTTCGGCATCTATTCCCTTGTAGGGGGCATTGTCTCAATATTCATGGTACTCAGCGGAAGCCTGTCGGGAGCAGTACAGAGGTTCCTGAACATCGGGCTGGGGGTGGGGAATCCTCTCCGCACCAAGGGGTATTTTTCCCAGAGCCTTACAATTTTCCTCATCATTTTCCTCATTTTTGCGGCTGTGGGAGAGAGCCTTGGGCTGTGGTTTGTGGAGACCGGACTGAACATCCCGCAGGGGAGGGAAGCGGCAACCTTCTGGGTATATCAGTTCTCTCTGGCAGCGGTGCTCTTTTCAATTGTGCAGATCCCTTTCAGCGGGGCGGTGATAGCCCGCGAGAGGCTGGGTTTCTTTGCCCTGTTGGGTATCCTGGATGTGTGCACAAGGCTGGCCGTTGTGGTGCTGATGCAGAAGTATGGCACTCCCGACAACCTCATCTGGTATGCAGCCGCCATTGCCATAATCCAGATTCTCCAGACCCTTTCATACATAATTTTTGCCCTGTGCAAATTCCCTGAATGTACCCTCAGGCTGCAGTGGAGTGCAGGTACGGTGAAGGAACTCCTCTCTTACATGGGGCTCTCCTTCTGGGGAAATACCGTTGTCACAATAACCCAGCAGGGGGTGAATGTGCTGCTGAACCTCTTTGGAGGGGCGGTGCTCAATGCCGCAACAGGGGTGGCCAGACAGGTGAATGTGGCTGTGCTCAGGATGGTGGAGTGCATCAACACCCCAATCAGGCCCCAGATTGTAAAGTGCTATGCCTCAGGCGACTGCACCCAAATGATACTCCTTTTTGAGAAGAATGTGAAATACTGCACAATGCTTATGGCAATCCTCCTCTTCCCGATGATTCTTGAAGCTGAGTTTATCCTGGGAATATGGCTCAAGGATGTGCCGGAGCATGCAGTGGCGTTTACCAGAATAGTTCTGATAGAGTCTTTCTTTGCTGTCTTTTCATACGGGATGGCCACCGTAATATCAGCCACAGGAAAGCTGTTGCGGATGGAGGTTTATGGCAGGCTCATCACATTGGCGGTGCTCCCCCTTGCATACGTGGCACTCAAGTGCGGTGCAGCTCCGGTGTGGGCATTGCTGATATCCATGGTGGCACAGATATGCTATGTGGCATACCTCTTTACGGATGTGGTTTCCAAAGTGAAGCTTGAGGTTGGAACATTCTGCAGGAGGGCACTATTTCCGGTAGTATCACTTGTGCTTGTGCTTGGCGCAGTTACCCTGCCTCAGTTCATCCTTATGCCGGAAGGGGTGCTCAGGTTCTTTACTGTAGGGTTTTCGGTTGTGGTTGCAGGTGGCGGGGCTATCTGGTTCCTGGGACTGGATGAAACAGAAAAGGAGTGGCTCAAAAGGGTAAATTTTGCGTTACGCTTGCCTCGGAAATCCTCATTTACCTAAGTAAACTCCGGTTTCCTCGCCGGCACAAGCCTTAAATTTCCACCTTTTGAGCCACTCCTTGCATAAGTGCAAGTAGGCTTGCCGGGGTTTTCCGGTGCCGGCGTTTACTCAACTATCTCGCTCCACAGGCGGCGGCCGCGGTATTCCGTGTTGTTGGTCTGTTCCACAACATACTTGGCTGCATTGGCGCTGATGTTTACAAAGCACTCGCTGCGGCGGATCTCAATTTTTCCAATTCCTCTCTTGCCAACACCCAGGGATGTCATCATCCTGATTATGTGGCGTGTGGTTACGCTCTGCTTGGTACCTATGGATAGCTTCACCCATTTGAATCCCTTCTCCCCGCGTTTTGGAGTATATGCCGGTGCATCACCTTCCTCATTCTTCTTCTTTTTCTCCTGGATGATGTTCAGGTCAGGAGCGTTGCGGTAGTAGTCCAGGAAGCGGTTGAACTCCACAGAGAGGAACTTCTTTATGATCTCCTTGCGGCTCATGTCCTGCCACTTGTCCTCAATCAGCTGGATGTATGGGGCAATCTGCTCCTCCCTTACTTCAACTGCATTTATATGGTCAATCATGGAAAGGAGCTGCTTTGAACAAACCTCCTCGCCGGTTGGGAGCTTCGCCTGTGCAAAGGTCTTGTTGATTATCTTCTCAATCCTGCGGATCTTGCTCTGCTCCTTGGTGTTTATGATTACAATAGACTTTCCTGTCTTGTCGGCACGGCCGGTCCTTCCGCTGCGGTGGGTATACTGCTCAACCTCGTCGGGAAGATTATAATTGATGACATGGGAGAGGTTGTTCACATCAATGCCTCTGGCTGCCACATCGGTTGCCACCAGGAGCTTGAGGTTCTTCTCCTTGAAGCGCCTCATCACCTGGTCCCTCTGCATCTGCGAGAGGTCTCCGTGGAGGGCATCGGCATCATAGCCGTCCTTGATGAGGGCGGTTGCAACATCACCGGTCTCCCTGCGGGTACGGCAGAAAATGATACCGTAAATATCAGGGTAATAATCAACTACACGCTTGAGGGCCAGATAGCGGTCCTTCTCGTGGACCATATAGTAATAATGCTTCACATTGTCTGAGCCGCTGTTCCTGGTACCCACTGTAACCACCTGGGCATCCTGCATGTAGGTCTTGGCAATCTTCTCCACCTCAAGAGGCAGGGTAGCAGAGAAAAGGAGCACCCTCTTCTGCTGAGGGACACTCTCCAGAATGGCATCCAGATCCTCCTTGAAACCCATGTTCAGCATCTCATCTGCCTCATCCAGGATAAGGGTATGGATTCTTGAGAGATCCACTGCTTTCCTCCCGATAAGGTCCAGAAGCCTTCCCGGTGTGGCAACCACAATCTGCGGAATCTTCTTCAGCGCCTTGATCTGCGGCTCAATCCCTGCACCGCCATACACATCCACCACATGGAGGTCATGCAGATACTTTGAATAGTTCCTCAGGTCCTGGGTAATCTGCTTGCACAGCTCCCTGGTAGGGCTGAGGACCAGCACCTGTGTGTACCTCTCCATATTGTGCGCCACAATGCGCTCCAGCGAAGGGAGCCCGAAAGCGGCTGTCTTGCCTGTACCTGTCTGGGCAAGGCATACAATGTCATTCTCCTGTGAAAGCAGGTCCGGTATTATCCTCTCCTGTACGGGTGTGGGCTTCTCAAACCCCATCTCCCCAATCGCCTTAATAAGATAGCTGTTAAGGCCCAGCTCCTGAAAAGTGTTTGCCATCTGTAGAAGTTTCAATTGACCCGGCGGGCGGTTACCCGGTACCTGAGTGGTTACCCGCTCATCGGGTGGTCACCCGGTTAGGTCTTTCCGGCGGCAAAAGTAGTGAAAAAGGAGCTAATTACCTACTGTTCCACCCCCGGTTGAACCCCTCCACAATGTGTGGCCAGTACTCCACCACCAGGTAAATGATATAAAACAACAATAAAAATCCTATAAACCACATACTGTCCCTCCAGAACTCATTAAGTGTACTTTTTTTCTTTTTCATATTTCCAGTCCTTTAACCTTGATGCAAAAATATCCCTTCCCCCGGCGGCACCGCATCTGAAAAAGAAAAACTTCAAAAAATTTATCTGTTTCTGCAATTTCTTTTTTTGTAATCCTTTCCCCTCAAAAATTTACCCTCTTCGGCCACAACTTTTTACCCAAAAGCTTGTAATTAACGGAAATGAATTTTTGCAGTCGGCCCCCAGGTTCAGATGAAGCCGGAGACCGATTTCCGCCGGGTCGTTATCCGGTTACTGGGTCGTTACCCGGTCATCGAGTGGTTACCCGGTCATCGGGTATTCTCACGGTCCCCTGTAGTGAAAATGGAATTTCGTTAGTAAAATAGCGGAAACATAATTTTATTTCATGTTTCCGCTTGTTTTCTCACGAAATATGCTATATTTGTTGTGTTATATAAAATAACGATGTCATGCTCATTGGTAGAAACAAAGAAAGGCAAATACTACAAAGCACTCTCCATGAAGAGTACTCGCAGTTCGTTGCGGTGTATGGAAGGCGTCGTGTCGGTAAGACTTTTCTAATCAGAGAAACCTTTGAAAATCGATTCGATTTCCAATTTACCGGCGCAGCAAATTTGACAGCAAGGAAGCAGTTGGTGCGTTTCCGTCGTGCACTCAAAGAACATGGGCAGAAAGATACTCCGGAATTAACAAATTGGGGTGATGCTTTCAGTGAACTCAAACGATTTATTACGAATCTGCATGATGGCAAAAAGATCGTTTTCTTTGATGAACTTCCATGGATGGATGCCCCACGCTCCGGATTCTTATCAGAGTTGGAATCGTTTTGGAATGGATGGGCATCTGCACGAAAGGACATTGTTTTTGTGGTATGCGGTAGCAGTACCTCGTGGATGGTAAAGAAAATTATCAAGAATAAGGGTGGGCTGCACAATCGCTTGAACCATCGTATATCCCTTAATCCTTTCCCTCTTGGATTATGCGAGAAGTTAGCTCAATCCCGCGGGTTAGTATTGAACCGCAAGCAGATGCTTGAAGCCTACATGGTGTTTGGTGGTGTCCCATATTATTGGAGTCTGTTGCAAAAAGGTACAAGTATAACCACTGAGATTGACAGACTGATATTCTCTCCAGATGGGGAGCTGCATGATGAGTTTGAGATGCTTTATGCTTCGTTGTTCAAAAAAGTGGAACCATATGTTCGTGTCATCGACCTATTAGCCAAAAAAAAGATGGGTATGACCCGTCAAGAGTTGTTGGCAGCGGGGGGATTTGAAGATAACGGAGCATTTTCTGATATCTTGAAAGATTTGGAGTGGTGTGGATTCATTAGAAGTTACACCATGATTGGCTATAGGAAAAAATCTGATATCTTCCAGCTGATTGACCATTATACTTTGTTCCATTACGAATATATAGATGGAGTACGACAAGGCTCAAACTATTGGAAATCAATGTTGGGAACGCCAAAATATAATGCTTGGTGCGGTTTGGCATTTGAGCGCACTTGTCTGTGGCATGTTGACCAGATTAAAAAGAAGCTTGGTATCAGCGGAATACTGACAAATGAATATGCATGGCGTTGCCTGCCAGATGAGAGCGTCGGCAGGACAGGAGTTCAGATAGACCTGCTTATAGACCGTAGCGATGGAATAATTGATTTATGCGAAATGAAATACTCCAAGGATCCGTACACTGTCACTTCCGGTTATTCAGGCGAGCTTGCCCGTAAAAGAAATGTCTTTCAATCTGTAACAGGCACGAAAAAGGCCATTCATTCCATTATGGTTACGACAGACGGTCTGACACGAAATGAATATTGGGGCGATATCCAGGCAGAAATACAATTAGATGATTTATACGAATTATAGAAAGATAATATCTGCATTTAGAACTATTTTTATAGTATTTGTAAGTTATGAATGTAAAGCATATTGGTATTTTCGGGAGGAGGAACACTGGCAAGAGTTCCTTGGTGAACCTGCTGCTGGGGCAGGAGTTTGCAATTGTGTCTGATACAGCGGGTACAACTACGGATCCGGTGAAGAAGAGGATGGAGATTCCGGGAGTGGGGCCGGTGCAGCTGATAGATACAGCCGGTACGGATGATATTGGGGAGGTAGGCCAGAAGAGGGTTGGCAAGACCCTGAAGGTGATTGATGAGGTGGACCTGGCGGTGCTGGTGATAACTTCAAATATCTTCGGGAAGGAGGAGAAGGACCTGCTGATGAAGTTCAAGGAGAATGAGCTTCCGGTGGTTGTGGTGCATAACAAGTCTGATATTACCCCGTTGGATTGCGGTGTGGCGGGAGACCTCAATAATATGTATGATTGTGATGTGGTGGAGTTTTCGTGCTGCATGGAGGATACTCAGGAGCAGCGGGATGCAATTGAGATGCTAATAGCTTTCATTACCAAGGGGTTGCTGCTCCAGGGCGGTGAGAGGACAATCATGGAGGGGCTTGTGGAGCCGGGGGATAATTTTGTGCTGGTGTGCCCTATAGATTCGGAGGCGCCTCAGGGAAGGCTTATCCTTCCGCAGGTAATGGCCATCAGGGATATCCTTGATAATGGGGGAGTTGCCTCGGTGCTCCAGCCTGGGCAGCTGCAGGGGTATCTTGAGAAAAATTTGTCGGGAAGGGGGGGATCCGCTACCCTTCAGCTTCCCGACGAAAAACAGAATAAAGGGCACATCAAAATGGTGGTCACCGACAGCCAGGTGTTCAGGCAGGTTGCCGCAATTGTGCCGCAGGAGATACCGCTGA
This sequence comes from uncultured Muribaculaceae bacterium, assembly GCA_964475015.1. Classification (GTDB taxonomy): domain Bacteria; phylum Bacteroidota; class Bacteroidia; order Bacteroidales; family UBA932; genus Egerieousia. The sequence goes on from CAYYVA010000036.1 coordinate 7,366, forward strand.
CAAGCTTCAGCGTGCTGATGGCCAGGGCGAAAGGGCCTTTTGAGGAGTATCTCAGGGGGGCGGAGAAGATTGGTTCCCTGAAGGAGGGGGACAGGATTCTGGTGCTGGAGTCTTGTACGCACCATACCTCATGCGAGGATATCGGGAGGGTGAAGATCCCTGCCATGCTGCAGAAGAGGGCCGGATGCAGTCTCAATTTCACTTTTGTCTCAGGGCTGGATGAACTCCCTCCGCTTGGAGAGTTTGCCCTTGTGCTGCAGTGCGGCGGATGTATGGTTACCCGCAGGCAGCTCTGCAACAGGATAAGGAAGGTGATTGCTGCAGGCGTGCCGGTTACAAACTACGGGATGTGCATAGCATACGTTACCGGTATCTTCAATAGGGCAGTTAAAGGGGCCCTGAATGACTGCAAATAAGTATAAACATAGTTTTCAATAGAGATAAATTGTTCCCGCAGACCAATATAGAGAGAAAGCGCCTCAGGGAAGAGGCTTACAGATTGAAGCTCCTGCACAGGGGCCCGCATGTCTATTTCCGCGGATTGATAGAGATTTCCAATATCTGCAGGAAGAACTGCCTGTATTGCGGAATCCGTTCGGGGAATGCCTCTGCACAGAGATATGAAATGACTGATGTCCAGGTGCTTCAGGAGGCACAGTTTGCCCTTGATGCCGGTTACGGTTCAATAGCAATCCAGGGAGGGGAGCGCTCAGACTCCGCCTTCATTGAGAGGATCACCCGTCTGATATATGATATAAGGAGGGGCAATGACCTGGGAATCACCCTTTCCCTCGGAGAACAGCCCATTGAGGTCTATCGGGAATGGAAAAAGGCAGGTGCTTCCCGATATCTCTTGAGGATTGAGGCTTCCAACAGGGAACTTTATGAGAAGATTCATCCTGCCGGAGCAATGCACTCATACGACACCCGAGTCAAGGCGCTGCAGGACCTCAAGAGTGCCGGGTACCTCCTTGGTACCGGTGTGATGATAGGGCTGCCGTTCCAGACATACTCCCATCTGGAGGAGGACCTCAGGTTCTTCAAGGAGATGGAGGTGGATATGGTGGGGATGGGGCCTTACATTCCCCATAAGGATACCCCTCTGGGACGGTTTGTGGAATCAGTGCGGAGTAATGCGGCAGGTGATTCAGCAGATGAAATCCCTTCCGGGGAGGTGCTGTGTGGAGGGACTCCGGGCAATGGGCTGCAGGGAGGAGACTTCATGAATCTGAGCAATGGGGAGCTTCTGGAGCTCTGCATTGATATGGTGGCCAGGCTCCGCATCCTCATGCCCCACATCAACATTGCCGCCACCACTGCCCTTCAGGTTCTGGATCCCGACGGCCGTGAGAAGGCTCTCCTTGCCGGTGCAAATGTAATCATGCCGAACATGACCGAGACTGCCCTCCGCGGCAGCTATTCCCTTTATGAGGGGAAGCAGGGGGTTGAGGATGATGCCGCCTCCACCCGCACCAAACTTCTCGACAACCTTGCCCGCCTCGGCATCCCTGTAGGCTGGAATCTCCGCGGCGACTGGAAATAGCTAAAAAAAGTTAATATAATGTTAGTGGAGGTTTCTTTTTTTTGCAAATAATTATATATTTTTGTAGCGTCAAAAAAAAAGGCGTTCGCTTTTGTCGTTTATAGACGCGTTTGAGTGGCTTTTTTCTTTTTTAAACGACTATAAATTTATAACCAAATATTTTAACAATTATGTCAGAAATCAAAAGAGTTTATCGTTTTGGCGGTAGAAATGCCGATGGCGATGGAAGCATGAGAAATCTTCTTGGCGGTAAAGGTGCCAACCTTGCTGAGATGTGTAAATTGAACATTCCGGTTCCTGCAGGTTTTACTATTACAACTGATTGTTGTACTGAGTATTACAAAAATGGTTGTAATTATCCTAAAGAGCTTGAGGCTGAGGTGAATGCAGCATTGGCAGCTACTGAGGAGATTATGGGAATGAAATTCGGTGACCCTAATGCTCCGCTTCTCGTTTCTTGCCGTTCAGGTGCCAGAAGCTCAATGCCTGGTATGATGGAGACTGTCCTTAACATCGGTCTCTGTTCAGCAACTATCCCAGGACTTATTGCCAAGACAGGTAATCCTCGTTTTGTTTATGATGCTTACAGACGTCTGATCATGATGTACTCAGACGTAGTAATGGAGAAAGCTGAGGGCATTGAGCCTGAGGAGGGCAACGGTATCCGCGTCCAGTTGGACAGAATGCTTGGCAAAGTGAAGAAGGAGAAAGGTTATGCTTCAGATACAGACCTTACAACTGAGGATTTGCAGCAGCTTTGCGAGGATTTCAAGATAAGGGTAAAACAGGAGCTCGGAAAACCATTCCCAGACGATGCTTACGAGCAGCTTTGGGGCGGTATCGGTGCCGTATTCAAATCATGGAACGGTAAGAGGGCTATCGCATACAGAAGAATTGAGGGTATTCCAGATGAGTGGGGTACAGCAGTGAACGTTCAGTCAATGGTATTCGGTAACATGGGTGACAACTCTGCTACAGGTGTTGCATTCTCAAGAAACCCTGCTACAGGTGAGAACAAGTTCTACGGTGAGTGGTTGATCAACGCTCAGGGTGAGGACGTTGTTGCAGGTATCAGGACACCTAACCCATTGAATGAGGCTACAAAGAACGAGCACAACAGACATCTTGCATCTTTGGAGACTGCTATGCCTGAGGTTTACAAGGAGTTGGATGAGATCCAGCAGAACCTTGAGCACCACTTCCACGATATGCAGGATATTGAGTTCACTATCCAGGACGGCAAGCTTTGGATGCTCCAGTGCCGCGTTGGTAAGAGAACCGGTCTTGCTGCTTTGAATATGGCAATGGATATGCTTGCAGAGGGTCTTATCGATGAGAAGACTGCTGTAATGCGTGTTGCTCCTGCACAGTTGGATGAGCTTCTTCACCCAATCCTTAACCCTGCTGCAGAGAAGAAGGGTACTGTAATTGCACAAGGTCTTCCTGCAGGTCCTGGTGGTGCTGTCGGGAAGATTGTATTCACCTCTGAGGAGGCTGTTGAGTGCGCTGCAAAGAAGGAGAAAGTTATCCTTGTACGTGAGGAGACAAACCCTGAGGATGTTGAGGGTATGCGTGCTGCTGACGGTGTACTTACTGCACGTGGCGGTATGACTTCACACGCTGCTCTTGTTGCCCGTGGTTGGGGAAAATGCTGTATCGTAGGTTGCGATGCTCTTCATATCAATATGTTGAACAAGACTTTGACCATCGGTGACAAAGTATATAACGAGGGTGACATCTTCTCATTGAACGGAAGCAAGGGTTATGTTTATGATGTGGCTATTGACACAATGGATGCATCTGAGAATCCACGCTTTGTAGAGTACATGAAGATTGTTGACAAATACAGGGTACTTGGAGTACGTACAAACGCTGATAACCCTAAGGATGCACAGACAGCTGTAAACTTCGGTGCTGAGGGTATCGGTCTGTTCCGTATCGAGCACATGTTCTACGGTGAGAACTCAGAGGCTCCGCTTTCAAAACTCCGCAAGATGATCCTTTCAAACACTGAGGTTGAGAGACGTCAGGCTTTGGCTGAGCTTGAACCATACGTTAAGGCTGCTGTGAAAGGCACTATGGAGGTTCTCGACGGTATGCCTGTTACATTCCGTCTTCTCGACCCACCTTTGCATGAGTTCGTTCCACAGACAAAAGAGAAGATTGAGGAGATGGCTTCAGAGTTCGGCATCACTCCTGAGGATATCAAGAAACGTGGAGAGGGCTTGCACGAGGTTAACCCTATGATGGGTCACCGTGGTGTTCGTCTTGGTGTAACTTATCCTGAGATTTCAGAGATGCAGTTCCGCGCTATCTTCACTGCAACTGCAGAGCTGATTAAAGCCGGCAAGAAACCACAGCCGGAGATCATGGTTCCTGTAACCGTTTCAGTTAAGGAGCTTGATTTCCAGAAAGAGCTTTGCGACAGAGTTCACGCTGAGGTAGAGGCTGCTGAGGGCGTTAAGATTGTTTACCTCTACGGTACAATGATTGAGATTCCTCGTGCTGCTATCCTCGCTGACGAGATGGCCAAGACTGCACAGTTCTTCTCATTCGGTACAAATGACCTTACCCAGATGACCTTCGGCTTCTCACGTGACGATATCGGCGGCTTCATGGGTGACTACCTCACCAAGAAGATCCTTCCTGCAGACCCATTCCAGACTTTGGACCGCTCTTCAGTAGGCAAGCTTGTTGAGATGGGTATCAAAGGCGGCCGCTCAACCAACGCCAAACTTAAAGTTGGTATCTGCGGTGAGCACGGTGGTGACCCTGATTCAGTAGAGTTCTGCCACTTGGCCGGAATGAACTACGTATCATGTTCTCCATTCCGTGTTCCAATTGCGCGTCTCGCTGCTGCCCAGGCTGCAATCAAACACAACTCACAGAAATAATCAAAAAAACCGCCCACCGGGCGGTTTTTTTTGCACAATAAAAAACCCACCAGGCGGTGGGTTTTTATTTATTTTGTCTCACACCATTTTCTGGCATTGATGAACATCTCAATCCAAGGGGTGATTTCCTGGTGGCGCAGCTCAGCAGGGTAGTGGGCCCAGTTCCATGGGCGGAGGCAGCGCTCAGGGTGAGGCATCATTGCGAGGTGGCGGCCGTCAGGGCTGCAGACAGCGGCAATCCCCTCAGGTGAGCCGTTAGGATTCGCAGGGTACGCGTTGTAGTTGTAGCGTGCTGCAACTGCAAATCCCTCCATGCCGGCAGGGAATGAGAACTTGCCCTCACCGTGGGCAACCCAGATACCAAGCTTGCTTCCGGCCAGGCCGCTGAGCATGATTGAAGGGCTGTTCTCAATGCTTACACCCACAAATGCACTCTCATACTTGTGCGAGTTGTTGTGGATCATCTTAGGAGAAAGCTCCCTCTTCTCAGGGGTAACCAATCCAAGCTCTGCCATCAGCTGGCATCCGTTGCAGATACCCAAGCTCATTGTATCCTTGCGTGCGTAGAATGCATCCAAAGCAGCCTTTGCCTTTGCATTGTAGAGGAATGCACCAGCCCATCCCTTGGCAGAACCGAGGGTATCGGCATTTGAGAAGCCTCCTACAAATACAATCATCTTAACCTCCTCAAGGGTCTCGCGGCCGGAAATGAGGTCTGTCATGTGCACATCCTTAACCCTGAATCCTGCAAGGTGAAGTGCCCATGCCATCTCGCGGTCACCGTTTGAACCTTTCTCACGGATAATTGCAGCAACCGGAGCTGAAGCGGCAGGTGCAAGAGCGGCAGTCCCATCAACAGAAGTAGCCACACCTGCATATGAAGACAAAGAGCCGTTAAAGCCTGCAGGGAACTTGTAAACCAGCGGCTGTTTCTTATAATTGACAAATCTCTCCTTGGCACAAGTCTCGCCAACCTGCCTGATATCAAACAGATAAGAAGTCTTGAACCAGATATCCCTCAATGCGTCAATATCAAGTGAAACTGCATCGCCGGCACCGAATCCTGTAAGGACAACCTTGCGTGCAGGGAGGTAATTACCTATCATATAGCCTTTTGCTCCACAAGACTCAAGCACTGCGCCAACCTTCTCAACATCTGCAGAGGCAACCTGGACCAGTACGCCAGGAGTCTCGGAGAACAAAGCCTTGAAGATTGAATCAGAACCTGCAGGAGCACCCCAAGCCTGAGCAATCATCTGGAGTGATTTGGCATTGATTGCCAGACCTCCGTTCACATTTGCAAAGCACATCTCAAGGGCAGCTGTAATGAGACCACCTGCAGAAATGTCATGTCCTGCAAGTATCATCTCCTTCCCGACAAGTTCCTGTACGGCCTTGAAGCATGCTCCGAAGTACCCTGCATCCTCAACATCAGGGGCAACATTTCCAACCTGGCCAATAACCTGTGCAAATGCGGAGCCTCCGAGAGGGAATGCCTCTTTGGCTGAACCGGCTGATGCTGTGCCGTCCACGAATGGGATATACATCAATACACTGTCGGGATTATTCTGAAGGTTAGGGTGTACAACCTTATATATATCCTCCACAGGCGCTACGGTAGAGATGATAACTGTACCTGGTGAAAGCACCTTCTCGCCGTCAGGATATTTCTGGGTCATACTCATACTGTCCTTTCCGGTAGGGATGTTGATTCCAAGGGCACATGCAAAATCACTGGCACCCTTAACCGCCTTGTAGAGGCGTGCATCCTCACCCTCGTTGCGGCAAGGCCACATCCAGTTGGCACTCAGCGAGATGCCTTTGATGCCATCCTTCAAAGGTGCCCAAACCACATTGGTAAGAGCCTCAGAGATGGCCATCCTTGAACCTGCAGCACTGTCTACAAGGGCTGTAAGAGGGGCATGGCCCATAGAGGTTGCGATACCCTCCTTGTTGTTGTAGCCTATTGCGGTAACACCCAGGTTGTTCAAAGGCAGCTGTATCTCTCCGCAAGTCTGCTGGCCGGCAATCAGGCCGGTAACCGAACGGTCAACCTTGTTTGTGAGCCAATCCTTGCAGGCAACGCTCTCCAGCTGGAGAACCTGACTGAGGTAGTGCTCAAACTTGGCAGGATCATACGCAAGAGGTGCAAACTTGTACTCTGCGGTATTGTCCTTCATATAAGTCTTAGGTGCGCTGCCGAACATGTCCTCCATTGCAAGGTCAATTGCAGCCTCACCTGTCTTCTCGTTCTTGAGTGTGAAATTATGCTTGCCGGTAGTCTCGCCAATCACATACATAGGGGCGCGCTCACGCTCGGCAATGGCCTTCAGCTCATCAATGTCCTTCTCCTGCATCACAAGGCCCATACGCTCCTGGCTCTCGTTTCCGATAATCTCCTTGAGGCTGAGGGTTGGGTCACCCACAGGAAGCTTGCTGATATCAATGTTTCCGCCGGTCTCCTCCACAAGCTCAGACAAGCAGTTGAGGTGTCCGCCGGCACCGTGGTCATGCACACTTATAATGGTATTGTTCTCGCTCTCTGCAACGGCACGGATGGCATTGTAAGCCCTTTTCTGCATCTCAGGGTTAGAACGCTGGATTGCATTCAGCTCAATTGCATTAGCATACTGGCCTGTATCAACGCTGCTTACGGCGCCACCGCCCATACCTATGCGGTAGTTGTCACCACCCAGGAGCACTACCTTGTCACCAACAGCAGGAGTCTCCTTGAGGGCATCACGCTTCTTCGCATAACCCACACCGCCTGCCAGCATTATTACCTTGTCAAAACCAAATTTCCTTGCAGGGGCTGCAGCACATCCGCATCCCGACGGATTTGTGCGGTTTTCCTCCGCTGCACCGGCAGCCTGGGTGCCGTCATACTCCGCAGTAAGCAAGCTTCCGCAGATGATGCACTGGCCGAACTTGTTTCCGAAATCGCTGGCACCGTTTGAAGCCTTTGTAAGAATCTCCTGCGGGCTCTGGTACAGCCAAGGGCGGGCCGGGGTCTTCTCCCACTCGCGCTCCACTGCCATTGCTGCAACGCAAGATGCATCCTGGAGGTCTGCCGCCCCCTTGCCTGCCTCTGTGCTCAGGTGAGGGTTCACCCCTGGGGTCTCCTCCACGCCGTTGTTGAATCTTGGGTATGAGGTCATGTAACATGCAGTACCTGCTATCGGGAAGCTTCCCTTACCACCTGCAATACGGTCACGGATCTCTCCGCCGCTGCCGGTAGCGGCACCGTTGAATGGCTCAACTGTGGTTGGGAAGTTGTGGGTCTCGGCCTTGAGGGAAATCACTGTATCCACCTCGTTTGCCTTGAACTCAGACGGCTGGCTGCCGCTGGTAGGGTGGAACATTGCCACCTTAGGGCCCTCCAGGAACGCGCAGTTGTCCTTGTATGCGCTCACTATAAGGTTAGGGTTCTCCTGGCTGGTCTTCTTGATCATCTTGAAGAGGGAGCTCTCCTGCTCCTTGCCGTCAATGATGAACACACCATTAAAAATCTTGTGGCGGCAGTGCTCGCTGTTCACCTGCGAGAATCCGAACACCTCACTGTCTGTAAGGCCGCGGCCCAGCTTCTTGCTCAAACCCTTCAGATACTCAATCTCCTCAGGATTGAGGGCAAGGCCCTCCTGCTTGTTGTACTCCTCAAAATCCTCAATGTAGATCACAGGATTAGGCTGCTTGTCAATTGTGAAAATCTCCTGGTCCAGGCCGTTGTACAGGCGCTGAAGCATCTTGTCATACTGCGGATCCTCCTCATTAGTAATGAAGAACTCCTCAATGCGCTCAATGCCGCTGATGTTCATGTTCTGGGTAATCTCCACCGCAGTGGTGCTCCACGGAGTAATCATCTCACGCCTCGGACCAATGAACTTGCCGTCCACAGTATCCTTCTCCAGCGGCTGGGCATTCCCGAAAAGCCACTGCAGTGCGCTCACATTCTCCTGAGAAATCATCTCCTTAGCCTTAACGGCTATCACCGTACTTGTACCGGTACCAAAGAATAAAATCATAAGTATCTTAAATTTAAAGTATTATCTTTTTTAGACCCTCATGCGTGCGCACAGCGCACACAATATCGCGCTAATTTACGGAAAAAAACGGAATCGGCCAAGGAACCGGAAGTCGTGTCACGACTTACACTGTAATCGTGTCTCAACTGTTGCTTTCACGCTTTCTTTTTATTAGATTTGTAGCAATTAATAACAATCTAAATTAAGGAGGGGAGACATGAAGGGAAGGATTCATTTTCACTCAATCGTAAAATCTATCAGAGGCAGGGTCATATTCTATACTGATGTTGACAGGTTGCTGTTCTTGAATATACTCAGAAGATTTACTGATAAGCATTCAATAGAAATTGTTGAGTATGTACTCATGGATAATCATGTGCATTTGCTGCATACTGCCCAGTCTTATGGTCATGCCAATATTTTCATAAAGGAAATGCAGCAGAATTTCTCGTTCTGGTATAACAGGCTGCATGGGGCGCACGATAAGTTTTTTATTCCTGCCAGGATCTATCCAAAATATTCGCAAGACTCAATAATCAAAACGTCAATGTATATCATGCAAAATCCTATGGTTGCATGTCCCGGAAAATATCCGCACCCTGAGGATTATAAGTGGAGCAGTTATCATTATCACTACGATTTCATGGACAAGGCACAGCTCCTGGTAAACAACTCCTTGAATATCATTAAGGCAAACAAATATTTTGATCTTATAAATGCCAGCAGGAGCATTATGGTAAACAAGTGCCCTTTATTGAGATCAGGATTTCAGCCAAATGTAAGACTCTCGGATATTATAGATGTCAGTCACCATGAATTGGATTCTTTGTATTTGAAAAAAGAATTCAAAATTATTGTCCAAAAATCGGTAGTTACCCCAAAAGAAGAATATTTAACTGAAAGGCTTGCCAAAAACGCCTCCTATTTAAGTAAGAATAAAGAGGCGATGGCCCAACTCTCCGATTTCCTGGGTGAACTTTTGGGAGATGAAAAATATCTTGATATGCAGTCTTCAAGAAAAGAAGACCTCATTTTCCAATTGTACACATTTACAAAAGCTACACCACTCCAGATCTCAATGCTCCTTGATGAAGACAAAAACTACATCAAGTCACTTTTTAAACGATTCAAATACAGGTAGGCAATGAGTGGTAGAAATACAAACAAAAAAGTCAAAAGATTGAACTCTATAAGGGGAACTCAAAGGTTCACTAGGCCTTCTCAATCTTTTGACTGCACAAATGTAGTAATAAATTCGCAAAGTGAGTTCCAGTACCCTGGGCAACATCCGGCAAAAATGTGAAAAGCCCCAAACTTTTCACATTAATTTTGCTGTGATGTAGCAGCCGGAGTTGCTTCATTCCGGCTGCGGTGCCCTGAAGTATTGACACGATTACAGGTATAGTCGTGACACGACTTCAATGTCACTCGTGACACAATTGTAAAAAAAATTCAAAATAAATTTGGAGATTAAAAAATAATTCCTACCTTTGCAACCCGAAACGGAAAAACAACCGCTTCATAAGTTGATTAAAATATTGGGAGCATAGCTCAGCTGGTTTAGAGCACCTGCCTTACAAGCAGGGGGTCACAGGTTCGAATCCTGTTGCTCCCACAAAGAATTAGTTCTTTAGGGAAGTTTTTTTAGGGAGCATAGCTCAGCTGGTTTAGAGCACCTGCCTTACAAGCAGGGGGTCACAGG
>CAYYVA010000036.1:17626-21149 GCA_964475015.1 uncultured Muribaculaceae bacterium
TTCGAATCCTGTTGCTCCCACAATATTGAAAGTAAAAATAAGTTTTTCATAGTGTATTTTAAGTGTTTTGGAGGTCTGCACATTAGGTGCAGGGCTCTTTTTTTTATTCTTTAAATTTCCACTATTTGTTAAATATCCAACTTTAAAGTTGTAAAACTTGTGTTTATATCTTATAAATATTATCTTTGTCATCATTAAGATTGGCTAGAGTATGGAGATTATCAAGAAGGATGATGTGCAGCTGTTTTTGAATCAGTTTCACACTAAGATGAAGGTTTTCGGGATTGTTTATAGAGATGATAGGGGGAAGAATCAGGAGACATTGGAAAAATTGGAAATAATTCCTTCCTATAGGAGAGTCGTAATTGAGAGTTTACTAAGTGAGGATTATGTAGAGGGACCAGTTGTTGATACTTTGAACAAACTTGGTGAAATGTGGGTTTTTGGTAAGGATGTAAAGAATCGTGAAGTTTATATAAAGATTATGATGCCATCAACTATATCTAAGACAATATGTATTTCCTTTCATTTGGCAGAATATCCGCTTGAGTATCCTTTTAAAAAGTAACTATTATGAAGAGTCCGTTTACTGGTAAAGAGATGAGGTTGGTGCATGAGAGACGCACTTGGTCTTTTAGGGGTGAAAAGTTTGATTATATTCACTCTTCTTGGTATTGTGAGGGTAGTGGGGAGTATTTTACATCTGATGAAATGGATGATGTGGGATTTTTGCAAGTTGCTAATCAGTATAGGGTAAAATATGGCATTCCATTTAAGGATGAGATTATATCAATACGTAATAGTTACGGAGTGTCAGCTGCGCGGATGTCTTTAATTATGGGATTTGGGGTAAACCAATGGCGGTCTTATGAATCAGGAGAAGTTCCTAGTGTTTCAAATGGAAGGATGATTAGATCTATTATGAATCCTAATACCTTTCTTGATATAGTTCATAGTTCTAGATATGTTTTGGAACAGAAAGATTATGATAAATTGATTAAGCAGATTATTTCCATTAAGGAATGTTATGATGCCAGAATGGTTGAACAGTATGAGGTAAACAGGCTGTTCATATGTGAAAGGAGTGTGGAGAATGGGTTTGGTGAAAAGTCATTATCAAAGTTGAGAAATATCCTACTGTATATCATTGATCGCTGTGGGGAGTTATTTTGCACCAAAATGAATAAAATATTGTTTTATGCAGATTTCCTTGCATATAGGGAGATAGGTATGTCTCTTACCGGATTGTCCTATAAGGCACTTAATTATGGCCCAGTTCCTGAACGTTGGGATAGGATATATAGCCAGTTTGATGAGTTCTATCTGGAACCGAGGATCAATGGGGATAAGGAAGGTATGGTATTCGTGTCTAAAGGGCAAGCGAATCTTTCATTACTTAGTGCAGATGAGTTGAAGATATTGGATTTGGTGTGTGCCCGTTTTGAAAGATGTTCAGCAGGGGAGATTTCAAAAATCAGTCATGAGGAGCCAGCCTGGATAGAATGTGCCCCCGAACACAAAAGAATCCCCTATGAATATGCCTTTAAATTGAAGGCTTTGTAGGTAAAACAATTTTTCTGTAACAACTCAGGATGTTTTATAAATGAGTCTCTCTATCTGATAACCAAAGCGTTGTAAAAAATACGTAAAAAAGAAATTGCAGAAACAGCAAAATCTGACCACTGTAAGGTCACAAAATTTGGCAGCCTCATTCCGGCAGCCTACTTTTGTATTGCCGAAGGGTGAGAAGCCTCCCGCATTCATCCTGAAGGTAGAGTTAATTTAAAAAGTGTTTGTTTTTTTGGGAAGGGCTGGCGCAGCAATGCACCGGCCCTTTTTTTCTCCTCACACCCCTAGCACCCCTCGTGTCCCTCACTCACCCCACATGCCCCACATGCCCCACACACACCTCGCCCACTCGCGCCCCTCACACACTTCTCACGCCCCCTCGCGCCCTCCTCCATCGCAATCTCCATTAACCTCCATGCAGTATTTTCACCTTTCTCCCGTTATCTATTCCACAGATAAAAATATTTAAATGTTGCGTAATTGCATCAAAGGGCGCTCCCGGAATCTAAATTACAAAACAGGTTATTTTTGATGTAATTATTTTGGTTATTAGTTAATTCTATCGTACCTTTGCGAGGATATATATGTACATTGGAGCGAGTGTTTTTGAGGCGTAGGAGGGCATACAGGTTTTACAAAGAAAATTATTTGGAATAATGAGAATAAAGAGAGTTTTTTTAGTTCTTGGATTGGTATTGTGTGGCGGATTGGCAATGGCGCAGAGCGCAACTGATGTAGAATTGGCAAAACAGCTGGCAAAGCAGCAGGGATACTCTGATGCACAGATTGAGCAAATGATGAAGAGCCGTGGCGGTTCAGCTCAACAGAATGCAGCGGCCCAGCAGGCCACAAACCGTAATGCAGCGGCAATGCAGCAGCAACAGATGATGCAGCAGCAGCAGATGCAGATGCAGATGAACTACGGAGTGGCAGGCCAGCAGGGAATGCAGGATCCTCAGATGAACCAGATGAACCAGATGGGGCAGACTCAGGGTACCCAGATGATTCCGGAGCTCCTCCAGGGCTCAGACCTCATCTTCGGCCACAACATTTTCAAGAACAAGAGCCTTAATTTTGTTCCAAGCTACAACATTCCAACCCCAAGCAACTACAAGCTTTCGGCAGGGGATGAGGTGGTAATAGACATTTGGGGAGATGTTATTTCAAACATCACAACAACCATTTCTCCCGACGGTAGCGTGAATATCCCTAATCTCGGCCCGGTATATATCGCAGGCCAGACAGTTGCACAGGCGGAGAAATCCCTCAAATCATATTTGAGCAAAATCTACAGCGGCCTTGCGCAGGAAGAGCCTACAACATACGCAAAACTGGCATTGGGCAAAACCAAGACTGTAACAGTTAATGTAGTGGGTGACGTTGAGAAACCAGGCAGCTATACCCTTCCAGCCCTTTCAACAATTGCAAGTGCAATGTATCTGGCAGAAGGCCCTAATGATTTGGGAACCATCAGGCAGATTAACCTATACAGGAACAACAAGCTTGTAAGTTCATTTGACCTCTATGAGTTCATTGTAAACGGCACATTCAGCAGCAATGTAATGCTGGAGGACAATGATATCATTTCGGTGGCTCCATACGCAGGCCTTGTAACAGTAATGGGTGGCGTAAAACGTCCTATGAAATATGAGGTAAAGCCTGGTGAGACAATAGACAAGGTACTGGCATACGCAGGAGGCTTCTCAGACATAGCATTCACAGACAAGGTACATATTGACAGAATTGCTGCAAACGGTGAAGATACCGGAGCAACCGGTGAGTCATTTGATGTAATGGCAGAGCAGTTTGGTTCATTCCAGTTGAAGGATGGTGATGTTCTTACAGTAAACACCAACGGCCAGCAGTTCCGCAACAGGGTAAAGATTGCCGGAGCAGTTTGGAGGCCAGGTACATACGCAATCACCAGCAACACTTCAAATCTCAAGCAGCTCAT
>CAYYVA010000037.1:0-20759 GCA_964475015.1 uncultured Muribaculaceae bacterium
TTATATGGAGAAGAGGGCAACCCTTTACTTTATGCTTTTGGGTCACCCTCTTTTCATTCCCGTGAAGGAGGGGAAATGATGTTATGAAGAAAGTTTTTATACCTGAGGGTTACAAATCAAAACTTGATGTATGGCAGACAGAGAGGGCCATCAAGTTCATAAAGGATACATTCCAGCAGCAGCTCTCGGCACAGCTGAAGCTCAGGAGGGTAACGGCCCCCATAGTGGTTGAGGCCGGTACGGGTCTGAACGACAATCTGTCGGGAGTGGAATCACCTGTCTCATTTGCCGTGGAGGCTCTGGGGGAGGGGAGGAAGGTTGAGATTGTGCAGTCCCTTGCAAAATGGAAACGCTACACCTTGTGGAGGCACCATATTGAGCCGGGGAAAGGTATCTATACGGATATGAATGCCCTCCGCCCGTGCGAGGAACTGGACAATATCCACTCCGTATATGTAGACCAGTGGGACTGGGAGAAGGTGATGCTGGAGCAGGAGCGTACCGTGGGGTACCTGCACAGTGCGGTAAGGTGCATATATCAGGCACTCAAGCATACAGAGTACCTTTTGTGCGAGCAATATCCTGTCTTTGCCCCTTTTCTTCCCGACAACATTCATTTTATCCACGCAGAGGAACTCAGGCGTGAGTATCCTGGCCTCTCTCCAAAGGAGCGCGAGTATGAGATATGCAGAAAGTACGGTGCTGTGTTCGTAAGGGGTATAGGCGGCCCGCTGGGTGACGGCCTGCCGCACGATGCCCGCTCTTCTGACTACGACGACTGGTCTTCCCCAATGCCTGACGGACTGGATGGTCTCAACGGTGATATCCTCATCTACAATCCTGTGCTGGATTCGGCATTTGAAATCTCCTCTATGGGAATAAGGGTGAATCCTCAGGCGCTGGAGAGGCAGCTGATGCTTTGCGGCAACCAGGAGAGGCGCAAGCTTATGTTCCACTCCCTCCTTCTGGAGGGGAAGCTCCCGCAGACTATAGGAGGCGGTATCGGGCAGAGCCGCCTGTGCATGCTGCTGATGGGCAAGTGCCATATAGGGGAGGTGCAGAGCGGCGTATGGGATGAAGCTACAAGGAAAACCTGTGCTGAGGCAGGTGTATATCTATTGTAACGTTTTTGTATATTTGTAGCATGAAACGGATAATACTGGTTACCGGAGGGCAGAGGTCCGGCAAGAGCACCTATGCGGAGAAACTGGCGCTGGATATGGCGGCCGGAGAACAGGCCGTGTATATGGCCACCTCCCGGATATGGGATGAGGAGTTTGCCCACCGTGTGCAGCTGCACAAGGAGAGGAGAGGCCCCCAGTGGATAAACATAGAGGAGGAGAAATATCTGGGCAGGCATGATGTTGCAGGGAAGGTGGTCCTCATAGATTGTGTTACCCTGTGGTGCACCAATTTCTTTTTTGACCTGAGTACAGATATGCTTCCCCGCAGTCAGGCTGTAAATGAAGGGCAGCCTGCAGCAATGGACTCCCGGGAGGACCGTTCCACAATGGATGCGGCCCAAGCAGAGGATTCGGCCACGCTGGTGGAGCGCGCCCTGGAACAGATAAAGGGAGAATTTGATAAATTCACGGTCCAGGATGCAACCTTCATATTTGTAACCAATGAGATAGGGCTCAGCGGAGTCTCTGAAAACAAGGTGCAGAGGCAGTTTACAGACCTCTTGGGCTGGCTCAACCAGTACATTGCCTCCAGGGCAGATGAGGTTGTATTCATGATAAGCGGAATACCGGTAAAAATCAAGCAGCAATGAGAAAGTTCAAAATAAACAGGCCTGATGAGGGTATCAGGGAGGCCCTGCAGCAGAAGATAGACAATCTTACCAAGCCGAAAGGTTCGCTTGGTATGCTTGAGAATCTGGCCCTGCAGGTGGGGATGATCCAGCAGAGCCTGAGCCCCGGGCTCAGGAATCCGCAGCATATCCTCTTTGGGGCGGACCATGGGATCCTCCAGGAGGGGGTGAGCTGTACCCCAAAGGAGGTTACATGGCAGCAGATGGGGCATTTCCTGCAGGGAGGTGCCGGAATCAGCTTCCTGTGTGCACAGCACGGCTTCGGGCTCAATGTGGTGGACAGCGGAGTGGATTTTGATTTCCCTGCCGGCTGCGGGATAGTGGATGCCAAGATAAGGAAAGGGACACGCAATTTCCTGTATGAGCCTGCAATGACCATGCAGGAGCTGGAACTTGCAATTGTGCGTGGGGCGGAACAGGTGGACAAAGTATATTCCCAGGGATGCAATATAGTATGTTTCGGTGAGATGGGGGCAGGCAACACCTCTCCCTCTTCAATGTGGATGAGCTATCTGGGTGGCATTCCGTTGAGGGAGTGCATAGGAGCCGGCAGCGGTGTTGTGGGGGATGCCCTGCAGCACAAGGTGGAGGTCCTGGAGGCCGCGGCCCGCAATTATGAGGCCGCACAGGGGTCAGAATTCCGCCGTGGAGGAATCTGCGGAGCAGGAGAAGCGGCCCGTGAGGCAGGTGCAGGAGCTGGCAAGACTGCCGGTGCAGGTTATCTGTCGGGAGGAAACAGGGAATATGTGCTGGAAATAATGCGCTGGTTCGGGGGGTATGAGATGGTTATGGCAGTTGGCGGAATGCTCAGGGCTGCAGAGCTCAAGATGACAATCCTTGTGGACGGGTTTATTATGACAAACTGTATCCTGGCGGCAAGGGAGCTGGAGCCGGCCGTTACGGATTATGCAGTTTACGGACACTGCGGGGATGAGACAGGGCACCGCAGGGTGCTGGATGTGCTTGGGGCAAAGCCGCTGCTGAGCCTTGGCCTGAGGCTGGGGGAGGGGAGCGGTGCAATTTGCGCGTACCCTATTGTGGTTTCAGCGGTGAATATGATAAACCGGATGGACAGCTTTGCTGCAGCGGCTGTAAAGAAATATTTTTAAGCTATGAAGAATATCCTTGCCGCACTCATGTTCTTCACCCGCCTCCCGTTCTGGAGGATTGCAACGGTGGAGAAGGAGTATTTCAAGAATGTGGTCAGCTTCTGGCCGTATGCCGGGATTGTTACCGGCGGAATAGGGGCTATGGTGATGTTGGGGGTATCTTTCGTGCTTCCTGCAGCGGTGGCTGTGATTCTTGGAGTTTCGGCAAGGGTGCTGGCAACGGGAGCCTTGCATGAAGACGGGCTGGCCGATTTCTTCGACGGCTTCGGCGGTGGTACAGACAGGGCGGCTGTACTCCGCATCATGAAGGATTCCCATATAGGAAGCTACGGGGTGCTGGGGCTCATCCTCTATTTCTCCCTGCTGGTGGCTGTGCTTTCAAGCCTTCCGGTGGCGGTTGCGGCACCACTGTTCTTCTGTGGGGATATACTCTGCAAGTCCATTTCAAGCGGCATGGTGAATCTCCTGCCGTATGCAAGGCCTGAGGAGGAGAGCAAGAACAAGCTCATATACAACAGGTCCCAGGGGGCGGTTTCACTCCTTAATGCCCTCCTTGTCCTTGCAATGGCCTGGGCGCTCTATACACTTGTGCTTCCTTGGGATGCTGTCTATGCAATAGCTGCCCCTATGGTGGTGTTCATAGCCCTCATCCATTACATGAGATACAGGATACAGGGATACACCGGAGACTGCTGCGGTGCCATGTTTCTCCTTACTGAACTATCGTTCCTCATTTGTTCTGCGGCAATAATGAATATTCTCCAATAATATGAATGTATATCTTGTAAGGCATACCTCCGTGGATGTTCCCCGCAGCATCTGCTACGGGCAGAGCGATGTCCCGGTAAGGGAGACTTTTCCCCAGGAGGCAGAGGTGGTGAAAAGGAAACTGGAGTATCTGGCTTCTTACGGCCATCTTCCCGACAATACTTCAGGTGCTTCCCGTTCCGTGAAAACTCCCATTCATTTTGATGCAGTATATACCAGCCCACTCAGCCGCTGTACCAGGCTGGCGGAGTTCTGTGGCTACGGGGATGCATTGAGGGAACCCCGCATAAAGGAGATGAATTTCGGGGAGTGGGAGATGCAGGATTATAATGCCATACAGGACCCCCACCTGCAGGTGTGGTTCAATGACTGGGTAAATGAGAGGACAACCGGAGGGGAGTCCTTCATGGACCAGCTCAACAGGGTAGGCAGCTTCCTGGAGGAGCTCAAGGAGGCGGGACATGGGAATGTTCTCCTCTTCTGCCATGGCGGGGTGCTTGCATGTGCCAAGGTACTGTCGGGAAGAATGGAGGTGAAAGATGCCTTCTCTTCACTTGATGATTATGGCAGTATAATTATGGCAAGGATTTGAAACAATATCGTAATTTATCCGGGTCGGTTGTTAAGTTATTATTAAATGAGCTTGTAAAACTCGCCACAAATCTGTAAATTTGAAAAAACCACCTATTTTTGCAGCATCTTAACACTAATTTTTAATATAATGGATAATTCATTTTTCAGTAGATTTACACCAAAGGAACCTAAGTTCTTTCCGTTGCTAAAACAATTGTCTGACATCCTTAAAAAGGCTTCAGTGGAGTTTGCCGAGAGTCTCAACCACGATTCTGTAAAGGAGCGCAGTGAGTTCAACAAGAAGATAAAGGAGCTGGAAAGGGAGGGCGACAAGCTTGCACACCGTATCCAGGATGAGTTGGGAACAACATTCATCACCCCGTTTGACAGGGAGGACATACATAGCCTTACAACCAGCCTTGATGATGTGATTGACGGTATCAACAGCTGTGCAAAGCGTATTGCAATCTACAATCCCCGTCCCATTTCACATAGCGGCAAGGAGCTTGGAGCAATAATCATAAAGTGTGCCCAGCAGATAAATGAGGGAATGGACGAGCTGGAGGCATTCAAGAAGAATCCTGCTAAACTGACACAGATATGTGTAAATCTGCACGACCTTGAGAACGAGGGTGACGAGATTTACGAGCAGTTCATGATAAAGCTGTTTGAGGAGGAGAAGGACAGCATAGAGATCATCAAGATCAAGGAGATCATGCAGGAGATGGAGGGTATCACAGATGCTGCCGAGCACGTTGGCAAAGTCCTCAAGAGTCTGATTGTAAAATACGCATAAGCCCGGGATTATGGAACTGTTAATAGTAATCATTATCCTGGCTCTGGCATTTGACTTCATCAACGGTTTCCACGATGCGGCCAACTCCATTGCCACGATAGTTTCAACCAGGGTGCTGACCCCTTTCCAGGCTGTCCTTTGGGCTGCATCTTTCAACTTTGTATCTTTCTTCATTGCAAAGTACATCATTGGAGGGTTCGGTATTGCCAATACGGTATCAAAGACAGTGGTGGAGGATTATATCACTCTCCCTATTATCCTTGCAGGTATCATTGCTGCAATTGTATGGAACCTCTTCACATGGTGGAAAGGTATCCCGTCTTCATCTTCGCATACCCTCATAGGCGGTTTTGCCGGTGCGGCAATCATGGCAAACGGATTTGAGGCAATACAGGGAAGCATCATCCTCAAGATTGCAGCGTTCATTTTCCTTGCGCCCCTAATTGGTATGATTATAGCTTTCGGGTTTGCAATCCTTGTATATTATATATGCAGGAGGGTCAAGCCTGCCGTTGCAGAGAGATGGTTCAAACGCCTGCAGCTGGTGTCTTCGGCACTGTTCAGTGTTGGACACGGCTTGAACGATTCCCAGAAAGTTATGGGTATCATTGCGGCCGCCCTCATTGCTGCCCACGCGCAGGGAGTTGACTGGGGAATTACCAGCATAGACCAGATGCCAAGCTGGGTTGCATTTGCATGTTTTACAGCAATCTCAATAGGTACAATGTCGGGAGGATGGAAGATTGTGAAGACAATGGGCTCCAAGATTACCAAGGTTACCCCTCTTGAGGGTGTTGTGGCTGAAACTGCAGGTGCCTTTACCCTCTTCATTACAGAGTACCTGAAGATTCCGGTAAGTACAACACATACCATTACAGGTGCAATCATAGGTGTGGGTGCAACCAAGAGGCTCTCTGCCGTAAGGTGGGGAGTTACCAGGAGCCTTTTTGTAGCCTGGGTACTTACAATCCCTGTGAGCGCATTGCTGGCTTGTGGAATTTATTTTATAGTTACATTGTTCGCATAGTCATACATCAACATGAAAAGAGGCAGTCTGTTGAAGGCTGCCTCTTCTTTCATATAGGTATGTGAAATCAGAACCTCTCCTTTATGTTGTATGTGTTCCTTTCCTGGGCATTGCGGGAAACCAGTTCCGCAACAAAGCCGGTAAGGAAGAGCTGTACACCTATTATGAGTGCCACAAGTGCCAGGTAGAAGAGCGGCTGGTCTGTGACTGCCCTGAACTTCAGCCCCTGAGCCTGGGCCACAACCTTGTCTATGATGAGCCATACTGAGATGCCGGCACCCACAAGGAATGTGAATGTACCTATAAGCCCGAAGAAGTGCATCGGCTTCTTGCCGAACCTTGAAAGGAACCACAGGCTTATAAGGTCCAGGAATCCGTTCACGAACCTCTCCATCCCGAACTTGCTTACACCGTATTTGCGGGCCTGGTGGTGTACCACCTTCTCACCTATGTTGCCGAAACCTGCATTCTTTGCCAGATATGGGATATATCTGTGCATTTCCCCGTAAACCTCAATGTTCTTTACTACAATGTTGCGGTATGCCTTCAGGCCGCAGTTCATGTCATGCAGCTTTATACCGGTAACTTTCCTGGCAGTTGCATTATATAGCTTTGAGGGGAGGTTTTTTGTAAGCTTGCTGTCATAGCGCTTCTTCTTCCATCCACTCACAAGGTCATAGCCCTCCTTTACAATCATGTCATAAAGGGCAGGGATTTCCCGAGGGTCATCCTGGAGGTCCGCATCCATTGTAACCACAATATTGCCGTCGGCCTCCTCAAAGCCGTGGAAGAGGGCGGCCGACTTGCCGTAATTCTTCCTGAAGCAGATTCCCTTTATATGCGGGTTTGTGGCGGCCATCTCCCTGATCAGCTCCCATGAGCCGTCCGTGCTGCCGTCATTCACCATTATTATATTATAGGTAAGGCCGGTGGGTTCAATGGCTTCACCTATTCCCTTTACAAGTTCACGGAGGGATTCCCTCTCATTATACAAAGATACTACAACTGAAATGTCCATTTTTTCTCAGGTCTCTTCTTCCCGACAATTTTCTGTCGGGAAGATATTATTCCTCATTCTCCCCTTCCACGAAAGGATTGGTCCTTTTTGTGAAGTTTGCTGTTATGGCTGCTGCGATTGCCCCGAACAATGTGTAATAGAACAGGCTTACAAAGAGTGTAAACCTTCCGAAGTTTTCATAAAAGCTGTTCATCATGTTCTCGGTGGCTGAATCCAGGCCTCCCTGCTGTGCCATTGCCTCCTGAGCCATTGCTATGGCTTCCTCTGTCTGCTCGGGGAAGAGCCACTCAACCTGTACATATCCGTAGCATGCACACATTATTGATGAAAGGAGGCATACTATGAAGCCGTAGTTGAAGCTCTGGCTGTAGGTGATCATGTCAAACCTGTCCGACCATCTCTTCATGAAGAGCCACAGCAGGTACAGGCATCCCCCGAACTTTGCAATCCAGAGGATTGACTTTATCATGAAGCTCTCCGGCTGGAGTGCCGAAAGAACAAGAGAATATATTATTGTTACAAGTGACAGGTAGAGGCCGTCCATTGCGGCGCAACTCCATTTGTTTTCCCTTTCCATAGTGTCCGTTTTTTCTGTACAACAAATTTATGACGTTAATGAAGGCAAAGATAATAAAAATTTATACCTTTGCGTGTTTTAAATTATGCGTGTGTTGTAAGCACGCTGTAAATTGTATAAGGATATGATAAATGTAACTTTTCCGGACGGAAG
This sequence comes from uncultured Muribaculaceae bacterium, assembly GCA_964475015.1. Classification (GTDB taxonomy): domain Bacteria; phylum Bacteroidota; class Bacteroidia; order Bacteroidales; family UBA932; genus Egerieousia. Next base: position 7,835 of record CAYYVA010000037.1, read on the forward strand.
CGTTCGTCAGTACAACAAAGGTGTAACCGGTTTGGAGATTGCCCAGGGCATCAGCTCAAGACTGGCACAGGAAGTTTTGGCAGTAACTGTGAATGACAAGGTGTTTGACCTGCTGAGACCTATCAACGAGGATTGTTCAATCAAATTGCATAAATGGGAGGACCAGGAGGCAAAACAGACGTTCTGGCACTCTTCATCACACTTGATGGCGGAGGCTTTGCAGAGCCTTTTCCCAGGAATCAAGTTCGGTATAGGACCTTCAATTGAGACAGGTTTCTACTATGATGTGGACCTTGGGGAGAGGACCATCACAGAGGCTGACCTCAAGAAGATTGAGGACAAGATGATTGAGCTTGCACGCCAGAAGGAGACCTTCGTGAGGAAGGACATCACAAAGGCTGAGGCAATGGCTACATATACCCAGAAGGGTGACGAGTACAAGTGTGACCTCATCAAGGACCTTGAGGACGGTACAATCACCTTCTATACCAACGGAAGCTTTACAGACTTGTGCCGCGGACCGCACATTGTGGATACATCTGTGATTAAGGCTGTGAAACTCACCTCAATTGCCGGTGCATACTGGAGGGGCAACGAGAAGAACAAGATGCTTACCCGTATCTATGGAGTTACATTCCCCAAGAAATCAATGCTTGACGAGTATCTCCAGATGCTTGAGGAGGCAAAGAAGCGTGACCACAGGAAACTGGGCAAGGAGCTTGAGCTATTCGCATTCTCTCAGAGGGTAGGCCAGGGTCTTCCTTTGTGGCTCCCAAGAGGTGCTGCCTTGCGCGAGAAGCTTGAGAATTTCCTCAAGTCTGTACAGAAGGCACACGGCTACCTCCCTGTTATCACCCCTCATATCGGACAGAAGGAGCTTTATGTGACTTCAGGCCACTATGCAAAATACGGTGCTGATTCATTCCAGCCTATCCATACACCTGCAGAGGGTGAGGAGTTCCTCCTCAAGCCTATGAACTGCCCTCACCACTGTGAGATCTACAAGACAAAACCACGCTCTTACAAGGATCTCCCATTGAGGTTTGCGGAGTTCGGTACAGTTTACCGCTATGAGCAGAGCGGTGAGCTCCACGGTCTTACAAGGGTACGCGGATTTACTCAGGATGACGCCCACCTTTTCGTGCGTCCTGACCAGCTCAAGGATGAGTTCTGCAAGGTAATTGACATTGTGCTCTACATCTTCAAGACCTTGAAGTTCGACAACTACACAGCACAGGTTTCATTGCGTGACAAGAACAACCGTGAGAAATATATAGGTACAGACGAGAACTGGGAGAAGGCGGAGAATGCAATCATTGAGGCTGCACAGGAGAAGGGTCTCAACACTGTTGTTGAGTACGGTGAGGCTGCATTCTATGGTCCTAAGCTCGACTTCATGGTGAAGGATGCCATCGGAAGGAAATGGCAGCTGGGTACAATCCAGGTAGACTACAACCTTCCTGAGAGGTTTGATCTTGAGTACACAGGGGCGGATGACAAGAAATACCGTCCTATCATGATCCACCGTGCTCCGTTCGGCTCTATGGAGAGGTTCGTTGCCGTGCTTCTCGAGCATACCGGCGGAAGGCTCCCTCTATGGCTGGCACCTGATCAGGTGGTGGTACTGCCTGTAAGTGAAAAATATAACGATTTTGCAAAAAAAGTTTGCAATTTGCTCAATAATTACGATATTCGCGCCTCAATTGACGACCGAAACGAAACTATCGGTAAGAAGATTAGGGAGAATGAGTTAAAGAGAATGCCTTTCCAGCTTATTGTAGGTGAGAAGGAGGTCTCTTCGAACTCTGTTTCTGTGCGTAAACAGGGCGGTGAAGACTTGGGTGCAATGGAGGTGGAGCAGTTTGCAGCCTTCATCAGAGAGGAGATAAATGCACAGCTTGCAAAATAGATTTTTAACATAAACTTACTATAGATTAACAATTTAGCGGGAGGACAAATTTATCGCAACACCTTTTAAACCTCGTCCGGGGGGATTTGTCAAGAAGACAAATAATGCCCCTGAAAATAACGGCTCAAGAGGCCAGGGCAACAAGAAGAAAGATGACGGCCCAAGGATCAATGAGGAGATCAGATCACCTCAGGTGAGAGTCGTTGGGGATAATGTACCTGAACAGAAAGTTTATCCGTTGCAGGAGGCGCTCAAGATGGCTGCCGAACTGGAACTGGATCTGGTTGAAATCTCTCCTAATGCGGAACCTCCGGTATGCAAGATAATTGACTACCAGAAATATCTGTACCAGCAGAAGAAGAGGGCCAAGGAGATGAAGGCAAATGCCAGCAAGGTGACGATAAAGGAGATCCGTTTCGGTCCCAACACAGACGAGCATGATTTCCAGTTCAAGCTGAAGCACGCACAGAGCTTCCTTGAGGAGGGCTCAAAAGTGAAGGCATACGTGTTCTTCAAGGGAAGGTCAATCCTTTTCTCAGAGCAGGGTGAGAAGCTTCTTCTCAGATTTGCAGTTGAGCTGGAGAACTACGGAAAGGCAGAACAGATGCCTAAACTTGAGGGCAAGAGGATGATAATGATGATTGCTCCCGTTAAGAAGAAGTAGGAACTTTAATTTTATTACTAACTAAAAATATTTAAGCAATGCCTAAAATGAAGTCCAATTCCGGTGCCAAAAAGCGTTTCGAGCTTACCGGATCGGGTAAAGTAAAAAGAAAGCACGCTTTCAAGAGTCACATTTTGACCAAAAAGACAACTAAGCAAAAAAGAAATCTTACTCACACTGCAGTTATCGCAAACTCAGATGAGAAGAGGGTAAAAGAACTAATTTTAGCTTAATTATTTATTAACCGGGTGATCAGCAGGATAAGTTTCTTATTGGAGAAGAACGCTGACAACCACAAAACATTAAAGTATGCCAAGATCGGTAAATTCGGTAGCATCAAGGGCTCGCCGTAAAAAAATTCTTAAACAGACCAGAGGTAACTTCCTTGCCAGAGCAAACGTTTGGACAGTTGCCAAGAACACCTATGAGAAAGGTTTGACTTACGCTTACAGGGACCGTAAGACCAAGAAGAGAGTATTCCGCGCATTGTGGATCCAGAGAATCAACGCTGCAGCACGCCTTCACGGCATGAACTACTCTCAGTTCATCGGCAAGTTGGCCAAGAACAATGTAGGTTTGAACCGTAAAGTTCTTGCTGACCTTGCAATGAACAACCCACAGGCGTTTGAGGCAATCATCAATTCTGTAAAATAAATACAGGAAACTAATACTATATAGGGGTTGAACTTGGGTTTCTTAAAAAATAGATGGTTTAAATTCTCACTTTGGGGAGGTCTTTATCTCCTCTGGGTAATATGGCTCGGGAATTATTGGTGGCTTTTGGGCCTTGCGGTAATTTTTGACATCTATGTTACCAAAAAAGTGAAATGGGCCTTCTGGAGAAAGAAACCGCAGGAGGGAAGCAGGACCAACAGCCTTTTCGAGTGGGTAGATGCACTCATTTTTGCTGTGGTTGCGGCAACCTTCATAAGGACGTTCTTCTTTGAGGCATATACTATCCCTACATCTTCCATGGAGAAGACACTTATGACAGGTGACTACCTGTTTGTAAGCAAGCTTAAATATGGCCCCAAGGTACCCCAGACCCCAATTTCGTTCCCTTTGGTGCACAATGTGATGCCTGTAGTGGGAGGCGAGTCGTACTCAACCCTCATACAGAATGACTACAGAAGGCTCAAGGGCTGTTCAAAAGTCCAAAGGAACGATATAGTAGTATTCGGATTTCCACACGGTGATACTATCCTCAGGAAGGCACCGATGGATGATTACTACACACATGTAAGGCTCAACGGAAGGGAATACACCCAAAAGATGTACGGCCCTGTGGTTGTAAGGCCTGATGACAAGAAAGACAATTATGTCAAGAGGTGTGTGGCAATTGCCGGTGACACGCTGAGAGTAGTCAACGGTGAGGTGATAGTGAACGGAGAACCCCAGCCTCAGTTTGAGGGAATCCAGAACACCTACGCCGTTTACACAAATGGAACAGCTATCAATCCCAGAATCATTGTGGATTTCGGGATGAACCAGAGCGAGATATGGTACGATCCGCAGATGCCGGGCTACCCTAATCTCCCTCTTACCAGGGAGGAGCTTGAGAAAGTGAAATCTTTGGGAAATATAGTTGAGGTAAGACAGAATATAGACATATATCCGCCGGATTATCCGGATTCGCCTATGATGCTTTTCCCGTTCAGCGAAGAGTACAGGTGGACAAGAGATAACTACGGCCCTGTATGGATCCCTGCGAAGGGCGAAACTATAGAGTTGGACACCACAAACATAAAGTTGTACGGAAGGGTGATAACAGCCTACGAGGACAACACCCTTGAGGTGAAGGATGGAGATATCTATATCAACGGAGAGAAGACGGAGAAGTACACGTTCAAGCAGGACTACTACTTCATGATGGGCGACAACAGACATAACTCCCTTGATTCCCGCTACTGGGGATTCGTGCCGGAGGATCACATTGTAGGAACCCCGTCAGTCGTTTGGTTCTCAACTGATAAGTACAAATCTTTCCCTTCAGGGATAAGGTGGAGGAGGATATTCAAGATTGTCTGAAAAAACATTTGTATTATTTAAAAAAAAAGAGGATATTTGCAACCTCAAAATTGAATAATAATAAAAACGTATATATAAGATGGCAAGAGTTTGTCAATTAACAGGTAAAAAGAGGATGGTTGGAAACAATGTTTCCCACTCTAAACGCCGCACCAAACGTGAGTTTGCTCCAAACCTGAGAGTAAAGAAGTTCTGGTTGGAGGAAGAGGGTAGGTTCGTTACCCTTAAAGTTTCTGCAGCAGGTATTAGAAATATTCACAAAAACGGCTTGGCTGCTTCATTGAAGTCTGCAGAGAAAAAAGGATTGATTAATTTGGTATAATATATTCAGCTATGGCAAAGAAAGGTAAAGGCAACAGAGTTCAGGTTATCCTAGAGTGTACTGAGCAAAGAGAGAGTGGTGTACCAGGAATGTCAAGGTATATTACCACCAAAAACAAAAAGAATACAACACAAAGATTGGAGCGCAAAAAATATAATCCTTTCCTAAAGAAAGTGACTGTGCACCGTGAGATTAAATAACTTTTAAAGATTTTAAGAAATGGCAAAGAAAGCGGTAGCAACATTTAGTGGTGACAAATCACAGTTGAAGAACGTTGTGAAATGCATCAAAATGGTAAAATCTGAGAGAACCGGTGCTTACGTATTTAACGAGGAGATGGTTCCAACTGCAGAGGTTAAGGACTTTTTCGCAAAGAAATAATTTTGCGCAAGCAGATATTAAAAGAGATTCACATGAGGTGGGTCTCTTTTTTTTGTATTGGTCATGTTTTGTCATCCTTTAATGATATCTTTGTTGAAACTCTGTTTGGAAATGGCTAAAATTGATCAGATAAGAAGGATTTGCACTATAGTTTGTAAACTTCAAGGCGTAGGGAAATATGTTCCTGCTCCTGAATTGGTGCAATACATTTCTCGGACGATGTACGAAAGGTGGTCTGATAATGCGGGATGTACGCAACGTACACTCCAAAGGGACTTTAAAGATATTGAAGATCTGTTTGGAATTATAATCTCCCATGAAAAGGGGAGAGGCTATTATATTTCGCAGAAAGGATTTACGGGAGAGCAGTATGAACAGCTCCTTTTGAACTTTGAACTTCTTGCCTCAATTGATTCGGATAGTACTCTTAAAAAATACGTTCTTCCTGAGCATAGAAGGAATGTGGCAAATATTGATATAAGTGATGTCGTGTTTGCCATGAAGAATTCATACAAAGTGAGATTTGATTACAAGCTGGTAAGGCATGGTGGCAAGATTGTAGCCAAAAAGGTTGCCCCCCATTTCCTGAAAGAGTCTCAGCACAGATGGTATCTGATAGCATATGATGATTCTGATAGTAAAATGAAGATATTCGGGTTGGATAGGGTTGACAATCTGCAGCTGTCGGGAGAAAAATTCCATAGGAACAATTCAGTGGATGTCCCTAAGTTATTTGATGAGAGTTTTGGCATATGGAATAATCCCGATGATCCTGTGGAGGATATTATACTTAAATATGATCTTCTTGACGGATCGTTTGTGAAGACATTGCCTCTGCATCATACCCAGCGGATAATTGCGGAGGATGAGGAATCCGTTACGGTGCAATTGCGCTTGAGGATTACAAATGATTTTGTGATGGAACTCTTGCAGCGGAGCAGGTCGCTGGAAGTTATCTCCCCTTTACATTTGAGGGAGCGTATCTCAAATATATATTCCATGGCGTTAGAAAGAAACAAGTGATTCTTTATCAGACGACATGCCTTGTCGCCTGAACTCTTTAATTTTGTTCCATAAGAATAATTCAAGCTATTTTCTATATGAAACAAGATGAAGATTACAGTTTTATCCTGGCTTTTTTTGCCTGGTTAATCAAGATTTGTATGTGGATTGTCGCTTTTTGGCTCTTTTGCTGGGTTGTAACATCTTAAGGCGGCGGTTATGATAAAATTTCTTGTATATATGCTGGTTGACAGAATCTTTATGCATTCTGCAACTTCATTGGTACCGGCGGTAAGGGATTTTAAAGAGGAACCTGGCTTTAAGGAGGCTTTTGCCGGCTTTGTGGCAGTGGTAATAATACTGTCATCTTTAATGGCTGCAGTTGCAGGCCTGTAATTTATTTCAAAACCCTATAAAACAAATGTATATGGAATTCAAAACTATTGAAGATTTGAAAAATGCCGGATTCAGCGGCTTTGTGGACATCTCTTCGCTGATGGCCAATAAGGATATTATTCCCGATAGAATGGGTGTGTATATGGTGGTTTATGAAGGAACAGGAATGCCTGAATTCATATATCCGGGAACGGGTGGAGCCTTTAAGGGAAAAAATCCAAATGTAGGGAAGGAGGAATTGATTGGCAATTGGGTGGACAATACTTGTGTTGTATATATTGGCAAAGCGGGAGGATTGGCAAGTACGTCAACCTTGAAAAAGAGGATTGGCCAATACCTTTCATTTGGTTCGGGGAGACCTGTGGGTCATTGGGGAGGCAGATATGTCTGGCAAATTAAGGAGAGTGGCAAGCTTAAAATCTGCTGGAGGTCCCTTCCGTCTGAAGAGCCGGCAATGGTTGAGTCTGGCATGATACGGCAATTTGCTGCTTGCCATAATGGCCGCAGACCATTTGCAAATCTCAGGGATTGAGACTTGATCCAGGTGTGTTCCTATTATCTGATGAAATGTGTGGATACGGGCTCCTCTTTCTTTGGCAGTCCGTATCTTTCTTTTCCCAATGCTATGCTCTTTATCAGGAATGCCATGTTCCGTGCAAGGGTACGCATTGTCTGCATCCCTTCTTCGTCCTTTACGGCATCGCCGGGAACGAGGCCATGTACCTGGTTCCAGTATTGGCTGGATGCTACAGGCATGCCGCTGATTGTAAAATATTTGTTCAGCTGGTCAAATGTTGCTGTGCAGCCACCCCTGCGAGCCACTGCAACAGCAGCCCCAACCTTCATTGTCTTGTCAAAGGAGGTGCCGTGGAAAAGCCTGTCGAGGAGGGATATGAGTGTCCCGTTTGCAGAGGCGTAATATACTGGGGAGCCAAGCACAAGGCCGTCAGCCTCCTCCAGCTGAAGGGCAATCTCATTGACAGGATCATCAATCACACATTTCCCGTGTTCATAGCACCAGTTGCAGGCAAGACAGCCGCGTATGTCCATCTTCCCGACATCTATTGTGCGGGTTTCAATTCCTTCTTCATTCAGGACAGCCGCCACCTCCCTGAGGGCCGCTGCGGTATTCCCGTCCTTGCGGGGAGAGCCGTTAAGTATAAGAACTTTCATAAGTGGAGTTTTTCTGTATTAACAAAGATAACACAATTCCGTTGTTTATGGAAATTTCCTATATTTGCGAGTTGCTAACCAAACTTACACATTATGGCATTTTTCGGATTGTTCGGCAAGAAATCCAAGGAGGAGAAGGAATCTTTGGACCAGGGACTGCAAAAGACCAAGACGGGTATCTTTGAGAAGATTTCCCGTGCCATCATAGGTAAATCAACAGTGGATGATGATGTCCTTGATGGTATTGAGGAGGCGCTGATTGCTTCCGATATAGGTGTTGATACAACGCTCAAGATTGTGGAGAGCCTTCAGGAGAGGGTTGCCAGGGACAAGTTCATGAATACTGAGGAACTCAATTCAATCCTCAGGGAGGAGATTGAGAAGCTGCTTGACATCAATCCGGATGATGATTCATCAGATGAGGAGGAGAAGGCATTTGATTTCTCAAAGAAACCGTATGTGATTATGGTTGTGGGTGTGAACGGTGTGGGTAAGACAACTACTATCGGGAAGCTGGCTTCAAGGTTGAAGAACAGCGGAAAGAAGGTTGTCCTGGGTGCTGCGGATACTTTCAGGGCAGCTGCGGTTGACCAGCTGGTTGTCTGGAGCGAGAGGGCAGGGGTCCCTATTGTGAAGCAGGGGATGGGTGCAGATCCTGCCTCAGTTGCGTATGATACCCTGAAATCAGCGGTTGCACAGGATGCTGACGTGGTTCTGATTGATACTGCCGGGCGTCTGCACAACAAGATAAACCTGATGAATGAGCTTACCAAGATAAGGAATGTGATGCGCAAGGTGGTTCCGGATGCACCTCATGAGGTGCTTCTGGTTCTGGACGGCTCTACAGGCCAGAATGCATACCAGCAGGCCAAGGAGTTCACCAAAGCAACTGATGTGACTGCCCTGGCGGTTACAAAGTTGGACGGTACGGCAAAGGGAGGAGTGGTGATAGGCATTTCAGACCAGTTCCAGATTCCGGTGAAGTTCATTGGTGTGGGAGAGAAGATTGAGGACCTGCAGATCTTCAACAAGAAGGATTTTGTAGCCTCGCTGTTTAAAAAATAGTTCCTGGCAGCAATCCGCCGGGAAGATGACATGATTATCAAAGAGTTTTAAATATGAATATTTCGTACAATTGGCTTAAGGAGTATGTGAAGTTTGATCTTGCTCCTGCAGAGGTAGAGAGGATTCTCACCTCAATAGGTTTGGAAGTTGAACACTTTGAAGAGGTTGAGGAGATTCCTGGAGGCCTTGCAGGTGTAGTGGTTGCAGAGGTGCTGGAGTGTGTGAACCATCCTGATTCAGACCACCTCCACGTTACAAAGGTGAATGCCGGTACAGGCGAGCCTTTGCAGATTGTGTGCGGCGCCCCTAATGTTGCAGCAGGCCAGAAGGTTATGCTTGCAACCCTTAATACCAAGCTTGCATTCAGCAACGGTGAGGAGATAAAGATAAAGAAATCAAAGATTCGCGGTGTGGAGTCTTTCGGTATGTTGTGTGCGGAGGATGAACTGGGAATAGGACATAACCATGATGGTATCATGGTGCTTGACCCTTCAGCGGTTCCTGGTACCCCTGCCAAGGATTACCTTAAACTCAAGACAGATACCCTTTATGAGATAGGGCTTACCCCTAACCGTGTAGATGCCGCTTCATTCATTGGTGTGGCAAGGGACCTGGGTGCATATCTGAAGGCCAACAATATGGGCGGTGAGCTCACATTGCCTTCTGTAGAGGAGTTTGAGGCCAAATTGGCAGCTGCACCGAAGGAGGGTGCGGTAAAGGTTACCGTAAAAGCCATGGAGGCTGCTCCAAGGTACAGCGGACTTACCATAAGGAACGTGAAGGTTACAGAGTCGCCTGACTGGTTGAAGTCCAAGCTCATGACAATAGGCCTCCGTCCTATCAACAGCATTGTGGACATCACCAACTATATCCTCATGGAGATGGGCCAGCCTATGCATGCCTTTGATGCTGATATGATTGAGGGGAATGAGGTGATAGTGGACTTCTGCCCTGAGGGGACAAAGTTCGTTACCTTGGATGAGGTTGAGAGGACCCTCTCTGCACAGGACCTTATGATCTGCAACGCCAAGGAGCCTATGTGTATAGGTGGTGTGTTCGGCGGCCTCAAGAGCGGCGTTACAGAGAAGACTGTGAACGTATTTCTTGAGAGTGCATATTTCAATCCTGTTTCAATCAGGAAGACATCAAAAAGGCATACCCTCAAGACTGATGCATCATTCCGTTACGAGAGGGGTTGTGACCCTGCCGTAACCCTGTATGCCCTCAAGCGTGCCGCACTTCTCATTACTGAGATTGCCGGCGGAGAGATTGTGGGTGATGTTGTGGATATAGTTTCTGCTCCTGTGGAGAAGAAGGTTGTGGAGCTTGACTTTGCAAGGATACAGAGATTTATCGGGAAGGAGATAGGTGTACAGACTATCAAGGATATCTTGGGTTATCTGGAGATGGAGATTGTGGCTGAGACTGAGGGGGGCTGTACCGTGAAGGTTCCTACTTACAGGGTGGATGTTTACAGGGAATGTGATGTTGTGGAGGATATCCTCAGGATTTATGGCTACAACAACATTGAGCTTCCTGCCAACATGAGGGCTTCAATCAATACCACACCTAAACCTGATCCTGAGCGCGTGAGGACACTTGCATCTGAGTTCATGGCTGCAAACGGCTTTATGGAGATGATGAACAACTCCCTCACAAAGAGTGACTATTACAGCCAGCTTAAGACATATCCGCAGGAGAAATGCGTTATGGTTGTGAACCCGTTGAGTTCAGACCTCAACTGCATGAGGCAGACCCTGCTGCTCCACGGCCTTGAGGTGGTGGCCTACAACATCAACCGCCAGCAGAACGACCTCAAGCTGTTTGAGTACGGCAATGTATACAGCTTCAATCCTGAGTTCAAGGCCCCTGAATTTGACGCTTCAAACCCAGAGGAGGCAATTGCACATAGGGGCGATGCTCTGAAGGCATATTCTGAGGAGCCTAAATTCTCAATCTTCATTACCGGTAACGGCTACCAGGGCTGGAGGAACAGGACCAACGGCGGCAACTTCTTTACACTCAAGGGCTATCTGGAGCTCCTTCTTGCAAAATTCGGTGTGAATGTAGCTAATCTTGAGTATGAGAATGCACCTGCAGACCTCTTTGCCGAGGGACTTTCATACAAGATGCACGGAGGCAAGGAGATTGCGGTAATGGGTACAATTTCAAAGGCAAGGCTGAAACAGTTCGGCATCAAGCAGCCTGTGTTTGCAGCTGAGATTTCATGGAATGTGCTTCTCAAGGCTGTGAAGAAGAACAAGGTACAATACACTGAGCTTCCTAAGTTCCCTGAGGTGAAGAGGGACCTTGCACTGCTTCTTGATGAGGGCGTTTCATTTGCAGAGCTCCGCAAGACAGCCCTTGGCACAGAGAAGAAGCTTCTTAAGAGTGTTGCTCTGTTTGATGTATATAAGGGTGATAAGATTCCTGAGGGCAAGAAGCAGTATGCAATCAGCTTCGTCCTCCAGGACCCTGAAAAGACCTTGAACGACAAGGCAGTTGAGGCGGTAATGGCCAAACTCCTGAAAGCATTCCAGGACAAGCACGGTGCTGCACTCAGGTAGTATCTGCTTCCCGACAACCCCGCCCCCCCCGAATCACCTCTGCAACACACATTCGGGAGCCATATCAAGAGCTGTAAAACAACAAGAGGGTGACCCCAAAGGGTTGCCCTCACTCATTCTATTCTTGTAAGAATCATATCAGTAGGAATAGTAAAACCATTAAGTCTTTCAGGGTCTGTTATTGTGTACAAATTGCCGTTTTTATCAAATGCCTCTGTATCTCTCTCCCACATATCCGGCTCAATATGAAATATGAGTTGGTCAGGGTTGAAGGTGTGTGTGCGCAAATATGAATCATATGTTGGGGTATTGATAGTTTTATTATCCTTGTAAGAGACCCTCAATTCTTTAATATTTCCTAACTTCGCATGAAATGTCATACATCGGGTTTTGAAGTTATGAGGATTCCCGGGAACATACTTATCCAAATTATCTAGATAGTCATATATTACAACACCCTCTTTTACATATTTGTAGGCACCTACAAGATAGTGCATAGGTGTTGGATTCCTAAATTGATAGATATATCCTACTTCCTTTATTTTAATAACAAAAACTTCGTGTTCAGTCTCATATTTCCATGTTCCAATATAATTGCTGAAATCATGGAGCTTGACATAATCCTGAGCTATCAGATTGTTACTTAATAGAATAGTAACCAATGTAATTATAATATTTTTTACCTTCATATTCTCAAATTATTTAATACATGTTGATATAGGGTTATTAAACAGATCGTGATAGTTTGTAATATCATCTACATTTTGTGATGTTACAACTTTAGTTGATTCATCTATTTTGTGAAGTGATATTTTGAACCCAGAGTTGATTTGGTCCATAAATGAAAGAAATCTTACAAAGATCTCTTCATAAGAACTAGCAGATGTTGAAGGAGTCACAATATTATTATATTGATTCTCATACCATTCATTAAAAGTTAATGAATAGTCATCATCGCTTTCCATAACAATATTTTCCTCTATAACCAAGTGTCTTATTCTACTTATATCATCAACTTCCATCACCATAATATAATCTTGCGTAATGATTGTATTTCTAAAGTTATTGTAATCGTATATGTCATCTTGTCTGAAACGCCAATACAATTTTTTGAGGTCAGCGATTGATGGATGTATGGCAGAATCATGGGTATGAACAGTTTCAATAACATTGCTAAGTAAAGGGAGATTGACGCTATTTTGACTTCCTGTTACTTCTCTGAGCTCCGAAATAGTTCTCACATATCCATACTCTCTAGAGCTATTCTCTCTAACCATAGATCTGTATCTAAGTAAATCGGAATAATTTGATAACGCTTTTGCTAACTTTCCACAGGTGCTATTCAATGGATCAAAATGAGCATTTACTAGTGATGCGTTAAATTCGCATCATTGATTTATAACTTGTTAATATATAAT
>CAYYVA010000038.1:0-20610 GCA_964475015.1 uncultured Muribaculaceae bacterium
TTCCTTGCTTTTTTGCCATTGTTACCATTTCCGAGATTTGCCGTTTAATGCGTTAAGGGTCAGTGACTAACGTACTTTTTCGCTTTTTTTGCTCCGTGAACCGTAATTTTTACGCAAAAAAATGAAAAAGCTGTGTTTTCGCCGGATACGGGTCTGGCCGCAAACACAACTTCTACGCCAAGTTATCAAATATTTACGGGTTGTAAAATTATGAAATTTTTCCTTGAAATCACAAAGAATCAACGCATTTTTTTATTAGATTTGTGGACTGGTAAAGAAACCAAGTAAAATACACTATAAAAAACAAGACTTAAATTTATGGCACGCGAAATTAAATTCTCTCTGTTGTACAGAGACATGTGGCAATCATCAGGTAAGTATGTACCTATGGTTCACCAACTTAAAGAAATTGCACCGGTTATCATAGACATGGGCTGCTTTGACCGTGTTGAGACCAACGGAGGTGCTTTTGAGCAGGTTAACCTTCTTTTTGGTGAGAACCCTAATAAGGCAGTTAGAGAATGGACCGCTCCTTTCAATAAGGCTGGCATTCAGACACACATGCTTGAGCGTGGTTTGAACGCTTTGCGTATGAACCCTGTTCCTGAAGATGTACGTCACCTCATGTACAAGGTAAAAGCAAAACAGGGAACAAACATTGCACGTTCTTTCTGCGGCTTGAACGACCATAGAAACCTCAAGGGTTCAGTTATCGGCGCAAAGAAAGGCGGTATGATTTCACAGGTTGCCTTGAGTATCACCTATTCACCTGTACACACCGTAGAGTACTATATGGGTGTCGTTGACAAGGTTGTTGAGTACGGTTGTGACGAGATCTGTCTGAAAGACATGGCAGGTATCGGCCGTCCTGCTTTCCTTGGCAAACTTACCACTGAGATCAAGAAGAAATACCCTCATATCAAGGTTCAGTACCACGGCCACTCTGGCCCAGGTTTCTCTGTAGCTTCAATGCTTGAGGTTGCAAGAGCCGGCGCTGACTACATTGACGTTGCAATGGAACCGCTTTCATGGGGTAAGATCCATCCGGATGTAATCACCATCCAGGCTATGTTGAAGGATGCGGGTTTCCTTGTAAAGGACATCAACATGGATGCATACATGGAGGCAAGAAGGCTTACCCAGACTTTCATTGACGATTATCTCGGATACTTCATTGAGCCTACCAACTACCAGTGCTCTTCATTGCTCGTAGGTTGCGGTCTTCCTGGCGGTATGATGGGATCCATGATGGCAGACCTCAAAGGTTTCCACGGAGCAATCAACATGTCACTCAGGAACCAGGGCAAGAAAGAGGTTACCCTCAACGAGCTTGCAGTAATGTTGTTCCAGGAGGTAGAGTATGTATGGCCTCGTTTGGGTTATCCGCCACTCGTAACTCCATTCAGCCAGTATGTTAAGAATACTGCCCTCATGAACTTGATGCATACCCTCAAGGGTGAGCCAAGATGGAAGACAATTGACAAGGATACAATGAATATGATTCTTGGCAAGACCGGTAAACTTCCAGGCGAGCTTGCACCTGAGATCATTGAGATCGTTAAGGAGAAAGGCCTTGAGTTCTACACAGGCAATCCACAGGATGAGTTCCCTAACGAGCTTCCTAAGTTTGAGAAGATGATGGAAGAAGAGGGTTGGGACCGCGGCCAGGATGATGAGGAATTGTTCGAGTTTGCAATGCACGAGCGCCAGTACCGTGACTACAAGAGCGGTATTGCCAAGAAACGCTTTGAGACAGACCTTGAGGCTGCAAAAGCAAAAGCAGGCGCACCTATCATCGTTACCCGTCCGGTTGTTGAGATGCCTAAGTTTGACATTGATGCACTTGTTGCCAAGTTCCCTAATGCCAAACCTATCCAGTCACCTGTTAAAGGTAAAGTTCTATGGCAGTATGACGTTGCTGACGTATCTACAGCACCTAACATCGGCACTGAGTTCAAACAGGACAAACCGGTTTGCTACGTTGAGGCATACTTCGGCCCTATGGAGGTACCAGCCCCTATCACAGGCCGCATAGTTGCAATCACAGCAAAACAGGGTGATGCAGTGGAGAAAGGCGAGATTCTCGGATTCATTGAGTAATTTCTTCCCGACAAATACCAGCAGAGGCGGCTCCACAAGGGGCCGCCTCTCATTTTTATTTACCTGATAACCTGAAAATGCCGGCAAGAAACTTATCTCAGCATAAACACCACCGGGAATATATATTTCACATCCACAGCTTCTGTCTGTCAACCGGCCGGTTTCTTCATCCTACCGATACTTTACTCCACTTTTTGGGTCAAAAAGTATAGGGAAAGTATATTGGCACCGCACCAGCTTGCCTTTATGTATGGCCGGCTCCCATTTTGGACTCATTGCAGCAACTCTCAGCACCTCCTCATCAAATATTGGGGCCATACTTTCCAAAATTTCAAAATCCCCTATCTGTCCTGTAGTATCCACAACAAACTTCAGCACCACTTTTCCATAAAGACCATACTTTACCGCCTCAGGAGGGTACTTGATATTTCTCATCATCCACACGGGAAATGACTTGTGCGGTTCTTCCCCTTTAAACGTAGGCTTGATTGATACTGTTGTATCTCCCAATGCAGCCGCTCTCTGCCGTCTGTTCTGGGAATAGAGCTCTTCTGATGCCATAAAAGCCGTCAAAAGGATAATCAATAAGAGGTATCTTTTCATTTGGCGGTAGTTTTGGTTCAATTTTTCCAAAGATAACATAAATAACGGAACCGCAAAAGCCTTACCTTTGGTGTAAATTCCAATTCTATGAAAAAGATATTTCTATTATCTGCACTGCTGCTCCTGGCAGCCTTGCAGGCTCAGGCAAAAATCAAGCTTCCGGCAATCATATCGGAGAATATGGTGCTGCAGCAGAATGAGGATGTAAAATTGTGGGGCCGGGCCGATCCTGGGGAAGAGGTCCTCATCAGCAGCTCCTGGAGCAAGAAATGCATTTCCGTGCAGGCGGATGCCTCAGGGAGATGGAGTGCCCGGATGAAGACACCGGGGCATTGCGCGGGGCAATGGATGGAATTTTTGTCGGGAAGCACAAAAGAGAAAATTTCTGTGGGAAACATCCTCATAGGGGAGGTATGGCTGGCAAGCGGACAAAGCAACATGGAGTTTGAGATGATGCCTCACAAGAAGGATACATGGATGACCGGGATGTATGATTGGGAAAAAGAGTCTGCAGATGCAGATTATCCTGATATACATCTGTTCAAGGTGGAGGAAGAGTGGGATCACAACGGTCCGAGGGAAGATTGCAAAGGGAAATGGGTTGTCTGCTCCCCGGAGGTAGCTGAAACATATTCTGCAATAGCCTTCCTCTTTGCCAGGGAACTGCACAGGGAACTCCAGGTTCCTGTAGGGGTAGTACTTTGCGCATTCGGAGGGACACATGCAGAATCCTGGATGAGGGAGGAGACAATGAGTGGAGATTCCATCTACAACAGGGTTTACAAGGGATATTCGCCAGGTATGCCTGTAATTGACAAATACCCCCACAAAGCCCCTTCTGCAATATGGAATGCAATGGTGAACCCCATTGTGGGTTACACAATAAAGGGAAATATCTGGTACCAGGCAGAATCCAATGCCTGGAGGGCAGAGGACTATGCCCCCATCTTTGTGGATTTGGTAAATGACTGGCGCCTGCTGTGGGGTCAGAAGAGACTCCCTTTCTATTTCATGCAGGTTGCGCCGTTTGAAACTATGCCGGGAATAATCCGAGCGGAACAAGCCAAAGTTTGGGAACAGAAGATGCTTGGGGATATAGGTATGGCAACCGCCATTGACGTGGGGGACTCCCTGGATATTCACCCAAAGAACAAGGTTGTGCCGGCCCATCGTCTGGCATTGTGGGCACTTGCCCGGGAATATGGCATGGATGTGGAGTGCAGCGGCCCGCAGTTCAGGAAGATGCAGGTTAAGGAGGGGAAGGCTATCATCTCCTTCCACAATGCCGGGGGGCTCCATTTTGCAGATATTCTTCCCGACGGGTCACTCTCCCCTGCAGGAGCGGATGCCATGGCCCGGTACCTCTACATTGCCGGAGCAGACGGGGTGTTCCACCCTGCCCTCTCCCGCATTGAAAACGACAGGCTCATTGTCTGGAGCCCTGCCGTACCCGCCCCTGCCGCGGTAAAATACTGCCACGAACTGGACTACTGCAAGGGAAGCATCTACAACGGGGCCGGGCTCCCCGCCTACCCGTTTGCCACCTCCAAGTAACGTTGTCCTTTTTTACAACTTGCTGTTTTACAGCAACAAGCAAAAAAGGGAGGCTCTCGCCTCCTTTTTTTGTGAGGGTGACTCAAAAGGTGGAAATTTAAGGCTTGCGCAGGTGAGGAAACCGGAGTTTACTTAGGTAAATGAGGATTTCCGAGGCAAGCGTAACGCAAAATTTACCCTTTTGAGTCAGCCTCTTGTAAAAAAGGACAACGTCACCAAAAAAGCATTACCTTTGCGGCCATGAAAAACAAGAACTGGTTTGCACTTACACCGCTGGCTGTGTTCCTGGCGGTATATCTGGCTTCTTCACTCCTTGCAGGAGATTTCTACAAGGTACCTATTGCCGCAGCGTTCCTCGTGGCTTCCGTATATGCGCTTGCCCTGTGCATAAAAGGAAAGGTGGAGGAGCGCATAACCGTATTCTCACAGGGGGCGGGGCACAAAAATGTCCTCCTGATGATCTGGATTTTCATCCTGGCCGGAGCTTTTGCCACTACGGCAAAGGAGATTGGAGCTATTGATGCAACCGTAAACATAACCCTACAACTGCTGCCCGGAAAACTACTGTTTGCAGGTCTCTTCCTTGCCTCATGCTTTATCTCAATGGCTATTGGAACCAGTGTGGGAACAGTTGTGGCACTTGTTCCTGTTGCTTCTGGAATAGCCGCCGAAACAGGAATATCCCCTGCCTTTATTGTAGGAATTGTAGTGGGAGGCTCCTTTTTTGGAGACAACCTTTCTTTCATATCAGACACCACAATTGCCGCCACCCGTACCCAAGGTTGCTCTATGGCAGACAAGTTCAAGGCAAACATACTCATAGCCGCACCGGCCGCCATTGGAGTTGCCGCATGGTACATTTTCAAGGGGATGTCAGTTGATTTCACCCCTGCTGCTGAGAGTATGAACCTTGTCCTTCTGATCCCTTATCTGCTGGTCATAGGGATGGCAATTGCAGGAATAAATGTAGTGTTGGTGCTTGTGGCAGGAATCCTTGCAAATGCAGCAATAGGGTTCGCCATAGGGAAGATAACCTGGATTTCCTGGCTGGGACATATCGGGGCCGGAATTGCCGGGATGGGAGACCTCATAATAGTGACAATGCTGGCAGGAGGTATGCTGGAGGTAATCAGGATTGCCGGAGGCCTGGATTTCCTCATCGGGAAGATGACAAGCCGCATCAACGGGAAGAGGGGTGCAGAGCTGAGCATTGCAGCGCTCGTTTCCCTTGCCAACCTTTGTACAGCAAACAATACAATTGCAATCATAACAACCGGTGGAATTGCCAAGGACATCTCCAACAGATACGGGCTCGACCCGCGCAAATGCGCCAGCATCCTGGACACCTTCTCCTGCTTCGTGCAGGGAATCATCCCTTACGGCGCACAGATGCTCATGGCCAGCGGCCTTGCAGGAATCTCCGCCATCTCAATACTGGGACACCTGTATTACCCGTTTGCATTGGGAGTTGTTGCCCTGCTGGCAATAATCTTCAGGTTCCCGAGGAGGATGTCCTGATCTCAGGAAAATGAAAAACCGTACCTGCCTTTAGCCGGATACGGTTTTTTGCAGTTGTGACCCCGGGCGGAATCGAACCGCCACCCTGAGAACCGGAATCTCATATTCTATCCTTTAAACTACAGGGCCTTTTCCCCTCCGAAGGTTACTTCACGGGGCATCCGCCCCAACGGGAAACCATAGGGAGAGCAAAAGTACGAAAAAAATACATATCTTTGCCGCACGAAAAAATCTAAAACCACAATTTATTGATTATGAAAGCATACGTTTTTCCAGGCCAAGGCTCACAGTTCACAGGAATGGGTCAGGAGCTTTACAACAGCAACCCTGTTGCAAAAGAGATGTTTGAGAAAGCTAATGAGATTCTTGGCTTCAGAATTACCGATATAATGTTCAACGGAACAGCAGAGGAGCTGAAACAGACAAAGGTTACACAGCCTGCCGTTTTCCTCCACTCAGTTATCCTTGCAAAATGCCTTCCTGATTTCAAGCCTGAGATGGTTGCAGGCCACTCGCTGGGCGAGTTCTCAGCCCTTGTAGCCGCAGGTGCAATGAGCTTTGAGGACGGCCTTGTGCTCGTTTCAAAGCGTGCAATGGCAATGCAGAAGGCATGCGAGCTCAAGCCTTCAACAATGGCTGCAGTGCTTGCGCTGGATGCAAAGACAATTGAGGATGTTTGTGCGGCTACCGAGGGTGTTGTTGTAGCAGCAAACTACAACTGCAACGGCCAGATAGTGATTTCAGGCGAGGTTGAGGCTGTTGAGAAGGCTTGCGTGGCACTCAAGGCTGCAGGTGCAAAGAGGGCTCTCGTGCTCCCTGTAGGCGGTGCGTTCCACTCTCCGCTCATGGACCCTGCAAGGGTTGAGCTTGCAGAGGCAATTGAGAAGACCAATTTCGTTGCCCCAATCTGCCCTGTATACCAGAATGTGGATGCAAAACCTCACACAGACCCTGCCGAGATAAAGGCAAACCTCCTTGTACAGCTAACCGCCCCTGTAAGATGGACCCAGTCAGTTGAGAACATGGTGGCAGACGGTGCAACCCACTTCACAGAGGTAGGCCCTGGCTCAGTTCTTCAGGGACTTATCAACAAGATTACAAAAGGAGTTGAGGTAGAGGGTATCCAGTAATCCCCTTCCCGACAGATTTAAATTACCCTATACAGCAGCAAGAGGAGAGGTTTTAATAGCTTCTCCTCTTGCTGCTGTATAGGGGCATAAAATATATTTTCCATTTCCCTTCACAATTTGGATTTTATTTAGTACTTTTGGACGATTTTTCATTACTTGTCCCAGCGTGTTTTTTCAACTGAAACAAGCAATTAACTATCAGATAATTACATATAACTTATTTATACAAAACTTAATTCTGTAAATATGGCTAAAGAGAAACAATTTATTACCTGCGACGGTAATTATGCTGCGGCACACGTGGCATACATGTTCAGCGAGTTGGCAGCCATCTACCCTATCACCCCTTCATCTACAATGGCGGAGCTGGTGGACGAGTGGTCAGCTTTCGGAAAAAAGAACATTTTTGGCGAGCCTGTAAAGGTTGTTGAGATGCAGAGTGAGGGTGGTGCTGCCGGTGCAGTACACGGTTCTTTGCAAGCTGGTGTTCTTACTTCAACTTTCACTGCTTCGCAGGGATTGTTACTTATGATTCCTAACATGTACAAAATTGCAGGAGAGCTTCTTCCTACAGTTTTCCATGTTTCTGCAAGGGCCCTTGCTTCACACGCCCTCTCTATCTTCGGTGACCATCAGGATGTGATGGCTGCAAGACAGACTGGGTTCGCATTCCTTGCTTCAGCAAGTGTTCAGGAGGCTATGGATATGGCAGCCGTTGCACACCTTGCTACAATCAAATCATCAGTTCCTTTCGTTCACTTCTTTGACGGTTTCCGTACTTCGCACGAGATCCAGAAGATTGAGGCTATTGATGCTGAGGACCTCAAAAAGATGGTGAGCACCAAGTCACTTGCAAAATTCCGCGCAAGAGGCTTGAATCCTAACGCTCCTGTAACCAAAGGTACTGCACAGAACTCAGACGTATACTTCCAGAACAGGGAGGCATGCAACACCTACTATGAGGCTGTTCCAGATATCGTTGCAAGGTACATGGGTGAGATCAGCGAGCTTACAGGCCGCCGTTACCTCCCATTCGACTACTACGGTGCAGAAGATGCAGAGAACGTAATCATTGCAATGGGTTCTGTAACCGAGACCACTAAAGAGGTTGTTGACCACCTTATGGCTAAAGGCAAGAGAGTTGGTGTTGTTACTGTAAGGCTTTACAGACCATTCTCTGCAAAATATTTCTTGAGGGCACTTCCTAAGAGCGTGAAGAGAATTGCTGTTCTTGACAGGACCAAAGAGCCGGGTGCAGTAGGCGAGCCTCTATACTTGGATATCAAGGGTATGGTTGCAGAGCACGGCCTCAACATCAAGGTTGTTGGCGGAAGATACGGTCTTTCATCTAAAGACACTTCTCCTGCACAGATTCTTGCAGTTTACGATAACCTTGAGGCTAAAGAGCCTAAGAATGACTTCACTATCGGTATCGTTGATGACGTTACTTTCAAATCACTTCCACAGCAGGAGGAGATCAGCTTGGCAAAAGCAGGTACAGCAGAGCTCAAGTTCTACGGTTTGGGTTCAGACGGTACTGTAGGTGCAAACAAGAACACCATCAAGATTATCGGTGAGAATACAGACAAATACTGCCAGGCTTACTTTGATTACGATTCAAAGAAATCAGGCGGTTTCACCTGTTCACACTTGAGGTTCGGTGACGCTCCTATCACTTCACCTTACCTTGTATCAACTCCAGACTTCGTAGCTTGCCACGTTCCTTCATACCTTGGCAAATATGACGTATTGAGGGGTATCAAGAAGAACGGTACCTTGTTGCTCAACAGCTTGTGGGATACTGAGGAGACCTTGAAGAGGATTCCAGACCACGTTAAGGCTGAGATTGCACACAAGAACGTAAACCTCTACATCATCAATGCTACCAAGATTGCCGAGGAGATTGGTCTGGGCAACAGAACCAACACCATCCTCCAGTCTGCATTCTTCAAGATCTCTGAGATCATCCCTTACGAGGTTGCAGTTAAAGCAATGAAGAAGGCTATTGACAAGAGCTACGGCAAGAAAGGTGAGAACATCGTTAACATGAACTACGCTGCTGTTGACAGGGGCGGTGAGTATGTTAAAGTTGACATCCCTTACGATTGGAACAATATTTCAAGAGGCAAGTTCGTTCCAGATTCATTCAAGAGAATGGCTCCTGAGTGGGTTAAGAACGTGGCTGACGTTGTAAACGCACAGTGCGGCAATGACCTTCCTGTAAGCGCATTCAAAGATATGGCTGACGGTGTTATCCCTGCAGGTACTGCAGCCTACGAGAAACGCGGCATCGCTACCCATATCCCTGAGTGGAACGCTGAAAACTGTATCCAGTGTAACCAGTGTTCATTCGTTTGTCCTCACGCTGCAATCCGTCCGTTCCTTATGAACGAGGAGGAGGCTGCAAAGGCTCCAGCTGCAATCAAGAGGGTAAAAGGAAACGGCCCTTTGAAAGAGTACTACTTCACAATGCAGGTTGACCCTGCTGACTGTACAGGTTGCGGCAACTGTGCTGACGTATGTCCTGCCAAAACCAAGGCTCTCGTTATGCAGCCGGCTGCAACCCAGGATGCCGAGCAGGCTAACTTCGATTACTTGCATTCACATGTAGGTTACAAGGATGATGTTGTTGCCAAAGAGCAGAACGTTAAGAATTCACAGTTCGCACAGCCATTGTTCGAGTTCTCAGGAGCTTGTGCAGGTTGTGGTGAGACTCCATATATCAAGGCTATCACCCAGTTGTTCGGTGACAGGATGATGGTTGCAAATGCTACAGGCTGTTCATCAATCTATTCAGGTTCATTCCCTGCATCTCCTTACTGCAAGGACAAGAACGGCAGAGGTCCGGCTTGGGCAAACTCATTGTTCGAGGACAACGCCGAGTTCGGTCTTGGTATGAGAGTAGGTTCTGAGAGACTCCGTGAGACCGCTGCAAACCTTATGGTTCAGGGTATGGAGTGCGACTGCTGCAGCACAGAGATGAAAGCTTTGTTCGCTGAGTGGCTCAGCAAGAAAGATGACGTTAAGGCTTGCAAGGAGATTGCAGAGAAGCTTGTTCCTATGGTAGAGGCTTGCAACTGCGATATCTGCAAACAGTTGGCACAGTACAAGGATGTATTGGTTCCAAGAAGCCAGTGGATCTTTGGTGGTGACGGCTGGGGTTACGATATCGGATACGGCGGACTTGACCACGTACTTGCTTCAGGCGAGAATGTAAACGTAATGGTAGTTGATACTGAGGTTTACTCTAACACAGGTGGACAGTCATCTAAATCAACTCCTGCAGGTGCTGTTGCAAAATTTGCAACTTCAGGTAAGAAGATCCGTAAGAAAGACCTTGGTATGATGGCTATGAGCTACGGTTATGTATATGTTGCACAGGTTGCAATGGGCGCTAACCAGGCTCAGTTCCTCAACGCTATCAAAGAGGCTGAGGCTCATGACGGTCCATCACTCATCATTGCTTACGCTCCTTGTATCAACCATGGTTTGAAAGCCGGTATGGGCAAGAGCCAGAGAGAGGAGAAATTGGCAGTAGAGTGCGGTTACTGGCATCTTTACAGATTCAACCCTGCACTTGAGGCTGAGGGCAAGAATCCGTTCACTTTGGACAGCAAAGAGCCAGACTGGAGCAAGTTCCAGGACTTCATCAAAGGTGAGGTACGTTACGCTTCATTGATGAAGAGCTTCCCAGCTGAGGCTGGCGAGTTGTTCGCTCTTACTGAGGAGTTTGCAAAACTTCGTTTGGCTTC
The DNA here is from genome assembly GCA_964475015.1 of uncultured Muribaculaceae bacterium. Lineage (GTDB taxonomy): Bacteria > Bacteroidota > Bacteroidia > Bacteroidales > UBA932 > Egerieousia. The sequence continues at coordinate 10,658 of CAYYVA010000038.1, forward strand.
TTACAAACGTTTGGCAGGCCAGGCTGAGTAATCATCCTACCTTATATATAAAAAGAGCAATCCATGATGGGTTGCTCTTTTTATATACGTCAATATCATAATCAGAATAATACAGAACATATATAAAAATGCCCGACGACGCAGTCTCCTCTACTTCGCCATTGCTTCGCAATAGCTCGTAACCGTCGAATGAGGTCGGGCATTTTTTATATGTTCTGTAATTTATCCAATTACAGCATTTACTACCTCCAGAATTTCTTTCTCCTTGGCATCCGTGAAAGCTGCGATTTCCGCAGCTTCTGCAAGGATGGCATCTGCAATGGTGCGGTCCTTAATGCCGGCAGCATTTATCTTCACATTCAGGTATGCCCCCTGCACAGCGGTACGGATACTCAAAGCACCTACACCGGCATCTGAAACTGAGTTGGGATTGCCTTCCTTGGCCATTGCTTCAATGAGCGGGAATGCGCTGCAGGCAGCCTTCATTGTCCTGAGAGGAACCTGGGTTGCATATATTGTAGCCTCCTGAAGGGCGGCACTTCTGGCAGCCTTCTCCTCAGGGGTATCCTTAGGCATACCGAAGCAGGCCATAATCCTGTTGAATGCGGCTGTATCCTCATCTACCAGATAAAGGAGCTCAGAGACAATTGCCTGCCCCTGCTCAGCCCAATCAGAGAAGTATTTCCATTTGTCGTCCCATCCCGGCTTGTGTCCCGACAGGTTTGCAACCATTGTTCCCAATGCTGCACCCAATGCTCCCGCATACGCGGAGATTGAACCGCCGCCCGGTGCCGGAGACTCACTTGCAGTCTCAAGGGCAAATCCCCTGCAGGTAAAGTCCACCAGTTTCTTTGGAGCACCCTCCGCAGCCGAGTCCTCCAGCATGTACTCAATGACCTTCTCCCTTGGATTGAAAGGCTTGAGGTCATCCAGCCCCATTGACTTTACTGCAATCTTGATTATCTCCTCCTCTGCAATACCGGCAGAACGCTGCTGTTTTGCCAGGTAATATTTTCCGGCATCTATAAGCACCTTCTTGGGGATAAGCCCCACTATCTCGGCTCCTGTAACCCTTATTCCGCGGGCCTGTGCCTTTGCGCACACCTCGTCAAATGCTACATGTACAGGGGTGGTGGTGATGTTGGTAACGTTCATTGATACCTGGGCAATGCCGTACTCATCTATATACCATCCAATGGCCTTGCACCCCTTGAGGGTACCGGGCAGCCATCTCTCCTCCCCGTTCTCATCAAGGAGCACCTTTCCGGTAAGCTTGCCCCCCTCACGCATCTTGCGCCCCTTCTCACGCACATCAAATGCAATTGCATTGGCACGGCGTGTGGAGGTGGTATTGAGGTTGTAGTTTATTGCCACAAGGAAATCCCTTGCACCCACATTTGTTATGCCGGCCCGGGCAACCCTTTCAGTAAACTCAGCGGGGCCGAAATCAGGTTTCCAGCACTCTTCCTGCAATTTTTTCTGGATCCCCTCATATTCTCCTGTACGGCAGTATGCCAGATTGCGGCGCTCCTGGGTAAAGGCTGCCTCCTCGTAGCAATATACAGGGATGCCCAGCTCCTCTCCTACTCTTTTGGCCACTGTACGGGCATACTGTGCACACTCCTCCATTGTAACGTTTGCTATCGGGATGAAAGGACATACATCTGTTGCCCCGCTGCGCGGATGCTCCCCGTGGTGCCCCCTCATGTCTATAAGCTCAGCTGCCTTTTGGGTTGCAAGGAATGCTGCCTCCATTACAGGCTCCGGCTCCCCCACAAAGGTTACAACTGTACGGTTGGTGGCGGCACCCGGATCCACATCCAGAAGCTTTACACCATCCACCAACTCAATTACATCTGTTATCTGCTTTATGATCTCCATGTTGCGCCCCTCGCTGAAGTTGGGAACGCACTCAACTATTTTCTTCTGCATATCATTTCTGTTGTAAATCTGAGCAATGTACACCGTCAACATAGAGGCCTATGCCCGGATTCAGCCCTCTGGCCAGCTTCTTCCAGTCTATCTCAAAGTAATGGATAGGGAAGAGGTTCCTTGGCTTGAGCATATTTGCCGCCTCAATAAATTTCTCATCCGAGAGGGTGTAAGGGAGATTCTTTGGAAGGAACGCTATGTCTGCCCCCTTGCCTGCCTCCATTTCCGGGATAAGCTCGGTATCTCCTGCAAAATATACCTTGAATCCGCCAAAATTGAGGATATAGCCGTTGCCCTCCCCCTTGATATGGAAAGGATGTCCGTTGTCCCTCTTCTGCTCAACATTGTATGCAGGGGTTGCCTCAATCTCAACTCCACGGGCCTTTATCTTGTCACCGTTCTGCATTACCGCCACCGAACATAGCTGCAGGAATGCAATGGACTTCTTCATGTTTTCAAGGTTGGTGGAAGGGTCCACGTTAAGCGGGTTATTGTCTATGTCAATCCTCATGCGGAGGAGGTCGTTGTCAAGACATGTACCCACACCCTTGCTCACCACAAATTTTGTATTTGGTGTGGCTATCTTCTTTATGGCTTCACAATCATAGTGGTCTGTATGTGCATGTGTAAGGAGGATGAGGTCCGCCTTCTTCATTCCGGTAAAATCGTAGGCATCATTGTAAGGATCCACGTAGATGTGCATCCCCTCCCATTCCATGTGCACGGAACCGTGGCCGAGATGTGCTACATTGAGCAACCCCACAGGGGTGTAGAAGGTGTTGTAACGTTTAGCTTCCATAGTGTATAGTGTTTTTTATGTGTTTACAGAATCTCCTTCCCTGCAATATACAACTTTTCTATAAAAGGTGTAGTAAATGCATACGGTATAAAGTCAATTGAAGGTATCTCTTTTGTGAGGATGAGGTTTGCCTGCTTCCCTGGGGTTATTCCGCCAAGGGTGTCATCCACATCCATTGCAAATGCCCCGTTTATTGTGCAGGCATTGAGCGCCTCTGCCGGGGTGAGCTTCATGGCTATACATGCAAGGGCCATCTGGAACTGGAGACTCCCGCTCGGACAGCTCCCCGGATTGTAGTTGCTGGCCATCGCCACAGGTATCCCCGCATCTATCAGCTGCCTTGCAGGGGCATACTGCATGTTCAGGAAGAAGGTTGCCCCGGGAAGTATGGTTGCAATTGTATCCGATCCCTTCAGGGCCGAAAATTCGTCGGGACCCGTACTTTCCAGATGGTCCACGCTCCTTGCCCCATATTTCACACCTGTCTGCACTCCACCTGAGAAGCCCATCTGGTTGGCATGGACCTTTGGCCTGAGGCCATATTTGATTCCTGCGTTGAAGATGCGGTCTGTATCCTCCACGCTGAAGAAGCCGTCTTCACAGAAGGCATCTATATACTCTGCAAGCCCCTCTGCTGCCACCATTGGAATCATCTCGTTTATTATCTCCTCCACATAGCCGTTATGGTCATCTGCATATCTTGCCGGGAAGGCATGTGCCCCAAGGAAAGTGGACTTTATGGTGAGCGGGGTGGTCTCCTTCAGGCGGGCAATCACCCTAAGCATCTTGAGCTCGTCCTGCGGATTGAGGCCGTAGCCGCTCTTTATCTCAACCGCACCTGTCCCCTGCCTCATTATCTCCATTGCACGGCCGAGGGCGCTCCTGTAAAGGCTCTCCTCTGAAGTTTCAGAAAGGAGTTTTGCAGAGTTGAGGATTCCGCCGCCCCTGCGGGCAATCTCCTGGTAGCTGAGCCCCTTTATCTTGTCTGTAAACTCCTGCTCGCGGCTCCCTGCATATACCAGATGGGTATGGGAATCACAGAATGCCGGAATTACGCTCTTCCCTGTGGCATCCACCACCTCCCCGCCCTGCAGCACGCTGCTTCCTGCCATATTCTTGAGGTCCTCCGGCATTGCGGACATTGGGCCATACTTGGAAATCTTGCCCTCCTCTACAAGCAGAAAGGCATCATTTATGGGATTCAGCTCATCCATCTGTTTCCCTGTCTTGAGGGCAGACTCCTGCTGGATTCCTGCAAGTTCCTTGATATTTATAAAAAGTTTCATATACTCGGTATTCGGGTAACTACTCGGGGACCGGGTAACCACCTGTTATAAATGTTTGTTTATTTCCTTAAAAATTTTACGGTATTGTTGATGTGGGTGTACATCACTTCGTCAACCTCTACAAAGTTCACCGCCTTGCGGTATTCCGCAACAAATTCCTCCAGCACAGGGGAGGTTTTCAGAGGGCGGCGGAACTCAAGGGCCTGGGCGGCATTGAAGAGCTCAATGGCCAGGATGGTCTCCACGTTGTTCACTACCCTGTAGCATTTGGTTGCGGCATTTGCACCCATGCTCACATGGTCTTCCTGTCCCTGTGAAGAGTCTATCGTATCCACAGAGTTGGGCATGCAGAGCATCTTGTTCTGGCTCACCACGCTTGCCTGGGCATATTGTGGTATCATGAAGCCGCTGTTCAGCCCGGGACGGGCCACAAGGAATGAAGGCAATCCCCTTTTTCCCGATATCAGCTGGTATGTCCTCCTCTCCGAGATACTCCCTATCTCTGCCATTGCAATGGCAAGGAAATCCAGATGTATTGCCAGAGGCTGCCCGTGGAAATTGCCGGCAGAGACTATGAGGTCTTCGTCGGGAAGAATGGTAGGGTTATCTGTGGCGCTGTTGAGTTCTTTTATGAATACATTTTCTATGTGCTCCAAGGCATCCTTGGAAGCTCCGTGCACCTGAGGGGCACATCTGAAGGAGTAAGGGTCCTGGACATGCTGCTTTGCCTGTGCGGCAATCTCACTCCCCTGAAGATATTCCAGGATTGCGGCGGCTGTATGGGCCTGTCCCTTGTGGGGCCTTATGGCATGTACCCCCGGGGTAAAAGGCTCGGTGCGGCCGTCAAAGGCATCAATTGAAAGGGCCGCTATCTTATCTGCCAAAGCTGTAAGCTTCTTGGCCTTGATGAGGTTCCAGATGGCAAACGAAAGCATGAACTGGGTTCCGTTCAACAGGGCAAGCCCCTCCTTGCTGGCAAGGACAAGTGGTTCCCATCCGAATTTCTCATTGATCTGCTGCGCAGGATACTTCTCCCCATTATATCTCACCTCCCCCAGTCCCAGCATAGGGAGACACATATTTGCCAAAGGAGCCAGGTCACCGCTTGCCCCAAGCGAGCCCTGCTGATATACCACCGGATACACCTTGTTGTTGAACATATCCGCCAGACGCTGTACAGTCTTCAGCTGCACTCCGGAATAGCCGTACGATAGAGACTTTATCTTGAATGCCATCATCAGCTTCACAACATCCTGCGGCACCTCCTCCCCTATTGAACAGGCATGGCTCATAACCAGATTCTTCTGCAGCCGGCTCAAGTCCTGCGCATCTATTGAAACATTGCAAAGGGACCCGAATCCGGTTGTAATGCCGTAGATCGGCTCCTTCTGGGTCTTCATACGGTTATCAAGGTATTCCCTGCACCTTACAATCCTTGCACATGCCTCATCACCCAAAATGATATGGGCATCCTCATCCAAAAGAGTGGCTACATCCGCCAGGCCATGAATCTTCTGATTTATATTAAAAGCCATAAATTTGATTATTATTTGAAACTAAAAGGGCACCGATAGACAAATATAACAAATAGATGGGATAAAAAAAAGGTCTCAGAATTTCTGAGACCCTTTTGAGCGGAAAACGAGGCTCGAACTCGCGACCCCGACCTTGGCAAGGTCGTGCTCTACCAACTGAGCTATTTCCGCATGTTTCATTGGTGCTCGGGACGGGAATCGAACCCGTACGGGCATTTCTGCCCACGGGATTTTAAGTCCCGCGTGTCTACCTATTCCACCACCTGAGCCAATGAACGGACCGCAAAGATAAGAATACTTTTTTAATTCTCAAGCGGTTCAAAAAAAAGGTTGCCGGTTTCCCGACAACCTTCAGATTTATAGGTAGATTTATTAATATTCAGGGTTCTGCTGTGACTCCAAAGAAGGATTTGCAAGAATCTCAGATTGGAAGATAGGCAAAATTGTTCTGAAATGAGTCCTGTCAATTGTTGTAGGACGAGTTGGAGGATTGATTCCTGGGAACTCATCATTGAAAGTAATTGACAAATTATTTCTAATCATATCCCAGAATCTGTGGCCCTCGCCGTAAAGTTCCTTTGATTTTTCATCAAGAATCATCTCAAGGGTAACATTATCAGCTGAGGCTGCCTCCAAGTTTGGAGCCCTCTTCCTGATTGGCTGCAGATACTCTGCAGCTGCATCTTTATCTCCATTGTGGAATGCAGCCTCTGAAGCAATCAGGTACATCTCAGACAGACGGATAACTTTAATGTTACATGCAGCCGGGTTCTCGTCTGGATTATCACCCTTTTGGTCTACACTACCAAGATACTTATAGCAACAACCAAGCCTATCATCCTGGCTGCCTCTTGTATCCTGAGTAAGGTCATCCTTCATAACTCCCCAACGTACATCATCAGGATCCTCTCCCAATCTTGCCATGAAGGCATCCGAAGCCATAAAATAGCCCAAACAACTGCCATAATCCGCCTGAGCTGCATAGTATGCACCTAGAGACGAGCCAGACAAGTTGCTTTCATCATTTATGCCTATCTCAAAAATAGACTCAGACTGATACTCCTTTGTCCATGACTCAACCCACTCATCATTCTCATATAGGTCATAAACGTCAGAGTCAATAACCTCTTTTGCTGCGGCAAGTGCATTTGAATAATCATCCATTGAAAGATATACTCTGGCCTGAAGAGCCTTGTTGCCATAGTAGTTGATGAATCCAGGGTTCTTTCCTTTACCGATAAGGCTCTCTGCTGCTTTAAGGTCAGAAAGGATTGTTGTATAGTTCTGAGCTACAGTTGCACGTCCTACCTGATCCATAGCGTCAAGCACTGTAACTACATCCGGAACACCAAATGCATTCTTATCCTCATTATAAGGCTGTCCATAAAGGCGTACAAGGTCAAAATAAATCATTGCCCTATAGGTAAGAGCCTGTCCTTTTGCATCATCAAAATCTTCTTCAGTGCCGGCAGCCTCCAATGCTTCAATATTTGATATAAGGTTATTCAATTGCATTATAACATTATAACCAACTGTCCAGAAACCTGAATAGGTACCTGAAGTCTCAGTATGGTTAAATGTGTACAAAGCATCCTGACCTCTACCTTGAGACTCAATTGTCAAATCACCGCCTTTTGCATCGGCATACAAGAACATATTTCTTCCAAGATAGCTGCTTGAAAGCATTTTTGACATAACTCCGTTCAACACCAGTTCGGCATCGTTGGCAGTTACAATCATTGAAGCCGAATCCGCAGCGTTGGTAGGCTTCTTGTCAAGGAAATCATCGCAAGAAGAGATGGCGAAGATTCCAAGAACTGCAATAAGAATAAAATATATATTTTTCATTGTAGTATTCATTTTTTAATTAGAAAGTAAACTCTAGACCAAATGTATAAGTCTTGGTGTATGGAGTCTCCCAACCTCTTGTTCCGTATGCATTAACCTCAGGGTCAACCTCTTTGAATGCAGACCAAGTAAGAAGATTCTGTCCGTTGAAGTAAACTCTTGCAGAGCCCAGGCCTGCCTTCTTAACCAAATCCTTAGGGAAGTTGTAAGAAAGTGAGATATTCTTAAGCCTCAAGAAATCGCCGGTATGAATGTGACGTGAACTTGTCTGCATTGCGTCTGTAAGGTCCTGTCCTGAAATCTGAGGAATGTTGGTAACTTGTCCAACCTCTTTCCAACGGTTCTCAGCAACTCTCTTAGAGCGGATTCTCTCCCAGTAGTAACCATCATCATCAACATCTTTCTCTGCTGCATCATAAAGATTTGCGCCCAATTTGTAGATGAAGTTCAAACCAAGATTAATACCCTTCCAGGTAACGCTTGTATTCAAACCACCATAAATCTTAGGATTTGCATCACCCAGAATCTTCATTTCAGCATTCTTGTGATTATATGTAGCAACCCTGCCTTTATACATAAACTCACCATCCCCAGCTGCAGTTCTGCCGTCAGCAGGGTTCACATACCATACATTCTTACCGTTCTCAGGATTAACGCCTGCCCACTCTATACCATAATATGATAGGACAGATTCCCCTTCTCTGTAAATAAAACGACAACGTGCATCGCCTCCTGTAGGATCACTCCAGATAATATCAGCATCTCCATAAAGCTCTGTAACCTCAGATTTAATCATTGATGCTGTAAGGGTTGCATCCCATGTAACCTCGCTGCTGCGGATAATGTCACCGCTCAACTCAATCTCCCAACCTTTATTGTTGATCTCTCCAATATTCATCAATGTTGAGCTGAAACCAGTTATGGTTGAGATTGGAACATCCTGCAACAAGTCTTTTGAATCTCTGTTGAAATACTCAACTGTACCGGTCAATCTCTGATCCCACAAACCGAACTCCAAAGCAATGTTTGATGTATATGAAGTCTCCCATGAAAGGTTGTCATTAGCCACGTTTGTAAGGGCTGAACCAGGATTACCCTGATATTTATATGTATAGCTTGCCAAAGACCTCCAACCATAATTGCTTGATGGAAGAGTACCATTGACACCATAAGAGGCCCTTAGACGCAAACTTGAAATCCAATCAATGTTGTCCATGAATCTCTCATTATCTATTTTCCACGAACCTGCAACTGACCAGAAGTCACCCCAACGTGCATCCTCGCTCAATCTTGAAGAACCATCACGTCTATACGATCCAGAGAGATAATATCTTCCGCCATAATTATACTCAACCCTTGAAAGGATTGAAGCCATTGAGTTCCCCCAATTGTATGCAGTTGCATCCAAAGTACCGGCAGTAGTTACAGTTGTAAGCGCACTTGTAGGCAAGTTTTCACCCGAGGCTCTCTGATAATATGTATTCTTGTCCTCAGCCTCAAAACCTACCAATACACCCAAAGTATGGTCTTCTTTGAAAGTTCTGTTGAAGTTCAATGTTGTAGAAGAAACTACTGTCTCATAGTTTGTGCTCATCTCGGTTACCGAACCATTTGTGCTTGAGCCAGAGAAGTGCTCTGCACTATAATAGATATGGTCTTTAACCTCAGAATTATCGTATGAGAACACAGTCTTTAAATCCAAGCCATCCAGGATATGGATAGTCAAAGCCTCACTTGCCTGAATCTTGAAAGTCTTTGAAGAGTTCTCCCATTTGTCCTGATAGTAGATATGGTTTCTTGCCAAAGAACCGTAGCGTGCAGTCCAAAGTTCGCCTGTCTTATAATCAGTTGGCCAGTAGAAAGGCCACAACAGGTTGCGTGTCTGCATAAAGTAGTTGGTATTGGTATTACGTGTATCGTTATAACCTTCCTGCTCCGTATGCGCAAGATTGATACTTGTTGCCAGCTCTACATGTTTGCCAACTTTCTGGTTAACATTAACCCTACCTGCAAGACGCTGGAACTCATTGGTAATTGCCCTACCTTTATCTTTTGTATAAGCGAAAGAAGAGTAGTATGAAGTATTCTCTGTACCTCCACTTACCGAGAGGTCATATGACTGGAACACAGCTGTTCTGAACAATGCATCCTCCCAATCAAAAAATTTGGCTTTCTCACTTCTCAAACTCTTGATGTTAATCTTTGCATAACGGCCTGTACCCTCTGAGGTAAACTCATAACCGTGCTTTCCAAAGCGGTTGTTCAATTGGCCCAAAGCATACTCATTTGCCCTCTCGTCAGACCAGCCTCTTCCTGTCTGCCTATATTCATGGAAAATCTCGTACTCAATCTGAGCCTGCTCCTGAGGACTAGCTGTCTCGTAGTTGTTGTATGCCCAGTCTGGAGAAATACCGACAGAAGCTTTGAATGTAACGGTTGGCTTTCCTAATTTACCTCTTTTGGTTGTTACCATAATCACACCATTGGCGGCACGTGAGCCGTAAAGTGAAGATGCAGCAGCATCCTTCAATACTGTAATGCTCTCAATGTCAC
>CAYYVA010000039.1:0-20381 GCA_964475015.1 uncultured Muribaculaceae bacterium
GGCGAGGCTTTCATCAAAAGTCCTCATAAGTCATTGAACACCAGTGCCGCCATCAATATTTTCCCTCATTCGTTAGATTTTTCCAGAGATAATATATATATTTGCTACAACAAATGCATGATGGTATGAAAACGATAGATGAACTCAAGAAAGAGGTGGCCGAGACCAGGTTGCCGGAAGAGATGAAGGAAATGTTCTATGGCGTTCTTGACACCGCTGAAGTGGCATCACTATCTGAGGAAGAACAGATGAGATATGAATCTAATCTCAAGAACTATATGGACACCATGGGCTGTATAAGGTTTGCGAAGAAGGAGGGTATTAGCGAAGGATACAACAGTGGCCATGCTGATGGGAAGGCTGAAGGAAAAGCTGAAGGAAAAGCTGAGCGTAGTCTTGAGATTGCAAAATCCATGAAAGAGAAAGGCCTTGAGGCTTCATTGATTGCCGGATGTACGGGGCTTTCAATTGAAGAGATTGAGAATTTGTAGATTAAGGCCAATCCAATATTTCAGGGAGGAGTTCCGTGTGTGGCGGGGCTCCTTTTTTTTGTTTTTCTGTCGGGAAGAGATATTATTTGTTGATTGAGAGCATTTTATTTATATCTTTGCGTGATTTTTCAGAAAAGTTTATTTAATCAGATAAATACCTCATCTGTCAACAAATGTGGCCCGCGGCAGATGAAGGTGCTGTAAAGGTTTAATTCAACTCTCATAGGGAGAGGCGGGCTGCAAGAGATGTTTTAAAAATAATGAATGTAGTTAAAAAGACCATCCAGCTTAGTGATGGTAGAACAATTGAGATTGAAACAGGTAAATTGGCCAAACAGGCTGAGGGTTCTGTAGTGGTAAAAATGGGCAAGACTATGCTTCTTGCAGCCGTAACCTGTGCTAAAGATGCAAAAGATGATGTTGACTTCATGCCTTTGCAGGTAGATTACAAGGAGAAGTTTGCATCTGCAGGAAGATTCCCTGGCGGATTCATGAAACGTGAGGGCAAGGCTTCTGATTCAGAGATTCTTGTTGCCCGTCTTATTGACCGTGCACTCAGACCTCTTTTCCCTGATGATTTCCACGCAGAGGTTTTCGTTACCGTAAACCTCATTTCAGCAGAGAAGGATATCCAGCCTGATGCACTTGCAGGTCTGGCAGCTTCTGCAGCAATTGCAGTGAGTGACATTCCTTTCAATGGCCCTATTTCAGAGGTGAGGGTTGCAAGGATCAACGGAGAGTATTGCATTAACCCTAACTTCAGCCAGATGGCAGATGCAGACCTTGACATTATGGTAGCTGCAACCATTGACAACATCATGATGGTTGAGGGTGAGATGAAGGAGGTTAGCGAGGCTGTAATGTTGGGCGCAATCAAATATGCACATGAGGAGATAAAGAAACAGTGCCAGGCACAGCTTGAGCTTATGGAGGCTGTAGGCAAGACCCAGAAGAGGGAGTACTGCCACGAGACCAACGATGAGGCGCTGAGGGCAGCTTGCCGTGAGTACTGCTACAACAAATGCTACGAGATTGCAAAGAGCGGTACAAGCAAACATGAGAGGGGTGAGGCGTTTGAGGCTGTACACCAGGAGTTCCTTGAGACAATTCCTGAAGAGGAGAGGGACGAGAAGGCATTTATGGTAGGCCGCTATTTCCACGATGTTGAGAAAGAGGCCATGAGAAATATGATCCTTGATGAGGGTATCCGTCTTGATGGCAGAACCACCACACAGATACGTCCTATCTGGTGTGAGGTGGATTACCTTCCATGCGCACACGGTTCGGCAATCTTTACAAGGGGAGAGACTCAGTCACTTACAACTGTAACCCTTGGAACAAAGATGGATATGAAGGAGATGGATGAGGTTCTTGTACAGAGCACCGAGCCATTTGTACTTCACTACAACTTCCCTCCATTCTCTACAGGTGAGGCTAAAGCACAGAGAGGTATCGGCCGTAGGGAGATAGGACACGGAAACTTGGCATTCAGGGCTTTGAAGCCTATGGTTCCTGTAGGGGAGGAGAACCCATACGCGGTACGCGTGGTTTCAGATATCCTTGAGTCTAACGGCTCATCTTCAATGGCTACCGTTTGTGCAGGTACATTGGCACTTATGGATGCAGGTGTGAAGATCAAGAAACCTGTTTCAGGTATTGCAATGGGTCTTATCTCAGATTCAAAGACAGGCAGATACGCAGTGCTTTCAGATATCCTTGGTGACGAGGACCACTTGGGAGACATGGACTTCAAGGTGACAGGTACAGTTGACGGTATCACTGCAACCCAGATGGATATCAAGGTTGACGGCCTTTCATACGAGGTTCTTGAGAAGGCTCTTGAGCAGGCACGTCAGGGCAGGATGCACATCATGGGCGAGATGATGAAGACCATCAGCGAGCCAAGGCCTGAGCTCAAGCCTCATACTCCAAGAATCGTTCAGATCAAGGTTCCGGGTGAGTTCATCGGTGCAATTATCGGTAAAGGCGGTGAGGTTATCCAGAAGATCCAGAAGGAGACCGGTACAACAGTTACCATCACTGAGGTTAAGGAGGGCAACGAGACATTCGGCGTAGTGGATATCTTCGGCGAGAACAAGGAGAGCATGGATGCAGCCTTGGCATGGGTTAAAGGTATCGTAACCGTTCCTGAGGTTGGAACAGTATACAACGGAAAGGTTGTCTCAATCCTTGAGTTCGGTGCGTTTGTAGAGATTCTTCCTGGCAAGGAGGGTTTGCTCCACATTTCAGAGCTCGACTGGAAGAAGGTAGAGAAGACTGAGGATGTGCTCAACGTAGGTGACGAGGTTGAGGTGAAGCTCCTTGAGATTGATGCCAAGACCGGCAAGATGAGGCTTTCACGCAAAGTGCTTCTTGAGAAGCCTGAGGGATATGTTGAGCCTGTAAGACGCCCAAGACCAGAGGGTGGCAGGGACAACAGGGGCCCAAGGAAAGACTTCGGCAACAAGAGAAGGGAGGGCAACGGCCCAAGAGACCACAAGGAGCACAACGCTCCAAAAGGTGAGTAATCCCCTTCCCGACAACTGATTAAGACTCCTCTGCATCATCTTGCAGGGGAGTTTTTTTTGCGGGGCGTGCAGTATTTCCGGAGTATGGGCGTTTATAGAATAAAACAATACCTGAAGTTATGAAAAGATTGCAACCGACTGTAGTGATTCTGCTTTTAGCAGCTTTTCCCATGCTGGCCGTTTCCTGCCAGAAAGAAAACCTGGATAGAGAACCTGAAATATGCCCGACAGATAAGCTTGAACCGGCAGAACAGATAGTGCTTACAAAGGCCCAACAGGATATAGTCCTTGATATGAACAGCTTTGGATTCAAGGCCTTTTTTACATTGGGGGCAACAGAAGAGGATAATCTCTTTATTTCGCCACTGAGCATTTCGCTGGCTGTTTCCATGCTTGCAACAGGGGCCCAGGGGGAGACTCAGGACCAGATAAGGCAGGTGCTGGGGCTTGAGGAGATGACAATGACGCAAATCAATGAATATTGGCAGCTGCTTGCAGGCTCTCTGGCAGAGCTTGACCCTTCTTCACAGCTCCTTTCTGCAAACTCCATCTGGATACGGAACGGCTGGCCTGTAAAAGGGGAGTATGTTTCTTCTTTGGGGAAATTCTATGCGGCACAGGCTTTCAATGAGGATTTTAATGAAGGGACAGTAAAGAAAATCAATGACTGGTGTGCATCAAAGACCAATGGCAAGATTAAAGAGGCGTTGGACAGGCTCTCTTCACAGGAAATGCTGCTGGTAAATGCAATTTATTTCAACGGTGTGTGGAAAAATGCATTCAATGATGGTGGAAAAGGTGTTTTCCATGGGATGGACATGGATTACGATGTGGAGTACATGACAAATACCGGCCATTGCAGATATATGGATAATGATACTCTGTCAGCAGTGGAGCTGGTATATGGTAACGGAGCATTTGCAATGGATGTGATACTCCCGTCAGATGGTGCAGGACTCAAGGAGGTGGCGGGAATGCTGGAAAGGGGATATTGGAACAATATAAAGGATAATCTGCAGGCAAGGATGGTTGAGATACGCATGCCTGAATTCAAGGTGGAGTATTCAAATGACCTGGATGACATGTTCCGCAAATTGGGCATGGAACTCCCTTATTCAGAAACTGAAGCTGATTTTTCCGGCATTTCAGACATGCAGATGTTTGTGTCAAGGATATTCCACAAGACATTTTGCAATGTTACAAGAATCGGGACAGAGGCGGCAGGAATTACAGGTGTTGGCGTTGGGGGAAGTGCCGGGCCTGATGCGGATTCGCAGGGACCGGTGAAATTCATTGCAGACCGTCCGTTCATCTTCCTGATCAGGGAGCTCAGTACCGGAACAATAATGTTTATAGGAGAAAAGAAATAGTTTTCATGCTGAAAAAGAAAAAGGGTTGCTGCTGCAACCCTTTTTGTATTCCTTGTGGAGAGATTATTTTCTAAGACCCAATGCCTTGATAAGCTCTCTGTATCTCTCAATGTCCCTAGCTTTCAGATAATCCAAAAGTTTACGTCTCTTACCAACAAGTCTGAGGAGTGACCTCTGGGTACCATAATCCTTATGGTTCTCCTTCATGTGCTGTGTAAGGTGAGCGATACGGTAGGAAAATAAAGCAACTTGACTCTCAACTGAACCAGTGTCTGTATTAGACTTTCCGTATTTGCCGAAAATCTCTGCTTTCTTGTCTGATGTCAAATACTCAGCCATTGCAAATGATTTTTAATGTTTTGTCCCAATATTGGGAGCGCAAAAGTATGAATAATTTCCATTTCTGCAAAATGTTTTTGAAGTTTTAAACTATTTCGTCAAATTTGAATCAAAATTTGCGGAAAATTTAAAAACATGAGCAGTATGAAGAAACTATTTGCAGTGGCGGTGATGTGCCTTGCGGTATCGGCGGCATGTGCCCAGACAGGTGTAGAGTCTGTCCTTAACCAGATTTTGGGCTCGGATGCCTCAAAAAATACAGTTACATCAATTCTGGAGAACGTTTTAGGTGGAGCGGTCTCAAAACTGGACCTTCCCATAGAGGGTACATGGAAATATTCGGAGCCTGAAGTGCAGTTCAAGAGCGACAACCTCCTTTCACAGGCAGGGGGCGCAGCTGCCACAGCAAAGATTGAAGACAAGCTTATGAACCTGTACGGCAAGATAGGCATGAACGAGTCCCTTACATACACATTCAATGCAGATTCAACATTTTCTCATACAGTGAAGATAGGAAAATCGGTAAAGACTCTCAAGGGAACTTATGCCCTTGACAAGGAGAATAAGACAATCTCATTCAAATACAATACGGTTGGTTTGGGCAGGGTGAGTGCCATCTATGCCAACACAGGCACATCGCTTGCCTTGATGTTTGATGCCACCCAGCTGATGAACTTCTTCAAGAAAGTTACTTCTCTGGCCAGCTCACTTACCGGCAAGGCAAGTCTCTCGGCTGTTTCTGCAGTGATTGACAGTTATGACGGGGCCATGCTTGGCTACAAGATGAAAAGATAAGGCTCTATTCCCGACAGTTTTATGCCATATCCGGCAGGAGAGGCAAAGGGGATGCCGGACAGGGGCAATTATTCTCCGGAATATTTTGCCCCTTGGTGTGTATTGCGTTCCTGGAGCCTCTTCTCAAGCATCCTCAGCAGCTCCACATTCCTCACCTTGCCCCAAGGGGTGGAGTTCACGAAGCGGGGAGGAACCTCTCCGGCGAAACGCTCTATGTAGAGGTCCGGCCTGAGCAGCTCAAGAAAATCAACGAAGAAATCAAGGTATTCCTCCAGAGAGAACTGTACGAAATCTTCAGGGCAGCGGGCAAACTCTGCCTCCATTGCTGTCCCCTTTATGATCTGCAGCTGGTGGAACTTTACGGAATTTATCGGGAGGCGGTTGATCATTCCCGCCATTCCCATCAGCTCCTCCCTGCTCTCACCCGGGAGCCCGAAGATGAAATGTGCCCCCTGGTGTATCCCCCTTGCGGCGGTGGCCTCCACAGCCCTTACTGCAGCGGCATAATCGTGCCCGCGGTTTATCCTCCGCAGGGTCTTGTCATAGCAGGACTCAATCCCGTATTCCACAATTACTATGGTTTCCCTGGAGAGTTCTGCCAGATAATCCAGCTTCTCCTCGTCAACACAGTCCGGGCGGGTCCCTATCACTATCCCCTTCACCTTAGGGTGGGCCAGTGCCTGGGCATACAGCTTCTTCAGCTCCTCCAGTGGCGCGTATGTATTGGAATATGACTGGAAATAGGCGAGGTAGTCCTCTGTTGTGCGGTACCTGTTCAGGTGGAACTGTATCCCCTCCTCCAGCTGCTGCAGGATGGGTTTGTCGGGAGTGGAATAATTGGGATGGAATGCATCATTGTTGCAGTATGTGCATCCTCCCAACCCCACGCTGCCGTCCCGGTTGGGGCATGTGAAGCCGGCATCCACCACAATCTTCTGCAGGCGGCGGCCATACTTCTCCCTGAAATACCCTACAAACGAATTGTACCGCTTCTCCACGGCTGCCTAGTTCAGTTTGGACCTGTTGTTCCCCACATGTACCTTGAACACGGCCTTCTTGAAATTGCCTGTGCCAAGGAGCGGTGCATGGGCATCGGCAGGATAAACGATTGCAATGTTCCCAACGCCAAGCACAACATAATTTTCAGGCTCGTCATCCACAAAGGCAATGTCATCAGCCTCCTGGTACTTGGTGTTGTCTGTATTGCATTTGCTCCTGTCCTTAATCCCGATAGTCTCCGAACCGTCGAGGAGCACATGGATGTCTATGTATGAATCGTGGATCTCCAGCTTGGCATCCTCCACATCCCTGAGCTCACCCTCAGAAATTGTGCAATATACCTTCCTGCCGTCAATCTCATATTTCCCTGCCTCAAGCGAGTAGAGGTCATTCTTCCTTATGAACTGGTAAACCTTCTCAAAACCCTCCTGCAGGGTCTGGTATTTCTCAAAGCTTTTAAGTGAATCAAGTATCATAATGTCTCTATAAAACCATTTGTTTGCTAATGTACGGCAAAGATATGATTATTTTTTGTTGTACTAAATTTTAGAAAGTAGTACATTTGCAAAACTTTTTAAAAATTGGAGAAAATATATATGGCTCAGATTATAGAGAAGGTTTCCCGCACTTTCGGTGAGTATCTGCTGATACCCGGGCTTACAACAAAGGAGTGTACACCACAGAATGTATCATTGAAAACCCCGCTTGTAAAGTTCAGCAAAGGTGAGGAACCGAAGATTTCACTCAATATTCCGTTTGTTTCAGCAATCATGCAGTCTGTTTCAGACCACGGTCTGGCAATCGCACTTGCACGCAACGGAGGCCTTTCATTCATCTTCGGCTCACAGTCAATTGAGAGCCAGGCTGAGATGGTAAGGAAAGTGAAGAAGTTCAAGGCAGGATTTGTGCCGAGCGATTCAAATGTGCGCCCTGATGCAACACTTGCAGATGTTGAGGCTATAATTGAGGCTACAGGACATACCACAATGGGTGTGACCCATGACGGTACCCCTAACGGAAAGCTCCTTGGAATGCTTACCAGCAGGGACTACAGGATAGACCATGACGGCCGTGATTCCCAGGTGAAGGACTTCATGACCCCATTTGAGAAGCTTACCGTAGGCAAGCTGGGAATTACCCTCTCGGAGGCCAACCAGCTTATCTGGGATCACAAGCTGAATGCCCTCCCAATCATTGACGACAACCAGAACCTTGTATATTTCGTGTTCCGCAAGGACTATGATTCACACAGGGAGAACCCTAACGAGCTCCTGGACCCGAACACCAAGGAACTTCTTGTTGGTGCAGGAATCAACAGCAGGGACTACAAGGAGCGTGTGCCTGCATTGGTTGAGGCCGGTGTAGATGTGGTATGTATAGATTCATCAGACGGATTCTCGGAGTGGCAGAAGGAGACAATCGGATGGATAAAGGAGAAATACAACGGAAAGGTGCTTGTAGGTGCCGGAAACATAGTGGACAAGGAGGGCTTCGATTACCTCGTTGAGGCAGGAGCAGACTTCATAAAGGTTGGTATCGGCGGCGGTTCAATCTGCATCACACGTGAGCAGAAGGGCATTGGCCGCGGACAGGCAACTGCAATCCTTGATGTGGCTGCAGCCAGGGACGAGTATTATGAGAAGACAGGAATCTATGTTCCTATCTGCAGTGACGGAGGCCTTGTACACGACTACCACATGTCACTTGCACTTGCAATGGGAGCGGACTTCCTCATGATGGGCCGTTACTTTGCCCGCTTTGACGAGTCCCCTACAAAGAAGCTTTACCTTAACGGAAACTACGTGAAGGAGTACTGGGGCGAGGGCTCAAGCCGTGCCCGCAACTGGCAGCGCTATGATATGGGCGGCAAAGGCGGCGGAATGAAGTTTGAGGAGGGTGTGGACAGCTACGTGCCATACGCCGGCAAGATGAAGGACAACCTTGAGGTTACCCTTGGCAAGATTGTCTCTACAATGTGCAGCTGCGGCTCAATCACCATCCCTGATTTCCAGAAGAACGCAAAGATCACACTGGTATCTTCAACCTCAATTGTGGAGGGCGGTGCGCATGATGTGATCCTCAAGGATAAATAAACCTGCGGGGATAAATATAATGTAAGGGAAGCTGATGCAGGCTTCCCTTTTTTTGTTCCGTTTTTTTTACTATATTTGTAACTTATATTGAGAATACTAATACCGTTTTACTTATGAAAAAACTGATTCTGTTGGCAACATTGCCTATAGTTGCCCTTTACGGATGCTGTGGCGGAGAAAAAGTCACAAAGGAAGCTGCTGCATTTGAGACAATATCAAAGGAGATGAAAAGCCAGTACGCTCCGGATGGCAGGAGCAAGACGCTTGAGGTGAAGCTGGAGAAGACAGACAACGGATATGCACTCAAAGGCGTTACAAACCAGCCAGAGGCAAAGTCAGCATACGTGCAGGCATTCCAGGACAAGGGCATTTCAGTTATGGACAGCATAAAGGTTCTTCCCGACGAAGCTCTTGAGGGTAAGGTTTACGGAGTATCCAACCAGTCTGTAATCAATTTCCGCACATCAGGCAAGTACAGCGCAGAGTCGGCAACCCAGGTCCTTATGGGTACACCTCTTCAGATTCTTGAGAAGAAGGGGGGCTGGACAAGGGCAATCACCCCCGAGGGCTACATTTCATGGGTAACTTCAGGCAGCATCACTTACATGGACAAGGCTGAGTTTGATGCGTACCAGGCAAAGGAGAAGGTTATTGTAACTTCAAAATACACCACCATCTATGAGGACAACAGCGACAAGAGCCAGATGGTAAGCGATGCAGTATGGGGAAATATCCTCATAGACCTTGGTAATGCGGGCATCTACTGGAGGAAAGTTGCAATTTCAGACGGAAGGGAGGGCTATATTCCACAGAGGGATGTGATGGACTTCAACAAATGGCTCAGCAGCCGCAACCCTACCGCAGACAACATCATTGCAACTACAAAACAGTTTATTGGCGTACCTTACATGTGGGGCGGCACATCAATCAAGGCGGTTGACTGCAGCGGATTCTGCAAATCAACATACTTCCTCAATGGTATAGTTCTTGCAAGGGATGCTTCGCAGCAGTGCCTCACAGGAGACGGAGTTGACATCTCAAGATATGTCAATGACGGTGAGTATACCAAAGAGGCTTTGGCAAACCTGAAGAAGGGTGACCTGATATTTTTCGGTACAAAGGCTACCCCTGAGAAGAAGGAGCGCATTACCCACGTGGGCATCTACATTGGAGACGGAATCTTCATCCACTCTGCAACAAAGGTGAGGATAAACAGCCTTATCCCTACAGATGCAAACTACTATGATGGTTCAAAACGTCTTGTAAGGGCCCAGCGTATCCTCGGCAACGTGGATGCAGGTAAAGACATCTGGTCAATCAAAACATTGTACTAATATTGAAACACAAGAATAACTATATGAAAACAGACAGACGTTCCTTCTTAAAATCAGCGGGCCTGCTTACCGCAGCTGCAGCTGTCCTTAATCCTGCAACTATCTTTGCACAGGCTGAGAGAGGCAGAAAATCATCGGGAAGCAAGAAAATGGAGCTTACATGGGTTCCATATGATGCACAGATGAGACACGTGTTCACAATTGCCAATTCTTCAAGGACCACTACCCCTATAGTGCTTACAAAAATCACATGGGACGGCTATGTAGGTTACGGAGAGGCTGCAATGCCTCCATATCTTGGTGAGACACAGGCATCCGTAATGGAGTTCCTCAAGAAGGTAGACCTGGGTAAGTTCGCTTCGCCTTTCCTCATTGAGGATATCATGAAATATGTGGATTCAATAGCAATCAACAACTGCGCTGCCAAGGCGGCAATTGACATTGCCCTCCATGACCTTGTTGGAAAGATGATGGGACAGCCATGGTGGAAGATATGGGGATTTGACCCTACAAAATGCCCTAATACATCATTCACAGTAGGTCTGGACACAGAGGACGTTGTAAGGGAGAAGACAAAGGAGGCATCTCCATACAAGGTAATCAAGGTTAAGCTCGGAAGGACTGAGGCTGAGGACAAGATGATGATCAATACTATCCGTTCGGTAACTGATACAGTTATCTGTGTGGATGCAAACCAGGGATGGAAAGACAAACATTATGCACTTGACATGATCCACTGGCTCAACGAGCGCAATGTGAACATGATTGAGCAGCCTATGAGCAAATATGCATTGGATGAGACTGCATGGCTTACAGAGAACTCACCTCTTCCAATCATTGCAGATGAGGCATGCCAGAGGCTTGTTGACATCAAGAAGCTTCATGGGGCATACACAGGAATCAACATCAAGTTGATGAAATGTACAGGCCTGAGGGAGGCAAGGGAGATGATCAGCCTCGCAGAGTCATTGAATATGAAGCTTATGGTGGGCTGTATGACAGAGACATCATGTGCCATTACAGCAGGCGCACAGATTGCACCTAAGACAGAGTGGGCAGACCTTGACGGTAACCTCCTCATTGCAAATGACTGCTATAAGGGCATGACAATCGTAGATGGTAAGATTACCCTCCATGATGCACCGGGCCTCGGACTTGAGGTTGTAGGAAAACCAATTTTGTAGAACAGATTTAAAATCAGATAAGATGGCAAACTTAAGAGTAATTAAAAAAGACGTTATTTTTCTTGTAAACGAGGTGATTTCTGATTGTTGGGTTTATATGTACATCAACGGTGAGAAGAATCTTGATGAGGCAAAGAAGATTGTTGCCGATGCAGTTGAGCTTGGTGACAACATCTTTGAGCAGATTAACCATTATCCTAAGGATGATGCCAAGAAGCATTTCAAGGCTTTGAACCAGAAGCTTCTTGAGGGGATTGACGCTTTGTTTGTAAGATTGAGCGCCCTTAACAAATAACCCGGCATTTTCCGGATGAACAGATTTGTTTGTATAATAGCAGCAGCTCTTCTGGCGTGTTCCTGTACCCTTTATGACTCTGTCACCAAAGGGGAAAAGGTAGCTCAGACCGGGAGGGCTGCACTATATAAGACAGATCTTGAGAAGGTGATTCCAAAGGGGACATTCCCTGCGGACAGTGCCATGCTTGCAAGGCAGTACATCAATTCATGGGCAATAAGGCAGCTCATGCTGCAGAAGGCTGAAGAGCAGTTGCCCAAGGAGGAGAAGGATGTGGCACAACTATTGGAGGACTACAGGATACAGCTGCTGGTCTTCCGTTACGAGAACAAGTTTATTGAGGAGAGGCTTGATACAATTGTATCAATAAGGGAGCGGGAGGAGTATTATAATGCCCATCAGGGCACTTTTGTAGGGAAGAACGGTGTGTTCAGGGGAAGGCTGGTAAAGATGCAGAACAGCTCCCCTAACCTGCAGGATGTGAGGAAGCTGGCCAAGAGCCGTGAAATAGAGGAACTTGAGGCCCTGGAGCAGCTTGCGAACAGTTTTGCATACAAATACAGCAACTACAACAATGACTGGGTGGACCTGAATGTAGTTGCCAAGGAGGCGGGAATACAGCTGGATGAGCTGCAGGAACTTCTCAGGAAGGAGAAGCTTGTGGCGGAGGTGAAGGATACCGTATACACAAACGTGCTCCAGATTCTGGAGTATGTGCCACCCGGGGAAGTTACCCCATTTGAATACAACAGCGGAAAAATTAAGGAAATAATTATAAGCAGAAGAAAGCAGGAACTCCTCTCAAACCTGCAGAGGGATATCCTGAACGATGCAATGAACAACAAAAAACTAAAAATAGCAGAAGAAGATGAGAAGGTTTCTAAGTAAGGTTTTGGCGGCGGTTCTTCTTGTTCTCCCCGTTTCTTTGTGGGCACAGAAATACGAGAACGGTTTGGCGGACAAGGTAATTGTATTGATAGGAAATGAGGCCATATTCCTTTCACAACTGGAATCGGAGATACAGATGATGTCTGCCCAGGGCATGGGCGTAGACAGGAATTCAAGGTGCCAGACACTTGAGAACATGATGGTGCACAAGCTGTTCCTTAACCAGGCAAGGCTGGACAGCCTTACAGCAAACGAAGATAACGTGGAGATGGACCTCCAGCAGAGGATAAGCACAATAATGACACAGCTCGGCGGTGAGAAGAAGGTTGAGGAGTATTTCAAGAAGCCTATGCACAAGCTCAAGGAGGAGTGGAGGGTTGTGCTCAGGGAGCAGAGCCTTATACAGAAGATGCAGCAGAATGTGATGTCAGAGGCCGGTACAGCCACTCCTGCAGAGGTTGAGACCTATTTCAAGAATGCGGATGAGAGTGACCTCCCAATCATGTCAACGCAATACAGGATAAGCCAGATTGTCCTCTATCCGGATCAGGAGAAGGCGAAGCTTGCAGTGAAGGAGAGGCTCATTGGCTTCAGGGAGAGAATCCTCAAAGGGGAAAAGTTCAGTACCCTTGCAACTCTCTACTCGGAGGATCCTGGAAGTGCAATCAAGGGCGGAGAGCTTGGAATGGCCTCAAAGAACATATTCTGGCCACAGTTCTCAGATGCGGCCATGGCACTTAAGGAGGGGCAGATTTCACAGATTGTTGAGACTCCCGACGGATTCCACCTCATCCAGATGATTGAGAAGGACGGCGAGATGTTCAATGCAAGACATATCCTCCTGAAACCCAAATATACCTCGGAAGACAGGGTAAAGGCATTCGGGAGACTGGACAGCCTGAAGACCCATATTGAGGCAGACAGCCTTGCATTTGACCTTGCGGCAAGAATCTATTCACAGGACCCTAAATCGGCTCTCAGCGGCGGTCTTATGGCAGATGAGAACACCGGCTCCACATTGTTTGAGAAGGACCTGCTGAAGCCTGCAGACTATGCAATAATCAAGGACCTTGAGGTGGGGCAGATTTCAGTTCCTTTTGAGTCTGTAGACAACGAGGGACGCAGCGGTAACACCATCTACAAGATTTTGAAGCTTGAAAAGGTGATACCGTCACATACTGCAACCTATAAGGATGATTTTGTGATCATACAGAACATTGCCAACAATGAGAGGCAGCAGAATGCAATAGACAAGTTCATTAAGGAGAAACAGGCCATAACCTACATAAAGCTTGATGAATTATTCAAGGACTGCAATTTTGAGCGTGAAGGCTGGATCAAGTAAATATCTTGCAATCATATTGGTTGTACTCATGCACTTTCCTTTTGTGGGCTTTGCCCAGGAAAAGGGGGGTGCTGATTCTTTGGTACGCCTTGTAGAGGCGGTTTCAGCCCATCTGATAGAGATAGACAGCGTTTCATACAGGAAGGTGGTGGGGCCTGCCACATTCCTCCACAACAATACATACCTCAAGTGTGATACGGCGCTCTGGAACGTGAACACCAACATAATTGATGCGGTTGGAAATGTGGAGATAATCCAGGAGAATACCCTCCTTACAAGTGACCGCATTGAGTATGTGGTGGCTGAGAATCTGGCCAAGTTCCGCGGCTCGCTGGTGCAGCTGCTAGACAGGGACGGGAATATTCTTAATACCAATCACCTGGATTACAACACAAGGGATTCCATTGCCTCTTTTCATGCAGGTGCGGCACTAAGGAACAATGACGGCAACCTCATAGAGAGCGTAAACGGAATGTACTTTGCCAAGGAGAAGCTATTCACATTCAGGGACAGTGTGCAGATGTTCACAGATTCCGTATTCATTGTCTCAAGCAGGGTGGATTACCATACAGATACAGATGTGGCCGTATTCAATTCCGAGACAGTGGCCTGGAAGGATGACAACATGCTGTATGCCAACTCCGGCAATTTCAACAGGCGCATTAACCTCTTCACATTTGACAGGGACGGCTATGTCCTTACCCGTGAGCAGGAGCTGTGGGCAGATCTCCTGAAATACTCCAGAAATACCGGCAATGCGGAACTGTATGACAATGTACAGATACTTGATACGGTACAGACTTCAATCTGCCTTGCGGATAAGGTGACATACAGCCCCGATCCCATGCTCATAGAGCTTACTGATATGCCGGCCGTGGCACTCTATTCAGTTGAAAATGATGTACCGGATACACTCTTCCTCAGGGGTGACAGGATTCTTTACTCTACCAGGAGGATGTATGAAGTGGACAGTTCGGCCATAAAACTGGCAAATGAGAGGCTTTCCCTCTCGGCGGTTGATCCTATTGCAATACATGACCAGGAGCGCAGGAAAGCCCGTTCTGTAAGCGGATTGCAGCAAGGTGCCCCAATGAAAGGGAAGATGGGGGAGAAGGCCCTGCTTGAAGGCCCCGGGCTTGAAAACAAGGCGGAGGCTGTACAGGATACTGTCGGGAAGCAGATGGATCCGGCATTGCCTGCAGTAGTGCCTGCCGTACAGGAGCCTGATACCACCCAGGTTACATTTGTTGACATTTTCCATAATGTAAAGTTCTACAGGAGTGATGTGCAGGGGATGTGCGACAGCCTTGTCTATACCGGACTTGATTCCATGGCCCGTTTCTATACAAGGCCTGTAATGTGGTATGACGGGGTGAACCAGTTTGCCGCAGACAGCATACAGGCCCATCTTAAGGACGGACAGCTACATAAGATAAATCTCCTTTCCGAGGCTTTCATAACCACACAGGAGGATTCTGTACACTTCAACCAGATTAAGAGCACAGAGATGGCAGCCTATTTCAGCAATAATGAGCTGTTCAGGTTTGATGCCCTTGGAGGTGTGTCTGCAATATTCTATATTGAGGAGGACAGTACAATCACCCTTATGGACCAGGAGGAGTGCAAGATGATGACCGTAAAGATCAAGGACAATCAGGTGCAGAGGACAAGGTCCATCAGTGAGATCAAACAGAATGTTTTTCCTGTTTATAATCTCCCAATTGAGAAGCAGCGCCTGAGGGGGTTTGAATGGAGGGGGGCTGAAAGGCCGCTCTCAAGGTTTGAGATTACGGACCGCAAGATAAGGCCGAGCTTTAGAAAAGAGATGGTTTCAAAGCCTCTGCCACAGTTCAGGTACACTTCAAGGTATTTCCCTGATTTACATAATTCGGTTATTGGTTACAGAGATATCTCAGTAATAAGATAGTTTATAATATCCGTTGTTGTAGGGATAAAAAAACAGGCTCATCCGAGCCTGTTTTTCATTTATGCCGTCATCTGTTAGTAACCAGGGTTCTGCTGTGCCTCAATGTCAGGATTAGCGTTGATCTCAGCCTGGAAGATAGGGAGTATTGTCAGGTGAGAAGTCCTGTCAATGGTCTTGCCCCTTCTCTGGATAGGAACACCTTGCCAGTCATCGTTGAACTCAATAGTCTTGTTGCAACGGATAAGATCCCAGAATCTCTGGCCCTCACAGAGGAATTCTTTAGATTTCTCGTCTAGAATCATGTCGAGAGTTATAGTTGCCTCAGTTGCAGGCGCAAGGTTTGGAGACCTCTTGCGGATTGCGTTGAGGTAGTCTGCTGCTGCAGCCTCGTCTGCTGAAGATTTTCTCAATGCTGCCTCAGAAGCAATGAGGTACATCTCTGAAAGTCTGATAACCTTAACGTTACAAGCAGCTGCATCTGCCTCTCCGTCACCGCTCATGTCTACGCTGCCAAGATATTTATAGCAGCATCCCAAGCGGTCCTCGCTGGTCTCGTCATGAGTCATGATACCCCAGCGTACATCATCAGGATCCTCTCCGAGTCTCTCAAGGAAATACTCACTTGCCATGTAGTATCCTCCGATAGAGCTTGAGTAGTGTGCCCTTCTTGAGTAGATTCCACCCAAAGCCGAGCTTCCGCCACCCTCTGTAGCAAGAACAGTCAGCTGGAAGATGCTCTCTTTACCTGTCTTGGTAGCCCAAGAAGCAACCCACTCATCATTCTCATACAAATCGTATGGTCCGTTCTTGATAACATCCTTGGCAGCAGCCAGAGCATTGTCAAAATCATCCATATGGAGATAAACCCTTGCCTGCAAGGCCTTGTTTGCCCAGTAGTTTACAAAACCATGGGTTACGTTTTTGGTAAGGAGCGGCTCGCCTGCCTTAAGGTCAGTCAAAATCTGTGTATAGTTTTCCTGAACTGTAGCTCTGAGCTCCCTCGCATCTGCACTCAGTACTGTAGTGATGTTTGGAACACCCCATGCGCTCTTGTCCTCATTGTAAGGCTCGCCATACAGACGTACAAGATCAAAATATAGCATACCTCTGAGGGTAAGTGCTTGTCCCTTCACATTGTCAAAATCCTCGGTTGTACCTGCAGCTTCCAATGTCTCAATGTTGGTAAGCAGAGTGTTCAACTGGAGAATGATGTTGAATCCTTGTGTCCAGAAGGAACTGTATGTGCCTGAAGAAACTGTATGGTTGAAAGAATATAGGGCGTCATAGCCGCGGCCTGCAGACTGGATGGTAAGGTCTCCGCCCTTTGCATCTGCATAAAGATGCATCTGCTGCCCCAAATATGAAGTTGACAACATCTTGCTGCTGATGGCTTTCATGAACAGCTCAGCGTCATCTACTGATTTGATTGCCTCCGCAGAATCTGCAGCATTGGTAGGCTTCTTGTCCAGGAAGTCTTCGCAAGAAGAGATGGCGAAGATTCCAAGAACTGCAATAAGTATTATTTTAATATTTTTCATTGTAGTATTCATTTTTTAATTAGAATGAGAACTCTAGTCCGAATGTATAAGTCTTGAGGATTGGAGTCTCCCAACCTCTTGTACCATATGCATTTACTTCCGGATCTACCAGGTCATGAGCTGCAAAAGTCAAAAGGTTTGAACCGTTGAAATATACCCTTGCAGAGCCCAGGCCTGCCTTCTTCACCAGTTCCTTAGGGAAGTTGTAAGACAATGTGATATTCTTAAGCCTCAAGAAGTTGCCGTTGTACAAGTGTCTTGAACTTACCTGCATTGCAGATACAGGGTCGTTACCGAGAAGTTTAGGAACATTTGTTATGTCACCAGGTTTTTTCCATCTGTTTTCATAAACATATTTAGACCTGATCCTGTTCCAGTAGTAACCGTCATCATTTACATCCTTCTCAGCGCCGTCATACAATTTTGCTCCCAATTTGTAGATGAAGTTCAAGCCAAGGCTGATGCCTTTCCATGTAACGTTTGTGTTGATACCACCGTATACTGTGGGGTTTGCATCACCAAAGATGATTCTGTTTGTCTTGCTGTAGTTGTCACCCTCTACTACAGCCCTTCCGTTCTTGTAGTGCTTGAAGGCTTCGCCGCTTGCCAGCATGTCAGCCTCTTTCTCAGGGTTGTTTACATACCACATGTTAAGACCGTTCTCAGGGTTTACACCTGCCCACTCATAACCATAATATGCAAGAGTTGATTCACCCTCCCTATAAATGAAGTTACAGCGTGCATCACCACCGGTAGGGTCACTCCAGATGATATCCTGGCCATCATATAGTTTTGTAACTTTTGAATCAATGAATGAAGCTGTAACTGTAGCATCCCAAGTAAGGTCCTTCTTTCTGATGATATCACCGCTCAACTCAACCTCAATACCCTTGTTGTTGATCTCTCCAACATTGCGGAGTGTAGAACTGAAACCTGTAATTGTTGAAATTGGAACGTTCTGCAACAAATCTTTTGAATCTCTGTTGAAGTACTCGATGGTACCTGACAATCTCTGGTCAAATATACCGAACTCCAAAGCGATGTTTGTTGTATATGAAGTCTCCCAAGAAAGGTCGCTGTTCAATACATTTGTAATGGCAGCACCAGGCTCGTTGTTATATTTGTATGTGTAGCTTGTGAGGGCTCTCCATCCGTAGTTGTCTGAAGGAAGTGTACCGTTGATACCGAATGATCCCCTTATACGCAAGTTAGACAACCACTCAACATCTCTGAGGAAGCTCTCATTGTTGGCTTTCCATGAACCTGCAACTGACCAGAAGTTACCCCAGCGTGCATCAGGTGACAATTTAGATGAACCGTCACGTCTGAATGAACCTGAAACATAGTATCTTCCGTCATAGTTGTATTCTACTCTCGAAAGGATTGAAGCCATTGAGTTGCCCCAGCTGTAGCCTGTACCGGTGATTGTACCGGCTGTTGAAGGGGTTGTCAAGGCGTCAGTTGCCATGTTCTCACCGCTTGTCCTCTGATAAACAGTCTCTTTATCCTCAGCCTCAAAACCAGCAAGTACACCTACAGTGTGTTTCTCACCAAAGGTCTTGTTCCAGTTCAAGGTTGTAGATGATACTATTGTAGTGTATTTGGTAGACATTTCAGTTACAGTACCGTCGTTTGCTGAACCGTTGTAGTGGTTCTTGCTGTAGTAGATATGGTCTTTTGTCTCTGAGTTGTCAAAAGAGAATACGCTTCTGAGGTCCAGACCCTCCATAAGATGGATTGTCAAAGCCTCGCTTGCCTGGATCTTCAAGGTCTTTGAAGAGTTCTCCCACTCGTTCTGGTGGTAGAGCTGGTTGTAGGCATAACTTGCATATCTGGTTGTATAAGGCTCACCTGTCTTATAGTCAGTAGGATAATAGAAGCCCCACAACAAGTTGCGTGTCTGGAGATAATAGTTGGCACCGAGGTTACGGGTATCATTGAAACCTGTCTTGTCAGTATGGGCAACGTTTACGCTTGAAGCAAGCTCAACATATTTTCCAATTTTCTGGTTGAGGTTTACCCTACCGGTAATACGGTCAAACTGGTTGATTGCAATCCTACCTTTATCTTTTGTGTATGCAAAAGAA
The DNA here is from genome assembly GCA_964475015.1 of uncultured Muribaculaceae bacterium. Lineage (GTDB taxonomy): Bacteria > Bacteroidota > Bacteroidia > Bacteroidales > UBA932 > Egerieousia. The sequence continues at coordinate 19,214 of CAYYVA010000039.1, forward strand.
GAGTAGTAATTGGTATTCTCTGTACCGCCGCTTACTGAAAGGTCATAAGACTGGTAAACTGCTGTGCCAAAGTAAGCATCCTCCCAATCAAAGTATTTGCCTGCGGTCCTAGGGTTCTTGATGCCGTCACCTGTGAGAGGGGTAATGGTGATTTTTGGATATACGCTGCTGTCAGAAACGCTCATCTGCCATCCATGGCCATTCAACCTGTTGGAGCTGTTCCATGAGCTCAATGCATACTCCATAGCGGCCTGCTCAGTACGTCCGGCCCTTGTCCTGTAGTCATGGAAAATCTCATACAACATCTCAATGTTCTCCTCTGTGCTTGCAGCCTCATAGTTGTCGGTTGCCCAGTCTGGAGAAACTGCAACAGAAGCCTTGAAGGTGATGGTCGGCTTGCCTACCTTACCCTTCTTGGTGGTAATCATGATGACACCATTAGCGGCACGAGAACCGTAAAGTGAAGATGCAGCAGCATCCTTCAATACTGTAATGCTCTCAATGTCACTTGGATTCAAGGTGTTCATAACGTTATTTGATGTACCTGCAATCCAGTCACTCATCTGACCTGTATTACCAGAGTTTACAGGAACACCATCAATAACGTACAAAGGCTCGTTTGAAGCATTCATTGAACCGATACCGCGGATACGGATCTCTGAAGTTGAACCTGCCTGGCCTGAAGACTGGGTAATCTGGAGACCTGCAATCTTACCGTTCAATGCATTCTCAAATGATGTAGTAGGAACATCGGCAATTGCATCTGATTTCAGCACAGAAGCAGCACCTGTATAAGTGCCTTTCTTTGCTGTACCGTAGGCTACTACAATTGTCTCATCCAACTGGACTGCATCTGCCTTCAGCATGATGTCCAATTGTGCCCTGCCGTTTACAGCTACAGACTGTGTAGTGTAACCGATTGATGAATAGATCAGGGTTGCATCTGCGGGAACTTCAATAACATAATTACCATCAATGTCAGTTGAAGTACCGTTATTTGTACCCTGTTGAAGAACATAAGCACCAATAACCGGCATTCCGTCTTCTGCACCAATCACCGTACCTTTTACGGTAATTGTTTGCGCCAGCATCATAGTAGAGCATAATGCCATAAACGCAAATAGAATAACTTTTTTCATTAGATTATTTTTTAAGTGTGTTAGTTGAT
>CAYYVA010000040.1:0-19900 GCA_964475015.1 uncultured Muribaculaceae bacterium
TGAACCAAGTTTATTTAATTTTTAATAGTCCACAATTTTTAGTGGACAGTAGTGGTTTAACATTGTGAAAATTCTCTTTGAAACGGTACAAGATTTCCCTCCGGATTATGTCTCAAACCGGTACGATAACCATCCAGGATAGCAAAATCAACCAACTTGAACGCACCCTTAAATTCAGGTTCTTCAATTACCTGATGAAACAACTTTGCAATATGCGCCGGAGGATTGGCAAACGCCCCGCAACCAAGAGCGCTCAGCACCAAAGAATCATGTCCTTTATCAATACCAATACGGAATATTGTCCTTATCTTATCCAATGTAATATTGGCTTCAGCCTGTACCATCATACCATCTTTATTAATACGTGGTCCCCTCAATGCCGCAACCGATATTACCGGAATATTATAAGGTCTGTCCAGTAACATAGCTCCCTTATTCTCTTCGCTACGGAAGAATGTTACAATACCACTATACACACCACCATAACGTTCATCCAACGGGTACTGGTTCTCATTTACTTCCAATCCCATATCCGGATACTGACGTATCCTTGTTTCAGAGAACTGATATAGTGACTGCACCAGATTACTTCTTCTGCAAAGATTTTCCTCCTGTGCCCCTGATCCATACTCCACAAGCCCACCAGGCATATACAGATCTGCAAGATTGAGCATAGCCGGATTATACCCCTTATCAATAAGTTCAATTGCTGCCACAACACAATCCTTATTTTCTACAACAACCTCAGTATTATGCTCTACAAGCTTATTAACCACAAATGGAGCATTATACATCTTGGCAGCCTCCATAACCTCAACAACACCAGAAAGCTCAACTTTATTTCCACTTCCCGACAAATACCAACCTTGCTGCAACAACTGCAAGGTGTAGTTGAAAATTTCAATTCTGATTCCGTGCTTGTCCATATCCTTAATTTTTCTGCAAAGATGAAGAAAGGGTGTCCCATTTTGCGGGACACCCTTGCGCTCATTTCATTTATTTTGTTAAAAATGCATTTACCTACTGGTATTTATATTTTTTCGTAATAGCTTTTGATTTTCTGCGCCATATTATGTCGTCTCTTATTCAGGAACAACTCATAATTTGTATGATTCCAATTAACAATATCTAAAGGTATACCATTGACATCCAGATTATTTATGAGTTCATCTTTAGAGATAATATTACCATATAGCGCTTTACCATTATCTACTGAATCAAATGCTGCTTTAAAATATAAACAAGGAGCATCATCACCAATGGCTTTGTTAATCTGAGTATCTAAATAAGTAAAATTAGCAATCTGATTATACTTACCTCGTTCAGTTATGCCATTTCTAATAAGATCCTTACGAGGGAAAATATGATGAACATCTCCAACAACACCAATCAAATCACTCACCTTAATTCCATTGCAGAAAAGAGAATTGTCACCAAAGAATACTTGAGCAGCCAAAAATACATTGAAGTATGGGCTACTGATAGATGCACTCTCAAGGCGTTGTGGAAGCTGTACATCCCAGAAGTTATCTGCAAGCTCAGCAGATTCTATTTCCTGGAAGAAATTAAGAAAACCACGTTCACGAATGCGCTTAATATCGAAATCCATGGCTGATTCTGGTGATGAGATGTACCTACCAGTAAGAGTAGTAAGAACATACCATTTCAGCACATAATGCTTAATCTGGGTTTTCTCAATATCAGAATCTGCATTCAATAGCAAGTAAAGAGTGTATGCAAAATCCAGAGTCATTTGAGAGTTTATAAGCTTTGTGCTGATAAAACCTGCAGACTTTATTGCTAGGATAAAATTGGTAAATGAGTATTGGTTCATATAATCCATTATTCCCTCTGATAATGTCTTATATGTAGCCTCTGATATTGATTCCTCATTCTCTCTGGTCTCAAAATTTCTACCCTCCAACAATGCTACAAGGTCTTTCATTTTTGCACGACCAAACTTATACATGAAAGAAACACGTAAAATATCATTAAAGTCTGGGTCATAGATTGTTTCCCTGTCATTTCTAAGCCAAGCCAGTTTGGCAGCATATGGAGAAGCCATAAATTCCTCATCCTTAATCATCTCATTATACCACTCTGGAGCAACTGACAAATGTGAAAAATACTCCACAGCTTTACGAAGCGTATTACCACCAAATTTTTCATTGGCAGCCATTCTCGACATGGCAAAATCTGCCTGATTAAGCTTTGTACCCTGGCTATTTATGCGGATAAATATCTCCGTTACCTCATCAATTGTAAGCTCATTATTCAAGGATATAATACCTATCTGCCTATTTTTGATATCAAGCAGCCGCATTATAACCTTATTCAAATCCTTAGGCTTTACATCCTCATTCTCTTCACAGTAATTTTGAACAAATTCAAAACTATCAAAATCAGATTTAAATATTTCAGCAATATCCGCAATCCATCTTTTATCCTTTAATACGGCAGGAGTTTGAACTTTGAATTTCTCCTCATCATCCTCTGCAGCTAAAGGGTTAAAAGAAATCTTAACTCTGTATTTCTTAAAATCAGAGTTAGTAACTTCAGTTCCTACGATAGAAGTCATCAAAGCAGTAATACGCTGCTGACCATCAATCATTATTTTCTTACCTGCAGATGTTGAGCCGTCTTTCAGCTTCAGATCTGCACTTTGTGACATAATCAAATACCCAGTTGGATAACCCATATATAGAGAATCTATCAAATCTCTAACCTGCACAGGTTTCCACACAAAAGGACGCTGAATTTCAGGAATTGCAATTTCTCCAGATTTTATGAAACCAAGGACTTGTTCAATAGGCTTATTCTCAACATTATATTTTTCTGCCATAAGGAATATCTTTTCATCCTTACAAATATAATGATTTTGTCTGTTAGCAACATATAAAAAAATGCGTACCCGTATTTTGACTTTGGGCACACATTAAATTATCCGTAAGTATCTTTATCCGTAAGGAAAAGCGCCTGTAGGGGCTATGATACCTTAGCAACGTAATCTTTAATTCTCTCTGCCTGGCTTTTTGAAATGTTCGTAAACCTGATTTTCTTAAGAGCCATCTTGCCTTTATCTGTAATCAATTTACCAATGGATGTATTCAAAAACATTGAAGGCAAAGCATCCACATCCACAAGATCCAAAATTATAGAATCCTCTGTATCGTATTTGGCAATAATCATATCATACAACTTTGCACCTGCAGTAGGATAATCTGCATCTTTAAGTATATAAGAAATATTTATTGTACACATACTCACCTCCTCTAATTATAAATAATCAAAATCTAATGTATCTAAAGTTTCTGCAGCATCATAGTGATTCAAGTTTATCTTGTAATACACGAGAGTGCCTATAAATTCAAAATCCAATTTCTTAGTCCTTACGGAATCCCCTTTTGCCATAAGGAAAGCCCCATTACTTAAAATGAGCATATTCTGGTCCTCTGTACTGCTACCCCTAATTGAGTCCAACCCCATACCACTATTATGCATCCTTGATTTAACAGTAAATCTTGGCTCAATAGCTTTTCTCAAGGCTTCCTCATCAGAAGCATCAGGAAGGACTGTCCTTACAGAAGTTCCAATTCCTATGCCAAAATCACAAACAGCAATCTGCAATATTTGTTTATCTGGGTTAAACTGTATAAACGAAAATGCATTTTTATTTGCATTAGCATGGTCACATACATTATAAAACGCTTCTGTAATAGAGAGTTTTACAGCTGAAAGATCCTTGTCCGATTTGAACTTGCTTTTCAAATAATTTGCAACCTCATCACCATATAACTCTTTTTGTTCCTCTTTAAGCCTCCACAGATTCAATATATTTTCATCCTCAATATGCGAGTGATCTTGTCCTCCTGCCCAGTACTCTTTAAACTTAAGAGTCAGATACAAGTAATCCCCTACAGCTGTTTTTCTGTCAACTTTTATATTGACATCAAACCTGCTTATATATTCAATCAAACACGCAAGTGTAACAATATGAACTGGGCTTAAATCCTTAACCTCAATATCGGGGAACGTTAGAACCACATTTTCACAATCCTCATTATGGACACAATTCTTGTAATCCATAATCTTGGATAGCCATATATCTTTATTTGTACTATTGAATGTTAATGTGGCCATTGGGTTTGTTTAGTAAATTTTTCGCAAAAATGAGAAAAATAATGCAATAAATATAAAAAAATACATAACAATGCTTATACTCATTGTTTATAAACATTGCTAATAATGGAAGTATGGCTATGACTTGAAACACTATAGTTAAACGCTTACATTCCCCAAGCATTCTCAATTAATTTCATTGCATCTGATTTTGTTTTCTCTTCTAGTTCCATTTCAATTCTAAGGTGTCTGACAAATATATCTATTCCTGTTTCGTTGAAATCTGCATATTCAATTTTCTTCACGAAAGATTCAAGATGATGGGTAAAAGTAGTCCAACACTGCACAGTAGCATAAGCCCATTGGTTGAGGATACTCAAACGCAATTATCAGGTCTATTACCTGGATGTAGTTTGCTGTGCCGGATGGGACCTTGTTTCCCTTCAGCATTGCATTGTAGAGGAGATTCTGCACCTCTCCCAGGGTTTTACTGTATTTGTCCCTCCAGTATTCCTGCTGCCGGGTGAACTGGCTCAGCACCTCAGGGCGGATGGAGCGCTGGAAAGCCTTGTATTTGTCGGGAGGAAGGACTCTGGAGGCGTTGGTGAGGACATACGGGAGAAGTGAAAAATATGCGCTGTACCTCACCTGCGGGTCTTCCGAGTTGCGGCAGATGCGGTAGGCCCAATAGTTTGCTTCATCCTCATTGCTCACCCCCAGCTGGTGCGAAAGTTCGTGCGCATAGCAGAAGGGCAGCTGCTCGGGCAGAAGCTCACCGTTCAGCTGGATTTCATTAAAGAACGGGCCCATATATCCCAATACTCCAACGGAAGAGTACAACCCGTTAAAAAGCAAGCGTTTGGGCTGCATCCAGCTGCGCGGGGTACAAAGCCCCATCTCCCGCGGCACCTGGGCATAAAGTTCCTTAACCTCAACAGCAAAATCCTTAATGACGGGCACCGTAGCAGAATCCACAAAAGAAGCATTCAAGTTCTCCGCATAATCCTTCAGAAACTCATTAAAAACCACCTCATTATATTTCTGCTTCCCGACAGCTCCCCTCTCATATACACTCTCCCTGAAATAGTTCATCCCCCACCCCACATAAAACCACACAACAATCCACACAACCATTTCAGCCTCCCTGAAGGCAACCCTGTACCACCTCTGCCTCTTCCTCACTCCACGCACTATAATCCACACCGCCAGTATCACGGCCCCCACCACAAAAACCTCCTCCATAGAAAACGGAATCCAGCTCACCGAAAACGACAGCACAGCTGACACCACCGGATACACCCCAACCGCATACCATTCCCCCACCGCCGGGCAGTACCTTGCCACAACAATCAATGCGGCAAGCAGGAAAAGGATTATGAATCTGAGGGGTTTCATTGTTATAGTCCAATTTCCTTAATTACCTTACACGGATTACCTGCCGCAATCACATTGGAGGAGATGTCTTTCACAACAACTGAGCCGGCTCCTATTGTTACATTGTCACCTATTGTAACTCCCGGGAGGATGGTAACACTCCCTCCAATCCAAACATTGTTGCCAATGGTAACCGGTTCTGCCCATTCATTTCTTGTATTCCTTTCAGTTGGATCTGTGCTGTGACAAGCTGTGTAGATGCTTACATTCGGTCCTATGAAGCAATCGTCCCCTATTGTAACTTTGGCCTCATCCAAAACGGTAAAATGGAAATTTGCAAAGAAGCGGCGGCCTATGCTTATCTGTTTGCCGTAATCGCAGTAGAATGGCTGGTTTATGATTATCTCATCATCTTCTAAATGGCCGAGCAATCCTTTAAGTATCTCCAGCCGGGAGGGATAATCAGACGGAGACACTGCATTGTATTTATGAATCACTTCCTTTACAGCATCAAGCTCAGCTATAAGTTCTTTATCTATTGCAGAATATACCATTCCGGCAAGCATCTTTTCTTTTTCAGTCATAGAAACAATGGTTAAATATGAAAGTAATCAGGAAATCTAAAGCGCACTGCAGAGAATAATCACTCCGCTCACCCCAATATAGCCGTACACCACGTATGGGAACTTGTTGCCAGGGATGCGGCTGAAGGCCCAGGCGCCCAGCGTGGCACCAATTGCTACGGCCCCAAGGCAGAACAGGTAGCAATTTCCCACGGCAGGGGTCACAAATCCATTATAGGCCCTGGCTATGGTCATCATTGCATTTGTGATTACAAAGTAGGTCTGGATCATCCCCATATAGTGTTCCTTGTCTGGTTCGGCGGAGATGAAATAGAGTACAGCCGGCGGGCCGTGCATCCCAAAGAATCCGCCCATCAGGCCACTCAAGGAACCCGCCCCAAGCTGGTATGGCAATGTGGTCCCGAACTTTATCCTATTCTTGAGGAAAGCAAACCAGATGCTCACAAAAATGAGAATGAATCCAAGGATAAACCTTATGGAGGAGTCCTGCATCCCCTTCAGGAGGGAAATTGCAGCTGTGGAGGTAATGAGGAATACGGCAAGTATCGGTCCCAGCCTCCCCCAGGTTACGCACCTGCGGTATTTCCACGCAGCAATGAGGGATGTTGTAAATGCCAATAATCCCGACAGTGCCGTAGCTTCCCCATAGCTCGGCATCAGGAACGGCAGGAGCGTCATTATGAAGATCCCGAACCCGAATCCTGTGGTCCTCTGCACAAAGCTTGCCCCCACGGCAAGGAGGAAAATCTGAAGTATGTTGTCGGGAAGAAATGTCATTGCCAAAGTGTTTCAGGCCACAAAAATACTCAATTTCCGCAGATACTCCACAAAATCCTCCTCAGCGCTACAGTTATTCAAAAAGCCTTGAACTTAATGCCCGCTTGAAAGTGCCGGGACCGGAGACAACCCGCCTTTACCAAGAGGTTGGTACCGCCAATGCTCACTAGAATGCGCTGTAAGCGGGATTGGCTCCCTTAACCTACATCAATTCCTAGAGGTTAGGAATCACAATCTGCGCCAGAGAGCCTGCAGAGAGGGGTAAGCTCACTTAACCTCTTGGGGAGGGGGCGCAAGCAACTTCACACAAGGGAAATCTGCCCGCACCCCGGAAGAACTTTTAGTGTAAATGGTGGTTCTTTGTTAAATTTGCCGGCAAAAGCAGAAAGAATAGAAACAGAAGATGGAAAGCATAAAGGAGATATTCAAGATAGGTAAAGGGCCGTCCAGCAGCCATACAATGGGGCCGAGGAAGGCGGCAATGATGTTCAAGGAGAGGAATCCGCAGGCGGCCAGATGGGAGGTTACCCTGTACGGGAGCCTTGCCTCAACGGGGAAAGGTCACCTTACGGATGTGGCAATTGAGGAGGTCTTCGGGAAGGAGAACCTGAAGATTTTCTGGAGGGGCAGCATATTCCTACCCCAGCACCCCAACGGAATTTTGTTTGAGGCCTTTTCTCCCGACGGATCATTGCTTGACCACTGGACCACATTCAGCATAGGTGGAGGGGACATAAGTGATACCGGCACCCGCCCTGAGAAGAAGAGCATATATACCCACAGCAAGATGGCAGAAATCTTGGAATGGTGCAAGGAGCACGGCACCACATTCTGGGAGTATGTGCAGTTGCATGAGGAGAGTGACATCTACGATTACCTGGCTGAGGTATGGAAGGTGATGCAGGAGGCTGTGGAGCGCGGTCTGGATGAGGAGGGTGTACTCCCCGGAGGGCTGAACCTTGCCCGCAAGGCATCTTCCTTCTACATAAAGGCACAGGGGCATCAGGGCTCAATGCAACGCCGGGCAATGACATTTGCATTTGCCCTGGCCGTGGCAGAGGAGAATGCTGCGGGTGGCACAATTGTAACTGCCCCAACCTGCGGCTCCTGCGGAGTGGTGCCAGCCGTATTCTACCTCAACAGGCAGTTCTACGGATTCTCTGAGAAAAAGATCCTGAGGGCACTTGCAACAGCAGGACTCATCGGGACAATAATAAAGACAAATGCCTCCATTTCAGGTGCTGAGGTGGGCTGCCAGGGGGAGATCGGGTCTGCCTGCTGTATGGCTGCCGGTGCCTCAACCCAGCTGTTTGGAGGTACCCCTATGCAGATTGAGTACGCAGCTGCCATGGGTATGGAGCACTTCCTGGGGCTCACCTGTGACCCTGTATGCGGTCTGGTGCAGATTCCGTGCATTGAGAGGAATGCCTTTGCTGCCACCAGAGCCGTGGACGCCAATGTATATGCCCTTATGACAGACGGCAACCACCGTGTATGCTTCGACAACGTGATTGAGGTAATGAAACGTACAGGCAAGGACCTCCCAAGCCTCTACAAGGAGACTGCTGAGGGCGGTCTGGCATATCAGATGATGAAAGGATAAAATGCCGCAGAAGATACCCTATAACGGCAAAATCCCACATCCGGCAGATACCGTGGGGAATCATGCAATAATATTTGTGAATCAATATTTTGATAAAAAATATTAATTCATTAAATTTGTTGGGACTCTTCATGGAATACTGTTATGAAACACGTAAAGGCACTTGTTGAGAAATTGACCCGCACACAAAAGGTTGTACTTTTAGTTATGGCCGGTGTTTTTGTGGGGGCAGGTTTCCTTTTCCTTTATATGCTCCGTGCAACAACTTATCTTGGAGATGACTCCGCAGCATGCATAAACTGCCACATCATGGCCCCTTATTATGCCACTTGGAGCCACTCTTCACATTCCCGCAATGCCACCTGCAATGACTGCCATGTCCCCCATGAGAACATGGTGCGCAAATATGCATTCAAGGGGGTTGACGGAATGAAGCATGTAGGAGCGTTCCTTACAGAGAGCGAGAGAAATGCGCCTGAAGCTGCAAGTGCCAGTGCCCAGGTAATCATGGAGAATTGCATCCGTTGTCATACGGAACTCAATACAGAACTTGTAAAGACAGGAAAGATAGACTTCATGAGAGCTGAGGCAGGCGAAGGGAAGGCTTGCTGGGACTGCCACAGGGAGATTCCACACGGCGGAAAGAACAGCCTCTCCTCAACACCGGGGGCAATTGTCCCTTATCCTGAGTCCCCTGTCCCTGAATGGCTTCAGAAAATAATCAATAATGAATGACAATATGAGCGACAAAAGATTGAAATCATGGCAGAGTTGGCTGCTGTTCGGCGGATCCATGGCAGCTGTATTCATTTTGGGCCTTATGGTATCCTCTCTTATGGAACGCAGGGCCGAAGTGGCCAGCATATTCAATAACCGCAAGAATCCTATGGAGGGAATTGAATCAAGAAATCCTCTCTACAAAAGTGATTTTCCACGTGAATACCAGACATGGAAGGCTACTGAGGAGACAGATTTCCGTTCAAAATATATGTCCAGCAACAATGATGATGTACTGGAAGAACGTCCGAATATGGTAATCCTCTGGGCCGGTTATGCTTTCTCCTGGGACTACAATGCCCCACGCGGACATATGCACGCTCTGGAAGATATGCGTGAGATTCTCCGCACAGGAGCCCCAACGGAACTGGAATCAGGCTCGAACCAGCCTGGAACCTGCTGGACCTGCAAGAGCCCGGATGTACCGCGCTTGATGGATTCACTTGGAGTTGCAGAGTTCTACAAGGCCAATTGGGCTAAATGGGGTTCTGAGGTGATGAATCCTATAGGCTGTGCCGATTGTCACGACAGCAAAACAATGGACCTTGCAATCAGCCGCCCCGCACTTGTTGAGGCTTATGAGAGAAGAGGACTTGACATAAAGGATGCCACCCAGAATGAACTCCGTTCACTGGTTTGTGCACAGTGCCACGTGGAATATTATTTCCAGGATTTCCCGAATACTCCTGAAAAAGACCAGTACCTCACATTCCCTCACGATTATGGATATACACTTGAGGATGCGGAGCGCTACTTTGATGAAAGGAACTACTACGATTATATCCACGCTCTCAGCCGTACCCCTATCCTGAAGGCTCAGCATCCCGGCTACGAAGTTGCCCTGCAGGGTATCCACGGACAGAGAGGCGTTTCCTGCGCAGACTGCCACATGCCATATACTGCTGACGGAGGTGTGAAATTCAGCGACCATCAGATACAGAGCCCACTTGCAAAGATGGACCGCACCTGCCTTGTATGCCACAGGGAGAGCGAAGAAGTTCTCAGGCAAAATGTATATGAGAGACAGGACAAATGCAACGAAGTGCGCAACCGTCTGGAGGCTGAGCTTGCAAAAGCTCACATAGAGGCAAAATTTGCGTGGGACAAAGGGGCTACAGAGGCTGAGATGAAGGATGTGCTCCAGTTTATCCGAAAAGGACAGTGGAGGTGGGATTATGCAGTTGCTTCACACGGAGCCTCATTCCACGCACCACAGGAGGTTGTCCGTATTATGTCTAGCGGCCTGGACTACACCATGCAGGCACGCCTTGAGATTGCAAAAATACTTGCCAGACATGGCTATACCGGTGATATTCCTATGCCGGACATCTCCACAAGGGAAAAGGCAGCTGCATACTGCGGCATAGACATGAAGAAGCGCAATGCAGACAAGGAGAAGTTCATGAAGGAGATAGTTCCACAGTGGATTTCACAGGCAACAGAGACCGGGAAACTTCTTGAAGACTGATTATGTGGGAAAAACCATGGAGATATAAGGAAGGCTTCCTCATAGGAGGAGGCCTTCTTGCAATAGGAACCGTATTGCAGAGTACGGTGGGTGCAGTAAAATGGGAACTGTTCGCGTGGCCGGTAAACCTCATTGTACTGATATTATTCATATTGGGGATTGCAATAATATATATACTGCGCAAAAAGGTATATGCACTCGGATGGATGATGCAGTACCATGCTGCAATCCCTGCCCTGATATATGCCATGGCCCTTACAATAGTGATGGGGCTTACGGTACAGACCTCGCAGGGGGGAATCCCATGGTTCTCACAAATGCTCTCTTTCTGGCCATTCGTTCTCATCTATACCTGGATGACTCTGATTGCCGGCCTTGTTACCCTAAGGAGGGCTGCAAACTTCAAGATAAAGGAGATACCTTTCCTGCTCAACCATCTGGGAGTGTTCATTGCTATTACATTTGCCACACTTGGCTATGCTGATATGCACAAACTGAAAATGACGGTACAGACCGGCTCTCCTGAATGGCGGGCCACAGATGACAATAATGCCATTCATGAACCTGGGCTTGCCATTGAGCTGCACAAGTTCATTCTGGAGGAGTATCCCCCAAAAGTTGTACTGGTAGACAATGAAACCGGGAAAGTTATCCACAGTAAGGATAATGAGGGTTGGGATATAGAGATTCTCAGGGAACTGCATGATGCTGCACCAGTAAATTCAGAAGATGGGCAGAGATATGAGCCATGGCACTCTCCCGGTTCCGCCTGTGCAATGGAGGTAAGGGCCATGAAAGGGAATATTGAGAAGAAAGGGTGGATTTCGTCGGGAAGCTTTGTATTCCCCCATACTCCAATGAACCTGGATGAGAAGCACTCACTGGCTATGCCTGAGAGGGAGCCCAAGAGGTATGCCTCAGAGGTAACTGTATATACACAGAAGGGGGAGAAAATTCAGGGTACTGTGGAGGTGAACAGGCCGCTGAAGGTTGAGGGATGGAAAATTTACCAGTACAGCTACGACAGTCAGCTTGGGAAATGGAGCAACACCAGCATATTTGAACTTGTAAAGGACCCTTGGATTCCTTTTGTATATACAGGCATATACATGATGCTTGCAGGGGCTCTCTGCCTTTTGTTTGTAATGGCCCCAAAACCTTTAAAGACTGAAAATTAAGATGAACTGGACCCATTTTATATATTTTGCCCTGCCCGCTTGCCTGTGCTGGGCCACAGGTGCATATTACGCGTGGAAAGGAAAGTCAATCCATGCATTTGCCTTAACCGCAACCGGACTTGCACTCTTTTTCTCCTACATTGTAGGTATGTGGATATCATTGGAGCGTCCCCCTTTGAGGACAATGGGTGAAACAAGGTTATGGTACTCATTCTTCCTCCCTGTAGCCGGAATAATTGTCTACTGGAGATGGCGGTACAAATGGATTCTATCCTTCAGCACGCTGATGGCCCTCGTGTTCACCTGCGTGAACCTTTTCAAGCCCGAGATACACTCCAAGTCTCTCATGCCGGCTCTCCAGAGCCCGTGGTTTGCGCCGCACGTTATAGTATATATGTTCTCCTACGCACTCCTAGGGGCAGCAACTGTAATGGCACTTTATATTCTGCTGAAAAAAGGGAGAGCTACAGAAAAAGAGAGCAACCTCACCGACAATCTGGTGTATACAGGTACAGCATTCCTCACCTTTGGGATGCTTTTCGGGGCATTATGGGCAAAAGAGGCATGGGGGCACTACTGGGCATGGGACCCAAAAGAGACCTGGGCGGCAATAACCTGGCTGTGTTACATCATTTACCTCCATTACAGGAAGGCCAGCCCCCACGGCATACGGACTTCATGTATACTCCTTATCTGGGCATTCCTGTGCCTGCAGATATGTTGGTGGGGGATCAACTACCTCCCTTCAGCCAAAGGAAACAGCATCCACACTTACAATGTAAAATGATATGGAATCCTAACCCACCCCAAGATCTGTATTTTCCAGAAGAATCTCAACTTTAGGGTGGTCTTTATATAAAGGATAGACCTCATTGATAAATCTTGCAGCAATAGCCTCATTCCTGCATACAGAGGTTGTATTATTGCAGAAAAGGTTTACGCTGAGATATTCAAAATGGGTGCAGGCAGTCTCAATATCCCTTGAAATATGGCTGAAATCTTCACTATCTGTACCACACAGGAGACATACCCCATGAAAATGCTCTGCAATTTCCTCCGGGGCAACTTCACTGGGAATACCTTTGTTCCATATTTTACGGAGCCCGGCATCAAAGGTCTCCACTCCGCACCTGAACTTCACCTGCACACCCGGGAAAAGTGCAGCAAAATCCTGCAGTTTCTTCCTGTACATCCAATGGGCCTCAAACCAGAGGGTATGGATTTTCCTCTTCCCGACAACCTCTTGCAATAACTCCAAAGTCTGTTGGTCAAGTTCCATACATGAGCCGGAATTTATCACATCCAGTACCCCATAGCACCCTGAAACCTGGGCCAGCACAGGGCGGTTCACCATAAAAGGGTCTTCACTTGTATCTGAATGGTAATCGCAGAAAGTACATTTTCCCCAGCGACACCCGGTTCCCTGCAGCAGCACGAACTCCCTTGGGAACTTACTATGTATCAAAGAATATCTCTCCATATCCTCCTCCCTGCAATCATTTGTCCGGCTCTTCCAGCCTCACATATTTGCGGATGAACTTTATTGCAGCGTATGCCATAGGGGTTCCAAATACCGCCTCTATAATAAGTTTGCTGCAATATTGGAATACAATCATAAGTAGCAGTTCCCTTGTTGTAACTGTACCTGCGAAAGCAATAAGTACAAAAGGGAGGCTGTCAAATACATATCCAACAGCAGAACTTCCTACGGTACGCACCCACAAATGCTTACCTTTTGTCTTTTCCCTTATCTTCACCATCAGCCAGGCATTGGAGAGCTCGCCAAGGAGGAATCCTACAAGGGAGGCAACCACAATGCGTGGCACATAGCTGAAAATATGGTTATAGGCGGCTGCTGTCTCACCCATGTAATCAGGAGAAGGGAGCCATACCCCTACCTGTGTGCAGGCCACCATCATGAGGTTGCAGAAGAAAGTTGTCCAGATTACCCTCTTGGCAATACGGAAGCCCCACAGTTCAGTGAGGACATCCCCCAGCATATAGGCAAAAGGGAAAGTGATTGTTCCGGCATCAAAATAAAAGAGATTGAATATCCCTATTACCTTTACCGCCATAGTGTTTGAAATGAGATAGAGACTCACGAAGAGCGCTGTAATTACCATCAGGGCAGACTGGTTGCTCATGGTCCTGCCACCGGCACGCAAGTGTGCCTTAATCCGGTTTTTGAAAGGGTTTTCCGATACCTTGTGCATAATGTAAATATTTGTCGGGAAGAAAAAATTTCTCTTCCTCGGGGTGCAAAAATACAATTTCCTGTGAAATTATTTCATAAAAATGATGCAGTATTCCGCACTTTCCGCCGTTTATACTTTAAAATTAGTTAAATTGCAGAACCTTATAAAACCTATAAATCATGAAACAGATCATTGCAACATTTGTTCTTGCAGCACTGCTCATCACTTCAGCATCCTGCTCAAAGGATGAAACTCCAGCCATTAAAGACTTTACAAGGAGCATCAATTTTACCGTAAAGGCCAAGGATGTGAGGACTGCTGATACAGGGAAAAATGTGAATTTCAACGTCAGCAAGGCTTATACAATGCCTGACAATAATACGGTTTTCATTGCCACAAACAATGAATTAACTGCCAATGATCACATTTACATGATGATAAAGACAGGCAACTGCATGGGTATGGAAACCGGGAGCACACTCCAGGTTACATATTTTTCATTCTGCAAGCCTCTTTCAAGTGACTCACATGATTACACCAATGAATATACTGGTGAGATTTATCTGATAAAGTACCCTGGGTATGTTGGAGATGATGCAATCATCCGTTTTAACAATGTAAAGTGTGTCCTTAAAGGGAGCACATACGGCGGTTCATACACTTTGAACGGTGACATGAAGTTCAAGGTGGTTGAATATCCGCTCAACTGATTTGCAGCAAACAAATAGGATACTTAAAAGGGTGCAGACTCAACTTGAGAATGCACCCTTTAAATTTGCCCGGCAGCAGCTTACTCCTCCACCTCATACGGCAGGAAGTGGAAATCCTTCTCTGCCTTTTCCCTTGGGAAACAGTAGTAGGTTGCCTCTGCCGATGAACAGAGCACCCCGTTTGCAGAGAGGGTAATATCCATAATTACAAAATTCCTCTTCTGCTCCTTCATTCTAGCCCTTATTTCAATGGTACCCTCAATTGGAGCAGGTGCCTTGTACTTGATATTCAGGTTGGTTGTCATTGCCGAGGTCTGGAACTTGCGGGAAATGAGCCAGCCGCCTGTCTCATCCAGCAATGTTGCCTGGATTCCCCCGTGCAAGGTATTGAGCCATCCCTGGAAATTGCCGTTTGGTTTCCAGAAAGAAACCACCTCATCCCCGTCCTCATAAAATTCCATTTTCAGACCGCAGGGATTCTCAGGGGCGCATGCAAAGCAGTTATACCCCAAACCTTCTGAAGTACCTGCATACGGATTAATTATCTTCTTCATCATATACGCTTGAACTCCCCTACCGGATCAACAATGTCAAATGTAAGTGACTGGGCACGGTTGCCTTTCACAGTGAATGTAAGGTCAAATGTGCCTGAGCCTGGCTGGTAGAACTGGAATACGTTGCCGTTCTTGTGTGTAAGCTCGGCATCAACTTTCTTGAGGCTGAAGTAAAGCTTGCCGTCCTTCTCATATACTTTTGCCGTACCGAAAGGCTCAAGCTTGTAGCTTCCGGTATATACCTTGTTAGGCATTGCAGCAACTGGAGTCTCCTCTTCTTTTGCCTCATCTTCATCTTCGCTGAACAGGCCTTCAAGATAATCGGCAAGATACTCGTCAAAGTGGCCGGCATTGGCGTTGCCTTTATAAAGCTCAATAAGGTCACGGCCGAGGGCAGACTGAGGGTCTGATGAACTGCCGTTGTTTGTAAGGAATACAAAACCGAGGTTAAGCTCTGGATGAAGTCCCACAAGTGCTGTATAACCGTATGCCAAACCGGTATGCCTTATGTAGCGGCCCTGGAGACCGTACTCAACTGTCCAGCCCTGTGCATAGTTTGTAAGACGTGTAGAATCGCTGCCGGTAATGGTCTGAGGATAGAAGAGCATATCATGGTTCTTGCGTGAAATCACCTCCTTGCCATCAAATGTACCGTGGTTCAGGTGCATCTTCACCCAGTTTGCCATATCCTCAACTGTAGAGATTACAAAACCTGCAGGGGCAATTGCAGAGAGCCATGCAAATGCATTGTCCTTGTCTGTACGGGGTACAACCTCTATCTCATTCTTGCCCTCAGCTTTCCTCATCCTGTAGCCCTGTGCAAGGTCTGCAGTATAGAATGCAAGGTTCCCGGTAGTACTGTTCTTCATTCCAAGAGGTGTGAAGATACGCTCTACAAGTGCATCATCCCAGCTCTTGCCGGTATATTTTTCTATAATCTTGGCAGAGATGGTATACATGCTGTTGTTATATGCATATTTTGTACGGAAACTGTAAGTAGGCTGGAGTACAGAATAGATGCGGTAAAGGTCATCGCGGTCATATCCCCATGTAGGAAGGTCATCAAGGGCGTATGAATTGAAACCGCTGTGGTGTGACATGATGTCCCTTACCTGGAAGTTCTGTGTAACCCAAGGGTCATAGAGCTTGAAATCAGGAAGGTAGTTTACAACAGGTGCATCCCATTTAATCTCAGGATACTCATCCATTACATTTGCAAGGAGTCCTGATGTGAACGCCTTTGATGTGGATGCAATTACAAACTGTGTCTGAGGGGTTACAGGAACCGGTGCGGTAACCGAATCACCAAGGTGTGCGTGGCCGTATCCTTTCATAAACACCACTTCTCCGTCCTTTACAACTGCAACTGCCATTCCAGGCACTTTCCACTCATCTATTGCACGCTGGCACATTTCGTCAAAACCGTCGGGAATAGATTTGTAATATTTGTCAGCAGGGTTGCTGTTGCAAGCAGCCAATACTGCCACAAGGGCCATGCAGCCAATCAGGCGCAGGGCTGCAGATTTGAAATAGTTCTTCATATTATTGTGTTTTATTCTGTTTCTTCCGTAACAATGACTTCCCTCTTGCTGTCCTTCTTCTTGGCAGGATAGGCAATGCGGGCATGGTAAATCTCCTGCAGGTGCTTCTTGAACACCGCCTTTACAACGTTTATCTCCTTTATTGAGATGTCGGCCATTGCCAGCTGGGAGTCTGAAATCCTCTGGCTGGTAATGCCATCAACCAGTTTGGAAATACTCTCTGCAGAGTAGTCCTTGAGGGTGCGGGAGGCGGCCTCAACGGCATCTGCCATCATTACAACCACCTGTTCCTTTGAAGTTGGGAGGGTTCCCTGGTATGTGAATGCATCCAGATCTGCCGGATCTCCGCCGTTGTTGCAATATTGGGTGTAGAAATAGCCTGTCTGTGACCTGCCGTGGTGAGAAGTGATATAATCCACAACTATCTGCGGAAGGTTGTGCTTGCGGGCCAGCTCAACACCGGCAGCCACGTGCCTTATGATCTCCTGTGCACTCTCCTTTGGAGAAAGGCCCTTGTGGTAATCCACCCCCGGAGCCTGGTTCTCAATGAAGCACTGAGGATTGCTTATCTTCCCGATATCATGGTACATTGCACCCACCTTCACAAGGCGTGAATTGCCCCTGATTGCCAGAACTGCCCTCTCGGCAAGGTTAGCCACCTGGAGCGAGTGCTGGAAAGTGCCGGGAGCTTTGCGAGCCAGCTCCTGCAGCAGTCTGTTGTTGGTATCCGAAAGGTCCTTGAGGGTAGCTACCGATACGAGCGAGAATATCTTCTCCAGCAGGAACACCAGCGGATATGCCGCCACAACCAGGAATGCATTGAAGAAGATATACATTATGATTGTATAGTTCACGCTTCCGAACGAGCCGCTTTCAAGGAGCCTGAAGGCAATGTAGATGAGGAACATGCCCACAAAGATGAGCAGCGAATTGAGGAACTGCAGCCACCCCTTGTAAAGGAATGAGAAAGATACAAGGGCCACACCTCCGGCAATCACATTCATCAGGTAAAGCTCAACACCATACTCTGAGACTATAAGCAGAGGGAGGAGGATTACCATATATAGCGGGAACACAAGCCTGTTCCTGAAGAATGCCATCAGATAGAGGGCAAACACCGCGTATGGGACCATGAACATGAACCTTGCCCCTAAACCGTTGGAAACCATTGTGGCCACAAAGGCCATCAGCATCACCACAAGGATGAAGTTGAACTGGTTCCCCTCCCTGAGGATATCAATCCTTACAAAATAGATTGCGGCATATACAAGCAGCAATATTACAAGGCAGAAGATTGCATGCGAGACATAAACCTGCCATACATTGCCGGTATAGCCGTAACTCATCTCATATTCGGCCTTATAGGAATCCAGCAACTGCTCAATATCAGCTGTAATGGTCTCACCCTCTGTAACAATCAGCTGCCCTGCATACACCATACCCTTTGTAGGGGATATATAGTCAATTGCATCCTTATGGAGGAGTTCTGTATTCTGCTGGCTGTATATGAGGTTGGGCTGCACCAGGCTGGAGATGCCGTAAAGTGCTATAAGTGAATCTGCGTTGTACTGGGGGAGGTTTATCCTCATGTCCGAGGCAACATACTGGAGACCTCGTGAAACTGTGAACAGCTCCTGCCTGAGCTCCTCATTTGCCCTCCTATCCCTCTGTACAATTACATAGTCCGTGCGGGAAGAGGACTCTGAGTTGTCGGGAATAATGCCTACTGAATAAATGTGCTCCAGGGACTCCGCCAGCTCCTTCTCCACTTCAGACGGTATGGAATGCCTTATCTGAAGGCGTGCCAGCGCAGGGAGGTTGCTCTCCCACACAGAAGCATCATAGATATAATAAGGGATTACCTTGGCTGCAGCCTCGTCCCTCTCGGCAAAAAGCTCGGCATCGCTCTTGAGGATAGGAAAATCCATAGGAGCAATAAGGGTCTCGTAAATCCACGGACGCCCCTTGTGGTATTCATATTTGAATTTCCCCTCATTGGGGAAAGAAACCATCATTATGATGAAGGCCAGCGCAAGACTCACATAAACGGACCTCTTCTTGAGGATGGCCTTGGTTTTATTGACATTTATAATCTCCATATTGCAAAATTAAGTTAATTTTGCACTCCAAACCAAAATAACTTGAATATTATGATCCGTTTTGCAATCACATTATTTGTTTGCGTTGCAGCATTCTGCAATGCCTACGCACAGGAGCTGGTTGTGATAGAGAGCAAGAACCTCAAATGCAATGATTCAGTGCTTGTATTCACACCTGAAAATGTAAATGAGAACACACCTACCCTTTTCCTCCTCCACGGCTGGAGCGGCTGCTACAGGGACTGGAGCAAAAAACATGACATACAGGAGATCAGCAACAGGACAAATTTCAGGATCATTTGTCCCGACGGATTCTACAACGGCTGGTACCTCAACAACACAGACCCTGAGAAAATGCAGTGGAGAACCTTCTTCTGGAGCGAGCTCTTCCCAATGATGGAGCAGAAGTTCAGCCTCACCCCTGAGAAGACCTTCATCACCGGACTCAGTATGGGAGGCCACGGGGCAATGAATCTTTTCCTTGATAATCCCGACAAATTCAAGTCTGCAGGAAGCATGAGCGGCGTGCTGGACCTCCAGCTCACCCCACTTGCAGAGAAGGAGATTTCAAAAGTGATCGGCGACCGGAAGAACAGGCTCTATGAAGAGAGCGCAATCAACAGGGTTCAGGCACTTGCAGGGAAGAACAAGCCTGTAATTGTAAGCTGCGGCTACGATGACTACTACGTAAGATGTACAGACCTCTTCACCCAGAAATGCCGCTACATGGGAATTCCACACGTGGCACTGCTCACCCCCGGCAAGCACTCATGGCAGTACTGGGGCTTCGCCCTTGAAGAGCATATCGCCTTCTTCCAGAAACTGCTCAGGGGTGACAACTTGGGATATTAACGGACAAAAATTATCGCTTACATTCAAGTATGAAATGCGACTGATGGTTTGAAATTTTGGGAGAAGGAA
>CAYYVA010000041.1:0-19225 GCA_964475015.1 uncultured Muribaculaceae bacterium
GGGAGCATCACCAGCCTCTCACCATACTCCCCGATATATCCTCCTGTTTCCTGCACCTCATAGAAACCGAATTTGAGGGTATTTACAAAAATCTGTAGGTCGGCTCCGGTTGAAAGCATCAGCTCCTTCAGATACTCCTTGTCATAACCGGCCTCCCCAAAGCCTGCAAAATCCAGCAGAGGCAAAGAAAAAACAGGCAGAGGATTCTCCAATCCCCTGTCCTGTTCCAATTTTCCAGCCAGCGCCAAAGCTGCATTGCCGCCCCTCACGCTGTCTGCCGCATTATTTCCCACCAATGAAAACACAGCCGTCTGCTTGCCTGAAATATCAAGGTCACGCCCCTGCATATCCCTCACGTCCACCTGAAAGAAGGCAGCTTGGGGAGCACATGATGCAAACATAAGTGCAGCAAACAGGGGAAACAGACGCTTCACTGGTAAATACATTACAATCCGCAGATTTCCTTAATCTCACCAACTATCTTTGCTGCAAGCGCATTTGCACTCTCCTCATCCTTGCTTTCGCTGTAGATTCTGATGATTGGCTCCGTATTTGACTTGCGCAAGTGAACCCACTCAGCAGGGAAATCTATCTTCACGCCATCAATATCTGTAACCTTCTCAGATGCATATTTCTCCTTCATCTTCACAAGAACCTCATCCACATTGATATCTGGGGTAAGCTCTATCTTGTTCTTTGAAATGAAGTAGCTTGGATACTCCGCCTTGAGCTCGCTTACCTTGCACCCTTTCTTTGCAAGATGTGTAAGGAACAAGGCTACACCAACAAGTGCATCACGGCCATAGTGGAGTTCAGGATAGATCACACCTCCATTACCCTCACCGCCAATCACGGCGTTGGTAGCCTTCATAAGGGTGGTCACATTCACCTCTCCTACTGCAGATGCATTGTACTGCATGCCGTGTTTCTCAGTAACATCCCTCAAGGCCCTTGAAGAGCTGAGATTGGAAACTGTATTGCCAGGGGTGTTTGAAAGCACATAGTCAGCAACTGCCACAAGTGTATACTCCTCGCCGAACAGCTCGCCGGTCTCGCTTACAAGTGCAAGGCGGTCCACATCCGGATCCACAATCACACCAAGGTCAGCACCGCTCTCCTTCACAACCTTGCAGATCTCTGTAAGGTTTTCAGGAACAGGTTCCGGATTGTGCGAGAAGTTTCCTGTAGGCTCACAATAGAGCTTCACAACCTCAACACCCATCCTCTCAAGCAATGCAGGGATAACCACACCGCCCACTGAGTTTACGGCATCAACGGCAACCTTGAAGTTCTGCTTCTTCACCAGCTCCACATCCACAAGCGGCAAAGCCAGTACAGCATCAATATGCTCCACATCGTATGGCTCACGGCTGAGCACCTTGCCTATCTCATCAATTTCAACGAAGTCAAACTCCTCCTTCACAGCATAATCCAGAATCTGGGCACCCTCACCCGCATTGAGGAACTCACCCCTCTCATTGAGCAGCTTGAGCGCATTCCACTGTTTTGGATTATGGCTTGCGGTAAGGATGATGCCTCCGTCCGCCTTTCTTGCAACAACCGCCATTTCAACTCCAGGGGTGGTACAAAGCCCTACATTGATCACATTCACGCCACAACCAAGCAAAGTTCCCTCCACAAGGTCATTAACCATTTCTCCCGACAATCTGGCATCCCTGCCCACAACAACTGTAAGCTTGCGGCCCGGATTCTTTCCTACCAGCCATTTTGCATACGAAGCAGTGAACTTCACTGCATCAAGCGGAGTAAGGTTGTCGCCGATGGCACCACCAATCGTACCCCTGATTCCTGAAATTGATTTAATCAGTGTCATATATTCAAGTTAATTGTCAATTCTTATTCCAGCTGTATTTTTTAGATCAGGACGACGCAGTCTCCTCTGCTGCGTCATTGCGCAGGCGCAATAACTTGCAACCGTCGAATGAGGTCCTTGATCTAAAAATACAGCTTAAACCATATTCACTTTAAATGTGCAAATTGATTTTAAGGGGTGGAATTCAAGGCTTGTGAACTTCTTTAAACCGGAGTTACCTCAAGGTAATGAGGATTTAAAGAAGGAGCGTAACGCAGAATTCCAGCTCTTAAAACAATTTACATTTGCATGCCGCCGCAAACAGAAATAACCTGTCCGGTAACATAGCTGCTCAAATCACTTGCAAGGAATGTTGCAACGTTTGCAATATCCTCTGGTGTACCGCCACGGCGGAGAGGAATCTTGGCATTCCAGCTCTCACGTACCTCCTCAGGAAGCTTTGCGGTCATCTCGGTGATGATGAAGCCAGGAGCAATTGCATTTGCCCTCACGCCCCTTGAACCGAGCTCCTGTGCAATTGATTTTGCAAGGCCTATCATACCTGCCTTTGAAGCTGAATAGTTGCACTGTCCTGCGTTACCGTGAACACCCACTACAGAACTCATGTTGATGATTGAACCGCTTCTCTGGCGCATCATCACAGGGGTAACTGCGTGCACGAAGTTGAAGGCTGACTTGAGGTTTACAGCAATTACTGCATCCCACTGAGCCTCAGACATCCTCATCATAAGGCCGTCTTTGGTGATACCTGCATTGTTCACAAGGATATCAAGGCGCCCGAACTCCTTCACAACCTGCTCAACGGTTGCATGGGCCTCCTCAAAGCTTGCTGCATTTGATGCAATTGCAAGCACCTTTACACCATATGCCTCAATCTCTTTCTTTGTATTCTCAGCGTTCTCGTCAATTACAAGGTCAGTAAATGCAACATTTGCACCTTCCTGTGCATATTTAAGGGCAATAGCCTTGCCGATTCCTCTTGCTGCACCTGTTACAAGGGCAACCTTTCCCTCCAATAATTTCATATAATCAAAAATTTTAGGTTAGTACTCTATTTCTCAACGGCAACAATCTCGGCCAAAAGGTCATATTCATTTGCGCCGATAATTTTTGCAGTTACAAATTTACCAATTAATTGTTCAGGAACAAATTCTCCCAAATTCTTCTTCCCGACGAGTATTTCCCCGTCCACCTCAGGGCTCTCCCCCTGCGAACGGCAAACAAGCACCCCGTCAGTGAAGCTGTCTACAATCACACGTTCCACACTCCCCACGCGGGCCTCATTTGCAGCCAGGGAGATGCCGCTCTGCAGCTCCATAAGCTCATCATAACGCCTCTGCTTGGTGCTCTCCCTCACAGAATCCTTGAAGTGCAGGGCACCGTATGTCCCCTCCTCCTCGGAATATGTGAATGCCCCGAGCCTGTCGAACCTGTTCCTCTCCACAAATGAGAGGAGCTTGTCAAACTCCCTGCGGTCCTCCCCGGGATGCCCCACAATGAGGGTGGTCCTTATCACCACTCCGGGGACCTTTGCCTTTATGCGGTCCAGCACCTGCTGGGTCTGCGGCCCGTCAATGGAACGGCGCATCATCTTGAGCACCTTGGTTGAAGAGTGCTGCAGCGGGATGTCTATGTATTTGCATATCTTCGGGTTGGAGGCCATGATTTCCAGCACATCGTCGGGAAACTGGTCAGGATATGAATAATGTATCCTTATCCACTCAATCCCCTCCACTTCACAAAGTTTCCCAAGGAGTTCCCCAAGGGCCCTCCTTTTGTAGAGGTCAAGCCCGTAATATGTTGTATCCTGGGCAATTACAATAAGTTCACGCACTCCCTTTGCGGCGAGGCCACGTGCCTCCTCCACAAGTTCCTCCATAGGTACGGAGACATGTTTCCCCCTTATGCCGGGAATCGCACAATATGAACACGTGCGGTCGCACCCTTCGGAAATCTTCAGGTATGCATAATGCCTTGGGGTTGTGAGGTACCTCTGCTGGAGCAGCGCCCGGTCCTTCTCCACACCCATTGCCTTGAGGATCCCATCCCAGTCAAAAGCCCCATAGAAGCCGTCAACTTCCGGAATCTCCACCGGCAGCTCATCCATATACCTTTGGGAAAGGCAACCGAACACGAACACGTGCTTCACATACCCCCGGTTCTTGGCATCAACCGCCGCCAGGATTGCCTCAATGGACTCCACCTTGGCATCCTTGATGAACCCGCAGGTATTGAGGATCACCGCATCCACCCTGCTTTTGGACGAAAGCTCATATCCGGAATCCACAATCTCAATTCCGGCACTCTCCATCTGCCTGAGCAGGTGCTCCGAGTCAACCCTGTTCTTGGAGCATCCCAAAGTTACAAGCTGTACCTTACGCACCTTGCAATATGTCAGATCTGCACTCTGCATCAGATTACTCCTCTACCTCATCCTGGGCATCAAGGTTCTCAAAATCAAGTGACGCATGGTTCTTGAGGATATTGTACCAGTCAACAACCTTCTTCATGTGTGAAACATAGAACCTGTCCCTGTCGTATGTAGGGAGGGCAGCCTCAAACAAGGCCTTCAATGTATTTGCATCACTCTTTCCGCTTGGGGCATCATTCTCCCCCAGGTGGGCATGCATCTTCTCAAATACATCCTGGAGCTTCACCTCCTCCTCATCTGTATATATTGAGATATCTGCCAGCGATGTCATCCTTGCGCTCATAGGGCAGCAGGTCCTCTTCTTTGTCTGCAGCGCCTCAACAATGGCGCCCTGGTTTGCCTGTGAAACATAAAGGAACAATCCTGGCTGTCCGCTGATTGACAGCACTTTTCTCAAATCTGTTTTCATAACTGTATATCTTTCTATTTAATTGAAACCTCTCTCTTTCTTAATTGTCTCGTAAGCTGCCACAATGGACTTGAACTTCTCCTCGGCAGCCTTCTTCACATCCTCCCCAAGTGACTCAACCTTATCGGGATGATGCTTGAGGGCCATCTTCTTGTAGGCTCTCTTTATCTCTTCATCTGTAGCCAAAGGTGAAACCTCCAGCACCTTATATGCGGAATCAAGGTCACTTCCGCCAAACATTGCAAGGATGGAATCGGCCTCCGAAGCGGGAATTCCCAGATACATTGCAATATTCTTGAGGTCATTCACCTCAACCTGGCTCACATGCCCGTCTGCATTTGCTATCCCCACCAGATAGTGGAACAGCTGCAGCCTCTGGGACTGCTCCATATAGAGCTTTATCTGGGCACATATCTCAGGAAGGTTGATCTCCTTCTCCAATGCAGCCTTGAGTATCTGCAGGGCCTGAGGCAGTGCAGCCTCGCCGAAATTCCTCCTTATGAACCCCTTCACATACTCCAGTTCAGACTTGAGCACCTTCCCGTCTGATTTCATCACAGCGGCCGAAAGGACAAGGAGCGACACCAGGAAGCTGTTCCTCTGCTCGTTTGCAGAATATCCCCCCTGCCGGTACACCCTTTGTGCCTGATTGCTGTCCCCATCAAAAAGCGAGCCGAGAAGATAGCCCACAAGGCCGCCCAACGGACCGCCCAATGCCCATCCTATTGCTCCTGTTATCCACTTTCCTATACCCATCTTATCTCATTTTTTCAATTATAGATGCAATTTGGGGCAGCAATGCCCTCCTTGAATCTGCAAAGATAATAAAATCTGCCAAAGCATTCCTCTGCCCGTCGTCCCACTGGCGGGCAATTCTGGCCTCCACCATTTCACGTGTGGCGTTGTCACGGCGCATCACCCTCTCTATCCTGAGCTCATACGGAGCCTGCACATTCACCACCTTGTCCGCACATCCCCTCACAAGCGGTGTTTCCAGGATGATTGCGCTCTCAAACAGCACAAACCCGGGGGCCCTTCCCATTCCCTGCAGACGTGCGCACTCCTCCTCTTTCCACCTACGGAAATCCCTCAGCACGGCCGGATGCACAAGTGCCTCCACCTGCCTGAGCAGCTCCACATTGCCGAATATCCTGGATGCCACAGTCTTCCTGCACAGGCGCCCTCCAATTATGATGTCCTCCCCAAGGAGGGACGCCATCTGCTGCAGCAGCACATCATCAGTATCATAGAGGAGCTTGGCCCTGTCGTCCGAGAAATATACAGGATACCCCAATTTGGAAAAGATGCGGGAGACATAGCTCTTGCCGCTCCCTATCCCTCCGGTAATGCCCAATGTCAAGACTTTCTCCATACGCTGCATTATAGTACACATTCCACAAACTTTGGCTCTATCTCCACCTGAAGCACACCCTCCGGAACACTCTTCATCACAGGCTTCAGCACATCCCTACTGAGGACATCATTATAGTCAAGCGACACCGGAAAATCCTTTACGGTAAAGCGCTGCACGCTGCCGAACGGCTGGCGGTACCTCACTGTAACCTCCTGCGGGATTATTGCCACATTGGCGTATGACGGTGCGTTGTCAATTGTAACCGGCACCTTCACCACATGTTCCACATAGCGTCCTATCTCCTGGGTGTACATCACCTCCTCCTCAGAGAACCTCACCCCCTGGAGGGGATTTATCTTCACCATTCCGGTGATTGTCCTGTCTGCATTCCTTGCCTTTATCACCCCTGTTGAAACCTCCTCCACAAGGGCTATTACAGACTCATCCCCATAGATGAGGATACTGTCGGGCTTGAGCTGCAGTGGTGAATATGGCATGAACTGCCCTGAGCATGTTATCATGTCCGCAGCTGTTACCGGCACCTTCTTGTTCGCCTGGAGGGGGAACTCAAAGAAAAGGGTGTCTGTGGCAAACATCTCCACTGTAATGTCCGCACCCAGTGCATCCTGGATGGTCTGCTTGATGTCGTCGGGAATAAGATAGAACATGTCCGGGGCCTGATAGTACCTGTGGAAGAACCTTGAATCCACATTCCCAATCCTCAGGAGGTTCCCCCCGTCATTCTGCAGGATCTTGAACCCGGAAGACTTTGCCCCAATGATGAGGACATCCGTTGACTGTGCAATATCCTTGCGCCCTTCTATGTTTGAAGTTACCTCAAGACGGTATTTGACATATGAGGAATAGCTGTCCGAGAGCTTCATTATCCCCCACATGAAAAAGGCAAGGAGAAGAGAGAAAACCAGGATCACCCAGTTTCTCCCCTCTCCCATCAAATTGATTTTTTTCAAGAATTCCATTCCCGACAATTGGTTCCCAACAGTCCAGACTATTTTGCAGGGATGTCAGTAACGTCCTTTACGATTGAATTCTTGTCTACCCTGATCTTCACGTTGGCATCAACCTCCATAAGGATATATGCAGGCTTAACCTCAGCAACAACACCGTAGATGCCGCCGATGGTAACAACCTTGTCACCTTTCTGGAGCTGGTCCCTGAATTTCATGAGCTCCTTCTGTTTCTTCTGCTGAGGACGGATCATGAAGAAGTACATCACACCAAAGATAAGTACCATCATGATGAGGAAACTCATGTTTCCGCCTGCCTGTGCTGTCTGCTGTAAAATTACAAATGCGTTCATATCGTCTCTATATTATTTTAATTATTGTCCAACTAATCCGCGTCCGCTCTTCACAATCTTTCCCTCCTTGAGCATCTGCTGCAAAATACGGTCCAGAAGTCCGTTCACGAACACCTTGCTGTTAGGGGTGCTGTAATATTTTGAAATGTCCACAAACTCATTGATGGTAACCTTGAGCGGAATTGACTCAAAGGTAACGGCCTCGGTAACGCCCATTACTATGAGGGCAAGGTCTGTGGCCACAAGCCTGTCCAGGTCCCAGTTTGAAACCATTGAAGAGACAAGCTCCGTGTATTCGTCATAATTTACAATTGACTTGGTGAGGAGCTTGAGGGCGTACTCCCTGTCATCCTCCTTGAGGAATGTCTTTGGCACATCCACAACCTTCTTCTTTGCAATGGTTGGGATATTCTTGAGGATAACGTTCACAACATACGCAAGGTCATCCATCCAATATACGCTTGTCTCCTCCAGGATATCCTCCAGCAGTTCGTTGTCCTCCAGCTCATTCTCATAGATTGACTTCACAAGGGCAATGTCCTCCTGAAGTGACCTCTGGGGATTCTCCATATACTCATTGAAGTAATCAGATGCTGCAACAGATGCATACAGCTTCTTCACGAATGAATCATACTCGCCCCAAGTGAGCCCCTTGCCGCTGCAAAGGTTGCCGAACACTGTATCATTCTCAAGTATCTCAATGAACCCGTTCTCCACAAACTTCCTGTTGGGGTTCGCCTCCTGCGGTGTAGGATGGAATTTCTTAAGGCCAGCCTCTATCTTCTGCTCCGCCACACCCTTCAGGGCTGAAGGCAATCCCAAGAGGAAGCAGTAAAGATCCACGGTCTTGTTGCACGATGCTATAAGCTCCTTCTCCGCCTGTACCAGTGAATCCGCTCCAGATGCTACCTTACCGAAAAGTTCCTTGAATACCTTAACCCTAATTAATCTTCTGGTCAACATAAAATTTCAATTTTTATAATATTTTGCAAATATAGTCCTTTACCCTCAAAAAATTATTTTATATTTGTAAAACTTTTTAAAATTAACGGTAAAAAATTATGTATTTCGAGGATTTTGATAATGCGGGAGCGCAAGAGCGTAATGGTGATGATGTTTACTCTAAACCGGTAAGAGCAGGCAAGAGGACATATTTCTTTGATGTTAAGGCAACAAAAGGAAACGACTACTACCTCACTGTTACAGAAAGTAAAAGAAGAGTAGATAAGGACGGAAGATTTGTTTATGACAAGCACAAAATTTTCCTATACAAAGAGGACTTTGAAAAGTTTACTGAGGGCCTGGAAGAGGTAATCAAATTCATCAAGGACAAATGTCCGGTAACTGAAAGGGTTTACACTGAGGGCTCAGACGAGAAGAATTTCTCAGACGTTGATTTTGACCAGCTATAAACTATAAGAAAACTAAGTAATAACATATTTTAAAAAGTAAAAAGACTCCCGCAATGGTGCGGGAGTCTTTTTTTGTACCCCCAGCCGTGATGCAGCCCACTTCCGGGCACATTTGGGGCAATTCCGTGCCTAAACCTGAATGCCGGCGTTGCTAGTGGGGAAAGGTTGTGGCATTGGGGCACAAAAGGAGAGGATTTGTCGGGAAGAAAAGTTATATTTGCAGCTACAGTAACATAATATTGCAATATATATGGCTAAGAAGATTCTTTTGTTGGGCTCCGGTGAATTGGGAAAGGAGTTCGTGATTTCGGCAAAACGTAAGGGACAACATGTGGTTGCGTGTGATTCATACGCGGGGGCTCCTGCAATGCAGGTGGCTGATGAATTTGAGGTTTTCAGCATGCTCGACGGTGATGCCCTTGAGGCGGCAGTGGCAAAACACAAGCCGGACATCATTGTGCCTGAGATTGAGGCTATCCGTACCGAGAGGCTTTATGATTTTGAGAAGCAGGGGGTACAGGTTGTTCCAAGTGCCAAGGCAGTGAACTATACCATGAACAGGCAGGCTATCAGGGATCTGGCAGCCAAAGAGCTGGGATTGAAGACTGCCAGGTACTTCTACGCAAAATCTCTTGATGAACTTAAGGAAGCTGCGCAGAAGGTGGGATTCCCTTGCGTTGTAAAACCGCTTATGAGTTCAAGCGGAAAAGGCCAGAGTGTTGTCAAGAGCGCAGATGAGCTTGAGCAGGCTTGGATTTATGGCTGTGAGGGGAGCCGCGGAGACATCAAGGAACTTATCATTGAGGAGTTCATAAAGTTTGACAGCGAGATTACCCTCCTTACCGTTACCCAGAAGGACGGTCCTACATTGTTCTGCCCGCCAATAGGCCATGTGCAGATAAGCGGTGACTACAGGGAGAGCTTTCAGCCGGCACCGGTGAAGCCCGAGCATCTGCTTGAGGCTCAGAGGATGGCGGCCAAGGTTACAGAGGCCCTTACAGGTGCGGGTATCTGGGGCGTTGAGTTCTTCCTCAGCAATGAGAACGGTGTCTATTTCTCCGAGCTCTCTCCAAGGCCTCATGATACCGGTATGGTTACACTTGCAGGTACCCAGAATCTGAGCGAGTTTGAACTCCATTGCCGTGCCGTATTGGGATTGCCTATCCCGGAGATCACCCAGGAGCGCTATGGTGCAAGTGCTGTCATACTCTCAAACATTGCAAGCCAGGAGGCTCCGCGCTACAGGGGAGTGGAAGAGGTATGCAAGGAAACCAACACATACCTGAGGATATTCGGCAAACCTACCACCAGAAAGAACCGCAGGATGGGAGTGGTAGTATGCTATGCCCCTAACGGAAGCGACCTGGATGCCTTGAGGGACAAATGCAAGGCAGCAGCTGCAAAAGTTGAGGTATATTAGTATCCCGACAGTTGGAATTGAGTTTTTTTTATATATTTGCATCCGGATTGCAGGTCACCCCTGCTTTCCGGAATGCAGACAAGGGGCATTAGCTCATCTGGCTAGAGCGTTAGACTGGCAGTCTAAAGGTGATCGGTTCGAGTCCGATATGCTCCACAAAAAAGCCTTTCAGAATTATCTCTGAAAGGCTTTTCCTATTTTATCATATACGGACTGCTCTTTGCCCAGGCAATCATAAGGAAATTGCAGTCTGAGTTCCAGGCCTGCTGATAATGTTTCCTTACAACCTCCAGCCATTTGTGGCTGCGGTTTTCATTGTTGTCTCCAACATCTTCAGTTCCTCCGGCAGCATAATACTGGTCTCGGTTTGTAGAACAGATGCGTGCATATCTTCCGGTATACGGCTTCAGGTCATCGTTTGTAAGGTGGAGGTAAAACTCCAGCTGCTCATCTGTACAGTGCTTGTCCTCCGGCACCATCCCCTCTGTAGCCACGTAAACTGTAACGCCATCTTTGAATACATACGGCTCATAGAACCCTTTTGTGTACATATCTTCATAAACCACACCGGAAACTGCGAACTGCGCAGCAGATTGCCATTTGATAAAATCCCTTATGCAGTTGATGTAGCTGGTGTCCACACTCTGCTTCACTTCCCAGCAGGTTGTGGCAATCCAGGTTGCCAGTTTTTCCGGAGAAGGCATAAGCAGGTATACCAGTCCCCGTTTTTTTACATTCTTCTTAATGTCAACACCTGTGTGATACTCCCACAGTTCAACAGGGAAACCTTCCCAATTGGGAACGTCCCATACAGTTGCAAGCTTCTTCTGGGCCATATAGGCTGATGCCAGAACATCCTTGCATTCTTCCACAAGCTGTGGGAATACATTCTTCCTGAAATCCTCCGGCAAATCTGTAAACTTTGTCCTGATTTCCTGTGCCCTGAGCGGCTGCATTGCCATTGCCAACAGCACTGCTGCCATAAAAATGCAAATCTTCTTCATAATCCCGATATAACTATTTTATTTCTTCACAAACTGCCTGATATGCTCCACCATCTGGGATGCATTGCGGCAACCCAGAATATATTTGCGGCCGCTGTGGAGTTCAACCAGGAAACAGTCACCGGAGCGTCCGTAGTAGGCAAAATAGATGCCCAAATCACGCTCCCTGAACCAACCCCAGTACCCCATGAACCCGCCGCTGCCACTAATGCGGAGGGCTCCCATAGTTGGAGGGCAGATACGCACGGATTTCACCTCCTGCATGGAGATTGCCTTAATCCTCAGGCTGCGGTTGATGTAGATTGCATACCGGTCCGCCCCAATGCTCAGGGGCATATAATATAATCCCAGCAGGAGCATCAATACCAGGCATCCTGCCAATGCCAGCTGCACATATACAGGAGGATGGTTGAAAAATATCAGGAATACAAATAATGCAATACTTGCCAGCGTTGTTATGATGCTGAATGTACTTAAATCTGTCTTCTGTTTCATAAAGAAATTTTGGAACCATGAATTTACAAAGATAACAAAATTCACTTGCAGTTGCAGCTTATTATCAGTATCTTTACCGCATACAATTCAATTGTATCAAATTCTTTAACCGAATATTTGTGCTCAAACGAGCATTTAAAGCTGAGCATTATGGCAAATCACAAATGTCCCGAGTGTCCTATAAGGGCAAAATATGATGCAGATCCAACATCATTTGTGGGCAGATTCTGGAGATGGCACATTAACTTCTGCCCCGGATGGAAGGCATATTTCAAGAGCCTTTCCCCTGAGCAGCAGGAAGAGCTGAGAACCCGCTACTCATTTACCAAATACAGATAGTATGAGGCGAAGACATCTGTTTATACTGGCCGCACTGATATGGGGTGTTCCGGGTGTGGGCATCACCCTGAAAGGGATTGCTGCATACCGGAATGCCGCATCAGGAGAGTTATGGTGGATGCTTCTGGGCACGGCAGCAGTATGCCTGTGGTTTTACTTCCTGTTCAGTCGGATAGTAAACAGATACTCGGAGAGAATCCTGGCACTCCCGCAAAAAGTGAATGCACTCATGGCTTTCCCTCCAAGCGGCTGGGTACTCATTGTGTTTATGATGGGGCTCGGAATCACCCTCAGGTATATTCCGGACATCCCATACCAGTTTACAGCCTCATTCTACTGCGGCCTCGGCCCCATGCTCATCCTTTCAGCCGCAAAATTCCTCATCAGAGCCGGCATCCCGGACATGACAGAAAACACCAGATTCAATTGGTAACAGTATCATCTTCCCGACAGTGATGAGGAAAAGCCTTCCTGCATGCACTCAAACACGGAGAACCACTCCCCCCACTCATCACTTGCCTTGTTGAAGCTTTCATTTACGCTTGCCACAACCTCTACAGTCCTCTCATCCGCCGAACTGTTCTGCGGCACAACAAACAATACAGGGCAATAAGGCCATTCTGGCCAAGGTTTTCCTGTACGCCCTTCCCACCACACGAAGTCCGCACCACCCGTACGGTACTCCTCCTTAATATGGGTTTCCCCATATTTATTGCCGTCAATCAAGATTTCAAATCTTAATTTCTTGTATATACCAGTCACATATGCCTTGGTGGCAACATGCCTGTATTCAATGATAAACCAGCAGGTATCCCCGGCTGCAGGAATTACCTTATAATCATAGGGGACAATACCGGCTTCTGCATCCGGAATTTCCACGAATTCAGGTTCATAATAATATTCCTCGCTGCACGAAACGGCAACAGCCAAAATCATCAGGCAAAACAGAAAATGTCTCATAGGCATTATTCATTTTTCCAAATATAACCAAAATCACCCAAACGGGCAACAGATTCCGCTTAATGTCCGCCCCGCTTGCATCCATTAGACTTAATTCAATTATTTTACATAAATTGCTGTAGTTTTTTGAGAGGTTTGTTGTTTAACGTAGAAAACAAACCGCAAAACCTTGCTTATGGATAACAACGAAAAAGAATTTGCCCGAATTGTAAGGGAGAACAAGAGGCGGATCTATACGGTCTGCTATATGTTCTCCAAGGACACTGAGCAGGTGAATGACTTGTTCCAGGATATCCTCATTAATATCTGGAGCGGCCTCAAGTCCTTTGAGGGGGAGAAGCACCTGGGCACCTGGATATGGAAGGTAAGCCTGAACACCTGCATCAACTATTCCAAGAAAAAGAAGAAGGAGCTCCCTACCCTCCCGCTCGACGTGGGCTTCAACCTGTATGAGGATACGGATGATGACTCCCTGCAGATAAAGCAGCTCTACAACAGGATCAGCCGGCTGGGATTCATAGACCGGAGCATCATCCTCATGTGGCTGGAAAACATGAGCTATGATGACATAGGGGCCATACTGGGAATCACCGCAAAGAATGTGTCGGTGAAGCTGGTAAGGATAAGGGAGAAGCTGAAACAGATGTAGTACCTCAAGAAACAAGAGATTATGGACAACAATACAAATTTTGAAATATCACAGGAACTGGAGCAGATGCGCGCGCAGTTCAACATACTTTCCAGAAAACTGGAGGAGCAGAATATTGTAACAGACGGCATTCTCCGCTCCTGCGCCAGGGAAAAGATGGAGAAATACAACAGCAGGGCCATATGGTGGCCTATAGTAATGTGGATTGCAGCAGGGGGATGGCTCATTTCCAAACAGTTTGATTACGGAATGCCCCAGTGGAGCAATATCCTTACCGCTGCGGTAATAATTGTTGAGGTGGGAGTCTTTGCATTCAAGAAATTGCAGCAGAACAGGATGCTCAACTACAATGGTGAAATCAAGGCATTCTCCAGTCAGGTAAAAGGGCTCAGGAAATCCCTCCTGAAACTAACCGTCCTCTCCGGCATCATAGGATACGCCTGGGTTGCCGTATGGCTGTGGCTGTTCTTCAGCATGTACCCTATAAAATCTGCCGTAGGAATCATACTTCTGGTTGCCTACATTGGAGTAATGAGCTTCATACACCTGCGTGCCGAAATGAAGGCATTGCACATTCTGGATGAGATAGTGGAAGATATCAAGTAATACCCATCTGTCTTCTCAAACCGGCAGCTACAGTTAAGCCAACTTGTTTCCTTATAGGTCCCAAGTTGGCTTACAGCATTTTAATCAATCAGTATCTCTATAATTGAAGCATCATCCGCCATCTTGTATTGAGGCTTTTCCCCCAGAACATTCATATTCTGATAGTATCCGTCAGAGCACAAGTAAAAGACATCATCACCATTAAGTGTTATTTTTCCGACAGGAACTGATTCCCGGAACGTTTTTCCGTTAATGCATCTTGTAAGATAGGTGGCATCTCCATCGTATACAACATGATCGTTGGTGAGCATATGAACACCATCTATATTTTGCTTATATAATCTGACATTTCCCTGCCAGGCAAAATATATATTATCATTACATATTAGCGTAAAGCATACTGCAGCACCCATTTTACAACAGCATTCATAACTTTTGTTACAAATTATTTTATCTGCCACATTAAATGCCTCCCTCAACAATTCTTCTGGAGGATATACAGAAAGATTCAACTCTATATAATCTGCAATAGAGTGTGAAACTAACATTGCTGCTTGAGCCCCAAACGCCAATCCTCCAATGCCATCTGCCAATATTGCCAATGAATACTCACAGGATAATTGACGACATAAAATATAATCTTCGTTTGCTTTGCCATTACCGGCGATGCTAAACGTATTAAATTTCCTCATTATCCAACTCCTTTAAAAACACATCTGCTATAACCTGCCAAGTATCCCTTATTAACTCATACCTCAAGCCATGTGTATTTTCAAGCATTTGGTTTATGAGTCTGCTCTCCTCTCCTTTATCAAGTTCTGATTGTATGGCATTTGTATAATATCTCAATTGTAATGGGCTCAATAGTGATACTAAATCGTAAGCCAACCAATAACCGCCAACCCTGAAGTCCTCAAAATTTACCCATTCATACACCTCTTGATGTATACCTCTATCCAGATTTGCCATAAAATAGTTGGAAAGTATAAAGGACATATCTTCCGCATCTTTGCTTGTCCTGATATTCCGGTCCATCCATGCATTAAATTTAAGCAGGAACAAACCGTGCAATGAGGCAATCTTAATATTGAACTCATTATCTATGTTAACAGTTATTGCTTCTGACAACACTTCATTAAACCCTTTTACAGACATGGCTGTTTCCTCTTCAGGTGGCCAATAGATGTTATCATCTTCTTTTGCAACTACGCCGTACGGGACAATATCAAGTTCATATTCCCCATAATAGAATCGTTGATGCATATCTACAGACTTAATGAAACCATCTGCAATAAGGACTTCTTTTATATGTTCGAATGCTTCCCAATCAGGGATTGCAATGGCAATATCCAAATCCCTGGTCCTTCTCCTGGACTCTGCACCAATCAATTGTTGCAAGATAAGATCCCTTGCTGTAGCACCGATAACATAAAACTCTCTATCTATCCTATTGAAACATGCTGTAAGTTTCCTCAATAATTCCACCAATAAGGCGTTATTAATTTTCTCACTCTTAATCAATAAATCCATAGCCCTTCAATCTTTTTGCAGCTTCTATACATCTGCTGTTTCCACTCCCCATTAAATCTGCATACGCCAATATGACCGGCACAAGATGTTCTTCCGTGTTCCATTTCCAGAACTTCTGATATACTTTAATCTCCCCTGTTGGATCCTGCATTACAAAACCTGTTTTCATAAGTTGGGCAGTTGGCACATCCGTATATATATCAAAGGCACCTGGCAGCAGATAATTGTCCATTAGATTTGCAGCAACCTCTCCACCCCAATACATTCCATCCGGTAATTGCATTTCACGCCATCTGCTTTTTAAATCATTTGTACGGAAAGCCATTGTCCCCATATACAGTTTTGGTTTGAGCACCTGGTTATAATTCTCTACCCAAAGGTCCAACAATGCTTTGGTATTCTTCAGCAACCTACCCCTATCTGTTAATAGAATAAAATTACGCGCAGTCAATTCATCAAAAACATTCTTTATGGTACCCAGGGCAACACCTGTATTTTCTTGAATCTCCCTGTAGGTTTTGTTTACATTGTATTTGTCTTGTAACAAATAGAAAATGCCCTTTATTCCGGCTTCTTGAAAGACAGGATATACTTTTTCTTTTGCAAATACATTTTTCTCACCCTTGTTGGTAATATAAAAAACTGGGGCATTGCCATTCATATATTTAATGTGGCAATTACCTGCACAATCCAAAATATTTATTCCATTATCAACAAGTTTATCGAACACAGTTGGATTTATATATTTAGTAATCAGAATTACAGGCATGGTTGTAATATTTTTGTCCAACTGCAAGTGTATATGACTTACAACAGCATTCAGATTAGCAGCAGTAATATTATTCTGTATTACACATAAGAAATCTACATTCATAATTTGAATAACAGCATCAAAAGCATCATACTCATTATAATCCTCCTGAGTTACTAAATGATCTGGCAAAGCGAGCTTTTCTTTTAATGCTTCCAATGCCACATTCAAGATTTCTCTTTCTACAAGTACCATTTTGTTCAATTTTACACATTGTTCAATACGAATGAACAATACAAAAATAATGAACAATTTTCAAACTATAAAGATTTTGTTCAATTATTTAAGATGTTCAATAGTATTGAACAGTATAAAATTTTGAACAAAATAATCAAGAACTATATTTGTACACATCATATAATTTCCAACTATGACACTATCATGTCATACACCCGTAGCAACCAGTATGATTGCTTAAGGGTGCTTCTCTTTTTGCAGCCTACCGCTTTCTTGCTCTAAAAGATACTGTCTTTTTGCTTACACATCCATTTTTTGTAAATTTGTTACCGGTCAAAATGCTTTTACATAATATATTATCTTCACTCATTATATGAACAATGATCCAATCCTACTGAATAAATCAGATATTGAAACATACCTTGAATTAAGTCGCAACAAGTATTCCAATAATACGATGGGAAATGATGGGGAAAAAATAAAAATTCTGAGAAGCAAACTAAAAAATACATTATCTCATCTCCAGAATAAATACAACACCTCATATGGTCCATTTATCTTGGCTGGTTCAAGTGGCAATCCTCTTAGCAGAAGTGGTTCTGTAAACTTTCCGTGGGCAGCTTTGTGTAAGGGCTCAGAAAAAAAGCAGTATGCTGCTCAAATAGGCATTTCCTTTAACAAGGAAAGCAGGTGCATAAATGTTGGATTTTCATTTGGCCGGGCGTCCTCACATGCTTTAAATGACACAGAACGACTCAAGCATGAAAAGGATTTTAGTAAGATTGCCAGAATACTCGTAAAAAATATTGAGCACAATGAAGAAGTAAAAACAAGGTACAATACTCTTGAAGACTTAGGCTTTCACTATTACTATAACGATGAAATAGTAACAAGCTCCAAGTGGTTACAATCTGCAGCATCAGAACCTAACAAGTGTAAGATTATCGCTCATATCTATACAGATGACAACAATACAATAGAGTTTTCTACTATAGATGCATACATTGCTCAAATC
This sequence comes from uncultured Muribaculaceae bacterium, assembly GCA_964475015.1. Lineage (GTDB taxonomy): Bacteria > Bacteroidota > Bacteroidia > Bacteroidales > UBA932 > Egerieousia. Next base: position 17,768 of record CAYYVA010000041.1, read on the forward strand.
ATATTTTTAATGAAATGCATTGATGGTAATTGTAGTTTTTTGCCACCATTAACTCCAAAGCAATGGGCAAGAATGGCTGAGGAAATGTCCATTATAGGTTATGAAGGAGAGTTGATTGCTCTTGAATATGAAAAAGAAAGAATCAAAAAATTAGGTTATGACAATTCATGTGTTAAACATGTATCTATGATATCTGATAGTTTTGGTTATGATATTCTAAGCAAAGATGAAGATAATAATGATTTGTATATTGAGGTAAAATCTACGACAAGGATACAATCTGATCCAATGGCTTCAGAATTCTATCTATCCTGTAACGAATACCAGTTTTATTTGAATAATAAAAACAAATATAGACTATATAGAGTATTTGGCGTAAGAAGTAACAATCCAACCATTATTGAAATAAATATGGATTGTATAACTATATCGCCAAAAGATTATTTAGTTAAAATCTAATTTTAATACCGAGGAGGCCACCCTTATGGCCGACCCAGCAGCGTATGCTGCATAAGGGGTATGGGATAAGGGTAGCGACGGAGGTGTGAGAGCGCGAACCCTCCGCAACTACCCTTATCTGTACCCCGCCTCCCCTCGCAATGGTTCCATTATGGGTGCTACGGAGGAATGAACTGCTATTTACACATAATCTTGGTTGTGTAACGGTGGCACAGCCTGCTCTTTCCACAAGTTACACAACTACCAGGAAGATTATGTTAATATAGCGGAATACATAGTGATGCAGCTCCCTTTCCACCGAGGCCAGCAGAGACGTTTATGTGCGCAAAGCGCACTGAACACAAGGTGGAGTCTTAATCTGATTTGACAGAGTAAAAATGCGGAGGAGAACGGAGGACTTTTGCCCCATTCATAGGGCAAAAGTATGCAGTGGCCGCATTTTTATGCAGGAGAACAGATTAAGTCTCCACGCCATCATTATGTGCATACCGGGTGGCGTTCCTCCGAAATGTCAGTAGGCTTGTGGCGCAAACAGAGTATTCAGTGTGCAGGCTACTCCGCACCGGAGGTGCTATAAAAAGAAGAGGTGTGTTTGCAACCTGTTTGCAGATTGAAAACACACTTCTGATACCTCTCTGCCCATCAAGGGCAAGTCTTCTGACGGCTTGCCGGCTGAAGTCTTGACCGGGCGTTTATTTTGGTTGCATTATTTCTTGGCCCAAGTATTGGTCAATATGACTGATAAAATTGATAAAGGTGGGACAATTGCTATTAGGATAATAAAATTATCAGCAAACATCAGCATAATAGGAGACAAAATCAATAACATTCCTCCTATGCAGATACGGACTCTTTTTATGTTATATTTCTCTTTCTCCTCTTCAGTTGATGTGTTATATCCGGCAATTAAGTTATCACCTTTGCCCGTTAAGATAATAATTGCAAAAATACTACTGATGCGATAAATTTTGTTTAAAAATCCAATTTAAGTTCATTGAC
>CAYYVA010000042.1:0-18674 GCA_964475015.1 uncultured Muribaculaceae bacterium
GGCCATCTTCTCATTGAATACAAACTCCTCAACGCCGTGCTTCTTGAAGTAGCATACGCTGTTGTATGGTTTTTTCATGTTGTAGAATGAGCCGTTCATGGCCACTACAGCACCGCTGTCCTTTGCAAACTTGCTGGTTGGGGTTATGTATCCAAGGTTGCTTGCAAGTGCAAAACGCCCCTTGGCCTTTTTTGAATCTATCTCTATGATTGAAATGTACTGGTTTGAATCAAAAATCCTTGAATCCCCTGTAAAGTGGAACTCCTTGAGGGTAATTCCCTTGCCTATCTCCTTCACATTCCATTTGGCATTCACAAAAGTGAGTGAATCGTTCTGGGCAGCTGCACCAAATGCCAGTGCAATTGCAAAAATTGAAAGCAACAGTCTTTTCATAGTATGGTGTATATGTAAGTTTCTTATCCTCTTCCCGACAATTTATCCAGAGCCATTATAACCAGCTTCTCCACAAGCTGCTTATAGTCGGGCTCGGCCCCCTTGTGATACCTGTTTGCAATTATGCAGCACACCGTACCGCCCCTGTGTCCCAGTTTTGCTGCCAGGCCTGCAAGTGCGGAACCCTCCATCTCAAAGTTGGTTATCCTGTAGTCACCGAAGCGGAAACTCTCAAATTTCTCCATCATGTCAGGCATTGCCAGAGGGAGTCTGAGCACCCTTCCCTGAGGGCCGTAGAAGCCTGGAGCCGAGATGGTGACACCCTTTACGGTGCAATCTGCAAACAGCTCCACCAGTTCCTGGGAAGCCCTTGCAAAATATGGTGCAGGGAGGTGGCTGTCCCATCCTGTATGGGCCACAAAGGCATCCTCCATCTCCCTGTATGAGACCTCATCCCTGCCGGCATACCAGTTCAGCAGGCCGTCAGCCCCCACGGAGATATGGGAGAATACATAGCTTCCCACGGGGATATCAGGCTGTATTGCCCCAGAAGTCCCAATACGGAGGATCCTCAGGCTGCGCAGCTCCTTCTTAACCTGTCGGGAAGAAAAATCTATGTTTACAAGTGCATCAAGCTCTGTCATTACAATGTCCAGGTTGTCACATCCTATTCCTGTGGAAAGGACTGTCATCCTGCATCCCTTGTATGTTCCGGTTGCAGATACAAACTCCCTTGAAGCCCTGCGTAGCTCCACCGTATCAAAGAAGGAGGAGACCATCTCCACCCTTCCCGGATCGCCCACAAGGATTACGGTATCTGCAAGTTCCTCAGGCCTGAGATGCAGGTGGAATACAGAACCGTCACTGTTGATGATGAGCTCAGAAGCACCTATTTTTTCCATTTTTTCCTGTTTTTTGTCATATCCCTCAATGAGTTCATGGACTGTACAAGCATCTCATCCTGTGAGATTTTCCTGAATGCCATGAAAACAAAGATTCCGGCAACTATAGGGAAAACTGCAGATATTGTAAAGATGCTGCCGTCAACCCTTGTGAAGAACATGTATGCAATCCATGCCTGGTATGCAAAGAGCACCAGCATGTTGTAGATGCACAGGCGCATCTGGGAAATCCTCCTCCTGTACAGGAAGATACAGAAGAATGAAAGCACAAATGTTACAATAGTAAAAATGAGGAATGGCCAATACTGTGAAAATTTCATCAGCACATTCCCGTCCAGGTCCCTCATCATGGGCCTGAAGAACATCGAGAACAATAATCCCGACGAAGCGAGCAGATACAAGCTCTGGATCCTTTGAATCATATCTTTTAAATTTTAAAATCCTACTGTTCCTCTTCCACACAATATTTCTTTATCACACTGTATGCATCCTGCACACCCAGCTCACCGGCCTTGCTCAGGTCTATGCACCCCTTCTCCTTATCCTTGAGGAAGATGAGCACAAGCCCCCTGTTGAAGTAGGCCTCCTTGAGGGCGGGATATATCTCCAAAGCCCTGGTGTACTGGTCGATTGCCTCCGGAAGATCGCTTGAGAGGCAATACAGGTTGCCCAGATTGTAATATGTGAACGGCAGCTCAGGCATAAGCTTGGCAGCCTTTGTCATGTCATGGATTGCAGGGGTATAGTCATAGCTCATGGCATTCCTCTCCTTTACCCTTGCCCTTGCGGCACCGGTGTTGTCGAGGGTGAGTATCTGCACATTGTTCTCCATTGAAGAGATGAAGTCAATCATCTCGGCCTGCAGGGCGCCCCTGTTTATGTAGTAGAAGGTCTGGTCCTGTTCATTCTTGATTGCGGCATCATAATGGGCCAGGGCTGCATTGTAGCGGTTGTCCTCACCGTCAATTACAGCCTCCGCAAAATAGAGCCTTGCAAGTTCCGTCTGGTCTATGGCTTCTCCCTGCAGCTCCTTCTCCCTCAGCGCCGCAAGCGCCTTCCCTATCTTGTCCTCATACATTGCGGTATTCAGCTTCACTCCGTCCTTATTGGCATTCAGTTCAACCGGAAGGGAAACTGCTGCTATGAACTTCTCCACCTTGTCATTCTCATACTTGCGCTCAAGGGCCATCCTCACTTTGTCGGGCTCTGCCACATTGAACTTGAAGAGCGGCTTCAGGCGGATATCCACATCCCTGTGCTGCAGGAGCTCATCATCAAAATCCTTCTGGGCAAAATCCGCGTCCAGAGCCAGGAGCCTGTCATACTTCTTTGTGGTATCTGCAAACGCAGCCCTCCCCAGGCTGTCCCCTGTGCGCTGCTGGTATTCACGTATCTTTGCCTGTGCAATCTCAGCATCCTTCCTTGCCGAGTTGAACTGCCCCAGCTGGTTCTTTGCATAAGAACGGTTCATATATGCCTTTGCAAAATCGGGATAAAGGTTGATGGCCTTTGAATAGTCATCCATCGCATCCCTGTAGCGTCCCATCTCCATGAAGACACCTGCCCTGTTGAAATAGGCAAGCACATTGTTGGGGTTCACCGCAATAACGCGGTCATAATCATCCAGGGCATTGTTGTAGTCACCAATCTGCGCCCTTATGATTGCCCTGTTGTACAATGTGAGTGCATTTCCAGGCTCCTGCTCAAGCACGGTGTTCAAATCCTCAAGCGCACCGTTTATCTGCTGCTTGTCATATCTGATGAGTGCCCTGTTGAAGAATGCAAAGGTATTGGTGGTATCCAGCCCTATGGCCTTGTCAAGGTCTGCAAGGGCATCATCAAAGTTCTCCTGCATTGCATAGATCCTTGAGCGCCTTACATATCCCTCAGGATCAAAAGTGTTTATCCTTATGGCCTTGTTGTAGTCATTGAGGGCCTTTGTGGTATCCCCCAGATAGAGATAGCAGGCACCGCGGTTCAGATATGCATCCGCCTCACGGGGCTCCGCCTTAATGAAACGGTTGAAATCCTTAACCGCCTTTTCAAACTGCTGGGAGAGGAAATAGGTTACACCGCGGCTGAAATAGAGACCGGTATAGCTCGGCCTCAAATCCACTGCCTCAGCCAGATCCTCAAGTGCCTTGTCATACTTGCCGGTACGGCTCAGGGTAATTGCCCTGTAATGGTATGCCGGGGTATAGATGGGATTGAGCCTGAGGGTTGTATTGAAATCCTTCTCTGCCCCGATGAAATCCCCCAGATTATATTTTGCTATCCCCCTGAAGAAATAGGCATCATACAAGGTGCTGTCCAGCCTGGCCAAGATGTTGAAATTCTCAATGGCAAGGGAATACTTGCCGTCTATGAGCATCTGCCTTCCCCTGGCAAAGAACTGGTCTATATCATATTGTGCCTCGGCCGCCACCGGCAGGACCAGCAACAGCAGGGCAAAAACATATTTTCTTAGAGTCTTCATATAATCTTGCAAAAATAGGCAAAACAAGAGACTCTTCAAAGAACGGACCAAAGAATCATAAGGCGGTGAGGGCTATCTATAAATCTCACCGATAAGCATCTTCATTCCACCAGCCCTAAGCCCACGTTTCAGAATGGTTCCATCAGGCCCGAACAATATCAGGTGAGGGATTCCTTGTATCCCATATGGTTTTGCGGCAATCTGCCCGCCACCGAGAATCTGCGGATATGGGATACGCATCCTCTCAATAGTCTCCTGTGAATCTGCAGGCCTGTCATTTACGGTAATGCCCAACACTACAAGGCCCTTATCCTTATAGGTATTGTAGATATCAATTATTTCAGGTATCTCTTTGCGGCACGGGGCACACCAGGATGCCCAGAAATCTGCAAGCACATACTGTCCTTTCCCTACATAATCAGACAAACGCTGCACCTTCCCGTTATATTTTACTTCAAAATCCACAAACTTGTCCCCCTCGGCAGTTGCACCGTATGCTTCCTGTGTTTTAACACTGCTCCGTATCTGGGAAGCATAATAACTTACAAAGCCGCTTTTGAAGATAGATTTATCTGCCTTTGAGATAATGGTATCCATTTCCTTCATTGAAAAAATCCTGTTGCTAACCAGATTTGGCAAAAGCATCGCTATTGCAGGAGTATGCTTATACTTCTCAATAAAGCCAGAAACATGGCTGATCTTGTATTCAGAATTGCCGCTGTTTTGCTTCAACAGATTGATTTCCCCAAACACGGCATCATTCAAAGGGGTTCCGGAAACAATTCCACTCCCGTTACCTTCAACCACAATCTCTCCCTTCTCCAATACAAAACATATGGCAGTACGCCCTGTTCCTCCCGGCACCTTAAGGTCTATAGTAAGGAATGCCTCCTGCGGCTTCTCCACCATTCCCTGCAAAGTAAAGAATCCGTCGGGATCTGCATTACCCTTTTCCCCAACAACCTCATTGCCCGCCATTACATACACCGATTTGATTTCAGTTCCTTTCTCATACTGTCTGAGCACATCATTGAGATATCCGGAAATCTTGTAATTTGTCTGGGCATTTGCCTCAGCTTCTGGGCACAGGCATAATAATGCAATCAGAAACTGCAAAAATCTGTTCTTCATACCAACTCTCTTACAAAAATTTAATCTATAATGATTTAATCTTTAAATGTAACAAATTTCCGTATATCTCCAAGCCAGTAGCGCCCATCAGGTTGGGGAAACTCAACGCTAGGTTGAGAAAATGCACTATCTGGTTGGAAGATAATCAGATTTTCAGAATTTATCAGCTAAAACTTGTACAATGTATAAATTGTATCTATCTTTGTTGAAAAATAGTTGAGGTATGAGGTTTGATGATATTACAGGGAAAGGGAATTTTTGGGCTGTGAGATATGATGGTGATGATGACAATATTCTGTCACTTACGTTTGAAAAATGGAATGATCAGGATTGGTTGATGGAATTTTTTCAAGCAAATTCAAGTGACTTGTCCAGTTACTTCAAGATTACCAATCTGAATCAGGCAATCTTCGATACCATTACTGATGCCCACATACTTGAATGCGTAATATTGGATTCTATTGCTTCCGACAAACTGGATGCATTGTTTAGACCATTAGAGAACTTGAGGGCATCAGAGGTAATGCTTGGGAAAGAAAAGGCTAAGGGACATAGACGAAATAATCATGAATCCTGGCTCAGACTTTACGCTTTAAGATTCCAGCAGAACTCATTTCTTGTTACTGGTGGGACCATTAAGCTCACAAGAACTATGCAGGAGAGGGAGCACACTGTTTTTGAATTACAAAGATTAGAGATGGTAAGGAATTTTCTCCTAACAGAAGGGGCATATGACTTGGATGGTTTTAATGATTTGATAAATAGTAAAAAATGAGAACAATAGACATATTGAACAAGTATAACAGCGGAACATCCGGCAAATGGCAGGCTGACGCAGAGTATCGTAGAAAAAACTCACGATGGTTGCTGTATTCAGCCCAAATATCCCTTTTGGTGAAGCAAAGGATGACTGAAACTGGAGTGACGCAAGTTGTTTTGGCTACAAGGATGGGATGTACACAGCAACATATATCAATGCTACTGAGAGGAAAGAGCAATCTTACCTTGGAAACTATCTCAAAGTTTGAGGAGGCATTGGATTTCAATATTATAGGCAGAATTCTTGAGCCTGACTACACTTATGTAACAAATAAATCCCCATACAGAGGTAGATATCTCAACGAACCAGATGAGAATAAGTATGGTGAAAAAAGCCAATTTTAATCCAATTCTTTCACAGCTCCAAGACAACGGCGCACACCACCACAGCTACATGGCTCTTCAGAGCACATCCACTGCTCCGGTCTCACAAGAATTAAGAGACTGGAGCAGCTCACCCCGCCAAGAAGCACCTGCATGGCATATCCGGTGCGCCACCGGCTTGGCAAATGCCCCACCGGGTTGGGGAAATGCCCGTGACACTGCTACTGCAGATACTCCTTCATCCTGCCTCCAATCTGCAGGAGTGAAATCTCACACAGTTTGGTGTTGTACTGTGCAGTGAGGAGCCTCTCTTCGGCATCCAGAAGGCTTTTCTGCGCCTCCCTCATCTCTATTCCCGACAAATCTCCCAGCATGTACCTCTCCATTGCAATTTCGTGGTTCAGCTTGGCCGTTACCAGATTCTCCTTCTCAAGGTCCAGTATCTGGAGGTTGTTTTCGTAGGCATGCCAGATATTGTACAGGTCTGCCTTGAGGGCCTGTTCGGTATTGGTCTGCTCCAGCTTTACATTCTCAATGTTCAGCCTGGCATTGCGGCGTTCCCTGCGGGCATTGTTCCCGTCAAAGATGTTGATTCCCAATGTGAGCCCGAAATCTGCACCAAGGCTCCCCCTGTGGTAGTTTGTCCCCTTGTTGTACTTGTTGAGGGTATACCCGTATCCTGCATTGAGCCTCAGGTAAGGATAGCTCTGTGATGCCGTAATCCTATAGTCAAGCTCTGCCATCTGGCTGGAACTCTGTGCATGGAGCAATGTGGCGTTGCAGGCCAGCATTGATTCCATGATTGAATCAAAATCCAGATTACGGTTTACCTCAATGGAGGTGTCTGCAACCGCTATAGGGGTGTTGAGCTCCTCCCTGGCAAGGAGTTCGTTAAGTACAATTGCGGAAGATTTCAGGGTCTCCTGCTGCTTCATGAAGGCGGAGCTGTCTGAATTGAAATCAACCTTTGCCTGCTGGTAGTCAAGACCGGAGAAGTTTCCAATCCTGTAGCGCTGCTCGACAATGCGCAGCCTCTCTTTTGAAAGGGCTACTGCATAACGGAAGTTCTCCAGACGTATCTTCTGCTGTATGTAGTTGTAGTACTCCGCAGTGATGTCTGCAATGAGGTTTTCAATTGCTATCCTGGTATCCAGTTCCCCCTGCTCCTTCAGCTCCTTCAGCCTCTTGTATGTGGAGGTCACATTGAATCCCTCAAAGATTGTCCAGTTGAGATTGGCACCTGCATCAACGGTCTGGTTGAAGATGCCGTTCTCCTCCACAATCTCCTTGGTATCGCGCAGCTTGGTTTCTGTATCCTGAGAGCTGCCCGAATACATCCCTGAAGCGCTCAGGGTAGGGAGGAACCCCGCATTTCCAATAGTGGCATTGTTGTCAGATACAGCCTGCCTGTTCCTCTGTATCTTCAGGGAATAGTTGTTCTCCAGCCCCTCCTGCAGGCACTCCTGCAGGGTATATATCCTTTCCTGCCCCATGCAGAGGACAGACACGGACATAAAAAGTATTATAGCGAGTCTCTTCATTTCAATCAATTGTTATTTGCAGCCGGAACTGCATTCTTCTTGGATCTGTCTGTTGAAATATAACTGTAGATTGCAGGGACAATGTACATTGTAAGCACTGTTGACACAAGCATTCCTCCCACAACGGTCACACCCATTGCAATACGCTGGTTTGCACCCTCACCGCCTGCAAAGGCAAGTGGAAGGAGTCCCAGTATGGTTGACACGCTGGTCATGAGGATAGGGCGCAGACGCTGCATTGAAGCCTCCCTTATGGCCCTCATCTTGTCATGGCCGGCCTCCTGCTTCTGGTTTGCGAACTCCACAATGAGGATACCGTTCTTGGCCACAAGTCCAATGAGCATGATTATTCCAATCTGGCTGAAAATGTTCATTGTAATCCCGTTAAAATGCATGAACTCAAGGGCACCAGCAATGGCCAGAGGCACCGTGAACATGATTATGAGAGGGTCCTTGAAGCTCTCGAACTGTGCCGCCAGGATAAGGTAGATGAGCACAATTGCCAGAATGAATGCAAACATGAGGCTTGAGGAGCTCTCCCTGTACTCTTTTGATTCTCCCGACAGTGCTGTCCTGAAGCTGTCATCCAGCACCTCCTTGGCAATCTTGTCCATCTCATCAAGTCCTTGCCCGATTGTCTTCCCCTTTGCAAGGCCGGCTGAGATTGTGGCCGATACAAAACGGTTGTACCTGTATAGTTTTGGAGGTGCAATGCCCCCTACAAGATCCACAAGGTTGTCCAACTGTACCATCTCACCGTTGTCTGTCCTTATGTATATGGATTTGAGGTTGGCAGGGGTATTCCTCTGCTGACGGTTGATCTCGCCAAGAATCTCATACTGCTTTCCGTTCATGTAGAAATAGCCCATACGCTGTCCGCTGAGGCCGTACTGGAGCACCTGTGCAATGTTACGGGTACTTACACCCATAATGTTGGCCTTCTCTCGGTTTATCTCAATCCTCACCTCAGGCTTGCTGAACTTCAGGTTCACGTCTGCCATCTGGAACATAGGGTTGTCATATACCTTGGCCAGGAATACAGGAAGTACCTCCTGCAGCTTCTCAAGGCTTGTGGTCTGGAGCACATACTGGATTGGCATACCGCCCCTGCGCCCTCCGAATGAGGAGGTCTGCTGCACAAAGGACCTTGCCATGGTCTTGGTCCTCACAGCCTGGGTAAGGGCCTCGGCCACATCCATCTGGCTGTACTCCCTGTCCTTTATGTCCTTGAGCATTATCTGTATGTTTCCGCTTCCGCTGGATACCCTTGCGGTAACAGCTTCCGCATCCGGTACGAGTGAATCCACAAGCCTGTTGATGTCTTCAGTATAGTCCCTTATGTACTCGTAGGTTATACCCTCCGCTCCACTTGTGTTTATGTTTATCTGCGAGCGGTCCTCCAATGGGGCGGTCTCTGCAGGTATTACATTCCATAGGAGTATGATGAGCCCGAACATCAAAACTGTAACTGGGATTGCAATCCATCTTGCCTTGAGCATCTTCTCCAGGCTGCGGCTGTACCAGTTGTTCAGCCCCTCAAAGAACGGCTCTGTAATCTCATAGAATTTGTTCTTCTTCTCCTTCTTCACCAGCAGCTTGGTTGCAAGCATAGGGGTGAAGGTGAGGGCTGCAAAGGCTGAAATCAGGATGGATCCGGAAATTACAATGCTGAACTCCTTGAACAGCTTTCCTGTCTGCCCTTCCATAAAGACTATCGGGAAGAAAACTGCAACAAGGGTTATGGTGGTGGAAATTACTGCAAAGAAAATCTCCTTTGCCCCCTCAATTCCGGCATCTACAGGCTTCATCCCTCTCTCAATCCTCACATAGATGTTTTCTGTCATTACAATGGCATCATCCACCACAAGCCCCACCGCCAGCACAACCGCCAGCATGGAGAGGACATTTATGGAGAATCCGGCCAGATACATTATGAAGAAGGCTCCAATGAGGGATACCGGGATTACTATACACGGAACCAGCGTTACCCTCCAGTCCCTCAGGAACAGGAAGATTACAATGATTACCAGTATGAATGCAACATATACGGTCTCCTTAACCTCGTTTATTGAGGCGCGGATGAACTTGGTGTTGTCGAATCCATATGAATACTTCACATCTTCAGGGAGGTCCTTCTGCATCCTCTCCATCCTCTCATATACCGCATCCGCAATGTCTATATGGTTTGCACCCGGCTGTGGGGTTACAACCACACCAACCATAGGTACCCCGTTCATCTTCATGTAGCTCTTTATGTCTGCAGGGCCAAGTTCAGCACGTCCCACATCGCTGAACCTTACAATCTTCCCGTCAACCTCCTTTATGATGATGTCATTGAACTGCTGAGGGGTATGCATGAGCCCAAGGGTACGGATGGTAAGCTCAGTGGTGTTTCCCTCTATGCTTCCCGACGGCAGCTCCACATTCTCTGCATCCACAGCACTCTTTATGTCCATAGGGGTGATGCCGTAGCCCGACATTTTAATAGGGTCCAGCCACAGCCTCATTGAATATTTCTTCTCACCCCAGATGCTCACGCTGCTCACATCCGGGATTGTCTGCAGCTGCTCCTTTACGGTGAGGTCTGCAATCTCACTCAGCTCCAGCAGGGAGCGCTTGTCACTCTGGAGGGCCACCATAAGGATAGGGCGTGAGTCCGCATCTGCCTTTGAAACTGTAGGGGGGTCGCAGTCGCGCGGAAGGAAGCGCTGTGCACGGGAAACCTTGTCCCTCACGTCATTGGCGGCGGTCTCAAGGTCTACGGAGAGCTCAAACTCAACGGTGATGCGGCTTGATCCCTGCTGGCTCACGCTGGAGAGGGAACGGATTCCCGGTATTCCGTTGATGTTCTGCTCAAGGGGTTCTGTAATCTGGTTCTCAATTACATCTGCATTGGCACCTGCGTATGAACAGGATACTGTAATTATGGGATTGTCCACTGAAGGATACTCCCTTACGCCCAGGTAGGTATAACCGATAACTCCAAAAAGGAGGATAATGACGGTAAGTACCGTAGCCAGTACCGGGCGGCGAATACTCAATTCCGAAATGTTCATAGGGCACTTTAGTCTACGTTATCCAACACTACCGGAAGTCCGGCGCGCAGCTGGAGGGTTCCGGATACAATAACTGTGTCCCCCTGTGCCAGCCCGCTTACAATCTGTACGGACCTGTCTGTCCTGATGCCTACGGTAACGGAAACGGGCTCTGCCTTGCCACCCTTGTACAGGTAAAGCTTGTCAACTCCCATTTCAGGTACTATTGCCTCAGAAGGGACAACCAGGGCATTCTCAATCCTCTGTTTTTCCACATTTACTGAAGCATACCTTCCTGCAAGGGTTGCCCCCTCTGCATTGTTGTACATTGCCCTTACCGCAAGAGTATGGGTCGTAGGGTCAATTTTGGATTCTTTGGCATATACTTTTGCCTTGAACGGGTTAAGGTTTCCGGGAAGGGTGAACTCCACATTGTAGCCAATCTGGATGTCATCCGCATAGTGCTCAGGCACTGCAAACTCCACCTTTATTGGAGATATTTTTGTAAGTTTTGCAACCACAACAGAAGGGGAAGCGTATGTGCCCACACTCACACCCCTCAAACCTATGACACCATCAAATGGAGCCCTGAGTTCTGTAAGTGCAATGTTGGCCTCCACCATCTCAATTTCAGCCTTGAGTGTTGCAAGGTCTGTCTTTACCTGCTCGTACGCCTCCTGGCTTACTGCATCCCTCTTTAGAAGGGTGCTCTGGCGGTAAACCCTATCTTCTGCCAGCTTTATCTGGGAGGTAAGCTTCTGCAGCTGGGCCTGCAGGGTCCTGTCATTCACTTTTGCAAGGAGATCGCCTTTCTTTACAAATGTACCCTCCTTGAAGTTGATTTCTGTAATTTTACCGGATGTTTCAAAAGAAAGGTCAACTTCCTCATCTGGAAGAAGGCTTCCATTAATGTAAATTTCATCCGAAAGAGTCTGAGGTTTAACAACAGTTGCATTCACATTGAGAATGTTCCTGCTAGTCTTTCCCTTTGAAATCTGGTCTGCGGCGGCAAGTTCTTTATTTTCTTTAGGGAGCTGAGAATAAACGCCCCACGCCACTAATGAAAAGAGGATCAGTGCTACCAATCCCCACTTTACTTTTTTATTCATCTTTTATTTAGGTTAAATGGAACAGTCTTCTGCTGCAAAAATTGTACCTCAATCCTGTTTTTTTGGCTTCTTTGGAAACCATCCCTTGCGTACCCTTTCTCGCTGTTCAAATACCTCCAGGATTGACCAGAAGGAGGAAAAGGCGGTAACTCCAAGCAGGATTGAGAAGGTGCTGTTCCCCACCAGGATGGAGAGTGCCGTGCAGCATAGCCCCAGCAGGAGGAACGCCCACCAGCACTTTACCCCAAAGTGGTATTCCCCCTTGATTACAAGGGGGTGGAAAAGTCCAATTATCAGGAAGGTACACAGCCCTATGAGGAGCCCTTCCAGGTTATATGTCTCTATGAATTTTGCAATCATCTTCCCGATAAATTATCATTTAGAACTGGAATGTGACTGTAGCGCCCCATTCAGCGGGCCTTCCCTGTGAGAGGAAGGTGTTCCCCATAGAAACAAAATGGAATGCATTATAGTTTGTGTCAGTGAGGTTCTTTCCCCAAAGTTCAAGTGAGAATTTCCCCTTTTCTGCGTATACAGATGCATTCAGCAGGGAGTAGAAGTCCTGTACTGATGCATTCTCCTCATCCCAGTATATCTTGCCTGTGCCGTTGTAGCCGGCTCTCAGCTGGAGCTTGTCCAGAACTTTCCCCAAGTCCCAGAATGTGTATGATGCATTGGCTGAGAATGTGTTCTGCGGTACGTATGGCACCTTGTTCCCCTTATAGTTGTTGATGCCGTCATCATATTTCACAAACTCTGCAGATGTATGCCCGTAAGCAATCCCAAGGTTGAGGGCTGATGTGAGCTGTGCATTTGCCGAGAGCTCCGCACCTAGGCTTCTGGTCTTTCCGGCATTTGTCATCATGCGGCCTGTTGTCTGCCCGTCTGGGAAGACTGTCAGCTGCTGGTCTGTGCAGGAGATGTAGAACAGGGCTGCATCTGCAACCAGTTTGCCTCCCAGGAGATTGAGGTGGGCACCCATTTCCCAGTTCCAGCTGTATTCCGGCTTGTATGCAATCACCTCCTCTGGAGTATAGGCTGCCTCTGGGGTGAGGCCTATCATATCCATAACCCTGTCGGGAATACCCATTCCAAGAATCATGTCTGTCTTGAGCTTGTTCTGGAGAATATCTGAGAACATCTGGGTGTTGAACCCTCCTGCCTTGAATCCGCGAGCCACTGAGGCATATATGTTGCCGTTGTTGCCAAGGCTGTACTGGATGCCGAATTTTGGAAGGACCTCCAGCCAGTCATCCTCAAGCTCCCCGGCCATCCTGCTCTCCACAAGCTTGTACTCCCTTACAAAAGGGGGGAGGATATAGTTGATTGCGGTTGCGGAACTGTAGTCAATTGAAGCCTTCTCATAATCAAGCCTCAATCCTGCAGTGAATGTGAACTTCCCTGCTGTAATCTGGCTCTGGTGGTATGCTGCCGCACCGTAAGCCGGAAGGTCAAAGGTGCTGTTGAGGTCAAACTCACTCTCCTTGAACGAGAGGGTTGCCTGTGGCATGTATTTGTGTATGTTGTCGTTAATGTTGCGCAGGATGAGGTTTTCAATTCCATCCTCCTTGAACCTTACCGGTGCATCCATATCCATGTTCTTGTGGAACAGGGTGATTCCGGTGAGCCACTGCCATTTGCGCTCCTGTGATGCCCTCTTCAAAACAAAATCCTGGGTGAATGTGTTCTCCTTCTGTCCCTGCTGCAGAGTGAATATGCTTGCAGGGGAGAAGTCTTGGTCCATGGTCATGTTGTCATTGAGGTACTGCCATGTGGTGGTGCTTGAGAAGAGCAGCTTGTCGCCCCTGTAGCTTACTGTGAGGCCATCCAGGATAGTGGTCCTCTCATAACCGCACTCGTCATTGTAGCTTACAGGTGCAAGTGCTCCGGTTTCCCTGTTGAGGAGCCTGTATGCATAGCCTCCCTGGTCCAACTTCCCGAAGATGAATGAGTTGTCTATTGTGAGCCTTTCAGTAGGGGTATAGATGAACCTGAACCTGCCGCTGCCACTCTCTTCCCAGTCTGCCTTCTCTCCGGTATATTCATTCTCAAAGAACCCACCCCTGTTAAGGTAGTTGCCTCCAATGGAGAATGCCACCTTTTCGCTTGGCTTGAGGTAAATTGAGCCCTTGATGTTGTAGGTCTCACCGCTGCTGTATCCTGCCGAGAACCTTCCCCCCTGATACACCTGAGGGGAGAGGGTATATACATTTATGATACCTCCCGTGGTATTCCTTCCATAAAGGGTACTCTGCGGGCCGCGGAGCACTTCCATCCTCATGATGTCCCACAGGGCGGCATCAAAGCCGTTTTTGTTCAGCAGAGGTATGTTGTCTATATACATCCCTACGGCAGGGTGGTCTATCCTGCTTCCGAGCCCCCTCATGTAGATTGAAGAGGTCATGCGGGAACCATAATCGGGAATATGGAGGTTGGGTGTCTGGAGCGATGCATCCTGCAGGGAGATTATCTGTTTCCTCTCAATCTCACCCAGCTTTATTGTAGTGGATGAGAGGGCCTCATCCCTAAGGTCATTCTTCTGTTTCATCTTGGCCACAACGGCAACTTCGGAGAGGACAGTAACGGTGTCCCTGTTGTTTTCAGGGATACTCTTCCCTGCGGTTTCTGCCATTGATATCTGTGATGCGGCGCACAATACGGCCAGTGCGCAAATGGTGCTTTTCAAGTACATGTTATGCAATTTTCTTATGATGGCGCAAAAGTACTTGTATAAAGCCTTGCGGGGTATAACGGAGTAGGGTGAAGTTAGGATAAATCAATCATTTCTTCCCGTTCCTGTACTCTGATGGGGTAACCCCTTCATGCTGCCTGAATTTTCTGGCAAAATAGGACTGGTCCAGTATGCCGGCCTTGGCGGCAATCTCGTTCATGGGCAGGGTGGTGCATCTGAGAAGCAGCTTGGCCTTAAGGATGACATATTCCTCAATCCACTTGGACGGGGACTTTCCGGTTGTCCCCTTCACAACCTTGTTCAGGTGGTTTGGGGTTACATTAAGCAAATCTGCAAACTCGCTCACGGAAGTGATGGTATGGTCCTGGTCCCCCTTGAAAAGCTTCTCCAGGAACCTGTTGCTTATGCTGTTGTTGTGCAGGCGCACCTTGTCCACTGTCTTCCGGTATATGGCATCCGCCTCTGTGAGGACCGTACACAGATATGTCTTGATGATCTCCATATCAGGCACTTCTGATGCTGATTCCTCATAAATGCGGTCAAACAACGGAAGCTGTCGGGAATAATCCTTCTCAGAAAGTTCAATCTTTGGGGAACCCCATATCCTCAGGAAATCATATCTGGAGATGGCATTCTCAGAAGAATGCTGCCCGGAAATGAACTGTGTGGAGAAGCCTCCCATATAGCCCCTGGCATTCTCAAAGAACCTTATGGAAAAAAGCTGCCCCGAAGGGATAATCACCAGGTCCCTCTCCTTGATCATATAGGTCTTCTCCCCAATCTCCACCAGTACCGTGCCGCTCTCCAGGATAAAGAAACAGTGCATGGGGGAACGGAGAGGATGACCTTTCGTGCTCCCGCCCGGATGCCCGTGCGGAGAATCCCCGGCATGAGGACCACCAACGTGAGGTGCACCGCCATGAGGAACACCATACAGAGGTGCGCCCCCCTGATGCCCCGCCCCTTGGTGAGCCGTACTATGACCCGTAGCGTGGTGGCAGAATACCCCAAGTTTTCTGATTACAAACTGATCCATAAAATCCCTTTCATGCAAAATTAGGAAAAATCACTCATGGCGGAAAGAAAATCTTTGCAAGAGGCAAAAGTTTTTTTACATTTGCACTGCTTTTGCGGAAATAGCTCAGTTGGTAGAGCATCAGCTTCCCAAGCTGAGGGCCGCGGGTTCGAATCCCGTTTTCCGCTCAAAAAAACGGATGATTTGTATCATCCGTTTTTTTGTATCCGGACCTGCCGTTGCAAGCTTGCTTGCAAAAGGATGGGTCGGATACAAAAAAGGGGATGCGTCAGCATACCCAGTTTTTTTGAAAGCGCCCCTCTGGCGAGGAGGAAGGGAATGCACAGCCCGCAGGGCGAGCACAATCCCGCATCAGAGGAATGCCGGAGGCCAAATCCCGGAACGTAAAGGGGGATGATCTTGAAGTTCCCCCCTCAATCATCCCCCACAACCAAAAGCGAAAAGAGTATCTAAGAAAATGTTTCAAAGATTACCTACGTACCCAATACGTCTGTAGTATGATGAAACTTTCTCTATCTTCCCATTGCGAAATCGTTTATACGATTTGATTTTAAGAAGAACTGGCACTTTCCCAATAAAATAAGGCATTTCAGTTGGGGCTGAAATACCTTACTATAGTTTATCCAACTATCTTCCATGAAGACTCTGCAAAAGTACTGTTTTTTTTCTGATTACAAAATCATGTATTGTGAAAATAAAAGTATTCTTTTTTATTTAAAGGTTTTGTCTTCCCTATGAACCTTTCTGCAGTTTCCTTGTTATACAAATGAAATAGTTTTTTAAGTTAGGTTAAGTCGGGCAAACCCTGCAGTCTCGGGATGAGGTTGCGGGGTTTGTTTGTTAATGGTCATTGTCCATATAAGCCATCCCTAAAACTCATGCCTCCGCAGCCACTCTCCCATGAACCGGTCGTATATAATATATCCATTGGCAGTTTCATAAACCAACTCCCTTTCAATAAGTTTCTTTATTGAAGCGCTTACACTGCTTGCTGCTGTCAACTTATGTTTTGCAATGAAGCTTCCCGACAGAATTTCCTTTACACACCCTTCCCGTGCAATGGCCTTCAGAAGCCTTATATTGCCAGGAGCCTGGGCGTTCAACAAATCAGCATAGGAAAAGCTGAACTCAGAAATAATCTGGTCAACAGCATAATCAACCAGC
Source organism: uncultured Muribaculaceae bacterium (assembly GCA_964475015.1). GTDB lineage: Bacteria > Bacteroidota > Bacteroidia > Bacteroidales > UBA932 > Egerieousia. The sequence goes on from CAYYVA010000042.1 coordinate 16,623, forward strand.
TCCATATCCACATCCTGACTATAGCTGTATAACCTGTTGAGCAGATTCTGCAAATACCATGTGTGCCCCTCATACTTATCATAAATGTGTTTGAAAATCTCCCCCGGTAGATTATAGCCACTTGCAGCAAAATGATGAGAGGCAAATTTTGAATACTCCACAGGGTCAATACTACCGATATTTATCATTTGAGTGCTGAGGTAAAACGGCTTTTTAGAGGATGTGAATATATCCTGCATAACATGCTTCTTGCTTCCGGAAAATATAAAGTTAACATTTTGCAGAAACTGTATATGCGAGCGAAGCAAGGCCTCTACACCTTTCTCAGGATATTCTCTGATTTGCTGGAACTCATCTATTGCAATATAACACCTCTTTTCAGATGAAGCCAGATATTCAAAAATTTCCTTGAGGGTATTCACTTCTTCATTTGGCGCAATATCCACAGTTACTTTAGGTGTACCCGTAATTTCATCAAACGAAAATACCGGCCGGCAGCTCCTTACAAACTGTGTTATCCTGTTCATGGCCTTTTGCGGCAAAGAATCAAGTTTCCCCAATACCGTACTTGCAAACAAACGCACAAAGTCACTCAAGGAGTGTGTGGAGAAAATATCCATATATAGGGTAACAATATCTGGATGCTGTACCTTCAAATTATGATATGTATGACAAATCAACCCTGTTTTTCCCATTCGGCGAGGAGAAATCAGAGTCACATTCCTGCCATTAAACAATGCATCAGACAGTTCTTTTGTCTCTCTAACCCTGTCACAAAAGAACTCGGGGCTATGGTACCCGGCTATTAAAAATGGATTATTAGGCCTCATTTCTATTACGATATTTTCGTTACGTAAATCTTGTAACGCAAATATCGTAATAAATGTTTTGATTTCAAAGTTTGTAATAATGTAAGCCTTCGATGACGCATGTAGGAATGTTCTTGCAGTATGGCCAGATTAACCATTATGTTTTCTCTACTGAAGATACTTTCCCCAATCTGAATTAGCATAACCCTCTTCACAACCTATTGGAACAATTAGATTTTCAAAGCTATCAAAAGAGTTATTTATTTTGGGAGGTAATTTGGGATGACATACTATTGTATCTACATTGCACCCCTCAAATGCATCCTTACCAATTTCGCCAACTCTATTGCCAATGGTTATATTAGTAAGGCTTGTACATTGTTGAAATGCGCCATATCCAATCTTCGTTACGTTATCAGGGATATTGATACTTGTTAGGCTCTTGCAGTTGTAGAAAGCCAGCATTCCAATCTCAGTTACACTATCTGGAATAGTTATATTTACAAGGCTATAGCATCCCCTAAATGTATTAGCATTAATTGATGTCACACTTAACGGAATGGTTATATTAATGAGGTTGCTGCAATCCATAAAAGTGCAATGTCCAATTGAGTTTACTCTATCTGGAATAGTTAGACTAATAAGACTTGCACATTCCTTAAATGCGCCATCTTCAATTGTAGTAACACTATTAGGGATAACAATATTTGTGAGACTTTTACATTTTATAAAAATTTCTTTTTCAACTATTTTTACACTTTGTGAAAAAGATATCTCTGTAAGATTATCACAAAAAGCAAATGCTCTTTCTCCAATAGTTGTCACGCTATCTGAAATACTAATACTTTTAAGACTAGTGCAACCTTTGAATGCGCGATTTTCAATACATTTTACACAACTAGGGATTGTTATTCGTGTAAGGCAATGACACCATGCGAAGGCATACTCTCCAATAACTGTTACAATATTTGGAATTGTATATTCTACTGTTCTACAGCCAATGGAAAACGCCTTTAGAATGCCATCGACTATTAGACAATGACCATCAGCAGATGCAAATTTACCTTTAAATTCGGTAAGCCTTGTGCAGCCTTTGAACACTTGCATTTCTATACTTGTTACACTAGTTGGGATGGTTATACTTGTGAGACTAGAACAATTCCAGAATGCAGAATGTCGAATTGTTAATAATCTGAATCAGTAGTTAAAAATTAACGTTATAAACGCGATGGCGACTTTGCCC
>CAYYVA010000043.1:0-18420 GCA_964475015.1 uncultured Muribaculaceae bacterium
ATGTCAATGAACTTAAATTGGATTTTTAAACAAAATTTATCGCATCAGTAGTAAAGAACAAACATATAATCCTCTGGGAATTTATTGGGATTATTCTTTACTGACTCATTTACCCTGCGGGTCTCCACACCATATAACTCAGCCACATCTGCATCAGATATTACATTATGCTCTCTTATGTAAACAATCTTACCATAAACCTTGGATTGCAGCAATCCATCATCCTGTATTTGCTTCATAACCTAAAGATATTTGCCGCAAACCTATGTCACATCTGTTTTTGCCACAAGGATTAGGGTAAAATTTACCCTGTGTATTTGTTTGTAGAAAAAGAAAATGGCGTCCTTAAAAAGAGCAATTTTAGGATTCAGAAAAAAAGCCCCTCCAGAAAGTGCTGGAGAGGCAAATGTGCTAGAATGTGTGATTTGAATTACACCAGACTCTTCATTATCTGCTCCACGGTTTCAATTTCCTTTACCATTGAGCATATCTGGCCTATCTCAATCTCGCCTTCATCAATGTCACCCTCAAAGATTCCCTTGCGGGCACGCCCTTTGCCAAGATAGGCTGCCATCTCCTCCTTGGATGCACCAGCCTCTTCCATGCGGGCGGCATTCTCTGTAAATGCGCTGCCAAAGGCCAGGCGGGCAGGGGCAAGCTTCTTCAGGAGCAGTTTTGTAGAGCCTTCAGGCATGCCGAGGCAATGTTTCTTGAAGTTCTCATGTGCTGAGCTCTCCGCTGATAGGGCAAAGCGGGTGCCAATCTGCACTCCCTCCGCACCAAGGGCCTCACACGCCTTTATCTGGCATTTGAGGGCTATTCCGCCGGCAGCAATCAGCGGCAATGAGGTAGCCTCGCGCACCGCAGGAATCAGGCACAGGGTTGTGGTCTCTTCCCTTCCGTTATGGCCGCCTGCCTCAAACCCTTCCGCAACTATTGCATCCACGCAGGCCTCCTCGCATTTGCGTGCAAACACGCTGCTGGATACCACGTGCACTACGGTAATTCCGTGCTCCTTGAGGAACGGGGTCCATTTCTTGGGGCTTCCCGCAGAGGTGAAGACAATCTTTACCCCCTCCTCAACAAGAATACCCATAAGGTCATCAATCTGCGGATAGAGCAGAGGTACATTCACACCAAAAGGTAGGTCTCTTCCCGATGAATTGCCGGGTGCTCCCGCCTTCAGGGCCTCCTTGCAGCACCTGATATGATGACGGAGATTATCCGGATGCATGCTTCCCGCCCCAATGAGGCCCAAACCTCCGTTGAGGCTCACTGCACTGGCCAGCCTCCATCCGCTGCACCAAACCATTCCCCCTGAAATGATGGGGTGCTCTATTCCAAAAAGTTCACAGACTCTGTTCATATTACCTCCTTTTCCTTAAAAACATTGCTCCCAGGCCTCCCAACAGTAGTACAATGAGTATTCCCGACGAAATCCTTGAGTATATCTCACCCTTTTCAAATGCAGGCGGGTTGAATGTAAATTCTATCCTGTAGTCACCCTCAGGGACAACTGCCCCCCTGAGTATCCAGTTTGCCCTGAAGAGTTCAAGCTGCTGCGGCTCCCCGCCTCCTGTAGGGGTTATTGTAGCCTCCCAGCCTGGGTTATAATACACCTCGCTGAAGAGGACAATCTGAGGCTTGCCGCTTGAATATTCATAAACCAGCTTGTTAGGGGCATAGCTCTCCAGCTCTATGAAGTTGTTGAGGGACATGTCTTCAGCCTCCCCTTCTGCCTCACCCTCCTGCTTCAGCTTTTCTGCCATAGCGGCAACCTCACGGGCAAGGGCTTCATTGCCTTCAATGAACTCTGTTGAAACAACAGCCTGCATGGCAGGGTTCAAGGCCCCGAGGAATGCTATCTCCTCATTTGCATTTGATGCAGGGATGATGTCCTTTACAAACCAGGCGTTGCCCAGCCTGTAGATGTTCTCAACCGGTGGAACCGAGGCCCCGAGGACAATATATTTTGTATTGAGCATGCTCAGTACCGGATGGTATCCGAGTGCCTTCTGTGCATCTGCAATTGTCTGGATGTTCCCCATCTCCGATGCAATGTCCCTTATCTCAGGGGCAATGTTGTAGTCTATAAGGTCCTGGTAGCGCTGCAGCTTGGCAGGGCTGTAGCCGCCTATAGTCTTGTGGTGGTAGCTTACGTATGCATCATTGAAGGTGTTCACGCTCAGGTCAAGCACCCTGTAGTGAGGGTCCTTATCCTGGAGGATGATCTCATCCACAGGACGTTTTGCAAAGGCGTTGCTGAACTCCCTGCGGGTTACAAAATGGGAATCATTGAGGTATCTCTTGTCTGCGCTCCACAAGTCCACAAGTACAAGGGCTGCCAGGATCATTGCCGCCGCGGCAGGCTTGAGCTTGTTGAACCTCCAGGAGAGGGCCATAACCACAAATGCCGCAACTATGAAGAACACGCTTCTCCAGGCATCTGCCTTGAGCATTGCCGCACGGTCATCCGAGAGGGCAGCAGCAATCTCACCCGGAAGCTGCCCGTCCGATGCCGAGATGAAGCTTCCTGCGAGTGAAGGTACAAGGGCAAACAGTGCTGATACACCTGCTGTAAGGCCTAGTGCCCAGTACATCCCTTTCTGCACCCTCTGTTTCTTGCCGGGGTAATCCTCCCCGAACAGGATCTCATTTGCCGCAAGGACTCCGAGTACCGGTATGAGTATCTGGAGGATTACCAGAATCATTGAAACTGTACGGAACTTGTTGTACATTGGGGCCCAGTTGAAGAAGAACTCCGAAACAGGCATGCAGTGGTATCCCCACCCCAGAAGCAGGGCAAGGAGGGAAACTCCCCCTATCCACCATCTGATTCCCCCTTTCAGCACAAAGAAGCCGAGCACAAAGAGGAAGATGCTGATTGCTCCCATATACATAGGACCTGCGGTGAACGGCTGCGGCCCCCAGTAGAGCGGCAGCTGCCTTATGATCTGCTCAGCCCCCTGGTATCCCCCCTGCTTGAGGGCCTTGTATGTGTTTGAACTGCGGTCCAGCTCCCCTGCCGATGCCCCTCCGTTGAAGTTGGGTATCATCAGGTTCAGGGTCTCCTCAATGCCGTATGACCACTGGGTGGCATATTCAAGGTCAAGTCCCTTGCGTGTCTTCCTGCCCGGTTCCGCCTGCTGCTGTGCCTCTTCTGAAGAACTGTCGGGAAGAAGCTCAGTGCCTCCCCTCATTGTGTGCTGTGCATACTCATATGTGGGCCACAGGTGGTTTATGTTGGTTGCTATTCCCAGAAGCCCCGCCACAAGGACAATTGCCGATGTGCGGAGGAATTTTGGAAAAGTCTTCTCCTTTATTGCCTTGCAGAGCTGCCAGATGCCGTAGCCCACAATTATCATTGCCAGGTAATAGGTTATCTGCGGGTGGTTGGCCTTTATCTGGAAGCTGAGGGCAAACGCAAAGAGCAGCGCCCCCCAGAAGGCACATTTGCGGTAGGCATACACTACTGCGGCAAGCACCCACGGCATGAATGCTATTGCCACCATCTTGGAGTTGTGCCCTACCTGTATGATCTGCATGTTATATGAGCAGAAGGAGATTGCTATTGCACCCAGGAAGGCCAGATATACATTGCATCCGAATGCCAGCATAAGGAGGAATCCACCCACAAGGCTTATCAGAAGATAGCTGGCAGGACGGGCTCCCGTGAAGAGGAGGGCATAGATTCCTTTTGTAAAATCTCCTTCATAAATCACCGAGATGGATGTTGCCGGCATGCCGCTGAACATTGAGTTTGTCCAGAGGGTGCGCTCCCCCGGATTGGCCTTGTTGTATGTAACAATCTCATTGGCCATACCCTCCCAGCTGGAGATGTCGCTTTGGTTCACAATCTTCCCCTCCAGCACCTGCGGTGCATAGCCGTATGCAATAAACACGAATGCAATTATCGGAATTGCATACTTAAGAATCTTTTTCCACTCAATATTTCTCATGTCACTCAAATAATTTCACCATTTCCCCGGCAAGATGCATCCGGGAATATTTCATCACCGCAGGGGAAAGTACATTTTCTTCCCGACAATTTTTTCTTGCCCCCGCCTCCTTGAATTTGCCGTACAGCCTGTCAATTTCCCTGCGGACAGCCTCCTTATCCCCAAACTCAACTATTGTACCGCTGCCTGTCTCCTGCAAAGCTTTTGCCAGATCTCCGCCTGTAGGGCCGAATGCCAGAATCTTCCTTCCGCTGGCCAGATACTCAAAGAATTTTCCGGTAAGGATTGCTGCAGCCTCCGGCTCTTTCCTCAGCGGAAGAAGCAGCACCTGTGCCTGCTGCTGCCACTGCACAACCTCATTGTGCGGACGGTATCCCATATTATGCAGATTGCCCTCCAGTCCTGCCTTGCCTATACCCTGCAAAATAGAGTCATCCACCTGCCCCATAAGCCTTATCTGCAGATCTTTTTTGAATTGGGGTTCTGCCGCTGCCTTCTCCCCAAGCACCTCCCAGAGATGCTCCGGGTTTCCGTTATCCACAAAAATGCCCGTATGTACAAGACTGAAACAGTTCTCTGCCGCACCATGTTTGATTTGCCCATCAACATCTCCGGCCGGCTTCAAGAAATCCTCATGGTCAAATCCGTTTGTAACCACCTTCACAGGTGTGGCGGTACGCGCCTGGAAATCCTCCTGCATCTTGCGGGAAACCACCACAACAGTATCTGCACTGTCCAGCACACCCTGCTCCAGAGCGCGGTGGCGGCGGTATGCCCAACTGCTCAGGTTAAGGTGCTTGAAATAGAATATCTCTGTCCACGGATCCCTGAAGTCCGCCACCCATCTGGTTCCTGTAGCCTTGGCCACCCCCTTTGCAATCAGATGCATGGAGTGTGGAGGTCCTGTGCTTACAATCACATCCACAGGGTGCTCCTTGAGGTATTTTACCAAATATCTGATGCTGGGGCGTATCCACCAGCAACGGGGATCGGGGATGAAGAAATTTCCCCTTATGAAAAGGGAGAGCCTGTGTGAAAGGGACTTGTTTTCCGAGCCTATGATATTGGCCTTGATATGCTTTCCCCCGTCAGAAGTGTTCTTCTTCCCCCCAAACAGGGCCTTATAGAAACTGTAGGGTTCCAATATCCTTCTCTTTATAACCTCCGTTCCGGGGGCTATATCCTTAAGGAGGGCATCATCCATTGTATTGGCCTCAGGGTTCTCCGGGGTATAGATTACCGGCTCCCATCCGTACTGCGGGAGATACTTGGCAAACTTCAGCCAGCGCTGCACACCCGAGCCTCCGCTCGGCGGCCAATAGTATGTGATTATAAGTGCCCTCTTCAACTCCGGGTATTACCTATTTTGCAATAAAATACTTGTACATTGCAGGAACACACTCTGTATGGATTGCCATAAAGTTGTGCTCATCATCATATTTTGCATTGCAGCCGTTGGTCATCACCACAAAGCCGAACTTGCGGTCCTTGTCCCAGAACATTGAAGTATATACTCCGTATGCACTTCCGGTGTGGCCTATCATTGTATGGCCGCTGAGAAGCTGGTTTGAAATCCTTATTGCATAGCCGTATGCATCACCCTCGTCTGTCTTTGGGGCAACAATGCTCTGCATTGCCTCTGCGCTCTCCTTTGAAATGATCTGGGTTCCCTCTGCAGTTGTACCCAGGTTCATGTGCATCTGCATAACCTTTGCAAGGTCCTGCGGAGAAATCTTCAGGCCGCCGGTAGGCGAGAAGATTGCAGTGCTGTGGCCGAATACATAGTTCTCAATATCCTTCTCCCTTGTGGCATAAGCTGCAGGCTTGTGGATGAACTCCTGTTTCTCACCGTCCCATGTGTAGATCTTTACAAATTTGGTTGAATCAAGGCTCAATACCTCATAGCCGCCATAAACTCCAACAGGATTCAGGATGTGGTTTACAATGTACTTGTCAAATCTCTCGCCGCTTACACGCTCAAGGATGGTTCCAAGGGTATTGAAGCCAAGGTTGCAGTACTCATAGCCGGTACCCGGCTCGTATGCGTTCCATGCTGTCTGCCATGTTGCAGATGAATCAGGGTTGATTGCATTGATTGAGAAATAGCCGTTGGCATCATTCATGCTTGAAGTGTGTGAAAGGAGCATCTCCACGGTTATCACTTTCTCAGGAAATTTTGGATTCCTTACCTGGAAGCCTACCAGCTCAGAAACATCCTGCTGCAGGTTGAGCTTGCCCTGCTCCACAAGCTGCATGATTGCAGTTGCAGTGAAAGATTTTGAAATTGAGGCAATGCGGAAAATGTCATCCTTTGCAATGGGCTCCTTGGTCTCAAGGTCCTTGTAGCCGTATCTCTCGTTGAGGACAACCTCACCGTTGTTTACTGCTACCAGTGCAAGTCCCACATTGTTGTTGCGCTCCATAATGGCCGCAATCTCCTCATTGAACTGCTGCTCTTTTGATGTACAGGCAAACATTGTTGCCATGGCAGCTGCAATTATAAACAGTTTCTTCATATCGGTATTTTTTGTGTTTTTCAGTTTTAGATAAGACCGCTTATCATCACTACCGCCACCACAATAGGGGCTAGGTACTTGATTGAGTAATAAGAGAAGCTGAGGAAGAATTTGCTGAACTTGCGTTCCCCGCCGCTGGTGAACTCATCCACCACATCCGGCCTCTTCATCTTCCAGCCTACAAAGATCACAGCAAAGAAGCCGCCCAGAGGGAGAAGGATATTTGAGGATGTCTTGTCGAAGAAATCAAAGAAGTTGTATCCGAATATCTTTATGTCTGCCAGTGTTCCCTGTGACAATGAGCAAAGCACGCCAAATACAACTATCACAGATGATGACAGGATAATTGCCAGCTTCCTGCTCATCCTGAACTCCTCTATCAGGTATGAAACAATTACCTCAAGCTGTGAGATTGAAGAGGTGATTGCCGCAATGAAAAGCATGAAGAAGAACAATATTGCCAGGAATGCCCCGAACGGCAGCTGGGCAAAAATGTAAGGCAGAGTTACGAACACAAGCCCAGGCCCCTCAGAAGGGGAGATGCCGAATGCAAATACAGCAGGCATGATAGCAAGGCCTGCAATGATTGCAAACAGGGTGTCTGTCATTGCTGTCTGTGCCGAAAGTCCCGCAATGTTCTCTTTCTTGCTTACGTATGAACCATAGGTCATGATTGTACCGCAACCTATGCTCAATGAGAAGAATGCCTGCCCAAGCGCATCAAGGAGGGTTTTTCCGGTTACCTGTGAGAAATCAGGCTTGAAGAGGAACTCAAGGCCTGCTGCAGAACCCGGAAGTGTTACAGAGCGTACCGCAACCACTACTACTATCACAAACAGGATAGGCATCATCACCTTTGTATATCTCTCAATGCCGTCCTTGATTCCTGCCATTACAATAAGGGCTGTGGCAATGAGGAAGATGAGCATGAATATCAGCGGTTCGCTGTTTGAGGTGACAGTATTGTTGAACATGTCTCCAAGAACTGCGGTATCCGCAGTGGTGAAGCGGAATGTGACAGATTTCCAGAAATAGTCAATTGTCCATCCGCCTACAACACAGTAGAACGAGATGATGAACAGGGAGGCCATCACATATACAAGCCCCACATTGCACCATCCTGTCTTTGGCGCCAGCACCTTATAGGCACCGAACACATTGGCCTGGCTCCTGCGCCCCACAATGAACTCAGAATACATGATAGGCAATGCCAGAAGGAATACAAATGCCAGGTAAATTATTATGAAGGCTGCACCGCCGTTGGTGCCCACAAGGTAAGGGAATCTCCAAAGGTTTCCCAAACCTACTGCAGATCCGGCCATGGCTACAAGTACGCCGAACCCGCTGCCGAAACTCTCTCTCTTTTCCATAATTATCCTAAATGAAAGTCCTTATCATTATAAGTGCAATTACCACAGGGGCAAGGTACCTCACCGAGAATATTATTACCTTGAGGTATGTTGGGTTGATCCTGTGCTTTCCGCTGCTGGTTATCTCATCAATGAAATCCTCCCTCTTCATCTTCCACCCTGCAAACAGCACTATAAAGAGAGCACCTATCGGGATGAGGAAATTGGCTGTTGACTTGTCAAACAGGTCAAAGATGTTGTTTCCAAGAATCTTCACATCCCCAAGGATTCCCTGTGAGAGCGAACAGAATGTTCCCAGTACAAGTACTATTAAAGTGACTATGATCACCGACCACTTCCTGCTGATCTTGAGTTCCTCTATAACGTATGCCACTGCCACCTCCAGCAATGAAATGGCTGAAGTGAGGGCCGCAACATAGAGTACAAAGAAGAATATGACGGCAAGCACGGAGCCGAGCGGCAGCTGTGCAAACACATACGGAAGAGTAACAAACACAAGTCCCGGACCCTGTCCTGGCTCAATGCCGAATGCAAATACTGCAGGCATGATTGCAATTCCTGCAATTATTGCAAAAAGGGTATCTGCAGAGGCTGTCTGTACCGACATGCTGATGAGGTTCTCATCCTTCTTTACATATGATGCGTATGTGAATATGATTCCAAATCCTACGCTCAATGAGAAGAATGCCTGCCCCAGAGCATCAAGGAAAGTGTTTGCAGTTACCTTTGAGAAATCAGGCTTGAAGAGGAAATCAAGTCCCGCTCCGGCCCCCGGAAGGGTTACCGAGCGCACCGCAATTACTATAACCATGAGGAACAGCAGCGGCATGAGCACCTTTGAGTATTTCTCAATACCGTCCTTCACACCTGCCAGCAATACCGCCGAAGAGGTTGCCACAAACAGGAACATGAACAGCAGCGGCCTGAAGTTCTGTGACACGCTCTCTGCAAACAGGGTATTATAAGCCGTATCTGCAGAAGTGAACTCCCCGCAAACGGCCCTGAACATATAGTCTATTGTCCATCCTCCCACAACCGAGTAGAATGAAACAATGAGGACACAGCATATGATTGCAATTATTCCCGCAATTGTCCATTTTGAATTTGGAGCCAGCTTCCTGAAACCGCCATACACGTTTGCCTGGGCCCTGCGGCCGAGTACAAACTCAGAATACATGATTGGGATGGCCAATATGAATACTATGGCCAGATAAATGATTATGAAGGCTGCGCCTCCGTTAGTACCTACAAGATATGGGAACCTCCATAAATTTCCCAGACCCACAGCAGACCCTGCCATTGCCACAAGGATACCAAAACTGCTGGCAAAACTGTCCCGCTTTTCCATTACGTCTCTACTTTATTCTTTTATAAACTAAAAATTGAAAATCAATGTCATTCTCCTCATCATGCATCACTTCCTGCTCCTTCTCAATCTCCCACTCCAGAGGGGATATCTCAGGGAAGAAGGTATCAGCTTCCTCAGCAGATGCAAATATCCTGGTGATATAGAGCTTGTCCGCCATCCTGAAGGTAGCGTTATAGAGCATGCCGCCACCCATGATGAAGAACTCCTGGTCACCTTCCGCAATCTGAAGGACCTTCTCCAGTGAATCTACAACCTCTATTGAAGTTGTCTGGGGGTTCTTTATCTGCGGAATCTCCAGCTCTCCCCTGGTGAGTACAATGTTCCTCCTTCCAGGAAGCGGCCTCCCGACAGATTCGTATGTCTTCCTCCCCATGATTACAGGATGGCCCATAGTGGTCCCCTTGAAATACTTCAGGTCCTCTGAAATATGCCACAGGAGCTCATTGTTCCTCCCTATGGCCCCATTCTGGGCGACCGCAACTATTATTGAAAGCATAATGAATTAAATTCTAACCGATTATAAATGATGATGTAAAATTATTTGACAGCCGCTGTGTAAAATATTTATACAGCAATAGGAGCCTTTATCACCGGATGCGGATCATAATCCACCAGCTCAAAATCCTCATACCTGAAACTGAAGATATCCTTCTGGTCACCGTGTATCAGCATCCTCGGCAAAGCCCTCGGCTCCCTTGAGAGCTGAGTCTGCACCTGCTCAAAATGGTTCAGGTAGATATGGGTGTCACCCAATGTATGTACAAACTCACCCAGCTCATATCCGCACACCTTTGCTATCATCATTGTAAACAATGCATACGAAGCAATATTGAACGGAACCCCAAGGAACACATCCGCACTCCTCTGGTAAAGCTGGCATGAAAGCCTGTTTTCAGCCACATAGAACTGGAACAGCGAATGGCATGGAGGAAGGGCCATATTGTCTACCTGGGCCACATTCCATGCGGAAATGATATGCCTGCGTGAATCAGGATTCTCCTTCAGCTGCTTCATGAGGTTGGCCAGCTGGTCTATCTCTGTCCCCTCTGCAGTTTTCCAGTGCCTCCACTGGGCTCCATATACCGGACCGAGCTCCCCGTTCTCATCCGCCCACTCATCCCAAATTGTAACACCGTGGTCATTCAGATACTTTATGTTGGTGTCACCGTTTATGAACCACAGCAGTTCATATATGATTGACTTGAGATGGACTTTCTTGGTGGTAAGCAAAGGGAACCCCTCATTGAGGTTGAACCTCATCTGGTACCCGAATATGCTCTTGGTGCCTGTGCCGGTCCTGTCGCCCTTTACAACCCCTTCATCCATAATCTTCTTAAGGAGTGTCAGGTATTGTTTCATTTCACATCATTTAAAACTGCAAATTTTCAAAAAAAAACACACAAAATCAATACTCAGGGCCGTATATCTTGAGTATTATGGGAAGGTGGTCACTTACCCCTCCAAGATACCTCGGACCCTGCAGTGTCCTGTTGGGTTTCACCCCCATATGTGTCTCGTCGGGAACAAGGAGCCACTGCGGTGCAAATATCTCCATCTGCCTGTTGCAGCGGAGCCATTGGGGTGAAAATGCCCCTGCCCGGGAGGCCGTGTCTGAGGCAAGGAGCCCCTCTGATACTGAGAAATGATCTATGATGTTCCACTCACCCTGGTATTTGTGGGTCCCCTCCGCCCCTTCCGCCCAGCGGGCAAGGTTTACAAGCGGCGCAAGGTTCCCGACAGCCTCTGACGCATGCCCGTCATTAAGGTCACCCATAAGGATTATGCCAGCCTGGGGAGCTGCTGCCAGAATTGAATCCACAACACTTTTTACCCTCTCTGAAACTGCCATCCTGCGGGGGGCCGAAGCCTTCTCCCCTCCCAGCTTGGATGGCCAGTGGTTTACAAATACATGTATGGTATCCAGGCTGTTCACCACTCCCTTTACATGCAGCACCTCCCTCGTGGGGAAATCCACACCGTAGAACTTCTCCTCCAGGGGGGTGAAGGTCTCCTCCCTGTAGAGGAGGGCCACATCTATACCGCGGCTATCGGGAGACTCCCTGTGGATAAAATTGTAGCCTGCCCGTGCAAGGGGAGTGTGTTCCAGCAGATGCCTCAGGGCAAAATGGCTTTCCACCTCACAGAGCCCCACAAGGGCCGGGAACTGCCCGTAAGTGTCTGCTGCAAGGATTATGGTCCTGGCAATGTCATCCCTCTTCTTCTCAAACTTCTTCCATCCCCAGAAGTATTCCCCTTCTGCGGTAAACTGGTCGTCATTCTTGCCCGGATTGTCAAAAGGGTCAAAATAATTCTCAACATTCCAGAACATTGCAAGGAGCAGCAGAATCTCTTTCATACCAATTCATTTCTTTTGATGCAATATTAAACAATTTCCTTATTTTTGCAGCCTAAAATATCAAATATCAAGAAAATGGCACTAAGATGCGGTATAGTAGGCCTGCCGAATGTAGGCAAATCAACACTTTTTAATTGCATAAGCTCGGGAAAAGCACAGTCTGCAAATTTCCCATTCTGCACAATTGAGCCCAACATAGGTTCCACAATTGTCCCTGACGACAGGTTGGAAGTCCTTGAAAAGATAGTGAAGCCACAGAGGGTTGTACCTGCAACCGTGGAGATTGTGGATATTGCCGGCCTTGTAAAGGGCGCCAGCAAGGGTGAGGGCCTGGGAAACCAGTTCCTTGCAAACATCAGGGAGACAGATGCCATACTGCATGTGCTCAGATGTTTTGATGATGCCAACATTGTGCATGTTGACGGCTCGGTAAACCCAGTAAGGGACAAGGAGATCATTGATACCGAGCTCCAGCTGAAAGACCTTGAGACTGTTGAGAACAGGATCAGCAAGGTGCAGAAACAGGCACAGACCGGAGGAGACAAGAATGCCAAAAAGCTTTACGACATACTTGTAAGGTACAAGGAGGTGCTGGAGCAGGGAAAATCTGCCCGTACAGTCACTTTTGACAACGCAGAGGACGAGAAGCTTGCACACGACCTGTTCCTCCTTACAAACAAGCCTGTGATGTATGTCTGCAATGTTGATGAGAACAGCGCCAAGGACGGCAACCAGTATGTTGAGCAGGTAAGGGAGGCCGTAAAGGATGAGAATGCACAGATTCTTGTGATTGCTGCAAAGATAGAGTCTGAGATTGCAGAGCTGGAGAGCTATGAGGAGCGCCAGATGTTCCTTGAAGAGATAGGGCTTGAGAAATCAGGTGTAGTAAGGCTCATCAGAAGCGCTTACGCACTGCTCAACCTTGAGACCTACTTTACAGCAGGAGCTCCTGAAGTAAGGGCATGGACCTACAACAAGGGTGACAAGGCCCCTGCCTGTGCAGGTGTAATCCACTCAGACTTTGAGAGGGGCTTCATCCGTGCAGAGGTGATCAAATATGATGACTATGTAAAATACGGCTCTGAGGCAGCATGCCGCGCAGCAGGAAAACTTGGAGTTGAAGGCAAGGAGTATGTGGTACAGGATGGTGACATCATGCACTTCCTGTTCAATGTGTAGATAACCTGTCGGGAAGGGGGATATATATCCATCCCATCTTCCCTGCATAGGAAACTAAAAAAGAAGGATGCCCCGCGGGACATCCTTCTTTCGCTTTATACCTCTATCTGTTAATAGAATTTGTATCTCTCATCCTTTACATCAGCACTCTCTGTCATGATTGCAGGGATAACCCTTGCAACGCTTGCAAAGATTTGTGCATTCCTTGATTTTGCATCATCCTCTGTGTAGAATGCGCCTGTCTCCTTACCGTTTACGGTAAAGTAGTAAACGCCGATCTCACCAATTACAGGACCTACAACAGTATTCTCCGGAGCACCTGCAACAGCACCTACGAATTTAGGGTCGAGCTGCTGTGAAGTGAGTGATGAGAACGCCACACCGCTCTGGTTGCTTACTGTAGTGTTAAGCTTCTCTGCAACCTCTGCAATTGTTGAAGCGCCTGCAACTGCCTCTTTAGTCTCAGCTGCAATCTTCTCGCCTTTCTTCTCAATGAGAAGGACATTCTTGATATCCTCAGCAACCTCGTTGAAAGAAGCGTATCCCTCAGGATGGATTGCTGTAAGGGCAACAACAAAGAAATATTTGTTGTCAACTGTAATGATAGGTGAAACCTCCCCTACCTTGCTCTCGTTTGCCCATCTTGAAATCTCCCTTGTATGCTGGTAGTTTGCAAGGGTCCTTGCACCAGGAAGTACCCTGATTGCAGGATAAACTGCAACGTTCAGCTCCTTTGCAGCAACATTGAACTTATCCCTGCTGCCCTCACTCTTGGTTACGATATCATTTGCCTTTGCATAGAAATCAGAGTAGGTCTCCTTGCTTGCAACTGACTCCTTCACAAGAATTGCAACCTGCATCTTCTTCATAGGTTTTGTAGCATCAGTAACCTTTACAATGTGTGTTCCGTAAGTGGTCTTCAGCTTGAGGAAGTCACCTTTCTTAGCCTGAAGCACGCTCTCCATACCTGGAATCATATACTGCTGGGTCATCCAGCCAAGGTCACCTGCCTCTGCAACGTTAGGGTTCCTGTCAGCTGACCACTCTGCAGCAAGCTCTGCGAAGTTGCCTTTCTTTGCAACGGCCATAAGGCTGTCAGCCTTTGCCTCATCTGCGCCCTGGAGAAGGATATGTTTTACGAATACTGAATCAGGCATCTGCTTGATGTCAACAACCTTTGCTGCAATGAAAGTGTTCTCCTGCTGGAACGGAGCCAATGTCTCGCCAACCTTTGCCTTTGCTGCAAAATCCTCAAGCTCTGCTGCAATTGTCTTGAGCTCGCCCTCTTTATAATAGTAAGGGTTGAACTGTGCATCTGAATTCCTTGCAAGGAAGTTCTTCATGTTGTCAGCTGCCACAAACTCATCATAGATGCCTGCGAACTCAGCCTCGGTAGCCTCAAGATCCTTTGCTGAAGGTACAACCTCAAACACTACATACTCAAGGTCCCTGCTCTCATCCTGCTTGAACATCTCCTTGTGCTTCTCGTAGTAATCCTTAACCTCCTGGTTGCTTACAGCAAGGGTAGAATCAATTGAGAAACCGAAAGGCTTCACTACAAAATCAACATTATATGTTGTGTTGTTGTCTGCAATTGCCCTGTTGAGCTCTGCCGGGCTCATATAGCTGCTCTGCTCAAGCAAAGAGATGTATTTGGTGAAAAGCTGGTCCTTTACAATGTTGTCCTCAAGGAAATTCCAGTACATTGAAAGCTGGCCGCTTGCATCCTGTCCGATTGCCTGCACAAACTCCGCAACCTTCTGCTTGCTGAACTGGCCGTCCTCTCCAACGAAAGAGGCCTCAGACATGAGGATAGGTGAAATGTTTGCTCCCTGGGTAAGGTCATAAAGCTCCTCCTCGCCCAAAGTGATGCCGGCACTCTTGATTGCAGGAACAAGCACTCTGTCTGTAATCTCATTCTGCCATGCAGAATTGTTGATTGCATCCTGGGTCTGCTCATCTGAAGATGTTGTACCTGAGGTCATCTGATAAATCTGTGTGAAATAATCCACTTTCTGCTGATACTCCTGATAAGGAATACCCTCACCGTTAATCTCTCCTACATCATATTTTGAAGAGAACATGGACATCGCACTCTGGAGAGTGGATGGATCTACAACGAACGATAGCAACGCAATTGCGATGAGGACAGTGATGAAGGCCCCCATCTTTACGCGTATTTTTTCTAGTACTGCCATTTTATATTATAATTTTTAAGATTTTTTTCTTGTAAAGCGCGAAGATAGTAATTTTCTGCCGAATACAACAAAAAAACTACTTTTGTAACACTCTCACGCCTACGGTCTCTATCCTTTTGCGGGTAGTTTTCAGTATCGTGTAGGAGAAAGTTCCAAACTGCAATATCTCCTTCTCCTTGGGTATATTCTCATTGTAATGCATGACGAGCCCGGCCAATGTCCCGTACGCATCAGACTCCGGAAGACCAAGCCCGAACTTCCTGTTTATCTCCTCCACCTCAAGCCTTGCCGAAAATATGTACTCATCATCTGAAATCTTCTTTTCAATGAACTCCTCCTTGTCCAGTTCATCATCTATGTTGCCGAAAATCTCCTCCATCAGGTCCTCAAGGGTAACAATGCCGCTTGTGCCGCCATATTCATCCCTCACCACTGCAAGCGAACTCCTGTTCTTTGTAAAATATGCCATCAGGGTCTGCGCGCTCATCTCCTCTGAAACATAGGTTACCGTACGCAACAGCTCAGGAATGCTGCCGGGCATCTCCTCCCTGAAGAGGTCCTTTGAATGCACATAACCTATAATGTCATCCACATTCTCCCTGTACACCAGTATCCTGGAATATCCTTGTTCCAGAAAGAGCTGGGCCAGCTCCTCCATGCTGTCCTGCACATCAAGGGCAGCTATCTCCGTACGGGGAATCATGCACTCCCTCACCTTCACCGAAGAAAAATTAAGTGCATTCTGGAATATCACCATATCATTTGAATGCTCATTCTCCTGTTCATCATCAGAGGAAACCTCAGTTGAGAGGTGCATGAGGTCGCTCTTGTCAAAGAGGAGCTGCTCCCTTGCGGAATCTGTCCTCACTCCGAAAAGCTTCATCACCTGCTCCGATATCCTGGTGGTTATGAATGTGATGGGATAGAAAAGATAATAGAAGAATATGAACAGCCAATAGAGAGAAGAGAACACTCCGTTAGGATTCAGCCTGCTCACGGCCTTTGGGAGGAACTCAGCCGTAACAAGCACTATAAGGGTGGCAACCACAGTATCTATTGCCAGAATGGCCCCCACAGATGCAGTGATATATCTCTCAATGAGGGGATCAAGTATCTTGGCAATGGCTATACCATATATTACAATAGCCACATTATTGCCCACAAGAAGGCATGAAATCACCTTCTCCGGCGCTTTCAGGAACCTCTCCATAACCCGGGCATACCTTTTGCCCTGCTTGCGGTCCAGCTCAATCCTCAATTTGTTTCCCGACAGGAACGCAATTTCATACCCCGAGAAAAAGGCTGAAAAGACCAGGGCCAGCACCGTAATGATAATATTGCCGCTCATCCCCACAAAATTTACTTGATTACAGGCCCTACAAAATTGACCGTATCAACATACACATTGGCGGAATCCCTGCTTATGATTCCATAACTGTCAAAAGGCTTCAGGATTTGGGCATTCCTTGCCATCTCATCGCTCTCCATCCCGTAACCCTGCATATAGCCGCTCGGGGAATACATCCTTACAAGTACATGGGTATGTATCCTCCCCTTTTCACGGTCCCAATAAAGGGTATCCGTCTCCATCCTCTCCCCCTTAATGAAATTGGTGATCACCACATTGCCGAATGCCTCCCATTTCTCCTCCTTTCCCTTGGATGCAGTGGTATGCTTTGCAATGTCAGACCTTATCTGTGTCTCCAGAAGCCCCTCCTTGTTATAGGCATACACATCAAAGCCGTTGGGGAAAAGTTCGTATGACTCCACGTCATTCTGGAACCTCTGCATCAGCGGCGACTCCATCCTCATCTGGAGCATGCCGTTGCTTGTCTGTACAGCATTCATGTTCTCTATGGTCTGCACAGGAATTTTGGTGAGGTCCAGCGGTTCCTCCTGAATCTCATCCTTACAAGATACAACAATGGTAGCAACGGCAAAAACCATTGCTACCATCTGTATGAATTTCATATCGGGTAACCCCCTGTACATTCTTGCGTACAACTATTTGTTTGTCCTTACAGTTGTAGTTGCGTGCATTCCGCCACAAGAAATTGAGTATGCTTTGCCATCAGTAAGGTCATACATGAAAGCATCCTCAGTCTTAGGGAAATACTGGCGGTAAGTTGCAGCAAGCTTGTTAGCCTCCTCAGCCAAAGTCTCGTCAGCAGCCTTAGCCTTGTTCAGATAGTCAACAGCAACCCAATATTTTGCCCTGTTGTCCATATCATTTGCAGTACATCTCTGGCCAGCCCAGATATTTGCCATCAGCAAATTTGCCTTACCGGCATTTGCAGGATCCTTCTCAATTGCATCCTTTGCAGCAGCTACAGCCTTTGCATTGTTGCCAACCTTGAAGTTATACACAGCAAGCTCCATTGTAAGCTCACCATCCTTAACTGCATCTGACTCCTCGCTTGCAATTGCCTCCTCAAGGAATTTCACAGCCTCAGCTGAGTTGTCCCTGCTTGCGTGCAATTTGTAGAGGAAGTATGAAGAGGTGTAAGATGGCTCAATCTGGTGGAGTGAAGTAACAGCCTTGAGGAACAAATCAGATTTTACACAAACTGAATCAGCACCCAAAAGGCTTACGATAGGTTTCACAACATCAACATTTGTAGGCTCTGCCTCATATCTTGGAGTGAACACCATAACAAGGTTGTCGCAAGTTGCAACACCGCTGGTTACAAAAGCGTTCTCAAAAGCTGCGCGTGCAGTCTTGTTGTCCTCTGAAGGGTTTGCAGCAACCTGTGCATCCATAAGCGGAGAAAGCTCAGTATATGACTGCAATACCTCCTCGCTGCTCATCTTCTGTGCCTGATACAGCTCAGAAGCCTTCTCCATATAAGCTACAAGCAAAGCTGGTTTTGTCTTCTCACCTGTAAGTGCAACTACATCCTTGATTGCTGCAAGAGCTTTCTCAGGATGGGTTGAACCATAGTATGAAAGCATATCAAAGGCTATGTTCTCAGCAACTGCATTCTTGTATTTAGGGAAGTTGTCCCTTCTTACCTGGTGGATAAGCATGAGGGTATCAACCAAACCCTGCCTTACCTGTGCATTGTTTGCATTTGCCCTGATAAGGTTCTGGTAGATTGTCCTACCGTCAATGAACATGTTATGGCTTGCCTTAGGAGGACAAAGCTTGAAGGCACCCCTCCACTGGTTTGCAGCCTCGTTAAGGTTACCTGCAGACTTTGTAGCCCTGAACTGTTTGAGGAAATCCTTGTAGAAGTTAAGGTAACTTACGCACTGGGCGCTGTCCTTACCGTATTTTCCCTGAGCATTTGCAGAAACGGAACCCGCAAGGAACAGGGCAACGGCCAAAGTTAAATAAACGTGCAATTTTTTCATGAAATTATTGTTTAGTTATATTTATTATATTATTGATATCTCTTCTTTATGAACCACATGTCGGGAAGAATGATCCCATCTTGCCTGCTCCTAATATTAATATTTTCACTTTGAATAAT
>CAYYVA010000044.1:0-17016 GCA_964475015.1 uncultured Muribaculaceae bacterium
AACCAAGTTTATTTAATTTTTAATAGTCCACAATTTTTAGTGGACAGTAGTGATCGGGGATTTCAATTTACAGGCAGGTTTCTCTTACGTATTTACTTTAAATATTCAGAAGGATCATGTAATCAGGGTAGAATCCCAAATTACGGGTGCAGACGGGCAACAACATACCAACCAGTGGATTACAATAACAAATAATAACAATATCTGATGGAGACAAGGAGAATACTATATAGTTTGGGCATTGTGTTGATGCTTGTTTTATGTGGTTGCGAAAGGGAAGAGATGGATCCCCAGAACGGCGGCAGTTCACAAAATGATCCGGCTTCATTGGTGTCTGTACCATGTAACTTGAAAGTTGTATCTTTTGGGTCTGATACCTGTGCCCTTGAACAGGTTAAGGGGACAGATTATACTGATCCTGAAAAGCAGATAAAGGATTTTTGGCTTATACAATTCAGTGGTGAGGGAAAGTTGTTGGCATCTACTTACCATGCTTCAGATCTTATTGGAAAATATGTAAGCATGAATAATGATGAGAATGATGGCAAGTATAACATCAACGAAACGGCTGTGGTGTGGATAATTGCCAATACCGGTGATTCAGAGGGGCTTTCGTATGAAAAATTAAATGCCCAATTAGGTGTCTCCAGAGTTACTTTTGGTATGAATGACAAATCCGACCTTGAAGTGTTTGAGCAGGATGGATATAAGTTCACTACAGATGCTGAGTCTGATCTGATGCCTCTTAACAGAGCATCTTCAGGAGGAATTCTTATGTCGGGAAAATGCAGTTTTTCTGCAACTGACATGTATGATCCTTATCCCGGCGGCACTCCTAATTATGAGCAGGCAAAGAAGGCTCTTGAGGTTACTCTGTCTCCAATGGTGGCTAAGCTGAATATACAATATACCTTAAATGATTTTGCAAAAGATGATATAGTTTCCATAAGATTCTACAGAGTTCCGGACAGAGTAAGTTTTTCTCCTGAAAGTATATCAACCACCAAGTATAAGCTGTTGTCTTATGAGTTTGAATTGCCTGATAGTGCATACGATGGAGACATGACTATGTATGTTCCTCAGAATATCCAACCCAAACCTGTTTTTGGAAGAGAATGGACAGCTGCAACCAAAACCATCAATGCACCGGCAAAAGCAAGTTATATTTCTTTTGAGCTGGCAAGTGGAGTTGACAAGGTAAATGTAAATGTATTTCCCGGCGGAAATACTGACGGTGAAGCTGATTCATATGATAATTATGAGATCAGGGCAAATGCCTTATATATTGAGAAAGTCACCATCAATAAAGGTACTATAACCTCATATCTGGGTGACCGTAAAAATGATGGCAGGATTATTGAGAAACTGCAGCAGAAAATCACGTCAAACTGCTATATCCTGAATCCGCTTACAAGTGTCAGTGCAGATGGTTTCAATTATTCGGCAAATAGGGTGGAGTATTATTCACTTCCAATTATTGCCAGATCCAATGAGGCATGGTATGGAATTGATGCCAATAAATTAATTGATGCTGATGATGAGTGGAAAGTTGAAGTCGTTTGGCAGGATGTTCCTGGAAGGCAGGTTTTCTTCTCAGAGTCATCGGGTTTAAAAGGCTGGAAGAATGAATATGGTTTTATTGAAAATAAGGGTACAGATATCTTAAATAACTCTTCTTATGCTAAAGAGTATTATGGTAGAGGAAATGGAGAGAATGGTTTTGTAAATATTTTTGTAAAGAAGGAATCACAGGCTGTAAGGACAAGAGGTAATGTCCTTATAGCGCTAAGGAAGAAGACAGGAGTTGATTCTGAAAGTGGAGAAAATATTTATGGAGAAATAATCTGGTCATGGCATTTATGGGTGACAGATTACAATCCGGATGCAATGTCAGGTTCTAATGAGTATTACAGAGAGGTACCTGGTGATACTGACAATTCCGGAATCAGGGATGCAAAAGTCTTTCATTATAAGTATTTTGGAACAAAATACAAGTGGATGATGGATAGGCATTTAGGTGCAATGGGGTGGAGGCCGTCAGGATTGTTCAATGCGCTCAATCATAATGATGCAGTCCCTGAACCTGATCCAATAGTTGAGAGAAAGGTTCATAATGGTGTATCTGTTATTGTTGCCCCAGAATCTTTCGGTATGTATTACCAATGGGGGCGCAAGGATCCTTTTCCGGCTAATGATCTTATGTATAATACTGAATATCTGAATAATACTAACGAAGGTATGGCTACTTATATAAACAAGTATTATAGTGCTGAAACTGATAGGGCAGAGTTTGTATCCATGCTTGGTGGGTATGTTCAGGATTTATGGGATATATCAGGGGATAATATGCTTTCTACAAATGGAACTAATTCTATTTTAAAGCAAGATGCAACTTTTTCATCCATATGGAATACGGTTGGGATTCCTACTACAATTGGAGCAGGTGCGTATGCATCAGGAAGTGTTGGATCCCCTTGGGGGCATCCCGCTACAAAAGGATGGCCAGATGTAACCCCAGATACAGACATTGTTGGCACTTATGCAGCAAAACAAGGAACCAAATCATTGTTTGACCCATGTCCTGCAGGTTGGGAAGTTCCTGGCTCAGATGCATATAGTGGGATATATGGAGGTTATGATGAAGGTAGGTTTACTGGTGGCCACTATTTGGCAAAAGGTTATGCAAAAGTGTTCCATGATGCCGATGTTCAAGGAATGATTGCATATGGAATTGATAACAGACAGGCTCATATTAACAATGGTGCATGGGAAATAGTAGTTGACGGAACCCTCACACTTGCAGAGAGAGCTCCAACTTATCAAATTTACGGATGGAATGAAGAGATGTTCAGACAAACTGCAGCGGACAACGCTCCAGTTGCTTCTACATTCTTTCCTCCAAGTGGTTTTGTAACCTCTGCGGGTAGGAAAGATATGGGAGGAGTTGGTGATGTTTGGGCAAGTGATGTATTTACTTCTGGTACCTCTCAAAATGGAGGTTATATTTATTTGGGAAGATCAGTAGGAAGTTATCCCAGGCCTGGTACAACAGAGGATGATGATGATCCAGAAGTGCAATGGCGAAATTCAGGTGCAACTTTATATGTTAACAGATCTACTTTCGGATTTAATTATGCTTTCTCTGTCCGTTGTGTGAAGAAATAACAGATTCTGTTCCAAACTAATGACAAGCCCCATAACTTTTTCTGGCAGTTATGGGGCTTGTTCTATTAGTCTTGGATTTTCTCAATTTCCGCTACTGTCAAGCCAGTACATTCAGCAATAAATGATGCTTCCAGTCCTTTTGCTTTCATGGCTTTTGCAGTTACAACTTTGCCTTGTATGAGTCCTTCGGCATACCCTTCACTAATCCCCTCCTTCCTCGCAAACCTTATACAACTCATGGTATCACGGTAATTCTTCAGGTCAGACTCATAACTGAGCCTGTCCTCCTCGGATAATGATCCTACTCTGGATGTCTCCAATACCTGATAAAACAACTCTTTGGTAGCCTCTGGCAACTGGGTCTGGGCCACTTCCTGTTTCAGTTTATCTATTGTCTTCATACCGTTATGCATTTGTTGCAACAAAGATAACAAATATTCATAGTATGCGCTACACTTGCTGAAATCAAGGCCGTTTGCACAAGGCATCTGCACCATTATAATATTCAGTTTATCGGAGAAGGGCTTCTTCTCGTTTACATCACACAGTTGGATATCCCGTCTCAGCCGGGGTTCAAGCTCGTAGATGTAGTTCATCAGACAGATTGAATACACTTTTTTAATGCCTGCATAATCCCAGTCATCACCCCTCTCGCCCATACGGTCTATCAGGCGGCAGGTGTAAAAAATGATCCTTTCCAACATATTATCTGCCCGGGAGTTCTGCATCTCAATGAGATATTTATCCCCCGTTACATCTTGGCAGAGGATATCAAATACACACCCTTTCTGCTTACGTGATACAGGAATTGATTCATTGCTGATGTATTGTACATCTACAATGGGGGATTCCGGCATAAGCATCAGATTCAGGAACCCAATGAGATTGGGCTTGTTTTCCTCCCTGCCGAAAATGTATTTGAAACTCCAGTCCGTAAATGGACTCATAACTGTACCGTCATAACGGTCTTGCCCGCTGCTAAAATTGCAGCTTCTACACATGTTCTCCATTACACTTAGTTTTTAAAGTTAACGGGAGCAAACCTATTGAAGTAAAATGAGACTCCGCAACAGATTCGTAAAAACTTAGCGTAAAAAATTGCTGAAAAAGAAAAACTTTCATCCTGCAAAAAAACGTTGCTGTTTCTGCAATTTCTAATTCTGTAATCCATGGCTATTTAGGCGTTGAGGAGGATTTTCACTAAAATTAGTTACCGTATCTGTTTGCGGAGGTGTGAAAGTTTGGGTAGTTTTGCCGCCGTTTTATAATGACATTATAATTTATAAGTATAGTTTATATGAGAAGACAGATGAAATTGGCTGTGGCTGTCCTTGCATTCCTGGGAGTTGTTTCAGGATCATCCCAGGTCCAGGCCAGGGCTAAAGCGGCAAAAGCGGGCGCTACAACCGTGGCAGTGGTTGTGGATGCCGTAACTTATGACAAGATTCCGCAGGAGGTGGATGCCTATGTGGAGTCTCTTGCAAACAGTTACAGGAAAGGTGTGCTTGTGGTTGACAAGTGGGCAAATCCGGATTCAATCAGGGCCTGCCTCCATAACATGTACACAGGGCAGAACCTTGAGGGTGCCGTATTTGTGGGTGACATTCCGGTACCTATGGTAAGGGATGCACAACATTTTACAACTGCATTCAAGATGAACCAGAAGCAGGATATGAAGGATTCTTCAGTACCCTCAGACCGTTTTTATGATGATTTTGACCTCAAGTTCCGTTTTATCAAACAGGATGATGAGAGGAATCTCTATTTTTATTACTCCCTTCTTCCCGACAGCGCACAGGAGATAGGCTGTGACATCTACTCTTCAAGGATAAAGGCTCCTGAGGGGGAGAACAAGTACCAGCTTGTGGCAGATTTCCTGAAGAAGGCGGTTGCTGCAAAGCAGCAGAAGTCTGCAATGAAGAAGATGCTTCATTTTGCAGGGCACGGATATAACTCTGAGAGCATGAATGCCCGCGTGGATGAGGCGGTTGCATTTGCAGAGCATTTCCAGTTCCTCAACGGCAATGACGCCCACCTGGAGTATATTGATTTTACTTTTGACAAGTATGTGAAGACCCGCCTCATGGCTGCTGTGGCAGACAAGGAGCTGGATCTTGCAATGCTCCACCACCACGGAGCTGAGGATACACAGTACCTGAACGGTGCCCCTATAGTTTCAGACCCTAAGAGCTGGATAGACCTTGCAAGGAACTATTTCCGCTCAAAGATGGATTCTGCAAAGGACAAGGAGGCCGCCAAGGAGCGCTTCATGAAGAATTATGATGTTCCTGCTTCATGGCTGGAGGACTATAATGATCCAAAGAGGGTTTATGAGGACAGCCTCCATGCAGCTTCAATGGATATTGTCATCCCGGACCTTGCCGGTTATGAGTCAGGTGCAAAGGTTGTTATCCTGGATGCATGCTACAACGGTGCATTCAATAATGATGATTACATTGCCGCACATTATATATTCAATCCCGGCAACACAATAGTTGTAAAGGGAAATACTGTAAATACCCTCCAGGATACCTGGACAACAGAGCTTATAGGCCTCTTCAACTGGGGCATCTGTGCCGGCAACTGGGCAAAGGGGCAGATGACCCTGGAGTCGCACCTCTTCGGAGACCCTACTTTTGAGTTTGTGGGGCAGAACATTCCTGATGAATTTGTCGGGAAGAAAGGATTCAACATAAATGAGGTGATTGCTTCCAAGAAGAATGATGTGAAGTTCTGGAGGGAGGTGCTCTATTCTCCTGTGGAGGATGAGCTTGCATGTGACTACAAGGCTCTGGCAATAAAGATGCTCCATAACAACAATGCCATTACCTCTGCAGAGCTTGTGGATATCCAGAAGAGCAGCAACAGCAAGGTGCTCAGGCTTGAGGCTTTCAATACAAACAGGAAGATTGCGGATTCAAATTTCCCTCAGGCAATCATACTTGGCCTTGGAGATGATTATGAGCTTATCCAGCGTCTTGCTGCAATGTATGCAGGGAAGAACTTCTCTGCGGAGCTTGTTCCTGCTGTGGTTGCTGCCTATATGGATCCTATGACCTCTGCAAGGGTGCTTTTCCAGGTGAGGGGGAACCTCGGCGGCTATGACAATGCCCAGCTGATGGCAGAGTTCAAGAAACAGGGGGCTGCAAGGCCTTACTGGGAAGGTAAGGAGGCATTTGAGAAGAATCTGTATTACATGAACAGGTCAAATGACTCTTTCCAGAAGGAGATTGCCTCAATTATGGACGGTACAATGTCACTCAAGGAGCAGAGGAGCTTTGCACGTGTAAGGAGAAACAAGTGTGAGCCGGCTGCTGTAGCCCCTATTGTACACATGATAAAGAGTTCTGATAACCAGGAGCTCAGGCTCATTGCAATTGAGGCCCTTGGCTGGTATGAGTTCTCAAGTGTGAAGAATGATGTGATCTCCCAGTGTGAGGAGCTTTACAAGGTTGAGAAGGATGAGGCCGCTAAGGCAGAGCTCCTGAAGACCATCAACAGATTGAAATAGATTAACCTGCTATAAAATTTAAAGGATGCGTAGAATAATTGTAATTTTTGCAGCTCTTTTGATTTTGCTCCCTTCAGGCCTCTTTGCCCAGCAGGGCAAGGATGCCGGCAGGTATGCACAGATTAAAGGAACTGTGGTGATGGAGGGCGAGGCTGCCGAACCTGTTGGGTTTGCAACCGTACATCTGCTCCCCCAGAATGTATATTCCACCACAGAGCTGGACGGCTCATTCCAGTTGAGGAATGTTGAGCCGGGTAAGACCAACATTTCCATACAGTTTGTGGGTATGGAGACAATTGATACCCTTGTAAACCTGGCAGCAGGCAAGGAGTATGTTTTCAGTTTCATAATGAAGGAGACCAACTTCCGTCTGGATGAGGTTACAGTGCTGGCCGAGCAGAGCAAGGCCGGTGATGCAACTGCATCAAACATTTCCAGGCAGGCTATGGACCACCTTCAGGCCAATACCGTGAAGGATGTGATGCAGCTCCTCCCTGGAGCCAGCATCCAGAACTCCAACATGGCGGTATCAAACAATATCTATATCAGGACCATTGCCCCTGTGAGCAGCTCCAGGAGCAGCAATACTGCCACTACTGACGCCCATGCCAACATGAACAGCTTGGGTACTGCAATCATTATGGATGGTGCGGCCCTTTCCAACAATGCCAACATGCAGCTCTTGTCAGCTACTGTTTCAGGTGCAAATGACAATGTGGGTGTGGGTTCAAGCCCTGCAGGCGGTTATGACCTGAGGAGCGTATCTACAGACAATATTGAGTCTGTTGAGGTTATCCGCGGTATCCCTTCTGCACAGTACGGTGACATGACTTCCGGTGCGGTTATCATCAAGACCAAGGCCGGACGTGAGCCTCTGAGGGTTAAGATGCATATCAACCCTTATACCTATTCTGCGGCAGTTTCCCGCGGTTTGCAGCTTGGAGAGAAGGGGGGAGCCCTTTCCCTCAGCGGTGATTATGCATATGATGCCCGCCAGCAGGAGATGGCACACCAGTATTACCAGAGGTTTACCCTCAGGGGGCTCTGGACAAAGACCTTCGGTGACAACATCACCACCAACACCTCCCTGGACCTCAAGTACCGTAAGGATACCCGTGAGAAGAATCCCGACGATGAGCGTACCCAGCTTGCCCTTGGGGCAAAGGAGGTGGGGCTGAGGTTCAACAGCAACGGAACCATCATGACCCCTGATGCAGGTTGGCTCAAGAGATTGAACTATACAGTCTCATTCTCGTATGATGACAAGCATTCATACCGCCAGAGCCAGCTCTCCAATGCCTTTGCACCATACCTGATGTCTACAATAGACGGTACTGTGATTTCAAACAGGCCTGGACAGCAGGTGTTTGACAAGGACGGCAATGAGATAACCAATGTATCAGCAGCAGAGAAGGGCTATTATGGAACCTACCTTCCTTACAGCTACTTCTCAAGGTATGACATCTACGGAGATGAAATCAACTTCCAAGCTTCCCTGAAGGCAAACTTCAGCAAGAGATGGGAGGAGTGCTACAACAATATCCTTGTTGGTGTAGATTTCAAGACAGACGGCAACGTGGGTAAGGGAACAGTTTATGATATGGCTTTCCCTCCAATGAGTTCGTCAGGAGATGCGGGCTGGCGTCCGAGAGCCTTCAAGGACATTCCGTTCATCAACCAGCTGAGCTTTTATGTGGAGGATGTGTTCTCAAAGAATTTCGGAGAGCATGAGCTTAAGCTTACCGGCGGTCTCCGCTATGATAACATCAACGGCAAGAGTGCCCTCACTCCACGTTTCAACGGCTCATTTGAGATTGTACCGGGCCGCTTCTTCCTCAGGGGAGGTTGGGGTATCCTGGCAAAGGCACCTACATCATTGTACCTCTATCCTCAGGAGGCATATTTTGAGTATGTGAACTTCAATAACCTCGGAGATGAGAAAACTCCGGAGAATGAGCAGCTATTTGTAGGTACTACAAGGGTTTTCAAGACCAAGAACCCGGACCTTAAGATTGCCAAGAACACAAAGAGCGAGATAGGTTTTGACTTCAAGTTCAATGAGGGCAAGATGAATGCTTCAGTTACAGCATACCACGAGAGGCTCAGGAACGGTTATACAATGGGCAAGGATTTGAGCTGTTTCAATCTGGTACCTTACAAGGTGTATAAGATTTATGAGAAGAGGGACGGACAAATTCCGCTTCTGGAGCTTGCAGAGGAGTATAATGTATGGGCAAGTTATTCAAAACCGCTCAATACCCTCCAGACTACAAGCAAGGGCTTGGAGTATGAACTGAACCTTGGCAGGATTGAGGCTATCCGTACCCAGATAAACATCAACGGTGCGTGGATGCAGGACAAGAAGGTGAACAACAATTACTCATACAGTACAAATTCCAACGGAAACAAGCTGGAGAGACATATTGGTGTGTACGAGAAAGGGGTGGAGCGCTCGTTCCATGAGGTGTTCAACACCACTTTCCGCCTTACCCATAATATCCCTCAGGTAGGTTTTGTAATTACACTTACAGCACAGGCCAACTGGAAGACAAAGAGGTGGACAGAGTACGGCAACGATACCATGTTTGAGAAATACATCTCATATGTAGATGGCCTTGTACATGAGTTTGACCCTTCAAAGAAGGATGACCCTGAGTTTGCATATCTGTTTGATGTCCCTAATGACAGGAGGTTCATGGCTGAGACATACAACCCGTATGTAATCTTCAATATCAACGTATCCAAGGAGTTGGGCGATTTCCTTACAGCTTCGTTCTTTGCAAACAATGTGTTCAACAGCAGGCCTTTGTATGAGAGCAAGATGTACCCTGGCTCATTCACTGAGCTTGGAATGCCTACATTCTTCGGATTTGACTTGAAAATCAACATCAGATAACAGGAGGAGCATATATGAAAAAGATATTTTTATTGGTGGCTGTTGCCTTCGGGGTCATCTCCTGCGAGCAGTTCAGGGATGTGGCTGATGTGGAGGCTATAAAGCCAATTACTGTCGGGATTAACATTGATCTTAACATGGGGGAGAATGTTCCTGCTCCCGGCAGCTATACTGTAAAGTTCAACAATTATGCAGAAAACATTGAATTTGTGAAGGAGGTTGCTGCAGGAGGTACATTGAATGTTGACGGCATTATACCTGGAGTTTATACTGTAACTGTTTCAGGCGAGTCAACAGATGAGACATATACTTATCTGTTCAATGGTAATCTTGTGAATGTGAACATGTATGAGGGGAATGCAACCCATACGCTGAGCATGACACCAGGCAAGACAGGCCCGCTTGCATTCAAGGAGATCTTCTATTGCGGAAGCCGTACCCCAAAGAATGCCACTTATTTCAGGGACCAGTTCTATGAGATTTACAACAACTCAAACAATGTGGTTTATCTGGACGGGCTCTGTATGGGTAACATGTATCCTCTTACAGCTACCGCCAATATCCCTACATGGGACAGGGAGAACCAGGAGGATTATGTCTATTTCCAGGCTATCTGGCAGGTTCCGGGAAGCGGTACTGATTATCCTCTCCAGCCGGGCGAGTCAATCATTATTGCCCAGATGGCGGACAATCATCAGAGGGCGGCCTTGAACCCTACCTCTCCTGTGGATTTGTCGGGAGCAGAATTTGAGACCTACCTGAAGACCACCTCAATCATCAAGGACAATCCTGCAATCAATATGACACTTGCAGCTTATCCAAGCAAGTCCGCTTCCCTGCAGCAGTGGCTTGTGACTGTGTTCGGCGGAGCATACGCAATGTTCTTCCCTGAGGGGGAGATTGATCCCAACACTTATGTTACCCCTGTAGGGCAGACCACCAAGGCCAAGGATATCCCTATGTCCTGGATTATAGATGCGGTGGAGCTGGTGAATGGTGCAGACAAGATGAACCTCAAGAGGGTTTCTGCAACTTTGGATGCCGGAGCAACTTTTGTGGGTGACACTTATTCAGGCAAGAGTGTGAGCAGGAAAGTGAAGTCTGTGCTTCCCGACGGCAGAATAATTTATATGGATACAAACAACAGTTCAGAGGATTTCCAGGTGAACGACAAGGCTCAGGCCAGAAGGGATGGAGCAGGAATACCTGCCTGGAACACTTGGGCAAATTAAATTATGGAGGATTTTGAGATGAAAATGAAATATTCAATTCTTGCATCAGTTGCCCTTTTTGCCTCATCTGCCATGTTTGCCCAGAATGAGGCCGTGCGCCAGGACCTGATAGAGATTACACAGTCAAAGGCCCTTTGGTACAACTCTTCCAACAGTGCCGGCATTGCCGTTACACCGCTTGAAAACTACAGTATTGTAGGTCTTGGATATGAACTTCAGGACGGTGACTTCAAGATGTCCCAGCAGGGCAGGAAGGAGAGTGTGATTGATTTTGGTACTGAGGGTACCACAAGGGTAGGGGATACCTATTTGTGGGGTACTTTCAACTACAGGAACATTACAACCAAGAACAGTTCTTTTGTAACCAACATTTATGATCCTTTCAGGGATATGCCTTATTATATCTCTGATGTAACTCCAAGCAAATGGAAGAAACAGGAGTATGATTTGGGTGTGAAGGCTGCGTTCCCGCAGCTTTGGGATTTTGTAACTCCGGGTGGGGAGCTCCGCTATACCACCAGGACAGGTGCAAAGCAGAACGATCCCCGTTCTGTGGCCTATTACCTTACAGTTTCAGCTTCCCCATCGTTTGTGTTTGAACTCTCTGAAAAGAGCAATCTTGGATTGAGCCTGAACTATGAGTACCTGTTTGAGAGGTCTACAAACAACAGAAGTGATACGGAGATGAGCTATCCTGTTTTTGTGATGAAGGGATTGGGCAATTACACTTCAGGTGTGATTTCCGGAACTTCAGGTCTGGGTACCTTCTTCTACAAGGGGAACAAGATTGGAGCCGGTCTCCAGTACGGTTACAATGGTGGCGGCTCTTTCTCTGCTTTGGCAGATATAGCATATTCGTATAAGGTAGAGGATGCCTTCCAGACCCCTACCAAGAAGCAGAGGATGGGGTCAACCGTGCAGAACCTCTGGATGGGTTCGCTCCAGTTGCTTTCTGATGGTGATGAGTATATGCACAAGGGAACTATCTCATATACAGACAAGGCTACTGACGGTATAGAATACCTCCAGGAACTTGACACTTCATTTGAGGTTTCGCAGTGGATTACACTTGCTAAATATGTAAGGAGCAGCTATACATTCAAGAGTGCTGTGCTCAATTATGAGCTTTTTGCAAAGAAAGGCTCAGGATACAACTGGAGGGCAGGTGCGGATGTAGAGTACTCAGACAAGTTTGATGAGTATCTGCTCCCTGTCTCTACCCTTAAGGCTGAGAACCTTCTCCTGAATGTATATGGCAAGAAGAACTTTGCAGTTGGCGGCAACAGCTCTCTGCTTGCCGGTGTGAATGTGGGCTACAATGCCAACATTGAGGGTGAGTACATCTATTCAGGCTCGTATGAGACTTCGGAGACTGTAGTTCAGATGTATGAAAATGACATCAGGTACATGTCTTCAGATTATCTGAAACTGGGTGCGGAGCTCTGCTGGTCAACCCTTGTTGGGCCAAAGACCTCAATGTTCGTGCAGGCCAGGTGCCAGTACTACTCTCCAAAAGGGGATGATTTCAGCAAGAGGATGTACACAGATTTCTCGGTAGGAATTACATTCTAAATCAAAACCAGCTGATATTTGACTGAGGGTGACCCAAAAGGTTGCCCTCTTTTTTGTCCTTTCCGGCAGGATATATGGTGCGGAGGACTCCGGTCGCTTTGCTCCCTCCGGCCCCTCCCATTGTCATCTGCGTCATCGCACAGCGATAACTTGCTGCCAACGGGCCCCTCCCCCTACCCGTGTCCGGGGGTGGACACGCCTCCGCAACCATTTATTCTGCCTATACAAAACAAGGAGGGCAACCATTCTGGTGTACCCTCCCCATTATACTTTGTGTGTTTTCTGCTTTATCTGTCGGGAAGAAGATTACATGAGGAACTTGAGGATGAAGAAGGCTGCCAGGATGAACATTCCTGCAGACACTTTCTTGAAGTTTCCTCCAAGTGAGTTCACGAATACATAGCTCAGGTGGCCCAAAACTATTCCCTCTGCAATGCTGTATGTAAGAGGCATCATCACTATACAGATGAATGCAGGGATTGATTCAGAGTAGTCAAAGAAATCTATCTTCTTTATTGAGCTCATCATCATGAGACCTACAAGCACAAGTACAGGTGCCACGGCGGCGCTTGGGATTGCAAGGAATACCGGAGCAAGGAAGAGTGAAACAAGGAAACATACCGCTGTAGAGAATGCGGTGAGTCCGCTCTTGCCGCCTGCCTTTACGCCAGATGCACTCTCAACGTATGTTGTAACGGCGCTGGTACCCATCATTGCACCGGTAGTGGTGGCTATGGCGTCTACCATGAAGGCCTTCTTGAGAGGAGGGTATTTGCCGTCCTTTGTCTCCATCTGGTTTGCAACGCCAATGATGGTGCCTATACATCCGAACAGGTCTACAAACAGCAGTGTGAATATCACATAGAACATATCTTTTGAGAAGATGCCGTTCCAGTCGAACTTCCAGAAGATTGGCTCAATGCTTGGAGGGGTGCTGAACACACCGTTGAGCTTGGTCTCACCCATTGGGATACCTATGAGGGCAGTTGCAATGATACCTATGAACAAGGCTCCCTTCACATCCTTCACAAGAAGTGCTGCTGTGATTACAAGTCCTATTACAGTGAGGAGGCCGGAGCCTTGGGTAAGGTCACCCAACCCTACCAGTGTGGCGCTGTTGCCTACAATCACACCTGCATTCTTCAAACCGATGAATGCAATGTAGAGTCCGATACCTACGCTTATGGATGTCTTGAGCGAATCCGGAAGCACCTTCACAATCTTCTCCCTGAGGTTGGTTGCGGTAAGTATGATGAAGATGATACCCTCAAGCAATACGGCTGTAAGGGCAAACTGCCAGGTGAAGCCCAATGTGAGGCAGATTGTGTATGCAAAGAATGCGTTGAGTCCCATACCCGGTGCAAGGGCAAACGGGAGCTTTGCATAGATGGCCATGAGGCCGGTGGCAAAGGCCGCCATTATTACGGTTGTGGTGAACAATGCACCCTTGTCCATTCCTGTCTCACCAAGGATGTTGGGGTTGACGGCAAGTATGTATGCCATTGTAAGGAATGTGGTGATTCCCGCAAAGATTTCTGTGCGTACGGTGGTTTCCTGTTTGTTGAAACCGAACAGTTTTTCTAACATAAGGTTAATGTGTCGTTTTTGTTTATGTACAAATGTAGTGTTTTTTTGACTATATTTGGTCTTTATACTTTACATTTGAAGCTATGGCAGACAATTATCTTGAAAAGAAATTTGAGGAATACCGCTCCGGAAAGGGGGCTGCTCCAAAACATAGGGCTCCGGCCGCAAACCCGAGCCTGGATTCACTCCTGCTCAGGAACAGGAGCTACAGGGGATATGACCCTTCATACGTTGTAAGCAGGGAAGAGCTGCTGAAAATGGTTGAAGTTTGCACAAAAGTTCCAAGTGCAAAGAACGGCCAAGTGCTCAGATACAAGCTCGTATATGGGGAGGATACCCCAAGGGTGCAGAAATATACCAAATGGGCAGGTGCACTTCCTGAACTTAACCTCCCGTTCCCGGGAACCGAGCCAAGCGCCTTCATCATCATCTGTTCAACCGTACCTGAAAACAAATGGGTGGACATTGACCTCGGAATCGCTTCTCAGAGCATCCTTCTGAAGGCTGTTGAGATGGGGCTGAACGGAATATGCATAGGGGCATTCAACAAGGCGGAGATCATGCGTGAGTTCAACCTTGAACTTGAGCCGGTCCTCCTCCTTGCCATTGGCAAAGGAGCGGAACATATCCAGCTTACCCGCATTTCTGATGCTGATTCCCGCAACTACTACCGCAAGGACGGGGTTCATTTCGTACCAAAACTTGGGTTGGATGAGATAGTGATTTGAGTTCCTGCCCGGAAAGTGCTGTAATTCTCCCCCAGGATGTTTTTCAGGATTTCTCCTGCTGCGCTGCAGGTGCAGTGCCCGGAGCAGAGTTTCATGGCAGGATACAATTCCTTTAAATAATTGGCTGTTTCCGCAATGGAGACAGCCTCTTTTTCTGCAGCATCCTCCATTCCCGGAATATTCAGATAATCCACAAAATGAAGCCCCCCTACAAAATATCCAATATTTTCTCTTCCCGATAATCCCTTGCTGTTGCGCAAATATTTGCTGCAATGCTCCAGTACATTTAAAATACCATTATGGGTGCAGGGGGAGATCACTGCGTATCTTTCCTGTGAATACTCCACAAGGAGTGCCATTTCGTGATAGAAATTGTCGGGAAGATCATTTTGGTAAAGGAACTGATTCCCCATAGGGGTTGGATATTTTTTCTCTCCACATATAGGTAATGCGATTATCTTTTCAGAAATGGCAAACGGCCTGTCCAACTGTGTGAACCTGTGTGGAAAATCTATGAAAAGAGCCTGTTCGATTCCAATGTTACGTGCCTCCCGAATACCGTTTTTCGGGCGGCAGGAGAAGAAATAGTTTCCCTGTATTGAGCTGTGCAGATATATTTTTGCAGTTATGTTCTCCTCCAGAAATTTGCGGAGCCCTCCGGTGTGGTCATTGTGGCCGTGTGAAATGAATACTCCGTCTATCTCTTCAATGGGGCATATCTGCGTGTTGCAGATGCGGAGCTGCTCCATATTACCAAAGGCTTTGCCGCTTGCTCCGGTATCTACAAGCCAGTTCTTTCCGTCCAAAGAGAAATATACAGAAAGGCCGTGCTCGTTGTGCAGTTTCGGGCAGTTTTCTGCCGGCAGGTTGTCTATGAGTATATGCAGTTCCATTGTGTTATCTTAGCCTGTTGGCGTAGAAATGTTTCCTTATGAATGTGAGGAGGTATATCAGCCCTGTTATTGTGAATGCAAATCCTACAGCGTATGCCGTTGAGTAGCTGGAGTATTGTGCTATGATTCCCCCGCAGAACACTCCGGCTCCCACACCAAGGTCAAAGAATGTGAGGTATGTGGCATTGGCCGCACCCCTTTCCGTATCCTGGCCCAGGTTGATTATCATTGTCTGGGCGGTAGGGGAGATGAGTCCGTAGCCTATGCCCATGCATATTGCCGATGAGAAGAATGCTACCGGGTTGTGCACGAATGCCACTATGAAGAATCCTATTATGAGGGATATTATTCCCAGTGCAAATACAAGTATGAACCTGCCGTGCCTGAGGATCATGGATGAGGAGAGCCTTGCAGCTACCAGTCCGGCGGAGAATATTGTGAAATAGTATCCTACCCCCTGGGTTATCCCCACCTCTTCCCTTGCATATATTGAGAGGTATACGGTTATGATTCCGTAGCCGAATGTGAGGAGCACCATCACTGCAGCCTCCGGGAGTCCTGCTTTCAACAGCAGGTTGCTTATTGAGAACTTCTTTGTGGAGCGCTCAACCGCCTTGTTGGGCCTGATGTTGGCCGTGCAGAGGAATCCGGTGAGTCCCACGCAGAATACAGTTATGAAGATAGTGTCAAACGGGATGCCGTTCTCATGCATGAAGAGGGATATTACCGGGCCTGTGGCCATTGCAAGGCTTGTGGATGAGGTGTAGATGCCCAATCCTTCCCCGCGCCTCTCTTCAGGGATGATGTCTACGGCCATTGTGTTTATACCCACTGTGGAACTTCCGAATGCTATGCCGTGTATGAACCTTATTATAAAGAACAATCCCAATGTGGCGGCGAGTGTGTAGCTCAGGCACATTGAGATGTAGAAGATGTAGAAGCACATCATCAGGGGCTTCCTTGCAGCCTTGTCGAGCCAGAAGCCGGCTATGGGCCTTGTAACAAGGGCTGCTATGGTGTAGAGGGAGAGTATTGTCCCTATCATTGATTCACTGGCCCCCAGTTCGTTTGCCAGGTATAGTGGCAAGATGGGCAACAACATGTAGAATGCATTATACATCAAGAAGTTGCCCAAATTTACCAATATGAAGTTCCTGCTCCAGAGCATTATCCTGCTTTCTCCATCTTCTTTACCTCGGCATCAATCTTTACCCAGGTATAAATTATTGAACCTATCATTGCAACTATTGTTGCGTAACCCATTGCGTTTAGTAGAAATTCTCTCATGACACCAGTTTTTAAGTTTGTACCGTTTTTGTTTTACGATACAAAAGTACCCCGGTGTTTTGTCAACTTTTGACACAGATTATTTCTATCGAGCTGAATTCAAGAATTTAATGCAACTTTAGGTTGAATGTCTGTTAATAAATTA
>CAYYVA010000045.1:0-14778 GCA_964475015.1 uncultured Muribaculaceae bacterium
GGCTCATGTTTAACACTATTTTTACAGTAGTTCAACTACTGATTGGAATTAATAACCCATCTGGAATAGTTATATTTTTAAGGCTAGAACAATGAGCAAATGTGTTCTCTTCAATTATTGTTACACAGTTTGGTATAGTTATACTTGCGAGGCTCTCGCAACCCCAAAATGCATCATGACCAATTGAAATAACACTTTCTGGGATAATTATACTTGCTAGATTTGAACAATGAGCAAATGCAAACCTTTCAATCTTTATCACACTATCAGGTATAATTATACTTGTGAGTCTATCGCAACCATCTGGTTGCCACGCAATGTCGGTCTCATTATCCCAGATAGTTCTTGGTGTAGGAGGTTCATCACAACCATCAAAGGTCCAATCTTCAATTGTTGTAATAGGTCCGCGAAAAATAATTTTACCTATGTCTGTATACGTATGTGATACTATTCCTCTATTAAATTTGTGTGGATCAATAAATAACATTTTCCCATCAGTCGTGGTATACTGAAGGATACATAGTTTGTTATTCTCTAAATCCGCAGAGATAAGTTTTGCCATAATAATTAACTTTTCCAGTTATTCTTTCTAGTATTTACCATCAAAGAATACATCACCAATCCTTGCGCCTAAAGCAATATAACCCTGGTGAACAGGTGGTAGGCGATATGCTGTATCTTTTCTACATCAGATTTTACATCTTCTGCCAGACAAGTTTCATTTACCAATGATATTGACTATTTCAGTTACAAAAAAGTAACCCGCCTCGCTTTCAATACTCTTACTAGAGATTTCCTCTCTATGATATTACAAACTATTCCAAAATTCAATAGATTGTTGATCCATATCTATATCACCAAGTGAACATCTCAAATA
This sequence comes from uncultured Muribaculaceae bacterium, assembly GCA_964475015.1. Classification (GTDB taxonomy): domain Bacteria; phylum Bacteroidota; class Bacteroidia; order Bacteroidales; family UBA932; genus Egerieousia. Next base: position 878 of record CAYYVA010000045.1, read on the forward strand.
TGGTGTCAAGTTGCGAGATCTGAAGCAAGATTCCTAGGATATCCTCCACACAATATAATTCTCATACTTATACCTGTCCCTTCTGGCTAGGGAAAAGTCAATAATTTTCCCTCCTTCAGACTGGTACCACCCCTTGGCATACTCCCCACCTACAAGGTAGATTGCATTGTCAACCCCAAGATCCACCAGAGCCTGGGCAAAATCGTGGAAAGATTCAGGAGTGTTGCTTATAACCACCATAATTTCACCATCCCTGTCGCACAATGCCCTCCTTATGGATTTATTCTTGGGTCCATTTTCAACCAGTTTCCCATTATCCACTAATGGATATTGTCTGAAGAAATATCCTCCCTTCTCTGTAGCCTCTTCAAAGAGCGGAGAGTTATCAGCTACGCCAACGCTAATTTTGCAGTCAATTATAGCACAATAACCTTTCTTTGAAAGTCCCCATGCCAGAGGCTCTCCTTTCAGCACGAAAGCTCCAACAATCTTTTTGTTATCCTTCCTGATGTCAGCAGCCTGGGCGCAGAAAATAATGCTTTGGTCATTTATGTCGGGAGTCTGCAAGCATAGTTCTGCAGCAGCATTGTGCGGTATATATACACTCAAGGGAATATCATTAATGGTAGTATCCACTTTCTCGGTAAATCCACGTACCAATGAATCCAGCTCCATCCCCAATTTCTTTCTCCCTTCAGGGGCAGCTGCAGGGGATTCCTGCAGTATGGTTTCTTCAAAAAGTCCTGGTTCCGCCTCAGCTTTTTCTACCTTTCCTGCGGGAAACAATATAATTCCTGCAATGGCAACAGCAACTGCAGCAAGTATAATCCACAGATAATTTTTACCGGATTTCTCAGGAGACGGATTGCCTTTGACGACAGGCTTCCCTATAATCCTGAGTTCATCATCCTTTATGTCGTAATTATTTTTCATCCGCTCTCTTTATTGTTGTTTCCATATATGCCTTAAGTTTTATCAAAACTTCCCTGGAGGCCGACAATACGTGGTAACTGCCTCTACAATTGGAGAGAACCAGTTCCTGTTTTGATGTATCAATAAAGTATATATAGTTTGTATTTATTATAAGGCTTCTTCCAAGACGCAGAAAATTGCTGTCTGCGTCTGAAAGCTGTTCCTGAAGTATGTCTTCTATCTGCCCCAGCTGAAGAGTTACAAGTTTTGTCCTTCCGTCTTCAGTTGTAATATTTGAATAGTTCCCGTCTGAAGATACAAACATCAGGCAACTTGCCGGTATTCTCAGCAATTCCGTTCCTTTTGATATGATGATGTATCTATTCATAGCCGCTAACAAAGTTACTCAATTATTATTTGGAAAAATATACTGGAATAAAAAATGTACGAAATGTATGTATGCTGTATGAAATTCTAACTCCAAAGCGAACTGGTACACCAGTTTCCCATTTGGTACATACGCCCCCAAAATGCTTGATTTTCATTATTATTTGCGGGAATTTTGTGCATAGGAATTAAAACTTTTAAGATATGAGAAACACAATTAAACTCGCATTGCCATTAACAGCGCTTTCTGTTATTGCATTAGTGGCGGCACTCCCTTTTATCTCTGGATGTACCAGGGCAAAAACTTGTAGTGACGATACATTTAACTACGAAGAGTATGTAAGGAATGAAAATCTTTCTGTAGTTAAGAAAGATGATGGAAAGATTTCCATAAAGAATATAGTTACAGGTGAAACAACTATCAAGGATATAAAGGTAGATTGGACATCTTCGTCGGGAGTAGATACACTTGCAGTTTTCTGTGCAGATGGGAAGAGGGGGTATTTTAATGTGAACTCAGGTAAAATAGTGATACAACCCAAATATAGGAGAGCCTGGAATTTCTCTGAAGGACTGGCAGCTGTACAACTGAATGGATATGTGGGTTTTCTTACTCCCGATGGGAATGTTGCCATAGAATTCAATTATCCCTATTACGGGAATCCTCTCTCATCTTTCATCTTTAAGGACGGGTATTGCGTTGTTGCAGATTCTACCGGGAAGTGTGGTGTTATCAACAAGTCCGGGAAATGGGCAATTGAGCCTGTCTATGACAATGTTGAGGCATTCAAGGAGTACGCAATTGTTACCAAGGCGGGATTAAGGGCGCAAGTGCTGTATGATGGCACGGTATTGAACTCTTATGTTCTGGATGATATAGAAAAGCTTACATATCAGCAGGATGAGTACTATGAGAATAAAGATGGGGAAGTTTGTGAAGTGACCAAAACTGTAGATACAGGAATGTTCTATTATAGAGTTGGAGGAAGAGTGGGGCTTATGGATGCAAATTGCAGAAGGCTTACGGATCCATTATACACAAGTATAGTGGCAGTAAATAAAAATATGTATAGAGCATATCTTTTGGATGGTTACTCAGAGGTGATTCTTAATGCCAAAGGAGAAATAATGAGTTAATAGAGTGAGAAGATTATTCCTGTTCATCCTTTACTTGCCTGCAGCATTTCTTATTGCCAGTATTGTTCTGGTAATGGTAATGAAATATGTTCCGGTCAGATATACTCCGCTCATGCTAAAGAGGGAGATGCAGTTTTATGAAGATACAGCTTTCTGCACCAGACAGAATTGGATTACCCTACAAGATGTTTCACAAAAAGCAATACAAGCCGTCATATTAAGTGAAGATGCCAGATTCTGGGAGCATAAAGGTGTGGACCTGAAAGAATTGCATAGGATGTATGTTGCGTTCAATAAAGAAGAACAAGGATTGAGAGGTTGCAGTACAATTTCACAGCAGGTGGCAAAGAACTGTTTTACATTCTGCTCGGATACTTATTTAAGGAAGGCTGTGGAATTGTACTGGACAGGCCTTATTGAGCTTGTCTGGGGAAAGGAGAGAATCCTGGAAGTATATCTGAATGTAGCCGAAATGGGGTACGGCATATATGGGATAGAGACTGCTTCCCAAATATATTTTCACGCTCCTGCCAAGGACCTCTCCCTATATGATGCCTCTGCGTTAGCAGTATGTATGCCTGGACCTTTGGAAATGACACCCTTTAATATATGGAATAGAGAACCAATAAAAATAAGAAAGTTAGTAAGCCAGCTCAAGAACTAGAAACTTATTGGAAATGCAATATTTTATGCTACTATGCCTGATACTTGTAATGTCTGTCCTGGTATATATTGTTGAGGATGATTCGGAACAGTCGGGCTATACTCCCAAAAGTCATTCCAAGAAAAACAAGACAAATAAGACAAAGGAGAAACTGGTTACGGTTGAGAAGCGCAGGAGTGTTCCGGGATACATAATAGGACGGCCAGATGAAATGAAACCTGCTGCAACTATCAGGCAGGATACATCACACATTGTATTGGATCAAGACAAATTGGAAGATCTTAGACTGCAAACCCAAATTGCACAAGAACTGCTGTCTGATATTTTCACAGAAGAAGAGGAGGTTCATCTTCCCGACAGCAACACCGGCAGTGCAGTAATTGAAGCACTGCAAAAACTATTGGAGAAAGATACATGGCAGAGAGAAGAGGTGCAGCAGCTGCTTGGTGCCAATGTTATGATTGGAAATATGCTGGAACAGATAAATGATTACGCATACTCCAAAGTGGATGATATTGTGGTGGAAGAGGATGGAGATACTATTAACGTTACAACCGAATATAAAGAACAACTGATATGAGCAGACCAATTAAAGCAAAAGAAAGGGAAACAATTATCCAATCACTGAAATCTGGTGTAGTGCCCCGTGCCGGGCTCCAGCATATTCATGTTGGCCGTAGTGAAGAACTGAAGTCATTCATTAAAGACGTGGATACCATATCTGAGGGTGGCACATCCTTCAGATTTGTTATTGGAGAGTACGGATCAGGTAAGACCTTCTTTTTGTCGTTGGTAAGAAGCATAGCACTTGAAAAAGGTCTTGTAACCATGCATGCAGACCTATCTCCTGCCAAGAGATTGCACGGATCTGATGGGCAGCCAAGAATGCTTTTGGCTGAGATGATAAACAATTTATCTACCCGTACCAAGCCAGATGGCAATGCCCTGCAGAATATTCTTGAGAGATTCATTTCAAATGCTAAGGAAGAGTCCACCTCAACTGGCAAGAATGCTTATGATATTATTACAGAGAAACTCAATGAACTGAGCGACTATACAGGTGGATACAGCTTCATAACAGTCATTAAAAAATACTTGGAGGGATATGAAACTGGCAATCAGGATCTGATGAACAGCTCTCTCAAATGGCTTAAAGCAGGATATACAACCAAGACTGATACATTAAAAGAACTGGGCTTAAGGGAATTTATCAGTGATGCATCATTCTACAATACCCTTAAACTTTACTCAGTTCTTGTAAGAAAAGCGGGATACAAAGGACTTCTCATCTGCATGGATGAGATGGTCAACCTATACAAGATTCCTAACAGCGTGTCCCGTAAAGCCAACTATGAGGAAATTCTCAGCATGCTTAACAACACCCTTCAGGGAACCTTCTCAAATATTGGTTTCATAATGGGTGGTACTCCTGAGTTCCTTACAGATAACATCAGAGGCCTTTACAGTTATGAGGCACTCAGATCAAGACTTTCAGAGAACTCCTTTTCAAAACAACTTGGGGTAACGGATTACAATTCAGTAGTACTGAGATTGGCAAGTCTTACAAAAGAGGAGCTTTATTTGCTTCTTATAAACTTGAGGCATGTCTTTGCAAATGGCAAGGAGGAGAATTATCTTCTTCCCGATGAGGCATTGCTTGCATTCCTGCACCATTGCGCCAACAAGATAGGAGAAAGCTACTTCAGGACTCCGAGAACAACCATAAAGAGTTTCCTTGATCTTTTGTCTGTTCTGGAGCAGTACCCTAACTACAAATGGAATGACATTATTGCATCAGTAGAAGTACAACAGGATATAGAGCCATCACAGGTGGGATCTGTTTTGGAGACTAAGAGCACCCCTGTTGCCTCTGATGAAGAGGATAGTTTCACCAGTTTTAAACTATAGTCTATGAGCAACAAATCTTCTTCATTTGAACTGTTGCACGAATCCGTACAGAAGTGGATATGGAGACAAGGCTGGAGAGCATTGAGGGATATTCAGGAAAACTCCATACCAGTGGTGCTGCGCAGAGACTCCGATATGATTATCAGTGCTGCTACAGCAGGAGGAAAGACTGAGGCTGCATTTTTGCCTATTCTGTCCAACATCCTGTCGGAGCCAACTGCGGGTTATGCTGTGCTGTACGTGAGTCCTCTTAAAGCACTTATCAATGACCAGTACAGGAGACTGGTAGATATGACTGCCGGGACTGAGGTTGAAGTAACCCCTTGGCATGGGGATATTGATGCATCAAGGAAAGCAAAGTCTTTGAAGAATCCATCGGGAATACTCATTATTACACCTGAGTCGTTGGAGTCCTTCCTTATCAACAGAAATTCCTCTGTAAAAAAGGCTTTGGGTAATTTGAGATATGTGGTAATTGATGAGTTGCATGCATTTATCGGGAATGAAAGGGGAAAACAATTACAATCTCTATTATCCAGAATTGAATTGATAACTGGAAATAAGGCTCCAAGGATTGCAATGAGCGCAACCTTTTCAAACTATGACAAGGTAAAGACATTCCTCAGAGAGGATGAATCATTCCCTTGTGAGATACCAGATCAGGGGGCAAGTAATCATGAAACAAGGATTCTTATTAAGGAATATCTTTTGGAGCGAGATAATGTTGTGGAAAGCATTGCGGGTGAAATCTTCTCAAAATTGAGGGGGAGCAACAATCTGGCATTTACCAATAGAAGAGTGGATGCGGAGAGTTATGCTGTGTTGCTGGGGGATATGTGCGAGAAGGAAAATGTGCCTAATGAGTTCAGGGTACATCATGGAAGTCTTTCCAAAGAGGAACGTGAGAGTGTTGAGCATGAGTTGCAAAAAGGTGAAACTCCTATTACTGCATTATGTACATCTACTTTAGAGTTGGGTGTGGATATTGGCAAGGTTAAATCCATTGCCCAGATAGGTGTGGCTAATTCTGTTTCTGGATTAAGACAACGCCTGGGGCGTTCGGGAAGAAGAAATGAACCATCTATTCTCAGGGTTTTCTCTATAGAGAATGAAGGGTCTGCAGGTGCATTATATAAATTGAGGACCAATCTGGTGCAGAATATTGCTGTAATAGAGTTGTTGAGAGAGAAGGCTTATGAAGAACCTGTGGTAATCAAGACACACCTGTCTACCCTTATTCAGCAGATTCTCTCTTTGGTGGCATCCTACAGTGGGTTCTATCCAAAAGAAGGATGGGAGATTCTATGTAACAGAGGTGCATTCAGGAATATCACCCCTAAGATATTCCTGGAACTGCTTAAATCTCTTGGTGAGCATGGAATTCTTTCTCAATTGAATACGGGACAGATAATTATAGGAAAGGAAGGAGAAAGGATTTTACGCAGACTGGATTTCTATACAGCATTTGTTGCTCCTATTGACTATAACGTAATTAACAGTGCAGACTCAAAGAGTGTGGGAATAGTACAAACTATCCCTCAGATAAATCAGGCACTTATACTTGCAGGGAGAAGATGGATTGTAGAGAGAGTTGATGAAAAGGGAAGAAACATATATGTGTCCCGCATAAAGACAGGAGGGGCAATTTCATTTGTAAGTGAAGTTCCTGAGGTAGATGAAATCATTACCAGAAAGATGAGGGAGATATATCTGTCGGGAGAAATATATCCTTACTTGGATGCCACTTCAAACAGTCATCTGGAACTTATAGAAGCAAGAGAATATTTTAATAAAAGCAAACTTGATATGAACTTTTTTACAGGCAGCACACTGTTTACATGGGCTGGAACTAAGGTAAATAGAACTATTGCCCTGATGTGTAAACTAAGACTTAAAAAATCGTTGGATTATAACTACATTTATGTTGGTGGCATTTATTTTAATGATATTGCCAAAATTATGTCACAGCCTAAACCTACAGCTGAGGAATTGGCAGCATTGGTTCCCCGCAGCTCTAAGGAGAAACAGAAATTTGACAAATATTTGTCTGACCACCTTATGAATATTGAGTACGCAAGTACATACCTTAATGTAGACAAGGCTTGGCATGAACTGGAGCAGCAGGCTTTGTCTGGCGGATATAAGGAGCCTGAGACAGTTGTTAAACCTAAGGTAGAGAAAGAGGGACCAAAATTGGAGAAATACGACTTCAGACATATTCAGGATATATCCAATGTCAGGCACTATAATACTCTCTCAGATGATTTGAATGAAATATTCAGTGATTACTTGAGAAATGAGGGTTATCAGATAGAGGTTGGGGCAAGATTTACAAATGCACCTGAACACGCAATGCCTATCAACTTCTTGCTCAGTAAAGATGGCAAGAGAGTGGCTGTACTTCTTGTGCAGTGGAGCAAGGTGAAGAGATATTCAGTTCAGGAAACAGAGGCTCTATGCAAGGAGAATGATGTTGATGTTCTGAAATTTTACTTTGAGAAAGAGAACGAAAGGGATTATGTTGTGGAGAGAATCCGCAAGGCTTTCAATTAACTGAAAATTTAAGAGGAGAATGCATAGCGTCTGCTGTGGCTCCAGTAGCGGTCATTAAATGCTTTGCAGACAGCTGACCGATATAAGTGCCCGTATTGGAAAGGTTCCAATTTCAAACCATTTCTCCTCTTTTTTAAGACTATGTCACTGCTGAATATACTATCAAATGAAAAGGCTTGGATTGACTTTTATGAACAGAAAGTTGATCCAACCTATTTCCGCATCTCAGATGCTCAGGAACTCTTCCAATATGTCCGTGAAAAGAGATATATGCCTGTTGTTGAAAGGATATTCAGAGGAGAAGGACTGTCAATTCCACAGAAGAAACGGATTGCAAAATCAGATACATCCAAAAAGCGCATAGTTTATTCTCTTCCCGATGATGAAGCAACTGTGTTGAAGCTGCTCACTTGGCTGATGATACGGAAATACGATTGGTTCCTGTCAGATAATCTGTACTCATTCAGACCCAATTATGGTGCTAAGGATGCATTAAGAAAGCTCACATCAAATCCTGAAATTTCACAATACTACTACAGTTACAAATTAGATGTCAGAAATTACTTCAACTCAATAGATATTGACCTATTGCTTTCAATTATGAAACAACTGTTCTCAGATGATAAACCACTGTACGAATTTCTGGCTTTACAGCTCTCAGATTCACGTGCATTTGATGGTGATGAGATTGTAGAAGAACAAAAAGGGGTAATGGCAGGAATGCCTTATGCAGTGTTTTTTGCAAATGTGTTCCTTACTCAGTTGGACCGTGAATTTGAAAAGATTCCTGATGTGGTCTATTGCAGATATTCAGATGATATTATCATCTTTGCAAAAGAGAAGAACAACTTGGATGCAGCAAAGGAAAGATTGCTCAATAAACTTGCAGAATTGCATCTGGAAGTTAATCCCGATAAAGTAGTTGAGACTGTCCCTGCACAGCCTTGGACCTTCTTGGGATTTGAGTGCAATGGAAGACAAATTGATGTAAGCAGAATATCTGTCGGGAAGCTCAAAGCCAAAATGAGAAGAAAGGCAAGGGCCATTGACAGATGGAGACAGACTAAAGGAAAAGATGGTTGGATGGCAGCAAGAGCTTTCATCAAGCACTTTAACAAGAAACTGTACACCTCAGAAAGTAATAGTGAAGTGAATTGGTCTTGGTGGTACTTCCCAATGATTACAACAGAAAAATCATTGAAGGAGATAGATGCATATATGCAGGATTGCATAAGGTTTGTAGCCACAGGAACCCGAACTAAATCACGTTTCAACTTTACCTATGACCAGATGAAGGAACATGGATTGCAAAGTTTGGTGAACAGATGGTTTGATTATAAAAGAACATTAAGCAAATAATTATGTGGTTCACAGTAGTTTTCATACTCCTATTGTTGTTATGTGGTGGAATCCTCATTCCATCATGGTTTGGTATGGATAAAGAGGAGAAACCTCAACGCACCAGACGTAGTTACAAATGGGATGGTCCAAAGACAGATGCAAGGATAAACCGCATGTTGGCTGAGAGCATAGCACTTATGAAAGAGTTGGGAGTTCCTATTTCTGATTCAATATGTCCTGAAGTAAGATTGGTAGGATCACATTGCAAATACGGAAGATGTTGCAGCAAAGGTAGTCTGAAAAGGTACACGGAATATGATTACTACATTGAGATTTCTGGTCACACTTTACAGAATACAGAAAAATCACTGAGAAATACCCTTATCCATGAACTGATCCATACTGTTCCCGATGGAATGTGCCACACAGGAGAGTGGAAGAAATGGGCCAAATATGTGAGTGCAAAAACAGGCTATAATATCAAACGGTTAGATGGAGATGAAACAGAGGAGGATTTGAAACGTTTGGAAGGTGAGTGCATCTGATTTGTCGGGTGGATTCCGGAGACCCAATCCCGTTTTTTTATGTATCTTTGCTTCATGAACCTCAACCTATTTCTGGCAGACACGATTGGGAGCAAGGCCGATTCTACAGGCAGGCTCAGCCGTACGGGGACGGTAATATCCGTTGTTTCCGTGGCCCTGAGCATTGCGGTAATAATTGTGGCCACGGCTGTCTCAAACGGCTTCAGGAGTGAGATAGGGGGGAAGGTGAGGGGATTTTCAGGAGATATGGTACTGGCAACACCGGGGGAGGACATAGTGGGGGAGAGCGGCCCGGTAAGGATATCCTACAAGGACAAGATAATGGAGCTCCCTTTTGTGGAGAGGGTGGAAGGGGTGTCATACAGGCACGGCATCCTAAAGACACCGGATGAGATAGGGGGAGTCCTTTTCAAGGGGGTGGATTCAACCTGCAGCCTGGAGTTCTATGCCAGATATATGGATGAAGGGAGGCTGCCGGAATTTGCAGGGAAGAATATTTCCAATGAGATAATGATTTCCAGAAGGCTTGCCGATATGCTCAATTACAAGGTGGGGGACAAGGTTGATGCCTATTTTGTAGGGGAGCAGGTGAGGGTCAGACGCTTCAATCTGGTGGGAATCTTTGATGCGCAGCTGGAGCAGCTTGACAAATATCTGGCGGTGGCCGACATCAGGCACATTGCCAGGCTGAACGGATGGGATGAAGGAGTTTCCGGGTACGAGCTGTATCTCACTTCCGGAGCCTCGCAGCAGGATATGGAGGCGATAGATGATGTGATATACAGCAACTCAGCCGAGGGGGATTCTCCCGTTGCGGCAACCTCCATGCAGGAGAAATATTATGTGCTGTCCGATTGGCTCCGCCTCCTGGATGTAAATGTATTCATTCTCCTGGCCCTCATGATAGCGGTTGCAGGGTTCAACATGGTATCAGCCCTCCTCATCATGCTTTTTGAGAGGATTTCCCAGATAGGCCTCCTTAAGGCAATGGGGATGACAAACATGGCAGTTTCAAGGATTTTCCTTACAAAATCAGCCATGGTGGTCCTGAGGGGAATGTTGTGGGGAAATGCGGCAGCGGTGCTGCTCTGCCTCCTCCAGAAATATTTTGGGATAATCTCCCTTAATCCCGACAATTACTTTGTCTCTGCAGTTCCTGTGGATTTCAGCTTCATCAGAATACTGGGAATGAACCTTGTGGCCTTCGTGGCAATAATGCTCATCATGCTCCTCCCTTGCATGTTCATCTCCAGGATAAGTCCTGCAACCACAATGAGGGTGAAATAGCCTATTTCACAACCGAGTTGCAGTACTGGCCGTACCTCTCCAGAATCAGGTCTACAAATTTGAGCGTTTCGCCGCCGTTGAACCGGCCGAGCTTCACCACATCGCTCTTGTAGTGCTCCTCCTCCTTCATCAGGGGAATCACTTCAGCAAGGTTCTCCCATACCAGAGGGTCAAGCCCCTTCTCCCTTGCAAGGGCCATGCAGTCCTGGAGTCGCCCCTCGCCACAGTTATAGGCGGCCAGCGTAAGCTTTATCAGGTTGGTGGAATCTGCCCCTGCCTTGCGGTAGATGTTCTGCAGGCGTGCCAGGTGGGAGATTCCCGCCTTAATATTGTATTCCGGGTCGTAGATGTCTGAAATGCCGTAGGTCCTGGCCACAGCCTCCTTTATCTGCATGAGCCCAATGGCGCCACGGCTGGAACTTACACCCATCTTGAACTTGGATTCCTGGTAGATGAGTGAGCAGATGAGCCTCCAGTCCCATCCCAGGATAGGGGCATATCTCTTCACGTAAATGTCGTATGGTGAAATGGTGGTACGGGAAATGGGGGCTCCGTTGCGGTCCTGTATCCTGTAGCTCTTGTGGTAGCGCTGGGTATGGGCGTAGTCCTGTGTCTGCTTGAAGTAGGGGAACCAGTAGTTGAGGGTCTGCACAATGTTGTATTTGTCCTTCCTTACAACACACACATTCTCCCTCCTGTCCAGGATTGAACTGGAAACCACCTCATCTGCAAAAATGTTTGGAACCGTATCCTTCTCCGAGTTCAGCACCAGCATATCTGTCTTGCCGGTCATCAGCTTCACCCATTGGGCCATTGGGTCCTGTTCAACTATGCTCAGGTTTATCTTGCACCTCTGGTGCTGCTCAAACTTCTGGAAGAGTTCATACAGGTAACCTATGCTGTATCCCTTGGCACCAAGGGTCTTGTCAAGCATTATGGAACACTCGAGAGTGTCTCCGGCAAATGTCAGGGGAGAGGGTACATCACTCTTCTCCGCTTCCCAGTCGGGGAGGGAGAAGAAGCAGAATGCAAGTACAAAAGCCACTGTGAACTGGAAGTACCTGTTTCTCCAGATTTTGCCCATAAGCTCTATTTTACATAAAACGGCCAGTGGATTCCAAATTTGAGGGCCTTCTGGGACCTGATATATCGGAATGCAGAGAAATAATCCCCTTCAGGCCATCCCTGTGCGGCATTCACATATTTCACAAAAATGCTTGCCCTCTTCCACTGCAGGTTTACAAACAAATCAATATAAGGGTTGTTTCCTATCTTTTCTGTCTTCTGGTTGTAGAATACACCCAGGGCAGGGGAGTACCCAGGCGCATAGTATTCTGTGGTGAATGTGGCATTGGCACCGAGCTGTGCTGTAAGGACATTCTTCACAAGTTCAAACTGGAAGTAGTACCTCAGGTCAAGTGCAAGGTCGGGAAGAGGAACAACATCCTCATCTGATGACATCTGGAAAAGGACCTTGTTGTCCATGTGGAATTTCCACAGGCGGAGGTTCTTCTTCAGGTAGGCGGTAAGGATGTTCATTGCCTCCGGGTTCTGCCTTACAACCGAGAGCGAATCAAAGTAGGTGTTGTTCTTCAGGATTGAGTATCCGAAGAAGGCCTCCATCTGCCAGTCTGGAATCTCCAGCCTTGCCTCAACCTTGGTCTGGGTTGTCTTTGCAAAGTCATTCTCCCATACGTAGTGGTTGGTGTAGGCATTGTTGAAGAAGTAGTTTGGCCTCTTCTGTGATACATGGAGCGCTCCTGTAAGGTGTATTCCCTGCTTCATCCCTTTAGGATATGATGAGAACTTCATCTTTCCGTCTATTGAGAAGTCATTCTGGTAATACCCGGCAAAGTTATATACGCCAATGCCATCCCAGCTGAAATATCTCTTGAGCTTGCCGCCGGCACCAAAATACATGTACATGTTGTTCTGGGAGTCGTTGGAGTTTCCCTTCAGGAAGAAGCTTTGCCTGAATCCGTACAGGCTCAGGTACTGGTGCCCTATACCGGCACTCAGGTTTGAGACAATGGCCTCCTTGGCCCAAGGCTGCAGGTTTATGAAGAAGCGGTTTTCCAGCTTGAATACCCTCATGGAGTCTGCACTTGCCGTAGGGTTGATGTAGAACCTGTTATGGTACAGCTCCCTTCCAAGGGTGTCATCAAGGGCAATGTTGTCTGTATATTTCTTTGAGTAGAACGAGGCATCCGCACTGTGTCCTATATATGCCATTGTCCCCTCTCCCAGGTCAACTGTGTCGCGCCTTCCCAACGAGTCCCTCTTCCGCAGGAACTTGAACGGGATTCCGTATGAGTGGGTAATGAAGAAGGTGTTCCTCTTGAGGGTGTTTGCAGCCTCTTTCAGCGCAATTGGGATTACCTTGGCATCCAGCAGGGTGTCAAGTACCATTGAAGGGTCTGTAATGCCGCCGTTCTCATCCCTCTTTATCCTGTTGAATATATATCCTCCCTGAGCCACATATCTCTCTCCAAGGTAGTTTCCTGTAAGGGCAAGTGTCCTGTTGTCGGTCTTCTCGTTCAGAAGCATACCGGCGGAACCGAACCTCTGGTAGAGGAAGTTGATGTTGAACGATGGGGTGAAGTTCTGTGTATGCAGGATACGGATATTGGTCTCCTCCATCTTCTTGTTGGCAAACAGGGTGCCCCAGTATGCCAGCTCCGTATAAGGGGTCTTGGTGTTGTAGAACGGAAGGGTTTCAGGGGTGTATGAGTAAGGGAGGTAGTAGTCAAAGAACGGGAAAACCTCAAGCCCTTTCCTCATGAACCAGTTGTTGTACATCATTGCAGAACCTGAAACGCCCAATGAAACGGCTCCGGCATCATACTTCTGCCCGGGCTGTTCATTTATCCAGTCGTTATAGGTGGTGTCGGGGTTAATGCTCACAGGCTTGTTGAACCATGTGTCCGCATTCCAGAGGAACATCCTCTTGAACTTGGTGGTGTCATCAAATACGTATGTATGGAGCAGCCTTGGGGTGTTGCGCAGCACGCTGTCCTTGTATGCCCAGATGCTGTCCCTGTGCATCCTCCTGAGCTCCTTCTTCGTATAGGCCACTATTGTGGAACTGTCTGCGGCAACGCCCAAAGTGTCTGCGGCAACACCCAACGAATCCATGGCAGTTCCCAGTGTATCCGGAACCTGTGCGT
>CAYYVA010000046.1:0-14110 GCA_964475015.1 uncultured Muribaculaceae bacterium
TATATTAACAAGTTATAAATCAATGATGCGAATTTAACGCATCACTAGTAATGTGGTAGTTTAAAGATAGTAAATATTTTCCAGACAAACAATAGCTATTCTCTTGTCAATCAAAAGAATAGCTATCTTTTTTATACATAGATACACAACCGTACAGGAACAGGCAAGATCTGAAAAATATCCTGAGGGGCGTAGGCAATCATTGCAGATGAGCCGTCACATTTCCGTCTGTTTGAACAGATGCCTCCTCGTGGATAAACTGGGGCATCTGTGAGTTAGGAAATTAGGCTCAGATGGAATAGATTGCTAGCCATACCGAAGGCCATTTTGGGGAACTTTGATGTGGAAGGAAGGTAAGAGAAGGTGTGTATAGTACAAAAAGCAAGAGGGGCAACCCTTTTGGGTCACCCTCTCTTTCCTGACATCATTTTTTAAATCCTATAATCTTACATAACAGCTTAAAGTTCAATTAATTCCTTAAGGTCAGTTGTCTATGATGTCAAAGATACAATAATTCGAAAGCAATTCACAACGCACCCATGCAAATTATTGTAATTATTAACGTTGTCTATGATGTCAAAGATACAATAATTCGAAAGCAATTCACAACTAAGAATTGTTTGTACCTTTGCAAATGTAGTTGTCTATGATGTCAAAGATACAATAATTCGAAAGCAATTCACAACTGTTGGTCATGAGTTGTCTGTTAATTCTGGTTGTCTATGATGTCAAAGATACAATAATTCGAAAGCAATTCACAACTCAGAATACTGACGTCCGATACCTTTGGAGTTGTCTATGATGTCAAAGATACAATAATTCGAAAGCAATTCACAACTCAGAATACTGACGTCCGATACCTTTGGAGTTGTCTATGATGTCAAAGATACAATAATTCGAAAGCAATTCACAACCTTGCTTCAGCAGCAGAAAAAATTTATGCAGTTGTCTATGATGTCAAAGATACAATAATTCGAAAGCAATTCACAACGCTCTTTTTAACAATATTACCAACCATAGCGTTGTCTATGATGTCAAAGATACAATAATTCGAAAGCAATTCACAACGAGGGCTGTACGGGTTGCACATCAAGGCCGTTGTCTATGATGTCAAAGATACAATAATTCGAAAGCAATTCACAACAATCATTGAAATGCTACAGGCTGTTCTCATCCATGGATGACCTGTTCCCCGGATGGTCCGGCATGATGCATGCCTACAGGAAGGCAATATCCGAACTTTTCAAGCGCGGTGATGACCGCCTTGTATTGGCTTGGATGTCCGGATGCGATACGATGGAGCAACTTCAGGACATTGTAGATTCTATCAATAATATTGTAAAAAATTGATTACCTTTGGGTATGCTTACAGAGAACTATATACATACTTTGAATTCTCTTTTGATGGAGCAGGGAGAGCAGCTGCTGGCCACCCAGAAGATGATTGGGACTGTGTACTATGTAGAACGCACAGGTGAACTGCTGAGATCTCTTGGGTAGAAGCCTACAGTGAACAACCTGAAGCTTACCATCCAGTATCCGCTCTACATCCGCTTCCTGGATATGAAGAAGGGCACCGGTGGCAAGAAAAAGAAACTCTACGAGCCCATCTACAACAAGTATGTATATGGTTATCTGTATGGAGGCATCTACCGCAGGCTGAAGGCAGCCCTTGGCGGGTATGTAAGGAGAGTGATAACACATAACTTGAATGAGCAATGATAAGAACTATACTTATTTCGTCAATTGTAGTAGGGGTCATAACCGGTATGTTGTTCAGAAATTTTGGCACTGCAGTTTTTTTTACTATTTTTTGTTTAATCATTGGCTTTCTTACCTGGGGTGTGATAGAATTGCTTAAACAGATATTTAAATAAGTTGATTATACTTCTACGTATTAAGGACAGGGATACTAGTTCCCTGTCCTTTTTTATGCCCAGCATCATAGTTATTTTGTTGGAAAAGAGGAATAACTATGACACAAGATGAGATATTGGTATCTGCCAAAATAGATATTTCTGATGGAGAATTCCAAGAAAAAATAAAAAAGTCACAAAACAATGCGATTGCATTAAGGAAAGAATTGGATAACCTTAACAAGGTATACGCCGTGCTGAATGCCAGGGAGGAAGCCAATACTGAGGTGGGTAAAAATCTTGCCAAGACCATCAAGTTGTCTTTGATGTCAAAGATCACAATAATTCGAAAGTAATTATTATAATAAAGGGATTTTTACGGAGCCAAATAATATCATGACTCAGCTGTTGCATTTTTTGCAACAGTTCAAAATTGTTTCGCTTCAAATGATTAGCTCAGTATATCGGGAATTCCGACATGCTTAACCGATATAAATGTTATTTGCAAATTAACGGCCATGGTGGAATGGTATGCAGTGTGTTGGAAGCGGGGTAGTGGTGGCGGTCGCAACAAGTTTGTTGCAACAGCCACGGTATATATTATCTACGCATTGTAGGGCATATTCTTGTGGCCGTTGAATTGCAGGAAGCAGGAATTCATACTTGGGGGTGATATTGTGGAGGCACTCAGTACCTCAGATGTGAGACATCTTCCCCTTTTTCCTGCATGTTGCGGATTTGGGTGGAAGAGACATCCACCTGTGGGGCGTCAATGAATATTGCCCCCTTTTCCTTGCAGAGAGCCTCTGTATCCACACCTTCGCGGGGGTAAACCAGAACGGGATATTTCTCCATTATCTCCTCACCCTTGTACCATTTGTGCAGGATGTTGATGTTGTCCCCGCCCATCAGCAGGGCAAAATTTTTGTCGGGATACAGATTGGAAAGGTGCTCCAATGTGTTGTATGTGTAAAGCGGCGGTTCCAGGTGGAACTCAATGTCGCAGGCGGAGAAAGATTTTTTATTAGCGGAGGCAGGACCCGAACCTGCGGCCAAAGCGGCAGGAGTCATATTCCCGACAGAGTCTGAGATGGAATTGAGCTTTTCCACTACCCTCTGCAGGTCTTTCCACCTGATGCCGGCGTCCTGGAGGGTGTTGCTCTCCTTTATGGGGTTCTTGGGGCTGAGGACAAACCAGAGTTCTTCCACCCACGGGAGCTG
The DNA here is from genome assembly GCA_964475015.1 of uncultured Muribaculaceae bacterium. Classification (GTDB taxonomy): domain Bacteria; phylum Bacteroidota; class Bacteroidia; order Bacteroidales; family UBA932; genus Egerieousia. The sequence goes on from CAYYVA010000046.1 coordinate 3,078, forward strand.
TGCTGTAAATTTTGCCACGGAGGCGTGTCCTATGTGGAAGGGGTTGAAGCTGCCGAAGTACAGTACTGTTACCCCCTTTATCTCAGTGCGGAAGAATTCCAGGAACTTCTCCCTTATCTGGTCCCTGATGCGCCTGAACTCTCCCATTATGAATTCCGGTGTGCCGGTTGCCTCAGACGGGTCTTCAAATCCTATATGTATCCTGTGCCTAATCTTGCCTGTAAAGGCGGGGCAGCTTTCATTGGCACCTCCGCATACGGTAATCACATAGTCCCACTCCTGCCCCAGATAAGTGTCCACACTTTTTGGGGTATGGCCGGAAATGTCCACGCCTGCCTCCAGCATAACCTCCGCTGCCTTGGGGTTTACCTGTGCGGCAGGCCTTGTGCCGGCAGAATGGACCTCCAGTGCAGGACTGAATGACTGCAGGAAGCCGTGTGCCATCTGGCTGCGGCAGCTGTTTCCGGTGCAGAGGATGAGGATTCTCATTGTACTTTCCAGTTATGTGTTTGTGCCGTTCGGGATTGTATGTGAACTTGTGTGCAGGTAAGGTGTAAAGCTGTCGGGAAGAAGATATTACCTTGCCGCGAATTCCCCAACAATCTTCTCTGCGGTGGCAAGGGCCTCCTCCAGCTGGTCATTTATCAGTACCACGTCAAACTTGTCTGCGTAGGTGAGCTCTTCCTCGGCCTTGGCAACACGCCTTTCAATTGCCTCGGGGGCATCTGTGCCGCGACCTGTCAGCCTGTTGCGGAGCTCCTCCACAGAAGGCGGCTGGATGAATACTGCAAGGGCATTCTTGCCGTATAGGCGCTTGAGGTTGACACCGCCCTTCACGTCAATGTCAAATATGATGATGTTTCCCTTTTCCCAGATGCGCTGCACCTCGGAAACCAGTGTGCCGTAGTATGAGCCCTTGTAGACCTCCTCGTACTCCACAAAATCCCCCTTGCGGATCTTGTTCTCAAACTCCTCGGTAGAGAAGAAGTAATAATCCTTCCCGTCAACTTCCTGCCCCCTTGGAGCCCTTGATGTTGCTGAAACTGAGAATTCAAGGCAGTTGAATTTTGTGAGCAGGTGCCTTACAATTGTACTTTTTCCTGCTCCCGACGGTGCTGAGAATATTATTACTTTCTTGTCCATATGTGTTTTTCTGTTTATTGTCAATTGTTTTATGTTTTCTGCCCCGATGCCTTCAGCTGTTCCGTTTCGTTTCGGGCACGTTTTGGGGCATTTTTGTGCCCGGATTGTCACGGGGTACCGTGCCTACCGTGCTTACCGTGCCTGGGGGCACGGGGATATGCTGTCGGGAAGAGTGTGGCATGCATCATTGTCCGCAGCGGAGCAAAGATAACCATTTGGTTTGTAAGAATAACAGATATTTTTTATTTTTGCGCCCGCAAGAAAGATATTCATTAACAAAAAACATAGAAATAAAATGGTTTCTTACAAAGAGTTGGGCTTGGTTAACACCAGAGAGATGTTTGCCAAAGCAATTAAGGGCGGTTATGCAATTCCTGCTTTCAACTTCAACAATATGGAGCAGATGCAGGCTATCATCAAGGCTGCCGTTGAGACAAAATCACCAGTTATCCTTCAGGTTTCCAAGGGTGCCCGCCAGTATGCAAACGCTACACTTTTGCGTTATATGGCACAGGGTGCAGTAGAGTATGCAAAAGAGCTTGGCTGCGCAAAACCAGAGATTGTTCTTCACTTGGACCACGGTGATACTTTTGAGACTTGCAAGAGCTGTATCGATTCAGGTTTCTCTTCAGTTATGATTGACGGTTCACACCTTCCATATGAGGAGAACGTTGCACTTACAAAGAAGGTTGTTGAGTACGCACATCAGTTTGACGTAACTGTTGAGGGCGAGCTTGGCGTTCTTGCAGGTGTTGAGGATGAGGTTTCTTCAGACCACCACACATACACCAACCCTGAGGAGGTAATTGACTTCGCTACCCGTACAGGTTGTGATTCATTGGCCATCTCAATCGGTACTTCTCACGGTGCATACAAATTCACCCCTGAGCAGTGTACAATTGATCCTCAGACAGGCAAGATGGTTCCTCCTCCATTGGCATTTGACGTTCTTAAGGCTGTTGAGGAGAAACTTCCTGGTTTCCCTATCGTGCTTCACGGTTCTTCTTCAGTTCCTGAGGAGGAGGTTGAGACTATCAACAAATATGGCGGTGCTTTGAAGGCTGCCATAGGTATTCCAGAGGAGTGGTTGAGGGAGTCTGCAAAATCTGCAGTCTGCAAGATTAACATTGATTCAGACTCACGTCTTGCTATGACTGCCGCTATCCGCAAGACTTTTGTGGAGAAGCCTGCAGAGTTCGACCCACGCAAATACCTTGGTCCTGCAAGAGACAATATGGAGAAGATGTACAAGCACAAGATCATCAACGTGCTTGGTTCTGACGGCAAACTTGAGTGCTAATCTGCACTGTTGTCATATAATGGCGCCCCTGCATGTGCGGGGGCGTTTTATTTGTTTTCATTTCATTTTTACGTCGTCCTTTTTTATAAAATACTGATTATTAATGCGTTGGTTTTTAAAGGTTGGCGTATTTGAAATTCGGTTTATTTTTATAAGCTTTATAATCAATGAGTTGTACAAAAGGACAACGTAAAATAAAGGCAATATTCTTTGATATTGACGGTACCCTGGTGAGCTTCAAGACGCATAAGGTGCCGCAGGAGACTAAGTATGCCCTCAAAAGGTTGAGGGAGCAGGGGATAAAGGTGTTCGTGGCTACTGGCAGGATGCTGAAGATGGTGGAGGTGCTCAATGATATTGAGTTTGACGGATATATCACCTATAACGGTTCCTTGTGCGTGGATTCAACCAAGGAGAATGTGATTTTCAAGAATACAGTGCCGCAGGATGAGCTTCAGGCGCTGGTGGAGAGGCTCAGACATGACCGCTTCCCAGTCTCTTTCATGTGCAGGGATGAGATGTATGTCAATTATCTTGATGAGCTGGTTACCCGCGTGGCAAAGGTGGTTGAGGTTGAACCGCCAATTGAGAGGCCGGTGGAGGAGATTATCAAGGAGGATGTGTTCCAGCTGTGCATTTATGTGGATGAGCTGCATCTGCAGAGGATTATTGATGAGACCCTTCCGGGGTGCGTGGGGATGCGCTGGATTGAGCTGTTTGCGGATGTGAATGTGAAGGGGATGAACAAGCAGCTGGGAATTGACAAGGTGCTGGAGCATTTCGGCATTCCGCTGGAGTGCGCAATGGCTTTTGGGGATGGCGGCAATGATATCCCCATGCTCAGGCACGTGCCGTATGGGGTGGCAATGGGCAATGCCAATGATGCGGTGAAGGCGGCTGCAGCGTATGTGACCGATGATGTGGATGACAACGGTCTTGTAAAGGCACTTGAGCATTACGGCCTGCTGTAATCGGGGACCCGTGTGACATTTTGGCGGAAATTGTTTGTGGCAGATTATTTGCCTTACACCAGAGGTGTAATTCCAAGAGAAAACGATAAAATATATATAACTATGTTCAAAAGCAAGAAACAAGAGGAGACCAATACAGAGGAAGAGGTTAAGGTTGGGCAGCAAGAGGCTGGCAACCAGGAGAATGTAAAGGCTGATGAGCCTCAGGCAGAGGCGGCAGCGGAGAAGGCTGGTGAGAATGCGGGGGAGCAGGGGGAGGCCCAGGCGGAGCCGTCTGCAGAGGAGCAGCTTACAGCAAAATTGGCAGAGGCAAATGACAAGTACATAAGGTTGGCTGCTGAGTTTGACAATTACCGCAGGAGGGTGGCCAAGGAGAAGCTGGACCTTATTTCAACAGCAGGTGAGGATGTGATCAAGGGGTTGCTCCCTGTCCTGGATGACTGCGAGAGGGCCCTTCAGGTGCTCAATTCTTCTACAGATTCTGAGGCTGCAAAGGCTGCCAAGGAGGGTACAGAGCTCATCTACAACAAGCTTATGGGGTATCTCAAGTCCAAGGGGCTTGCTCCAATTGAAGCAGTGGGCAAGGAGCTTGACACTGATTTCCATGAGGCTTTGGCCCAGTTCCCTGTACAGGAGGCTGAGAAGAAGAACAAGATATTTGACGTTACCCAGCAGGGCTACACCCTAAACGGCAAGGTTATCAGGTTTGCCAAGGTGGTGGTGGGAATTTAATCACCCGGGTGCCTGAGGCCATTCCTCCGGGGAGAAGAGCCTCAAGGTAGTTTTAAAAAGACATTTTGTTTCCCGACAGAAATAGGAATTTGTCGGGAAGAGGAGAGAAATATATGGCAAAAAGAGATTATTATGAGGTCCTTGGTGTGGGCAAGGATGCCTCTGCGGAAGAAATAAAGAAGGCCTACAGGAAAAAGGCAATCCAGTATCATCCCGACAAGAATCCTGGAGACAAGGAGGCTGAGGAGAAGTTCAAGGAGGCGGCCGAGGCATACGACGTGCTGAGCAATGCCGACAAGAAGCAGCGTTATGACCGTTTCGGGCATGCGGGTGTAGACGGGGCAGCCGGTGGCGGCGGATTCGGCGGTGGCGGATTCTCAATGGAGGATATCTTCAGCCAGTTCGGAGATATTTTCGGAGGCCACTTCGGCGGAGGATTCGGCGGTTTTGGCGGCTTCGGTGGCGGCGGACGCGGCAAGAGGGTGCAGAGGGGCAGTGACATAAGGATACGCGTTAAGCTCTCCCTCAAGGAGGTGATGCATGGCGTGGAGAAGAAGGTGAAGATCAACAAGAGTGTCCTTTGCCCTGACTGTAACGGAAAAGGTGCAGTTTCAGAGGCTGACATCAAGACCTGCGACCATTGCCACGGTACAGGTGTGGTAACCCAGGTGGTGAACACAATGTTCGGGCAGATGCAGAGCCAGGGGGTATGTCCTGTGTGTAAGGGAGAAGGGAAGACCATTGCAAAGGCCTGCAACAAATGCCACGGAAGCGGACTTGTAAAGGACTCTGAGGAGATATCATTCAAGATACCTGCAGGTGTTGCACAGGGGATGCAGCTTACCGTACAGGGCAAGGGTAATGCGGCCAAGGCGGGCGGAATTAACGGAGACCTGCTGGTTGTAATTGAGGAGGAGCCTGACAAGGAGCTGCAGAGGGACGGCAACGACCTCATCTACTCCCTGTTCATCAGCGTCCCTGATGCAATCATGGGTACATCTGCCGAGATACCTTCGGTTGACGGCAAGCTCCGCATAAAGATTGAGCCGGGTACGCAGAGCGGCAAGGTGCTCAGGCTGCGCGGCAAGGGCGTTCCGGATGTGAACGGCTACGGCGCAGGGGACCTGCTGGTATACATCCAGGTGTGGATTCCCAAGAACATCAGCAGCGATGAGAAGGCGATGATGGAGAAACTGAAGGGCTCAAGCTCATTCTCCCCTAAGCCATCAAGCGAGGAACGCAATTTCTTTGACAGAATCAAGAGGATGTTTTCATAAATAAGTGGTATATTCGCAGCTGAATAAAGCTGGTATCCTTATATGAAATTCAATTATACTTTTAAGAGGGTAATGATGCTTGCAGGTATTGTTGCCCTCTCTTTTTTTGGTACACTCGAGACACGACTGCACGCACACCCGGTACACGACTTCAGTGAAAGTCGTGACACGACTGTAACTTTCCGCTACCCCCTTGAGGTTCCCATGAGCCTTTCCGGCAACTACGGGGAGCTCCGCAGCAACCATTTCCACGCGGGTATTGACTTCAGGGTTGGGGGAGTGGTAGGCGCCCCTATCTATGCGGCGGCAGAGGGGTACATTTCAAGGGTTACCGTTGCCCCTACAGGGTATGGCAATGCAATATATATAACACACCCCAACGGCTATATGACAGTTTATGGCCACATGCACTGCTTTGCGGATGAGGTTGCGGAGTTCGTGCGCGGCAGGCAGTATGAGCAGGAGAGCTTCAGGCAGGACATCTCCCTTGCTCCTGAGCAGTTCCCTGTGAAGAAGGGGCAGTATATAGGCAAGGCGGGAAATACAGGCTCGTCGGGAGGCCCGCACCTCCATTTTGAGATAAGGGATGAGAAAGGGCAGCATACCGATGCATTTGCAAGGGGGTACTACACCATCAAGGACAATCTTCCCCCAATTTTCAACAATGTGATCTTTTATGGGCTGGAGCATAAGGATGGCATTCCTGAGAGCTATTATATAGGTATGCCTAAGAATGGGGTGATAAATCTCCCTGAGGAATCATATGTGTGCATAGATGCTGTTGACAAGCAGGAAGGGACAAATGCCAAGCTGGCCGTAAGCGAGTACAAGGTGTATCTGGATTCAGACCTGATATTCCATTTTACCCTTGGGGAGGTCCCTTCAGCGTGGGGCAGGGATATCAATTCCCTCATAGAGTTCAAGCAGAAGGTGGTGCGCGGCAGGACATACGTGAAGAGTTATGTTGAGCCTGGCAGCCTCCTCCAGGACCGGATTGTCCATAAGGAGCGCGGAGTGATTTCCTTGCAGGATACGCTCAGGCACAAGCTCAGGATTGAGGTAAAGGACATTGCGCAGAACAAGGCAGTAAGGAGCTACACCGTAAAGAGGGCTGATTCCCTCTTCGTGGGCAAGCTGCAGGATACCCTCAAGGACAACTGCGCCGTATGGTTCCTGCCAAACATCTACAGCAGGGAAGGATTCAAGCTGGGAATGCCTGTAGGTGTGCTCTACAATTCTATTTTCATGCATATAGATACCCTGGAGAACAGGATCACCCCATTCGCACCGGTATGGAGTGCGGGGAGCGGCAGGGTTGCCCTCAGGAGTTCAGTTTCAGTTGGAATAGAGTGTTCTCTTCCCGACAGCCTTGTCTCCAAAGCCTTCCTTGCATATGTATATAATGGAGGGAAGCTTGGTTATGCAGGGAGAAAATATGACCCGCAGAGCAGGATGATGAAGGCAAATGTCCTTTCGTTGGGGAACTTCACCGTTGCTGTGGATGAGGTTGCCCCAAGGATAACCTCCACTCTGGCCAACAATGCTGTGGTTAAGGGGAATTCACTGGTATTCAGGATAAGTGATAATTTGTCGGGAATAAAGGGATACAGGGTGGAAATTGACGGGCATTGGGTCCTTGCCGAGCATGATGCCAAGACCAGGAGGGTGATTGTGCCGCTGCAGCATGCAAGGATAAAGAGAGGGATGAAGCATTCACTTGTGTTCGAGCTGGAGGATAATTGCGGGAATGTGGCAAGGATGAAGAGGAATTTTACATGGTAAATCTTTAACATTTAATAATATGGGAATCACATCTACAGGTCTGCATTACAGTGCAGAAGAGGGAATCAGGGTAATCGGCCTCATGAGCGGGACATCTCTGGACGGCCTGGATATCTGCTACGTGGAGTTCAGGAAGAAAGACGGAAAATGGGAATACAACATCCTCATTGCTGAGGACGAGGGGTATTCTGAGGACTTGAAGCACAAGCTTGCAACTGCCCAGAACATGAGTGCACTTGATTATGCACTCCTCAATTCCGATTATGGCATTTACCTTGGAGAGAGGGTGAAGGCATTCATAGACAGGCATGGCATAGAGCCTCATTTCATTGCCTCGCACGGCTCAACCGTATTCCACCAGCCTGCACTAAGGTTCACAACCCAGATTGGTTCGGGAGCCGGAATTGCAGCTGAGACAGGTGTGGATTGTGTATGTGATTTCAGGACTACAGATGTTGCCCTGCACGGGCAGGGGGCACCGCTTGTACCTATCGGGGACCGGAACCTCTTTGGGGATTATGACTACTGCCTGAATATGGGAGGCTTCTCAAATATCTCATCAGAAAGTTATATGGAGCGCGAGGACGGTACACGTGTGGCAACCCGCATTGCCTACGACATCTCCCCTGTAAACTATGTTATGAACCATTACATGAGGCAGATAGGGCAGGAGTATGACAAGGACGGTGAGCTCGCCCGCAGCGGTTCTGTTTGCGCCGGACTTCTGGATGCATTGAACAATCTGCCTTTCTATACCCAGGAAGGGCCGAAATCCCTCGCCCGCGAGTGGGTGGAGAAAGAGGTGTTCCCTCTGCTTGATTCATACGGCCTTTCCCGCGCTGATCTTCTCTGCACCTTCTGCGAACATGTAGCCCAGCAGATCTCCCGCAACATTGCCGGAGGCCGCGTGCTCCTTACCGGAGGTGGCGCATTGAACAAATTCCTGGTGGAGAGGATGCAGGCAAATGCCCCGCAGTGTGAATATTTTGTTCCCGACAAGCTTACAATCAACTTCAAGGAGGCCCTCATCTTCGCTTTCCTTGGGGCATTGTATGTGGTGGATGAGCCTAACTGCATGAGTTCTGTAACAGGTGCGCGCTACAATTGTATAGGCGGTGCCCTGTACAAGGCCGGAGGGGTACTTTAATTGTAAAGGGGAAAATTTTTGCGAAAAAATTTGCACTTTTAAATTTAATTCATACCTTTGCACCCACTAAAAATAAAGCAACCTCTTACAAGCACCTGCAATATGGTTTTTTAAGGTGTAATGTTGCACTTAAAAAATTTAATTGAAAATGGATTTAATTAAAATTGCAGAGCAGGCATTTGCCGGCGAGAAAAGAGAGTATCCAGAGTTTAAGGCAGGTGATACAATTACTGTTACCTACAAGATTAAAGAGGGTGACAAGGAGAGGCTTCAGAAATTCCGTGGTGTTATTATCCAGAGAAGAGGAGCTGGCTCAACTGAGACTTTCACTATCAGAAAAGTTTCAAACGGAGTAGGCGTAGAGAGAATTTTCCCTTTTGCTTCTCCATTCATTGAGTCAATCGTTGTTGAGAAACGCGGTAAAGTAAGAAGAGCAAGAATTTTCTACCTAAGAAATCTAACCGGTAAGAAAGCTCGTATCAAAGAGCGTACTTACGGTGGAAACAAAGCTGAGTAATCAGCTTATACAACGGCTCCGTAGCTCAACTGAATAGAGCATCTGACTACGGATCAGAAGGTTACAGGTTTGAATCCTGTCGGAGTCACGCTACAGGCAGGAAATCCCCCGCAAATTTTGCGGGGGATTTTTTGTTTCCCTCACTCCGCTTGGGCTGTATTCCCGGCTACGGCAGGAATGCCGGAGGCCAAATCCTCACCCATCTGCCGAACCTTTCCCTACAAATTTTGTTCAGTAAGAAAACGCCAGCTTATGTGGAACAAAATTTTATCAGTTTTCCTTTCTCTCTTCTGGGCAGGAGTGATAGGATACCTTCTATACAAGGGATTGTATGCTGTATTAATTCTCAGCGCAATAGTAATTGGAATGGGATTGGCATTTACCGAGACAGATAAAGTGGGCAGCTGAAAGGCTGCTTTTCTTAGCTCTTCCTCTCAATCTCCCTCAGGTTCTCCATCTTCTTTTTCTCCAGGAAGTCATAGACACCTCCCAGGTGCTCAATCACCCGCTTGTTGGAGAATTCATAAACCTTGCTTACAAGGCCGTCCAGAAAGTCCCTGTCGTGTGAAACTACAATGAGGGTGCCGTCAAAGTTTATAAGGGCCTCCTTGAGTATGTCTTTGGTCTTGAGGTCCAGGTGGTTGGTGGGCTCATCCAGGATAAGCATGTTCACCGGCTCCAACAAGAGCTTTATCATTGCAAGCCTTGTCCTTTCTCCTCCCGACAGCACTTTTACAAGTTTCTCGGAGTCATCCTTGCCGAACATGAATGCACCCAGGATGTCCTTCAGTTTGGTGCGGATGTCCCCAACCGCCACATCATCCACAGTCTTGAAGACACTCTTCTCTTCATCCAGCAGAGATGCCTCATTCTGGGCAAAGTATCCTATCTTGAGGTTATGGCCCAGATTAAGTTCCCCCTCAAAATCTATCTCCCCCATAATGGCCTTAACCATAGTGGATTTACCTTCACCGTTCTTCCCTACAAACGCCACCTTGTCGCCCCTTTCAATTGTAATTGAGGTGTTGCCGAAAACAAGATGATCCCCGTAAGATTTGGCCAATTCGTGTGTAACAACCGGGTATGAGCCGGAACGGGGAGCCGGCGGGAACCTCAGGTTCAGGGCACTCCTGTCCTCAGGGTCAACCTCCAGGATCTCCAGCTTCTCCAGCATCCTCACCCTTGATTGCACCTGGTTTGTCTTTGAGTATGTCCCCTTGAACCTCTCAATGAAATCCTTGGTCTCGGCAATCATCTTCTGCTGGTTGTCGTATGCAGCCTGTTGCTGCTGCCTCCTCTCTGCCCTCAGCTCCAGATATTTTGAGTAGTTCACCTTGTAGTCATAGATCTTGCCCATGGTAATCTCTATGGTACGGGTGGTTATGTGGTCTACAAATGCCTTGTCGTGGGAAATCACCATCACTGAGTTGGCACTGTTTATGATGAAATCCTCCAGCCACTCAATTGATTCTATATCAAGGTGGTTTGTAGGCTCATCCAGCAGCAGTAGGGTAGGCTTCTGCAGCAGTATTTTTGCCAGCTCAATCCTCATCCTCCATCCTCCTGAAAACTCGGTGGTCTGTCGGGAAAGGTCACTCCTTACAAAACCAAGTCCCATCAGGGTTCTCTCCACATCCTCCTGGTAGTTGGTGAGGTCTATCCTGTAGAATTTCTCGGACAAGGCGGTAACTTTCTCTATCAGGGCCATGTACTCATCGCTGTCGTAGTCTGTACGGGTGGTGAGCTCGTTGTTTATCTGCTCAATCTCCCTCTCTATCTCAAAAAGGTGCTCAAAGGCCAGGCAGGCCTCCTCAAATACTGTCCTTCCGTTCTCAACCATCAGGTGCTGTGGAAGATAGCCTATCTTGCCGCCATCCGTTACCGTAACCTTCCCCCTGTTGGGTGTCATCACGCCTGCCAGGATCTTCAACATGGTTGATTTCCCTGCGCCGTTCTTGCCCATCAGGGCTATCCTGTCCTTATCATTGATTACAAAGGAAATATCCTTGAAAAGCGTTGTACCGCTGAATTCTACTGTAAGGCCATCTACTGAAACCATAAATATTAATATCTTTTTTAGGACAGCGAAGATAGAAATAAAGTTTATTCTTGGAATAATCTCATAATCCGCTAAGAATAAAAAGTTTATGCGGAAAGTTCAAGA
>CAYYVA010000047.1:0-13979 GCA_964475015.1 uncultured Muribaculaceae bacterium
GCAATTTCTTTTTTTGGAAATTGAATGATTTTCCCGCTTTTGGAGGTAACTACAGGAGAGAAGGTATAACGAAAAATGGAACCCGTCAAGGTTCCATTTTCGTTAGTATATGTAGCCGAATTTCTTGAGCTCCTTTTTGCTTTCCCTCCAGTTGGGGTTCACCTTCACAAACATCTTGAGGAAGACCTTCTTTTCAAAGAATTTTTCCATGTCCCTCCTGGCCTGGGTGCCCACCCTCTTGAGGGCGAGGCCTCTCGGTCCTATGATGATTCCCTTCTGGGATTCCCTTATCACGTTTATAATTGCGCTGATGTTGTATATCTCCTCATTCTCTTCAAATGCGTCAATTACAACTTCGGTGCAGTATGGTATCTCCTTGCTGTAGTTGAGGAGAATCTTCTCCCTGATAATCTCAGAGGCAAAGAAGCGCATGCTCTTGTCGGTGAAGACATCGCGGTCGTACCATGCGTGCTGTTTTGGAAGGAGTTCCACAATCCTGTTCAAAAGCACATCCACATTGAACTTGTTGAGGGCAGAGATTGGAAGGATTTCCGCTTTTGGTACTGTTGCATGCCATTTCTCCACAAGCTCAATCACCTTCTCCTGTTTTGTCTCATCAATCTTGTTGATGGCAATGATTACAGGGCACTCAACTTTGTTGAGCTTCTCTATGTACTCAATGTTCTTGTCCATCTTCTCAACCACATCGGTTACATAGAGGATGATGTCTGCATCACCTATGGCGGTATCCACAAACTCCATCATACTCTCCTGGAGCATGTAGTTCGGCTTGAGTATGCCCGGGGTGTCTGAGAATACAATCTGGTAATCCTCCCCGTTCACGATACCCATAATGCGGTGCCTTGTGGTCTGTGCCTTTGCAGTCACAATGGAGAGCCTCTCCCCCACGAGAGCGTTCATAAGGGTGGATTTGCCCACGTTAGGATTACCTATTATGTTTACAAAGCCAGCTTTGTTGATCTGGTCCATTCCGTTTTCCATTTCCATAATCTGGCGGAGTTTTACTCGAATGATCCCATTTTCAGCATTGATACCTCAAGGTCTGTAAGGAATCTCCACTGTCCCCTGCGGAGGTTCTTCTTGGTGAGACCTGCGAAGTATACCCTGTCCAGCTTCTTCACCTTGTAGCCGAAGTGCTCGAACATCCTCCTTACAATCCTGTTCCTTCCAGAGTGGATCTCTACTCCAACCTGGGACTTGTCCTCATCTATGTATGAGAGGGCGTCTGCCTGGATGAAGCCGTCCTCAAGCTGTACGCCGTCCAGCAGTGCCTGGAAATCCGAGCCCTTGAAGTTCTTGTCCAGGAATACATGGTAAATCTTCTTCTTCTCAAATGAAGGGTGGGTAAGCTTGTCTGCAAGCTCTCCGTCGTTGGTAAGGAGAAGCACGCCTGTAGTGGCCTTGTCGAGCCTTCCTACAGGATATACCCTCTCTGCGCATTTGCCCTCAACCAGCTGCATTACTGTGCGCTCTGCGTGAGGGTCGCTCATTGTGGTTACAAAATCCTTCGGCTTGTTCATTACAATATAAACTTTCTGCTCTCCCTTGATGCGCTCGTCGTTGAACCTCACCACATCCTTAGGATATACCTTTGTGCCAAGCTCTGTGATTGTAACGCCGTTAACGCTTACAAGGCCTGCCACAATGTAGTCATCTGCCTCCCTTCTTGAACAGATGCCTGAATTTGCAATGTATTTATTGAGCCTTACACCCTCGTCAGCCTTTGCTTTTGGAGCCCTCTGTGCAGGGGTGTAGTTCTGTACTCCCTTGTAGTTCCTTCTCTCCTCAAGAGTCTTGCCTACCATTCCGTAAGCCCTTTTGCCTGTGAACTCTTTCTCGCCGAAGCTCCTGTTGCCCCTCTTCTCCTCAAAGTCCCTCTCTCCGCGGAAAGAATCCTTCCTTGCAGGCTTGCCGAAGCTTCTCTCTCCCGACGAATTTTTGCCGTAAGGCTTTGCACCTCTTGCATCCTTGCCGAAAGGCTTCTCGTCCCTGAAGGATTTTCCTGCAGGCCTTGATCCTCTTGCAGATGAATATTTACGCTTTGCTGGGCTCTCTGCAGCCGAGTTGTCAACTGAGCCTTCTGCGGCTGAGTAGCGTCTGGCAGGTTTTCTGCCGTTTGTCATTCCTGTACGTGCGGCACCTCTTGCGCCACCACGTCTGCTGTTTGTTTCGTTTCTCATCTATATATCTAAAAAATAGGGCGCAAAGTTATGTTAATCTGTGAGATTTTCCTACTTTTACTGAATAATTTGTGGAGGACCAGGCTGTGAAGAATATATTTAATGTGCCGCCCCTTGTGAGGGAGAATCTGGATGTGGCGTTGAAATCCATAAGGAGCAACAGACTCAGGTCGCTCCTTACAATATTCATCATTGCAGTAGGCATCACTTCCCTTGTGGGGATCCTTACGGCTACGGATGCCCTCAAGAGGGAGGTCTTCACCAGTTTTGAAAAGTTCGGCACAACATCATTCTCAATAGTTCCAAAATATTACTCCGTGGAGGGAGGCGAAAGGGAGAGGGTAAGGAACAATATGGCAATTACATATAACCAGGCAAGGATGTTCAAGGAGAGCTTTACGGACGAGTGCCTGGTTTCAATCCATTGCAGGGCCGCTTCAGGTGCAACCATAAAATATGAGGGGGCAAGTACCAATCCTACCATTGAGGTGCTTGCTGCGGATGAGAATTATCTGAGGTTCTCCAATATGGAGATTTCCCGGGGGAGGGGCATAAGCGCCAATGATGACAGGCTCGCCTCTTTCGTATGTGTTGTGGGGAGCGGTGTGGTGAATTCCCTGTTTGGGAAGCAGGATGATCCTGTCGGGAAGATAATTTCAGTACAGGGGGTGAGGTTTGAGATTATAGGCGTTCTGGAGGCTGCGGGTGCTTCACTTGGGGGGAGCATGGATAACCGTGTGATTATTCCGGTATCATCAGCCAGGACATATTTCATGAGTGACAATACATCCTTTACAGTGGGGGTGCTCCCTCTGGAATTCGGTTCGGGGAGGGACTATCAGGGGCTGGCGGAGCAGCTGATGCGCTCGGTGAGGAGGCTCTCACCTATAGACGGTACGGATTTCCGTATCAGCAGCAGCCAGGCGATGCTTACGGAACTGAATGAGGTTATGGGGGTAATTACAATAGTATCTGCAGTGATAGGCCTCATCACGCTGCTTGGGGCAGCTGTGGGGCTGATGAACATTATGCTGGTTTCGGTGAAGGAGCGTACAAGGGAGATAGGTACCCGCAAGGCGCTTGGAGCCTCCGCAAAGATGATAAAGGAACAGTTCCTCTTTGAGTCTGTGGCTATCAGCCAGATCGGGTGTGTATTGGGAATTGTGATGGGAATCCTCTCCGGCAATGCGGTGGCAATGCTCATGAGGGCGTCGTTCATCATCCCGTGGGTGTGGATGCTTGCTGCAATTGCAGTATGTCTTGTTGTAGGGGTTGCCAGCGGCTATCTGCCGGCAGTGAGGGCCTCAAAACTTGATCCGATAGAGGCTTTGAGGTACGAATAATCCATTTATTAGCTATATTTGCCACCTGATTTGAAATAAAAAATTACATCACGATATGCTTTTCACATTACTGCAGGCAAATGTTGCCGCTGAAGCCGTTGCAACGGAAGAACTCAATTTTTCCCTTATAGATATGGCATTCAAGGGGGGATGGCTCATGATTCCGCTCTTTTTGCTTTCAATTGTAACAATCTACATCTTTTCAATGAAATGGTGGGCCATCAGCAAGGCCTCCAAGGTTGACAGGAACTTCATGGACCAGGTAAGGGAACTTGTACAGGGAGGAAAGCCGAAGGCTGCAATTGCATTGTGCAACGATGCAGACACTCCTGTTGCCAGGCTTGTGGCAAAAGGGATTGAAAGGATAGGGCGTCCTCTCCAGGATATCCAGATTGCAGTTGAGAATGTGGGTACCGTAGAGACCAGCAAGCTGGAGAAAGGGTTGCCTATGCTTGCCACAATTGCCGGCGGAGGCCCTATGATAGGTTTCCTCGGTACAGTTATGGGTATGGTGCAGGCTTTCTTCAATATGGCCCAGGCAGGAAGCAACATAGACATCACTTTGCTGTCGGGAGGAATATATACTGCAATGGTAACTACCGTTGCGGGCCTTATTGTGGGTATCATGGCATTCTTCGGATACAACTTCCTCACTTCAAGGGTGTCTGATGTGGTATTCCAGATGCAGTGCACCACAGTTGAGTTTCTGGATATGCTCCAGGAGCCTGTAAGGAAACAGTAACGGCGGGGGAAAAGGCTATGGCAATAAAACAACGGACCAAGGTTAGTGCAGAGTTCAGCATGTCCTCCATGACGGATATTGTGTTCCTGCTGCTCATCTTCTTTCTGGTGACCTCCACACTGATAAACCCGAATGCGCTGAAGCTGCTCCTTCCAAAGAGCACAAACCAGATAACCGCAAAGCAGCAGACAAGCATTTCAATAAAGCATTATCTGCACAACAATACCTTCTCATTCCATATAAACGGGGACAAGAGGCCTGTGAGGGTGGATGAGATTGAGCCTATGCTCCAGCAGCTGCTGCAGGATGAGGAGGACCCTACCTTCTCAATATATGCAGACAAGACCGTGCCCATTGAGCAGGTTGTGAACATGATGAACATAGGGAAACGCAACAAGTACAAGGTTATTCTGGGAACTTCTCCGGAGTAGTATAAAACAAGTTATTTACATTACCTAATCAACCTTTAGAACGAGAAGCCAAAGTCGCTAAGATATTCTAATAGCTCATTAAAGTATTTTTGTTTATTGTCTTCGTATGAATCTTTCTTGCTTTTTACTTTTTTAAACCATATTGCCAGTTCTGACTCATATTCATTTGTGGAATCTTCATTGGGTAGTCTAAATGCTTTCTCTAAAAATATTCTAAAGTCTAAGCATTTGTTTTGGAATTCGTATTCTGAATTGTTGCGTGGTAAATGAGCATATTCCTCTTGAAGCTTCTCAATTTGCATTGCTTCCCCTGGATTGTATCCTTGCAATAAACCTCTGCGACTATGATTATAAACCCATCTTGATAATGAGGCTTCTTCATCACCCCCTGATGCAAAAGGCCATCTTTTATATGTTGATAAGAATGCTCTTAGCTCCTCAAATCTATCTTCAGAACTAATTCTTGACTTAACTTTAATTTTATTTGTTAAATGATCCTTCTCCACAAGCCACGTACTTGAGTCTGTATAATGCGTGAATCTCTCTTGAGGATCTGACACAAGAGTTGACATGATACTTCTAAAACTTGAATTCGGAAAGTATTCAAGTATTCTTTCAACAAGCTCTGCATCTGGCATTGGCTCTGTAGCTTCTTGCAGAATCATATATGCACAGTCTTTAATGCAACCAGTAAAAGTGTTCCATTTCTTTAAAGCATATTGTCCCGACTTTCCTATGGCATCAATTTCTTTCGAGTTCAATAAAATAGGACGAAGTTGGGTAGCTTCTTCATACTTATGTCCGGGATATTTGTCTTTAAAGAACATAAAAATATCATCTAATGACATAGGATGTCCAAATGTTTCAAGCACTTCTATGATTTCCCTAGACACATCAATTTTACTCTGCTTGAGTTCTATCATGTCATCGGGGGAAATTCCCACTTCAAAGACTTCTGACAAAAAGGTTTTGGCTATCTCCATTGAAATAGTCTCTAAACCAATTATTTGAGTAAGCTGTATTTTTATATCACTTGTGTATTTTTCTTGAAACACACTTGTTAGAGAGTCGAGTATTAACTTTGCTTTCTTCTTATACTCTGTTTTAACATAGATTTTCTCATTATTCCTTCTAATTATTCTATAACTAACTATCGCACCAATGAGCCCTATAAATGCATCATATCCTTCTGTTATTTTTTCATCTAAGGCTGTTTCTTTGTAGAATGCAGAGTGTTTTGTTAACACTATCGGCGCATTGGCTATATAATACTCCCAATCTCCAAGTGAAACAAAAGCCATTGAATCGTCTAGCCTAAAATTATTTATAATATGTCGAACTCCCTCTGCAGTAAGCTGATACGCATTAGCGACATCTTCTCTTGTTCTATGTTCTCCAGTCAGTATTCCAAATTTATATGCGTATAACGAATCTATTCTTTCTGCCGATGCGGCAAAATAAGACTTTAAAATGTATAGCATTGGGTACCTTCCATGTTCTAAATGAAAAGTGCTAATATATTCGAGTTCTTTATCCATTAGGAATGGAAATAGATTCTCTCGTTTGATTACTTCAAACTCTTGATCAGACTTGTCTTTATTCTCTTGAAAAATTATCTTGAATGCATACAACAATGAGAATAGTTCGCTAGATGATTTCTTTTTACCTTTGAATATCTTACTAAACTCTTCGGGTGTATATTCGAAATATGGTATAATATTCTTATATGATGGCCAAATGGTTTCACATAGATGCTGACCTCTTACTGATAAAATATTTTTTAGTCGTTTGAATTCTGACTCAAAGAAAGAATTTGCAATGATACTAAATTCTATTTCGGGTGTATCTTCACCTTGGCCATCTCGCTTTAAACTAGATTCGCCTAATTTCTTGAATTCTTCGCAAAGGCCTTCAAGTTCTTTTACTGTTTTCTGACCGGAGTTTCTAAGTTGATAGAATGCTGTAGGGATTTTACCATAGGCCACAATCTGTGACACAGTCAAAAGCCCAGCATTCCTGCAGCAGTTATATGCACGTACTGAGATTCTCTCACATTCCAATAATGTATCTACGGTTGTGTCTCCTGATATAGTTAAACTTTTTTCTGGCTTAATAGTAGTCTCCTCTGTTTGCTTATCTAAAGATCCATCCTGAATGAGTTGAATGGTTTTGGGCACTTCTTCTTTCAAAGGCAATATTTTTTCATACATAAAGCAAAGAGCTAATAGACTTTTTTTGACAGAATCTCCACAACCATCAATTTCGGAAAAATCGTGTACTTTAGAATACTCATAAATGCTGGATAATTTTAGTAACCCAACTCTTCGACATATTTTATAAGTTTCATTTCCTATCTTACCAAAAATTAGTAATCCCTCAATTGACAAGTCATCCATTCCCCTTGGTTTCTTTTATGATAGTTTATCAAATTTTTGTTTCAGAATGTATAATTCTGTGTCTGGAGTTATAATATCCTTTCTAAAACTTACATAATATGACAGGAGCTCTCTTGCAAGCCCATTTTCACATGCAAGCACAGTTTCTTCTGTAATATTATTCCGATGAATTATGCCTTCTACATTATTCCATTCATCTTCTGATAGAGTGTTTTTACATTTTTTCCAACATGCTTCCCAATGCTTTGTTCCTTTCTCGCCAATCTCATCTAACCACTTAAAGAAGAATCGATATATGATGAATGTTTCAGGCATTTCTAAAAGCATTATGTATTGCTCTTCAGAATCTCCAAAAGCCTCGTAGAAGAAGGATTTTCCGCGTCCTACTTTTCCTTTCGTGCTGTTAAGAATTGCCTGTATAGCTCGAATGTATTTTCGGTTCCAATGTTTGCCAATGTAATTTCTGTTATGTGAAAAATCTTCTGAGTCATTGCTATTCACGCGAATAGGGTGATATTTCATCGGAAACGAATAAACATTTATATTCAGTTCTTCGCACAACTCTACATTGATTCTTAGCCTTTTGTATAAGTCGAGAGGATGGTCATTGAAGTTGTAGAGCAAGTAATTGGAGAAGTCTTTTAGCCCAGCCTTTGCACTCATTCGTATAGCATTATCATACTTCTCTAATGTTTTAAGATCATCAAATGCTATTCTCAGAGGTTTGATTGCTAAGCTAGCTAAAAGCTTGGTGTTCTCCTCTGTGAAAAGTCTCGCGTCAACCCCTTGATTGAAGTCCAATGTTCTTCTAACTCGCTTAGGTTTATGATATTTTTGGCTTATCTCTTTTACTTGCTCATATGTAAGCAATAAGTCTTCTTTAGTTGCTGTGGAAAGTTTGTCAACATGATTGCTTTTCATCGCCTTATAAACCATGTATGAGTCTTCGCCTTTTGCTTTTTCACAAAGTTCTCTTAGCAAAGCCTGAGTTTTTCTAGTATAGGCTCTGTCATTAACGCCGTTCCTAAGGTTTCTTGCAGAGATTTCTAAATGGTTTGGTTCCTCATACATCGCCCCTTTACCAAATCCAGCAAAGATTAAGTCATCAACGATTTCTCTGAAGTTCTCTGATGCAAGGACGTTGTTGTCCATTAAGAGCATGTCACGCTGGTCACCATATAGTTCTCTAACAGCATTTACACGTTCGCTAATAGGAATATATGAATTGTAAACTGGCTCAAGGGTTGGTACTGCACAGAATGGGCACTTGCGAATACATCCTCTTGTGAGGTACCCATAAAAAGCATTGCTCATTGGATACTCATATTCAATTTCGTCAAGGATAGAGTAATCCAGTGGGAGTTCATCTATAATTTGAGTGTCACCTTTATCTAATTGACCAGGTTTATTTAGGATGCCAACGTGGGGTTTAATTCCAGTAGCAACTTCAATTTCTTTAGGTTGTAAAGACGCTAACACGCCTCCAACCATCAGGTTTTTAACATCCTTTACAAGATATTTCGCGAAATTGATTGTATCTATTGTAATGTCCCAATAAAATGTGAATAGGGTAGTGATGCCAACTCTGTCCCATTCAGGATTTTCTTTCCAAGTTCCCTTCCAATAATAATCCTTTGCTTCTATGATTTTAGAAGAAGCTAAAATACTCATTGAAGAGTCGTCTACTTTGATTTCGTCAAAGGAGGACTTTTTGCGAGTTCTTATAAATTCGTAAATATTATCTTTCCTGTATTTCCAGTTAATGCCCGAATCTATCTCGTCGTATAATGATTCAATGCATTTGTCCGTTATCCTGTCAATAACAAATTCTTTAAGATCGCCTTTGTAAAAAAACACTTCCCAGTTACCCAGGTTTCTGTAGTATGTAGCTAGCTTCATCAGTCCAACAGGTGGGTACTTGTTGGAATAATTAGGCTCTATGAGTAAAACTTTTCTAATCTTTTTCTTTCTGCCCATTATTTTTTAGACAAATCTTTAACAACCATTATCTTCAGTTCTTCAATTAGCTTTTTACTTGCCTCTGGGCAATTATCAGAGAATGACTTGAACACCCGTCTGACTAACCAAATTTCTTTGTCAGACAATGCTGATTGTAGAGGGGCAAATACATCAATTGGCTTAGTTGACGGTTTTATTGGCTGAGGCGGAACGACTTCTTGCACGGGTTTGTCTTTCTGAGTTTTTGTTGGCTTTGTGCTCGGAGTCTCTTTTTTAGTCTCAAGTTCTTTTTTGTAAAGATCTACGACTTTTTGAGTGCTAGGAAGTTCTCCTGCCTTAGTCTCAATTTTTGTAAACTTTTCGGTGGCTGGCTTAATGTTGTTTTTGTGTGTTTCAGCCTCTTCTGGAGTGTAATCTCCAGAGCTTGCACTGCTTGATAAGTATAAAATACTTTTTACAGCATTTTTTGCTTCATTAGCGATGTTGTATAGCTTCTTAAGCTCCACAAATTTTACTTTTAGAAGATCTAAGAGCCTTAAAGATTCTGGTGTAGGAGCAAGTCCGGATCTGCCGCTATCAGGCTTGATTTGGTCATGCAAAACATGAACTTCACCGTAGAAATAGTTGTTTCCTCGTGCCTCAGTAAAGTATTTATTAAGGACAGTCTGATCTCCAATTTGGATGTTATGCTTCCTGAGACGGAGTCCTCGGTTAGCATCAGATGCAGGAATTGCTTTTGAGAACTTGGTTAATGCGAACCAGCCCCAAGCAAGCTCACCGTATTTATCATCTTTGATAATGAAACACTCGAGTTCTTCAATTGTATCTTCTGTTCCCTCGATCTTCAGGCCGTATCGTTTCCTGATATCGTGCTGTTGATTAACAGAAATGTTGACATACGAAAGGCCATTTGAGTATGGTTTATACTCTTCTTCAATCGCGTTGTAATATCTGCTTTTAAATGGTAAACTAAAATCAATTGGCGCGACCTCTTTCAGATAGTCTGTAACCAATTTCTCATCTAAGAGTTGATCGTAGTCAGGCTTAATGTCTTCCAGAAATACTTTGAAGTAGTGTGCTTCTTCTTTTTCAGCAGAACGCTTAAGTTGAGTAGCGGCATCCATCAACTCGTTTGCTGAACTATCGTCACCATTATCCCTTAAAACGCTCTCAACAAAATCCACGTCAAGCTCTAAACGCGTTTTGATTTTTTCTCCTTTTACAGATGTCTCAAACACGAGTCTACGGCAGTATCCTGCTCCAACAAGTCTACCAATACCAAATTGTCCAGCTGCAGATATTCCGTCTTTAGGAGAATCTGCAATGTTCAATAATCTTGCAGCTACCTCCTCAGTTGGAATACCTTGACCATTATCTTCGATTCTTACCTCGCGTTCTTGGCGATTTATGTTTACTGAGACATTTCCATCTTTCACTTTGCTAAGTATACCTTTTCTAGCAGCAGCGTTAATGGAGTCTAATGCATTCTGTATGTATTCTCGATATATAATCTTTGGCTCAGGGTACATAGAGAACATCAAGATGTTCAGCAATTGTTTTCCTGTCGTTGATTTAAAGCCTTCCATATATTAACCATTAGGGAATTGTTTGTAAATAGGTCTAGGGAATTTAACATTCACCAATGAACGCAAAGCAGGGTTCTGAATAATGTATTCACCAGGCGATAGACGAGTCATCATGTTCTGATAGACTTTCGGAATGTATCTATAATCGCTCTTGGAAACTTCAATCGCATTGGTTCTTCCGTAGGCGTGTGTTGCGCAGTTTCCTTTAACTCTGTCATGTATGGCACTTCTAAACTGTTCGACAGAGAAGAGAATAATACCTAATGAGCGTCCTCGCTCAGCTATGTCCAGAAGCTGCTTTAAGATAGGTGAGTTCTTAGGGACGTCATTAGATGCGTATTTATTTAACTCATCAACGAAGAGGATAACCTTATCAGGTATGTCACTTCGTTCTGCTCCTAGTTTTAAATCGTAGATAGCTCTTGCTACACTACCAAAGACAAAACTCTGTGAGTTCTCATCAAGACGCGCAATGTCAATTACCAAAACCTGATTAGGCTTTAGATTGTTGTCTATTACATCAGTGAGATCTACATCTTTTCCGGCTAGACTCTTTGCAAAAATATCGTTATTTGTGGCTTTTGAAATGCATCTTTTGAATTTACGCCAGCTACTAACTTGGATTTCTTTGTTGCCAGTATTACCACTCGCAGTGCACCTATCCAGAGCTTCCTTGAATGAACTCCACTTATCAATATTTGAGAATGGACCACTTTGGTTGATTACATAATTGACACAACTTTCTAGTGTACCTGTTGAGTCGTCTTCATTTGCGAGAAGAAGATCCAAACGATCCTGAGAATTTTCATATGTAAATTTGTATACAAATGCTTTGTTTGCTTCCATTTGAGCTTTAATATCTTCTCTTGCAGCATAAGTCTGTAGGTTGTTACCTTTGCCGAATGGATAGTAGTAAGTTACGTTGTCAAATGGAGTAGTCGGCAAGTCTAATTCGTTATAAATAGCCTTGTCTGCATCCTTCAAATCTGTGTTTGGCTCATCTATAGCCATCAAATCTCGTCCCTTCACATTGAAGAATACAAATGCAGCAGAAGATCCGTCCTCTGTTCTGAATTTATTCTGAATAGCTCTCAATAAAAACATTGAATAAGAGGTCTTAGCTGCGAGTCCTGATATGCCAGAAACATTAATGTGAGCGCCATCAGGACCAATCAGAAAATTCGAATTCAGGATTACCTTTACTCGAACCGATGCATCCCCTTGATACATCTGAAGATAACCGCAAACCAAAGGGTTCTTAACTTCGTCTTCACTAAGACCAAGCGCTCGCTTTATATCTGCCTCATCACAGAGGGCAACCTGCCTTCCGTCGAGGACAGGTGAGTAGATGTTTTTTGTATTGCAAGCAACACGAGCCTTAACATAGTTCATTCCCAAACGGTTCATGTAACTGATGTTGTCGCCAGTTTCACCGAAGTCACTAGATATGTAGCTTGTGAAATGGCTTGGTGCATCTGTGATATGATTTATTTCCTCAATGACTCCATACGTAATTGAGTCATTCTCGTGCTTTACCTTTATGACGTCAAAAGGACTTAGAATTTGACGCTTGTCTGTCCAAAAATAAAATTCATCAACTGTAGAAGGGCACTTCTCTGTTGCTGATACTTTTCCAATAATAGTAGTCATATCAGAATAAATTTATGAATATGTTGCTATCTATATAATTCGATTTACAAAATGTTTCTGTCAGGTATACAGGATATAAGTGGTTTGCCCATCTAGTATCTTGTCCGTAACATACAGGATATGCTTCGTTTATGAGATTAGCGCTAATAACATCAACGAGATCAGAATCAAGACATCCGCCCTCAGAAGGGATAAGCATTTCACATTTTATAACGTCAGAATAATTGGTTTCTCGCGGATAGTCTTTGCGTAAACGAAGATACCATACTCCGTATTCTTGCTGAGTGACGCTATATGGATATCTGTACACCTTCGTCCTTTCAAATGGTTTGAGGTTGGCAATTGTTTGAGATAGGCGTTTACCTTCGTAATCTGGAAGGAGTTCAGGATTGAATAGTTTTGATACGCCTACTACGTGTTTATAGTTTGATACAACTAGACTCTGTTGATGTGATGAATGGCTACTGTTCGGAGCATACTCGATAGAACCGTCCTTGATTAAGTAATGTTCATCATCAAGTTTGTTATTTTTGCAGAGTTTTGCCACCATTGCTTGTTCTGCATCAGTCATCTCAACCTGTATTTTAGATGTCCCTCTGTTCTTGTAGAAATCTTTATCGCTCTCTGTAGATTCTTTACCATCAGTCTTATAGAGAAGAATTTTATCAACTTTTATATTGTTTTCGGCGACATATTTAAGTGAGGAAAGAGCTTCGTTGATGGAATCACAAAAGAATCTACAGAAGTTTTCTTGTGCAGCAACCGTGTCGTTTTCTGTGTCAAACTCGTCAGGAAGACTGAGTACTATACTACGGAATAATTCGGCTTTCGTAAAATCATCTCTGTTTCTACGTTCACAGCAGCCAACTATGACCTGGCCAGCCATAAATGGGAATATTTTACCGCCTATTAAGATGTCGTCGACTTTGTAGATGTGTCTAGAACCATCAAGAAAGTAAGAAAAAATAGGGGAAACATGCAGTATGAGATCCATCGGGATTTGAACGGTCTTAACTCTGCGCTTGTCTGTTTCAGCAAAGTCTCCTTTCAATGACTTTGACACGGATTTATCATCATAGTTGATAGTGTCATTATCGTTGGTATCCAATGAAACCTTCTTCGTTTTGTAAAGAAGGTAATTGCCATTGCCGTTTTTCTCTATACACTCAAGTATTTTCATCTTCCTTGCTTTGTGAGGTAGTTCTACTCGGCTGGTAATAGTTGCAAGAAGGATTGAATCTGTACGAGCGTATCACACTGGCCGAATAAAGAAAGCGTGAGCATAATACTCCCAATTCTCTTGATCGGCTCTGGACAGCCAGTGAAACGAATAAAGGTGATACTACAGCTCACACTTCCGCTATAGCATGAGCTGAGCCCAAATTATAGCCAGTGCAAGCGTCACGCATTATTCCTGTTTCACATGAATTGTCCAGATTCATCAAGATGGAATAAAGCTAAAACGCTTTCAATATGTATGTTATCATAGATAACGACACAAATATAAACATTTTTTTCTAAAGTATCCTTTTACTATAAATGCAGTAGCAATTTGGATATAAACTCCATGATTCCAAAAAAAGAAATTGCAGAAACAGCAATTGTATTTTGCGGGATGAAAGTTTTTCTTTTTCAGCAATTTTTTACGCTAAGTTTTTACGAATTAGGTGT
>CAYYVA010000048.1:0-13321 GCA_964475015.1 uncultured Muribaculaceae bacterium
GGGCCAATGACCCTGCTTTTCTTATGTCGCTACGGCAACCTGGAGACGCTTACTGTAGACGGCGCCAGTGCCATTGCAAAAAAAGCCGGCCTTTCCGATTTCATAATTGGTATGACAATTGTGGGGATAGGCACCTCCACCCCTGAAATGGTGGTAAGCTTCGCCTCTGCCATAAAGGGAAATGCAGACATAGCGGTAGGAAACGTAGTGGGTTCAAACATCTTCAATGCCCTCTTCATCCTGGGTATGACAGCCCTCTTCTTCCCGATAAAGCTCACGGCAAACAACGTAAAGAAAGACATCCCGTTTGCCCTCCTTGCAGCCTTCACCGTATGTGTGATGGGATGCGGCACCTGGTTGGACGGCACACAGGTGAACACCATCTCCAGAGTAAACGGAGTGCTCCTGCTCTGCCTGTTCGGGGTATTCATGGCATACACAATGTTTTCCAGCAGCTCACAGGGAGGGAACGAGCCTCTTCCCGACAATCTGTCGGGAGAAAAAAAGATACCTCCTGTATGGCTCTCCCTGATAATGATTCTGGGAGGCCTGTGCGGCCTGGTATTCGGTGGGGACATGTTTGTCAACTCCGCATCTGCAGTGGCCCGCAGCCTTGGCATCTCTGACGCCGTAATTGCCGTAACCATTGTTGCCGGCGGCACCTCAATGCCCGAACTGGCATCATGCCTTGTGGCAGCCTACAAGAAAAACACCGACCAGGCCCTTGGAAATGTCATAGGCTCAAACATCTGCAACATCTTCCTCATCCTGGGCGGCAGCGCCACCATCCACCCGCTTGTAATGAGCGGCACCAAACCGGTTGACCTCATTGCCCTAATGCTCTCATCTGTGCTCATCTTTATGTTCGCCTTCACCTTCAAGAAGAAACAGATAGACCGCATAGAAGGCGCCCTCCTCGTAGCCCTCTACGTAGCATTCGTGGTGTGGACAATAAAGGGGTTGTAGAATTGATACCAACAGAAGGAATCTTATATCAATATTACCTCCCAATACCCATGTTTACGTCCACCTTTTCTTTTTATAACTCCCAAATCTTGCAAACGTGCTAAATTATACTTCACGCCGTCCTCGGATATATCGTAAATAGCTTCTGAGATATCTTTCCTAGTAGCATCGGGATTCTCCTGTAGATAATCAAGTATGGCTCGTTGATTCACCGTGAGATTTTGGGTAGTCTTTTGGGTAGTCTTTTGGGTAGTCTTTTGGGTAGTCTTTTGGGGAACTTCTACATTGTCCCCCACAAAGGCAGGATGTATGGGAAGTTCAGCCAAGAAATACTGGTTCAATCCATCAGTCTTGAAGATGGGTGCAGGGGTACCATTATTTTTCATCGCACTGTATATCTTAGGGAAACCAGTTGAACGACCCTCTGTCATATCCAATTCCTTCAGAAAATCACCAATACGGCGGTTCCTATAGTTACGGGACAGGACTCTTTCATTCTGAAGGTCTGCATTAGTAACCGGAGGCATTGGACCAGCCAGACTATAGACGATAATAGATGTAGGTTCAATGCGTACTTCTATAGGATTGCGGTCATCATAGGATTTATGATATACAGCATTGGAAAGCACTTCCTCAATTGCAGTATATGGATAGTTATAAGCCCTGTTTGCCTCTGCCTTATCATCTACTTTAACTACCTTTTCTGCAATTATCTGTGAACGGATATAATCCAAAGCCTCCTGTAATTGTAGATGTATCGGTCCATGAAGGATTTTTTCATCAAAATGATCTCCAACATCATCATAAAAACGTACAAGTTCTATTCTTGCATACGGAATATACTTCTCTGGATTCTCTGAGAAGAATAGTAATCCTACATTTTTTGGTCTTACAAATTCAGGTGTTCCACCAATAATCTGCATTTGCCAACACAGCTGTTCAAAAGGCATATTTTGAATATCTTTTTCCGTAATATTGCTATCAACTTTGCGAAGGAAATCCCTGATATAAAGCAAACTGAGATCATCAAGACTTGCAGCATGGCATATTCTGTCATCAAATGGAATTTTTGCAGCCAAGGATAATAGTACATGCTCATCCTGCTGAGTCGCTTTCTTAGTCACAGACCCCTGTCTTATGAAATACGCCTTCTGCTTTTCCTTTGCACCAAGATGGATTGGAGCCTTATATGGTCTTGCCTCAGCACCTGGTATCCAAAGTATGAGAATGTTCTTTCCCATATATTCCACAGGTTCCGGTATAACTATAGGAAGCGGTTCAATCTTGTACATGACATTCAGAACTTCTTTCTGCATGTCATCCAAATCCTTAATATCAATTCCAAACGGAGGAAGTATCGGAGTACCCTTATCCTCTTCAACCCCTATCACAATATATCCACCACCCCAATTGTGAATATCATTAGCGAATGCACAAATAGAATGAACAACATCCTCTGGATTCCACCCTTTCTTGAAGTCAATTCTCTCCCACTCAACAACCTTACCATTGAGTAACTGATTAATTCCTACTGGTAATCCCATATACATTATACTTTTTGAACAAACGGAAAGATTGGCCCCATGGACCTACAAGTAGTGAAAGTACTGGATTAATATTAATCTGCTCATAAATTTACATTCATATATACTTTCTTGATTACCGATATTATCTTCTTGTTCAGAATGCCATTGAAGATTCTCTGCTCTGACTTGTCAACTGATTCGTGGATGTCACGGTACTCTTTAAGGAAGTCTGTCATCACATCTTCGTACATAGACTTTACGAGTTTGCCAAAGTCACGGGGTATGCTAACCTCTCCAATATGGCTTACAACATTTGAGAGCCTGTTCTCATTAACAAACGCTTCAACCAAAGAGAGCAGATTAGAAAGTTCTTTGCTTAATACAACCTGCTGTCCAATCAGTTTGTTTCGTTTCCTTACACTTTTCTTTTCAGCGAATTTCTCATTCTTGCTTTTTATTATAACCCTGCTGCCATTCCGCAAATAGTGAGGAGTTTCAGGACGGATTACAATACCTTCACACACATTGTCATCTATTGGAGGCAGCCCCAGCCAAACAGGTATATTAGACTGAAACTCATTGGAATATTTTAAACATACTTCCAAAGATCCTTTAAGGAGTGTTCTTGCATAGAAAAACTTTTCTTTATCAAATAAAACATTTGCATCTTGTACAGGCAGATAATAGCCTCCGCCCTCCTTGGTAAAGATATAGATGTCAAAGCCATAAAATTCGTGTACAGGAGTATAGAACACCCCTTTCTGAATTACAGAAAGCCGCCCTATACGTTGCACATCCGGATGTGGATATGAGCCGCCAAATAACTCTCCAAATACGGCAATTGACCCAACATCTGCATAATGGAGAGAAATTCTTGTAAACATAGATAGAACTTTATCCCTATATTCATCAAGGATCTCCATGTAATTGTAAAAATTCTCATTTTCTTCTAAAATTGATGTCCTTTTTGCAAACTTGACATCTTTTCCATCACAAAGAAAACTCGTGTTTGTACCATGAACCTTTTCTTGAACGACCCATTGGACCTCAGAGGGAACTTGTGCCCTAATTTCTTCAAGGAAATCCTTATAAAAACTGTTCTCAATGGAACTGTATTTCTTAAATTGAATCATAATTAAAAAGTATTTGTCCAGCACAAACCTACGCAACAAAAACCAAATTCAAACCATTGATTTTCAAGAACTTTTTCTACATACTCAAGTATATCATATATATAATTGCTATTATATATAACTTATATAGTATACTATTATAGTATATAGATAATAATATATCCCCTCCCACCCTATAAGATAATTTTGCCAAAACCGGGCAAATGCATATATTTGCGGATTAGTAAACCGTTTTACTATCAAATATGATACTTAACAAACAGGTGGGTGTGTTCCTGAATCTGGTGCACAACCGCACAAAGCAGTATATTACAGGGATTTTCCAGCAGCACGGGTTCAACATAACCCCTGAGCAGTTCCTTGTAATGGATGCCCTGTGGGACAACGGGGTAATGTCACAGCAGGAGCTGGCAGACAACATCATGAAGGACAAGAACTCCATTGTAAAGCTCATAGACGGGCTGGAGAAGAAGGATCTTGTAAGGAGGGTTGCAGACAAGACAGACCGCCGCAAGAACATGATTGAGCTTACCTCATACGCCCTGAGCATAAAGGATGATGTAACCGAGGTTGCCCTTGAGGCAGTAAATCTGATCATAAAGGATATCCCTACCGATGAGCTGAGGATTTTCATCCAGGTACTGGGCAAGATGGCAACCAACATGAATGAGGATACAGACCTCCTGGCACTTGCTGGCAACACCCCTGCCCAAACGGAGGACTCTACTACTCCCTGCAACTCCACCCCGGAGTACCCTCAGGACTCCTCTACAACATTATTCTAAACAGAAACACAGATGGGAAAACTATACGATAAACTTACAGAAGACTACAGGATTAAGGAGGGGCTCAAGGCCTGTATCAACTGCGGCACCTGCACTGCAATCTGCCCTGCGGCCGAGTTCTACAAATATGACCCCCGCAAGATAGTGGACATCGTCCAGAGCAAGGACGACCAGGAGATTGAGAATCTCCTCAAGAGCGAGCAGATCTGGTACTGCGGCGAGTGCATGTCATGCCTCACAAGATGCCCAAGGAAGAATGCCCCGGGCCTTGTGATCATGGCCCTGCGCAACCTCTCAATGGAGCTGGGCTACTTTGTGGAGAGCGAGAAAGGGCGCCAGCAATATGCCCTTGCAAAGATAATGAGCGGGAACATCCTCAATTACGGCTATTGCGTATATGCCCGCACATTCAAGGCTGAGGACCACCCGGAGGCAGGTCCGTTATGGGAATGGATTGAGAAGAACATGGATGATGTATATGAGCGCAACGGGGCAAACCTGGAAGGTGAAGGCCCGGGAGCCCTCAGGAAAATCCCACAGGAAGACCTGGACCAGCTCAAGAGCATATTTGACCACACAGGGGCCACAGCCCGCCTTGAGGCCATAAACAGATACTCAATGGAGAAAGCCAGGGAAATGGGCCTTACTCCCGACGAATATTTCCGTCATGTATTCAACGACACAGAAAAAGAACATTTGAACCAGTAGCACATTATGATATATCAGGGAAAACAAAAGATTTGGAGTGATTATCAGAAGGAGATTCCCGATGACCATTACTTCTACGTTCGCAGTTGCATACGCCAGAACCTCTTTCCAGCCAGCGAAAAGACCTTCCTGGACATCACCAGGAACAAGCTGGGGAAGGATTTCTTTGAGACCGAACACCACACAACCTGCGGAGGAATTGCCTACCACTGCGATACAATCCCACAGGAGACCTCAATGACCATCATTGCAAGGCAGTTTGCCCTTATGCATAAATATGGGTATGAGAACTATGTATGCTCATGCATCACCTCATTCGGCCTCTACACAGAGACCCTTGAGACCTGGCATGAGTTCCCGGAGCTTGAGGCCAAGATAAAGGATAACCTCTGGAAGACCTGCAAGCTGGAGTTTGCAAAGCCAAAATACCTCGCGCACGCCAGCGACATCATCTACAAATACAGGAACCTGATTGCCGCACAGGCAAAATACAAGCTCATAAACAAGCATACCGGACAGCCTCTCAGGGTTGTGGAACACATTGGCTGCCACTACGGCAAGATGTTCCCGAGCAAGAGTGTGGGCGGAGCTGAGTACCCTTACGTACTTGCCGGAATGATTGAAGCATGGGGCGGAGAGGTGATTGACTACCCTGAGAGGAGGCATTGCTGCGGCTACGGCTTCCGCCAGTACCACATAAGGAGCAACAGGGGCTACTCCCTCTCAAACACCCACAAGAAATTTGAGAGCATGGAGCCGTACAAACCAGATATGATTATTACCAATTGTCCGGGCTGTCCTTACTTCCTGGACCGCTGGCAATATGTAATCTCAGAGATGGAGGGAAAAACCTACGGAGAGAACGGCCACGGCATCCCTGTATTCACCTATGAGGAGGTTGCAGGTCTGGTAATGGGCTATAACCCTTGGGACCTCGGGCTGCAGATGCATCAGGTTGGTGTGGAACCTCTGCTGGACAAGATAGGTATCCCATATGATCCTGAAGAAAAATACAAGGGCCCGCACGGCAAGGATATAGGCAGGCCTGAACTCCCTACCTGCGGATGCCTGTAATCTGTCGGGAAGAAGATACCTTTAAAAAGAAATACTCACACAATGAAAAATATAGTAATAATTGGAGGTGGTCCCAGCGGTCTGGAGGCAAGTGCACAGCTGCACAAAATGGGCTACAATGTAATTCTGGTGGAGAAGTCCCCTGCCCTTGGAGGGCACCTGGCCAAATGGGACAGGCTGTTTCCTCAAGGCGTTCCTGCCAGAGACATTCTGGAGGGGATGATTTCAAGCATAAACGGAGTAAAATACTTCCTCAATGCAAATGTACAGAGCATCAACGCCCTGGGCAAATCCTACAATGTGATTCTTGATAATGGGATTACCGTATTGGCAGATGCTGTACTCTTTGCAACAGGTTTTGATCTGTTTAAGGCAGAGAAAAAGGAGGAGTACGGCTACGGCATCTATGAGAGGGTTATAACCAATGCAGACCTTGAGAACTGGTTCAAGACCAAAAATGACCAGAGGGTTATAGAGAATCCCAAAAGAATTGGATTTGTTCATTGCGTAGGATCCAGGGACGAAAAGGCAGGCAACAGATACTGCTCAAAAGTATGCTGTGCCACAGCCGTAAAACAGGCCTGTGAAATCAAGCAGGAGTTTCCGGATGCAGAGGTATTCTGCTTCTACATGGACCTGAGGATGTTCGGCAGAGGATATGAAGACCTCTACCTTACTGCGCAAAAGGAGTACGGAGTGAGATTCATCCGCGGAAGGGTTTCAGAGGTGGCTGAAAACATCAATAAGGAGCTGATAGTGAAGGCAGAGGACACCCTCAGCGGCAAACCTCTCAAAGTTACACTTGATCTGCTGGTTCTCATGGCAGGAATGCAGAACTGCAGCGCCGGAACCAAGGTGGCCGGCCAGATTGGAGTTGCCGGAATGGAGAATGACGGCTTCTTTGAGACCAGGGACAGCATCTATTCACTGCAGAAAAGCCTTAAGCCGGGAGTATTCTTTGCAGGAGCCTGTACAGGCCCCAAGACTCTTCCCGACAGTCTTCATGAGGCCCGCGCCGCAGCCCTTGCAATCCACACCTACCTGCAGGAGAGGGACCAGCAATGATGATGCATGTCTGAAAAGGAGAAATGATTATGGGAAAATTCGGATTTGCACTCAGCCCAAGCTCCAGAATCAACCTGGACTCAATAGACAAGGTAAAATTTGCACAGCTTGTTGAAATTGAACCGGACGTGCTCAAATGCATGGCCTGCGGAAGCTGCACCGCCAGCTGCACCGCCGGCAAATTTGTAAAGACCAGCATGCGCAGCGCCATCCTTGCACTGCAGAACGGCCGCAACGAAGAGGCCCTCAGCCTCCTGAAAAGCTGCCTCCTCTGCGGAAAATGCACCATGGTCTGCCCCCGCGCCATTAACACACGCCATTTGATAATTTCAATACTCAAAGTATATCAATAAGTTACGCTGAAGTCGTGTCTCGACTTACACTGTACCCGTGACACGACTTCAATGTAAGTCGAGACACGACTGTAAAATAAAAATTATGAGAGAAAGAATAGCCGGTGGATATGATGATTTTGTCCTTCCATTCATGATAGGGATGGCGTTCATCTTCATCTACCTCTTCATAGCGCTTATAAGGCTTTTCGCCCACATACCGCCCAAGGACAGGATAAAGTTCTTCAAGTCGCTTGTAAACCCTAAAATCCTATACAAGAACTGCAGGGATATCCTGCTGGACTGCCTGCTGCATGTAAAGATATTCAAGCGCAACCTGCTGCTGGGCTACATGCACGCCAGCATTGCATTCGGGTGGTTCATGCTTATAGTGGTAGGACACATTGAGATGTGGCTTTATGTCCCACAGAGGAACGGCCTCCTCTACTACCCTGTCTTCTTCAGATATTTTGTAAAGCAGGAAGGTGACCTCACCCTCAAGGGTGCATTCTTCTTCTTCCTGATGGATTTCTTCCTCCTGATGGTACTGTCGGGAGTAGGACTGGCAATGTACAAGAGGTTCCGCTCAACTGCCATGGGAATGAGGAGGACCACAAAACCATGCTTTGCAGACCGTGTGGCTCTGGCCTGCCTGTGGAGCATCTTCCCGCTGAGGCTTCTGGCCGAGAGCTTTACCGCCGGAATTGCCGGAGGAAGCTTCCTCACCAAACCCATGTACTGGCTCTTTGCCAACTTCCTGAGCGATGACACCCATATCCTCCCAACCTGGTGGGCCTACTCCACCGTTCTGGGACTCTTCTTCCTGGCCCTGCCGTTCAGCAGATACATGCACATCCCTACGGAGGCATTCCTCATCCTGCTGCGCAATGCCGGCCTGAAGGTAACAAAACCACGCAAAGGATTCGCAGAGGCGGAGATCTACTCCTGCTCAAGCTGCGGAATATGCATAGATGCCTGCCCAATGAACATACAGAAGAAGAACCTCCCATTCTCTTCAGTATATTTCATAAGGTTCCTCAGGAGGCACAACACAAGGAAAATCAACCAGATATCAGACAAATGCCTCATGTGCGGCAAATGTGTGGCCCTGTGCCCTGTAGGAATTGAATCCTGCGGCATAAAGAGGGCCCAGAGGGGCACCCTCTACAACAGCATAAAACATGACTACAGCTATCTGGCAGCAGCCCACCATACCCCTGCCGGGGCTCCTGAGATTCTTCCCGACAATATCACACCGGCTGCAATGAAGGGTACTGCAACTGCTGTGGCAGCCCCTGCCACCGGGAAGATCCTCTACTTTGCAGGGTGCATGACACACCTTACCCCTTCAATCATAAAGAACCTAACAGGAATCTTTGAATCGTCGGGAACAGAATATGTGTTTGCAGACAAGGACGGTGGGGTATGTTGCGGAAGGCCGCTCATCCTCGCCGGAAGGGAAGATGCTGCAAAAGAGGTAATTGCAAGAAACACCGAACTTATCCGCAGCAGCGGGTGCAAGAAGGTGGTCCTCTCCTGCCCTATCTGCCTTAAGGTGCTCAGGGAGGAGTACAATATAAAGGGGATTGAACTGGTCCACCATACACAGTTCATAAACTCCCTCCTGGAACAGGGAAAGATAAAGGTTGCAAAAGGGGCTGGCAGCATGGTATACCACAACCCTTGCGAACTGGGACGCGGATGCGGAATCTACAAGGAGCCGCTCAACGTGCTGGAGCAGCTTGGAGAGCTCAAGAGGGCTGCAAAAGAGGGCAAGGAGAGCATCTGTTGCGGCGGAAGCCTCGGCAGCCTCACCCTCAGCTATGAAGACCGCGGAAAAATCACCCAGGGCTCGCTTGCGGCACTCACCGTAAACAACCCTGAAAGGATAGTCACCGCCTGCCCTCTTTGCCTTAAAACATTTGCCGACAAGAGCGACAGGCCGGTGCTTGACATAGCCCAAATAGTAAACGAGAACATTTGCTGAATAAGGTAAAATAGCGTACTTTTGTGCGCTTAAAAAACTACAATAATGGAGATAAAACCAACTTCCTACAAACTTGAAAACTGCGCCACAAAACGCCAGTTTGAGGACGCTACAGGCTGGATGCTTGCAGACCCTGAGCACAAGGACCCTGCTCTGGTAAGGGCCATTTATGAGAAGAAACAGATTGAGTTCAAGGACAACTCATACGGAATATACAAGTTCGCGGACTGGATGCCAATCCAGAGGATGCTTGAGGGCTCATGCGCCCCTGTAACCTACAAGAGCGAGGCTCTTGCAAAGGAACTGGGTCTGGAGAACCTCTACATCACATTCAGCGGCTGGTGGCCTGAGAAAGGCGCCCAGATGCCAACCTGCTCATTCAAGGAGACAGAGGCATACTCGGTTTGCGCAAGGCTTCCAAAGGACAACAACAGGATTATGGTTGTGGCATCTGCCGGCAACACTGCAAGGGCATTCGCACAGGTATGTTCAAAGAACAACATCCCTGTAGTGATTGCAATCCCTCAGGACAACCTCAATGCCCTCTGGTTCCAGGAGCCCCTCAATGACTGCGTGAAGATCATCTGCTCCCCTGCCGGAACAGACTACTTTGATGCAATTGCCCTTGCCGCCAAGCTCAACGGCAGCGCCAGATACATGGAAGAGGGAGGAGCAAAGAACGTGGCCCGCAGGGACGGTATGGCAACCACAGTCCTTTCAGCGGCACAGGTTATAGGGCGTATTCCCGACAGCTATTTCCAGGCAGTAGGAAGCGGAACAGGTACAATTGCAGCATACGAATCAAACCTCAGGCTCCTTGAGGACGGCCGTTTCGGAAGCCACCTGATGAAGCTTATCCCTTCTCAGAACATTCCGTTCACCCCTATGTATGATGCATTCAAGGCAGACAGCAGGGCTCTCCTGCCGTTTGACGAGGATGAGGCCCGTGTAAAGGCCCTTGAGATTGACGCAAAAGTGCTTTCAAACAGAAAACCGCCTTACGGCATAGTTGGCGGCCTGTATGACGTGCTCAAGGCTACAGACGGTGACATGCTACTTGCAACCAACCAGGAGCTTGCAGCAGCCTGCGAGCTGTTTGAGAAGCTTGAGGGATGTGACATCCACCCTGCAGCAGGCGTTGCCCTCCACTCGCTCATCACAGCAGTAAAGGAAGGACTTGTAAAGAAGGATGAGGTAATCATGCTCAACATAACCGGCGGCGGTGAAAAACGCTTCAAGGCCTCACACAACTGGGTAAACGTGGAGCCACACCTTGTAATGGATGCATCAACCCCTGCTGAAGAGGTAATTGCAGCGGTTGACAAACTTTTCTAACCCTAAAATTAACTTAAACTGACTATACTTTACGATGAGTTTCAAATTGACTGAGGTATTCCAGCCCAAACTGTTTGAGCTATTCAAAAAAGGAAACTACAACAAGCAGACCTTCACCGCAGACCTCATTGCCGGTGTGATTGTAGGTATCATTGCTCTCCCATTGGCCATTGCCTTTGGTATTGCATCAGGAGTTTCTCCACAGCAAGGTCTCATTACAGCCGTAGTGGCAGGTTTTCTGGTATCATTCTTTGGAGGCTCCCACTTCCTCATTGGAGGACCAACCGGAGCATTCATTGTAATCGTTTACGGAATTGTAGCCCAATACGGCATCTCCGGGCTTATCATAGCAACCGTAATAGCAGGTGTAATCCTGGTACTTATGGGTGTGTTCAAGCTTGGAAGCATAATCAAATTCATCCCCTATCCTATTGTAGTGGGATTCACCAGCGGTATTGCGGTAGTGATCTTCTCCACACAGGTAAAGGACTTCCTGGGTCTCACAATTGAGAACCTCCCAAGCGAGTTCATACCACAATGGAGCGCATATTTCAGCCACATAGCCACATTCAAGCTCCACGAATTCCTTTTGAGCCTGGGCTGTCTGCTGGTAATCATCTTCTGGCCAAAAGTAACCAACAAGGTACCCGGTTCCCTCATTGCAATCATCCTGGGAACAGCCGCCTCAATCCTCCTCACCAAATTCGGTGTGGTAGAGTTCGCAACTATCGGGAGTAAATTCCCTGAGCTTGCAAATGGCATAGAGGTGCCAAAGCCACAGGCTCCGCACATCACATGGGATGTGGTGCAGAACATGTTCCAGCCGGCATTCACAATTGCCCTCCTCTGTGCAATTGAATCATTACTTGCAGCAATGGTGGCAGACGGTGTAACCGGCAAAAGACACAACTCAAACACTGAGCTTATTGGCCAGGGTATAGCAAACATCATCACTCCATTCTTTGGCGGTATCCCTGCAACAGGCGCACTGGCAAGGACAATGGCAAACATCAACAACGGCGGAAAATCACCGGTTGCAGGACTTGTACACGCAGTAGTGCTGCTGCTCATCTTCCTCTTCCTCATGCCGTACGCAGTATACATCCCGCTCGGATGCCTCGCTGCAATCCTTGTGATGGTAGCCTACAACATGAGTGAATGGAGAACCTTCAAATACCTGTTGAAAGGAAACAAGACAGATGTATCGGTACTCCTTATAACCTTCTTCCTCACTGTAATAATTGACCTTACAGTAGCAATTGAGGTAGGTCTGGTACTGGCAATCATCCTCTTTGTAAAACGTATCTCCGAGACCTCCACAATCAAGGTACTTGAGGGCGACACCGTAGCCGGCACAGAAAACGACGAAAAAGCCATGCTCGCAGACACCGAGCACCTAGATATTGACCCAGCCGTAGAGGTATACGAAATTGACGGACCATTCTTCTTCGGCCTTGCCAGCAAGCTTGACGAAATAGACAGGGATCTGCGCAAACAGGGCATAAAGGTACGTATCATCCGCATGAGAAAAGTACCGTTCATGGACTCAACAGGCCTCAACAACTTGAGGAGCCTGTGGAAACGCTCAAAGAAAGAGAACGTACAGATAATCCTCAGCGGCGTAAACGACAACGTCCTCGCCTACCTCAACAAAGTAGGCTTCGCCCAGGAACTCGGCAAAGAATACATCTTCCCTCACATCATCCCGGCCGTAGCCAAGGCCAACGAACTGAGCGGAAGGAAATAATCTTCCCGGCAAAAATACCGGCAACTATAAACGACAAAACGGAGGATCAAGCGATTCTCCGTTTTGTTTACAACTCCCTCTCCCACTCTTCTTCCTCAATCTCATCTTCTATATCCTGTCGTATATCTTCAATTTCTTCTCTAAGATCCTGAATCTCCTCTTTTATATCAGTGATTTCATCCCTCATACTTTCCAATTGACTTTCGTACTCTTCAAAATCAATCATTCCAGTAGTAGATTGGGATATAAATATCTCATCATCCTGTTTGCTTCTGAACTCTTTATATTCTTCAATCTTTATTTTAAGTTCGGCCTCCCTCTCTTTTATAAGCTGGATGTTAAATTGGACTATAGGATCTTCCTGTAATCTTCTCTCAACCAGATTCCTATTCTTTATTCTATTTTGTTTTATGATATGTGTATATACATCACTTTCATTATCGGCAACAT
This sequence comes from uncultured Muribaculaceae bacterium, assembly GCA_964475015.1. Lineage (GTDB taxonomy): Bacteria > Bacteroidota > Bacteroidia > Bacteroidales > UBA932 > Egerieousia. Next base: position 13,109 of record CAYYVA010000048.1, read on the forward strand.
TATCACCTTCGGTCTCAGCATCAGCAAATTTGTATATTACAGTTCCCTCAAAGTATTTGTTGACCTTAATGGATTTATATTCAACACCGCCAATCCTTGATATAACGTATGAACAAGGGTTATTTGGCTGTTCAGGTGTTCCTATTCCCGACAAATAATTAGGGACAGTCATTTAATTCCTTTAATTTGAGTCAACCGGCAGACTTTCCCTTA
>CAYYVA010000049.1:0-13148 GCA_964475015.1 uncultured Muribaculaceae bacterium
TAATCCATTTCAAAAAAGTTCCAGAAAAATTTGTTTTTTAACGTAGTATCTTCCTGGTTGATCCGGGCAATGGCTTCATCCAGGGAGAGGTTTTCCCATTGTACACCGGTGGTTTGAGTGTATGCAAGGTGTGCATATATGGTTGCCAGTATGATAAGCAGTGTCCGTTTCATTTAGTGTGGGCTTGAATTAAAAAGGGCGGCAACTTTTCAGTCTGCCGCCCCAAAGTGTTTGTTTTTAGAATTCCTTTTACTCGCAGTTGCAGACAAGGTTCCTGTCGCCATAGCCGTTGTCAACACGGGCTACTGCAGGCCAGAACTTGTTCTCCCTCAACCACTCAAGCGGGTAAGCGGCAACTGTTCTGCTGTATGGGTGGTTCCACTCGTCGGCACAAACCTCATCAGCTGTGTGAGGAGACATTGTTACAGGGTTGTCTTTTGCATCGTATTCACCTGCCTTTATCTTCTCGCACTCAGCCTTGATTTGTTTCATTGCCTCAATGAAGCGGTCCATCTCCTCTTTAGGCTCAGACTCTGTAGGCTCAACCATAAGGGTCTCGTGAACAGGGAATGAGAGTGTAGGGGCATGGAAGCCGTAGTCCATAAGACGTTTTGCAATGTCTGTTGCATCTACGCCGTACTCAGATTTGAAGTGCTGGCAGTCGATGATGCACTCGTGGGCTACGCGGCCGGTTGCACCTGAATACAATGTCTTGAACTCAGGCTCAAACTGTGCAGCCATGTAGTTTGCATTGAGGATAGCCACCTGTGTAACTTTCTTGAGGCCTGCTGCACCCAACAGCTTGATGTATGCGTGGGTGATAGGGAGGAGCAGCGGGTTGCCGTATGCGGCTGCAGAAACTGCAGAAACGCCCTTGCCGCCACACTCAGGATCAAGCGGATGGCCTGGAAGGTATGGAGCCAATGCCTTGGTACAGCAGATAGGGCCTACACCAGGACCGCCGCCGCCGTGAGGCATTGCGAATGATTTGTGGAGGTTCAGGTGACATACGTCCGCACCGATGTGGCCAGGGTTTGTAAGGCCTACCTGTGCGTTCATGTTTGCACCATCCATATATACAAGGCCGCCGTTCTCGTGGATGATGGATGTGATCTCCTTGATCTTTACCTCAAATACACCGTGGGTAGAAGGGTAGGTGATCATAAGGCCTGCAAGGTTCTCCTTGTTTGCTACAGCCTTCTCCCTCAGCTCGTCAACGTTGATGTTTCCGTTCTCATCACATCCTACAAGTACAATGCTGAATCCTGCCATTGCAGCGGATGCAGGGTTGGTACCGTGGGCTGATGTAGGGATGATCATTATGTTCCTGTGGGCACCGCCGTTGGCCTCGTGGTATCCCTTGATGGTCTTGAGGCCTGCGTACTCGCCTGCAGCACCTGAGTTAGGCTGGAGTGAACATGCGTCAAAGCCTGTAATCACTGCCAAATCGTTCTCAAGCTCCCTGATGAGCTCCATGTAACCCTCAACCTGGTCTTTAGGCTGCAATGGGTGTACGTTGCCAAGCTCGGCCCAGCTCAATGGAAGCATCTCAACTGCTGCGTTGAGCTTCATTGTACATGATCCCAGCGGAATCATTGAGTGGGTAAGTGAGATGTCCTTTCTCTCCAGCTTCTTGATGAACCTCATCATTGCTGTCTCAGAGTGGTATGTGTTGAATACCTCGTGTGTGAGGAACTCGCTCTCCCTCTTCATGTATGTGTCCTCTGCAGGGGCACCAGGGCATCCTGCAGGCTGTGCGTCAAATATTGCTGCCACCTGCATTGCCTCAGCGCAGGTTGTGAGCTCGTCAAAGCTTATGCGTACACTGTCGGGAGCAGGATAGAAGAAATTGATGCCTGCTGCCTCTGCCTTTGCCTTGATCTGGGCTGCATCCACACCTTTAACCTCAATTGTGTCAAAGAAGTGCTCTGCTGCAAGGGTGTATCCTTTTGCCTTGAGGAGGCCGGCCATTGCGTGTGCATAGTGTGAAACTTTCTGTGCGATTGATTTCACTCCAGCCTGTCCGTGATATACTGCATACATTCCGCTCATTGTTGCCATGAGGGCAGTTGCTGTACATACGTTTGAAGTGGCTTTCTCCCTCTTGATGTGCTGCTCGCGTACCTGCAGGGCAAGCCTTACTGCCTTGTTGCCCAGGCGGTCAACTGAAACACCTATGATACGGCCTGGAATCTGCCTCTTGTATGCATCCTTGGTTGCCATGAATCCTGCTGTAGGACCGCCGAATCCCATAGGGAGGCCGAATCTCTGTGCAGAACCAACCGCGCAGTCTGCACCCCATGCTGCAGGCTCCTTGAGGGCTGCAAGGGAGAGAAGGTCACAGTATGCAGTTACGAGACCGCCTGCTGCGTGCACTTTCCCGCAGAACTCAGTGTAGTCCCTTACCTCACCGTTTGCGGCAGGGTACTGTACCATTGCGCCGTAGCATTTTTCGCTCAACTGGGCAGTCCTGTAGTCTCCCATCTGGATCTCAATGCCCAGGCCTGCTGCGCGTGTCTGGAGTACTGAAAGCACCTGTGGGAACATGTTCTCATCTACAAATACCACATTCTTGCCGGCTTTAACGGCATCACGGCTCCTTACCTCGAACATCATCCTCATTGCCTCTCCTGCTGCCTGTGCATCATCAAGCATAGAGCAGTTTGAAAGAGGGAAGCCGGTAAGGCTGCTGATCATTGTCTGGAAAATGAGGAGAGCCTCCAGACGGCCCTGGCTTATCTCAGCCTGGTATGGAGTGTATGAAGTGTACCAGCATGGGTTCTCAAAGATGTTCCTGGTAATTACAGGAAGCACCCCTGTGCCGTAGCTGCCCATACCTATGAGGCTCCTGAACGGCTTGTTCTTTGAAACCATCTTCTTGAGGTTGGCAAGATACTGGTTTTCCGAAACGGCCGGTGTAAGATCAAGATCCTTGTCCAAAAGGATATCTGAAGGGACAGTCTGTTTTGTGAGTTCGTCCAAAGTCTGCACATTCAGCACTTTGAGCATTTCATTTATCTGGGCATCCCTTGGCCCGATGTGTCTGTCAGTAAATGATAGTGACATAATTCTGTATTTTAAGTATAATTATCCTTATAAATGGTAATTTACAAATATAGTGTAATTTTTGAAAATTTTGATATAAAAAAAATTAGTGTATTTTTGCGGAAACAAAACCTACGAAATATGAGTTTATTAAGCAAGAAAATTTCTGAGCTTCAGGAAAGGACAGCCAAGGCTGTAATGGGTGGAGGAGACAAGGCCATTGCCAAGCAGATAGCAATGGGAAAACTCCCTGCCAGGGAGAGGCTCAACAAGCTTCTGGACGACGGATCGTTCTATGAGTATGACCTTTTCATAGAACATGATGCCAGGGAGTTTGGAATGGAGAATAAGAGCCTTGCAGGTGACGGTGTAGTTATAGGTACCGGAACCATCAACGGCAAGCCCGTAGCAGTATATGCACAGGACTTTACGGTTGCAGGCGGATCGTTGGGTTCAATGCACGCAAGGAAAATCACCAAGATAATGGATTATGCCCTAAGGATGAGGATTCCGCTCATAGGAATCAACGATTCCGGTGGAGCGCGTATCCAGGAGGGAGTGAATTCGCTGGCGGGATATGGAGAGATCTTCTTCAGGAACACACTCAACAGCGGCGTAATCCCGCAGATTTCGGTAATCCTTGGCCCATGTGCCGGAGGAGCCGTATATTCACCTGCACTTACAGATTATGTATTTGTAGTTGACAAGATTTCCAAGATGTTCATCACAGGCCCTGAGGTAATAAAATCGGTGCTTGGGGAGGAGATTGACATGGAATCTCTCGGCGGTGCCCGCGTACACTGCGAGACAACCGGTAACGCCCACTTCTTTGCAGAGAGCGAGGAGGAGTGCTTCGGCCAGATAAAGAAGCTCCTGAGCTATCTTCCTGCCCACAATGCGGAGAAGCCTGCCCCAATCAAGGCATCACAGCCGCTCAGGAAATACAAGATTGACAAGGTTGTGCCTGTGGACCCTACAACCCCATACGATGTGAGGGATGTGATAAGGTCCCTTACAGATGATTCTGAGTTCATAGAGATTCAGGAGATGTGGGCACAGAACATAGTTATAGGATACGGCCGCATGGAGGGACGTACTGTAGGTTTCGTTGCCAACCAGCCTCTCTACCTTGCAGGTGTGCTTGACTGTGATTCTTCAGACAAGGCAGCCCGTTTCATCAGGTACTGCGATGCATTTGAGATTCCTATCGTAACCCTTGAGGATATGCCAGGCTATCTTCCGGGTGTTGACCAGGAGCATGCCGGAGTTATCCGCCACGGAGCAAAACTCCTTTACGCATATTCAGAGGCATCAGTTCCAAAGATCACCATCATCCTCCGCAAGGCATACGGCGGCGGTTACATAGCAATGAACTCGCGCCACCTGAGGGCAGACTTTGTATTTGCATGGCCAACAGCAGAGATTGCCGTAATGGGACCTGAGGGAGCTGCAAACATCATCTTCCGCAAGGAAATCATGGAGGCTGAGAATCCCGACGAAATGCGCAAGCTCAAGGTTGAGGAGTACAAGAACAAGTTTGCCAACCCGTATGTTGCCGCATCAAAAGGCTACATAGATTCTGTGATAACCCCGCAGGATACCCGCAAGTTCATTGTGCATGCCCTCAACATCTCAGACAACAAGGTGCTCAAGAGACCTGCCAAGAAGCATGGCATTCCACCATTTTAATGGTCTGAAGGCAAAAGGAGGAGATTTTTATGGAAGAGAAGAACATAGAAATACGCGTGGATCTGGGAGATGCGGTACTTATGTCCAATGATCCCAACATGTTCCAGGACAAGATCCAGATACATGAATGCGGAAGGAAATACAAGACCCAATACACCCGCAAGTTCCTGGAGAGGAAAAAATGGCAGGCTCCCAACCCTAATGAGGTGAGGTCAATCATCCCCGGCTCCGTAACGGAGATAAATGTGAAGGTGGGGGAGAAGGTAAAGAAAGGTGCAAAGCTCATGGTATATGAGGCAATGAAGATGAAGAATCTCATTGTGGCCCCTTTTGATGCAACAGTTGCCACAATTGAGGCTAAAGTGGGTGACAAGCTCCCCAAAGGGGTGATTCTTGTAACACTTGAGCCATCAGAGAAGAGATAGGAAGCAGACCGGTAAGAGTTTTACCGGTCTCTTTTTTGCAATGGCATGAAGTTTTTGTAACTTAGGCTTTTGTAAAGTGGGAAGTTATGGGAGAAGTTTGGTGTGAAAAGAGAAGCATTCTGGGGCGCAGGGGTGAAGATGTGGCGCTGGAATACCTTTTGCAGCAGGGAATGGTGCTTCTGGAGAGGAACTGGCGCTGCGGGCACAAGGAGCTGGATCTGGTGATGGATGACGGCAGGTGCATCAGGGTGGTTGAGGTAAGGAGCAGGAGCATCCCCACAGGAGTGGATCCGGCAGAGACCATAACGGCCCCCAAGAGGAAGAAGATACTGGCGGCAGCCAGGGGATATCTGTCGGTGAAGAAAAAGGAGGGAATGTCGCTGGAGGGGAGGGAAGTGGTGTTTGATGTGGTGTCAATCCTTTTCAACGGTGAATTGTTTAAAGTTGAACATATAAGGGAGGCCTTCGGGCCCACATGGTAAATATTATGGGTAAAGAACACAACTATTGTATAATTATGGCCGGCGGTGTGGGAAGCCGTTTCTGGCCTGTAAGCAGGAATGCAAAGCCTAAGCAGTTCCTGGATTTCTTCGGTACCGGAATCTCATTCCTCCAGCAGACCTACAACAGGTTTGCAAAGATTATCCCTGCGGAAAACATATTGGTGGTAACCAGTGAGCAGTATGGGGATCTTGTACAGGAGCAGCTCCCTGCAATGCCTGTGGAAAACATTTTGCTTGAGCCCCACAGGAGGAATACCGCACCATGCATAGCATACGCAACCTACAAGCTGCAGAAGAAGGACCCTCTTGCAACTGTTGTGGTTGCCCCTTCAGACCACCTCATCATCAATGAGGATGTGTTCCTGGGGACAGTGGGCAGCGCACTGGAATATGCGGCGGAACATGATGACCTCTTTACCCTTGGAATAAAGCCTACCCGCCCGGAGACCGGCTACGGCTATATCCAGGCCAACAAGATGCAGGCAATGGAGATAGGGGGCTCACAGGTATACAGCGTGAAGACCTTCACAGAAAAGCCCGATTCCGAGCTGGCAAAGGTATTCATGAGCAGCGGCGAGTTCCTCTGGAATTCAGGCATCTTTGTATGGAATGTGAAGGCCATCTCACAGGAACTTGAAAAGCATCTTCCCGACATAGCCAACCAGTTCAAGGACATAATTCCATATTACTACACAGATAAGGAGGAAGAGTATATAAAAGGTATATACGAGGGGTGCAACGGCATCTCAATAGATTACGGAGTTATGGAGAAGACCAGCAGGAGCTGGGTGTTTGAGACCTCATTCGGATGGAGCGATGTGGGAACTTGGGGAGCCCTGTACCATCTTGGGCAGAAGGATGAGGACAACAATCTCCTGAGTGTGGGTGACAGCATGATAGACCGTGTTGAGAACTCGGTGATAGTATCAAACGAGGAGGAGAAGCTTGTTGTGGTGAAGGGGCTCAAGGACTATATGGTCATCAACACCGATGATGTGCTCCTGGTATGCCCGCGCGATGAGGTGGAATTCAAGAATGTGATAACAGACCTTACAGTAAACGAGTTCAACAAATACCAGTAGCCTCCCGCAGCTCTTCCCTGGGGGTGGTGTCCATTGGGGTACGGAGCCGGATGTGCGGTGCAGGTAAGGGGGAAAAGCTTTGTAGAATAGGATTTTTTTGTAGATTTGCATCCTTAAAATGTTTGATATGAAACAGAAGATAGAAGAATTGTTGGCCAGGATAGATGCCCTTTCAGCAGGCAAGCTGCAGGAAGTGGAGGATATCAGGGTAAAGCTGTTGGGCAAGAAAGGTGAGATTACAGCACTCTTTGATGAGTTCAGGAATGTCCCTGCAGAGCAGAAGAGGGAGTTCGGACAGAAACTCAATGTGCTGAAGACCAAGGCAGCAGAGAAAATTGAGGAGCTGAGGCAGAAAGTTGAGGAGATGGGTGGAAGCGATGCCCCTTCATTTGACTATACAAAACCGGGAGACAAATTTGATTTGGGTACAAGGCACCCTATCTCAATAACAAGGGAGGAGATCATCTCCATCTTCAGCAAGTTCGGATATGCCGTGGCTGAAGGTCCGGAGATTGAGGATGACTGGCATGTGTTCGGTGCATTGAATTTCCCTCCTGAGCACCCTGCAAGGGATATGCAGGATACTTTCTTCATCTCTGCAGGCGGTGACAACCCTATCCTGCTGAGGACCCATACAAGCTCCGTACAGGTAAGGAGCATGGAGAAGATGCCGCTTCCTATCAGGATTGTGTGCCCTGGACGCGTGTTCAGGAATGAGGCAATCTCTGCCCGTGCGCACTGTATCTTCCACCAGGTTGAGGGTCTGTACATAGACAAGAACGTATCATTTGCAGACCTCAAGCAGGCAATCCTCCTCTTTGCAAAGGAGATGTTCGGTGAGGAAACCCAGATAAGGCTCCGCCCTTCATACTTCCCGTTCACAGAGCCAAGTGCAGAGGTGGATGTAAGCTGCAACATTTGTAAAGGCAAAGGCTGCAACATCTGCAAGGGTACAGGCTGGCTTGAGATTATGGGCTGCGGTATGGTTGACCCTAACGTGCTTGAGGCTTCCGGCATTGATTCAAAGGAGTATTCAGGCTTTGCATTCGGAATGGGTGTGGAGAGGATTGCAATGCTCAAGTGGCAGGTTAAGGATCTGCGCCACTATTTTGAGAACGATGTAAGGTTCCTCAGGGAGTTTGAGACAGTAATCTAGGAGTTTTGCAGGCAGGAAAGCAACTTTTTTCAAAATTTTTCAAAAATTTTTTGGAGGTTTAAAAAAAGTTCTTACCTTTGCAGTCGCAAAACCAAACGCGGAAATAGCTCAGTTGGTAGAGCACGACCTTGCCAAGGTCGGGGTCGCGAGTTCGAGCCTCGTTTTCCGCTCAGAAGCCTCAGAGAAATCTGGGGCTTTTTTCGTATACCGGTGTCAGCTATTTTCCATTTTTCTTATATTTGTATTTTCTATTAAAAACTTTTCAACATGAGATTTTTAGCGTCACTTGCAATGTTGCTCTTCATGTGCCCGGCTTTAATTCATGCCCAGGCCAAGGAAGACAAGGATTGGGCTCTGTACAGCCGTTACAGCGGAGCCAATGATACCATTACCGTAGCACCTAAGGTGGTATTTATGGGTAATTCAATTACAGAGAACTGGCTCAAGTTCCATCCGGAGTTTTTCCAGAAGAATGTTTATGCTGCAAGGGGCATCAGCGGACAGACAACATACGAGATGCTGGCCAGGTTCCACAATGATGTGGTTGCCCTGGGGCCGCAGGCTGTTGTAATTCTGTCGGGAATAAATGACATTGCCCGCAACAGCGGGTATATTTCTCTGGAGAACATTATGGGAAATATAATTTCAATGTGTGACATTGCCCGTGCAAATGGAATTGTCCCTATCTTGTGCTCAATTCTCCCTGCAGACCGCTTCTCCTGGAGGAAGGATCTCAAGCCTGCACCGCTTGTGGTTGAGATGAACAAGCTTATAAAGGGGTATGCAGATGCCCATGGGCTGGTGTATGTGGATTATTATACTCCGCTTGCAGATGAGAACGGCGCCCTCAGGGAAGGGCTTTCAAAGGACCGCTGCCACCCTTATCCGGAGGTTTATACCGGGATGGAGGAGCAGGTTCAGGAGGCCATAGCAAAGGCCTTGAAAGGCAGCAAGAAGAAAAAGAATAGGAAATGATAGGAATTTTACTATTTTTGCGCCGGTTTACTTAAAAATTAAAACTTAAACTTGATATATGATTAAAAGATTTTTCCTTTCTGTATTGGCATCATTAGTGGGTTTTGCACTGTTTGCGCAGGAGAACCCCGTGTCTTGGAGTGCCAAAGTTGAAAATCTGGGTGGTAACCAATACGAGATAGTGCTTACCGCTGACATAGAGGGCGATTGGCATATCTATGACCTTGGCCCGTATGTGGACGGTCCTATTGCCACAGCTGTAGTTGTTGCAGGTGAGGGTGTGAAGGTTGTGGGTGAGCCTTACCTCAAGACAGAATCACACAAAGCATATGATGAGTCTTTCGGGATGGAGATAGGCACATGTGATTCAGGAGTGCAGATAGCGCAGAAAATAGAGGTTACAGGGGCAGCTGCTGCTGCAAAGGTTACAGTTGAGTGGCAGACCTGCAATGTGGGAAGCTGTCTCCCTCCAACAGATGAGGAGCTTACAGTGAAGCTTCCTGCAGCATCAGGAGCTGTTGTTTCAGGTGATGTTGAAGCTGCACCTGTGAAGAAGGAGGGCGGCAAGTCCATCTGGGCCGTAATCCTTGAGGCAATTGCATGGGGATTTGTGGCATTGCTTACCCCTTGTGTATTCCCTATGGTACCTATGACCGTTTCGTTCTTCCTCAAGAGCAAGGACGGCAAGGGCAAGCTTTACGCATCTTTGTACGGCTTCTTCATTGTAGCCCTTTATACAGTTCCTATTGCAGTAATCATCCTCCTTACATATATTCTGGGTGGTGATGCAATTACTGCAGACATCTTCAACTGGCTGGCTACACACTGGATTCCAAACGTAATCTTCTTCATCATCTTCATGGTATTTGCTGCCAGCTTCTTTGGCGCATTTGAGATTACAATGCCAAGCTGGATGGTGAACAAGACAGATGAGAAGAGTGACAAGGGCGGCCTTATTGGCGTATTCTTCATGGCACTTACACTTGTGCTTGTTTCATTCTCATGTACAGGCCCTATTGTAAGTTCTGTCCTCATCAAGAGTACCCAGGGTGAGATTTGGGAGCCTATCATCACAATGTTCGCATTCTCGGCTGCATTTGCCCTTCCTTTCACAGTATTCGCATTTGCACCGTCATTGCTCAAGGATCTTCCAAAGAGCGGCGGATGGCTCAACTCAGTTAAGGTTGTGCTCGGTTTCATTGAGGTGGCACTGGGCTTGAAGTTCCTCAGCGTGGCAGACCAGGTTTACCAGTGGGGTATCCTGGACAGGGAGGTTTACCTTGCAATCTGGATTGTAGTGTTCTTCCTTTTGGGCATGTACCTTCTCGGCAAGCTACGTTTTGCGCACGATACACCGGAGCCATATATATCGGTGAAGAGGCTCTTCTTTGCAATAATTGTATTCTCGTTTGTGGTATATATGATTCCTGGAATGTGGGGTGCCCCTCTCAAGGCCTTGAGCGGCTATCTCCCTCCAATTGAGAGCATAGACTTCAACCTTGCAAAACAGCAGAACGTGGTTGTACAGAGCGCACCGGGTGCGGATGCACACCATGACAACCCATACCCTGCAAAGAAATTCACAGACATGGGGCTCAAGCATATAGACGGCATCCCGGGCTTCTTTGACCTTCAGGAGGCGCTGGAGTACTCAAAAGGTGCCGGCAAGCCTGTATTCATAGACTTTACCGGAGCAGCATGCGTAAACTGCAGGGAGATGGAATCAAGGGTATTCAGTGATCCAGCAATAAAGGCTCTCCTGAACAACAAGTTCATCTTTGTATCCCTTTACGGAGACGTGAAGACAGAGGTTGCACAGCAGGACTGGGTAACCCTTCCTAACGGAAAGGTGCTCAAGGGGCTTGGCAAGATAAACACCAACTTCATAATGGAGAAATACAAGGTAAACGCAATGCCTTACTACATCATAGTTGATGCACAGGGCAACGAGATTGTGGAGCCACGCGGCTATGACCTTGACAAGGACGCCTTTGTGAAGTTCCTGGAGAACGCAGTAGAGGTTTACAATAAATAAGGTATGAATACCAAGGTTTTCAAGACAATAAAAGAATACAGTGTAATGGCCTTTGCCCTTGCACTGTATGTCTTTTCCTGGACCGCCTTCCTCATCCCCAACGAGATAACTGCAGGCGGCGTAACAGGTATGTCCTCAATCCTCAACTACGCATTCGGCATACCAATCTCATTGAGCTATCTTGTGCTCAATGCGGTGCTGCTGATAGGCGGAACCATAATAATGGGAAAAGGATTCGGGTTCAAGACCATCTTCTGCGTACTGGTAAGTTCGCTCTATTTTGAAATATTCCCCCACATCCCATGGACCTCAGACATAGATGACAACCTCATCAACTCCATAATAGGAGGAGCCATGAGTGCTGCAGGTATAGCGCTGGTGTTTACCCAGGGCGGCAGTACAGGAGGAATAGACATCATTGCGCTGGTAATAAACAAATACAGGGAAGTCTCACCCGGCAAGGTGTTCATGACAGCAGACTTCCTCATCATTTCCTCAATCCTCTTTCTTCCCGACAAATCCCTCCAGGACCTTGTCTATGGATATGTGGTGACAGTGGCATTCTCATACACGGTGGATTACATCCTCACAGGCAACAAACAATCCGTGCAGATGCTCATCATCACCAACAAATACGAAGAGATTGCGGACAAGCTCTGCTACGAGCTTGACAAGGGAGTTACAGCCATCAACTCAATAGGCTGGTACAGGAAATCCAACAGCATGATAATAATGGTTGTAACCCGAAAGGACAAGATGTACGAAGTGATGGGCGGAGTGAAGGAAGTTGACCCTCATGCCTTCCTCACCGTCTCAACCGTTATGGGAGTATATGGAGAGGGCTTTGAGCAGGTAAAGGCCAAAACCCCCGCCAAGAAGGCAAAAGCATAAATCTGCCGGATTTCCCTCCGCAGACAAACACATAAAAAGAGGAGCTTCCCGCAGTTGGAAGCTCCTCAAATTTTATGGTCTGGTATCATCTACAATTTCTCAATCTCTTCTACGGGGAGACCTGTATGTTTGGATATGAATTTAGAATCCATCCCATCCGCCTTCATGGATTTTGCTATCTCAACTTTCTCAGCATTACGTCCAATTATTTCCCCTTTCTCTACACCTTTATCAAACCCTAGTCCAAAGCCCTCTGCTGTCCCTTCTTTCCGGGCAAACCTGATACAGCCCATGGTATCCATGTAGTTCTTGAGATTGGATTCATATTTCATCTGTTCTTCCTCAGACAGTGATGCCACTTCAGCTGTGTCAAGAACCTTATAGAACAATTCCTTGGTTCCTTGAGGCAGTTTGGTATCAGCAACCTCTCTCTTGAGTTCATCTATCGTTTTCATACCATCATGCATTTGTTGTAGCAAATATAACAAATATTCATAGTACTTGTTACATTCCCCTATCTTCATACCCCTCATGCAAGGCATCTGTATAAGGATGATATTCAGTTTGTCCGAGAAAATCTTACGTGTGTTGACATCACACAACTGTATATCCCTCCTCAGTACAGGATCCTTTTCATAGTTGAAATTCATGATGCAGATGGAATATACCTTCTTTATATCCTGGTAATCCCACTCAGAACCTCTCCTGCCCATCCTGTCAACCAGTCTGCAGGTGTAGTAGATGATTCTCTCACGCATATTCTCAATAGGCCTGTTCTGTACCTCTATAAGGTACTGTTCTCCGTTCTTGTCCTTGCAGATGAGATCAAATATACACTCCTTCATTTCCTCTGATTCCGGCAATGACTCATTATTCATGAACTCCACATCCACAATAGGTGATTCCGGCATCAGCATCAGATTAAGGAATGCAATCAGATTAGGTTTGTTTTCCGGTGTCCCGAACAGGTACTTGAATGACCAATCCAGGAAAGGCCTCAATAATCTGCCGTCTTTACATCTTGTCATACTGCCCTTGCGGCGTTCAATTTTCTTCGTCCTCATGTCTCTCAAATTTTAAAGGTTAATGAGGGCAAACCTATGGAAGTAAAATGAGACACCACACCTAATTCGTAAAAACTTAGCGTAAAAAATTGCTGAAAAAGAAAAACTTTCACCTCGCAAAATACAATTGCTGTTTCTGCAATTTCTTTTTTTGGGTATTGAAGGATTTTTCTTCCCGACAGATTAGTCCGTGCAGCCACCTCCAAAGAAGTTAACCAACTGGTTAAAAATTCCAATCAGTAGTTGAACTACTGTAAAAATAGTGTTAAACATGAGCCCCGAA
>CAYYVA010000050.1:0-12696 GCA_964475015.1 uncultured Muribaculaceae bacterium
TTAATTTATTAACAGACATTCAACCTAAAGTTGCATTAAATTCTTGAATTCAGCAACTTTGCCCGGATTTATGTCAAAACTTGTCAAAATGGCTCTGTAGCTTTGCAGAAACAATAAAATGCAGGTTATGGAAAGGATTAAGAACACAGGTTTCAGGATTATAATAGCCCTCAATGCAGATGATATGATGCAGGGGAACATCTCCACTTCAACCGCACATTATCTGGTGGCCAGCCTCCTGAGCAGACATGAACTCTACAACACCAGCATAAGGGAGATGCCGGGAATCATTTACGGCCCCAACTGCAGCTTCTTTACGGCAACCTTGCTGCAGGTAGACCTCCATGCCCCATGCCACACTTTTCCCAGCACCATTACTGAAGAACTCATGGAACATGTGAGCCAGGACGTATATGTGCAGAAATATGAGATAAGTTAGCGGTTTTTCCCCTATTTTTGCGGGAACAACCGGAAGCTTTATGGGTGAGAAGAACAAACTGGCAGGGCATGCCGCCTGTTTTGGGGCGTATGCAATCTTCGGATTCAATATAATAGTGTGCAAGGACCTTATGGGTGGACATCTCGTCTCTCCCCTTGCCATATTTACCCTCCGTTCACTGGGGGCAGGGGCATTGTTCTGGCTGCTCTCATTGTTCCTTCCTTCGGAAAAGGTGGACAAGAAGGATTATCTGAAGATTCTGGCGGCCTCATTCCTGGGTTTTTTCCTCACCCAGCTCACTTTTCTGGAGGCAATACCGGACATTACCCCCATGCACTGCTCCATTATCAGTGCACTTACCCCAATATATACGATGTTTATTGCTGCTGTGGTGCTCAAGGAGCCTCTTACCCTTAAAAAGGGGGCAGGTGTGCTTTTGAGCCTGTGTGGTGTAGTATTCCTTATACTCAACAATGCATCTGGGGGAGGCGTGGCAGAGAGCAAGCTGCAGGGAATAATGCTGATGTTCCTCAATGGGCTCAGCTTTGCGCTGTACCTGGGAGTCTTCAGGCCGGTGATTGTAAAATATTCGGTTGTGACATTCATGAAATGGATTTTTCTCTTTTCCATCCTCATGTCGCTTCCGTTTTCATTCAGGGAAGTGGCCTCTCTGGTTTGGCTGCATATTCCTGCAGTACAGCTATGGGAACTCGCCTTTCTCATCATTCTGGCAACGTTTGTAAGCTATTTCCTGATTCCTCTGGGGCAGAAACAGATCCGCCCTACCCTTGTAAGCATGTACAGCTATGTGCAACCCATCATAGCCACAGTCCTTGGCATCTGCATGGGAATGGACTCACTTACCTGGCAAAAAGTCCTCGCCGCCCTGATGGTATTTTCAGGGGTGTTCATTGTAAGCCGGAGCAGGGCTTTATCCGATTGAGTTATACTGACAGCATTCCAAAACAAAAACCGGAAAACAGAATTGCTTCCGTTTCCCGGTCTTGGCTAAAAACTTATAAATAAGTGGTTTTTTGTTATTTTGGGTTCCTGTTATTTCACTTCCTCAAAGTCAACATCGGTCACCTCGCCGTCCTGGCCGTTGTTCTGTGAACCTGCGCCTGGGTTAGGGCCCTGCTGTGCACCGCCCTGAGGACCTGCTGCCTGTGCGGCTTTTGCCATATCCTCGCTGGCTGCATGCCAAGCTGTGTTCAGTGCCTCGGTAAGCTTGTCAAGCTCAGCAATGTTGCCTGCCTTGTGAGCCTCCTTGAGCTTGTTGGTGGCATCCTCAATTGCAGATTTCTTCTCTGCTGGAATCTTGTCGCCATACTCCTTGAGGTTCTTCTCGCTCTGGAATACCATTGCGTCTGCGTTGTTGAGCTTGTCAATCCTCTCGCGCTCCTCCTTGTCTTTTGCCTCGTTTGCCTTGGCCTCGTCACGCATCCTCTTGATCTCCTCCTCAGACAATCCTGAAGAAGCCTCAATCCTGATCTGCTGCTCCTTGCCTGTAGCCTTGTCCTTTGCAGATACGTTAAGGATACCGTTTGCATCAATGTCAAATGTCACCTCAATCTGTGGAACACCTCTTGGGGCAGGGGTGATGCCGTCAAGGTGGAAGCGGCCGATAGTCTTGTCATCTTTTGCCATTGGTCTCTCGCCCTGGAGTACGTGGATCTCCACTGATGGCTGGTTGTCAGCTGCAGTTGAGAATACCTGCGATTTCCTTGTAGGGATAGTGGTGTTGCTCTCAATAAGTTTTGTGAACACGCCGCCGAAGGTCTCAATACCCAATGAAAGTGGGGTTACATCCAAAAGGAGCACATCCTTCACATCACCGGTAAGCACGCCGCCCTGGATTGCTGCACCAATTGCCACAACTTCGTCGGGATTAACGCTTTTGTTAGGCTCTTTGCCAAAGAACTTCTTCACAATCTCCTGGATTGCAGGGATACGGGTTGATCCGCCCACCAAAAGTACCTCATTGATGTCTGAAGCTGAAAGGCCTGCATCCTGGAGGGCCTTGCGGCATGGCTCAATTGTCCTCTGGATCAATGAATCTGCCAGCTGCTCGAATTTTGCTCTTGTAAGGGTCTTTACCAAGTGTTTTGGAATACCGTTTACAGGCATGATGTAAGGGAGGTTGATCTCAGTTGAGGTCTGGCTTGAAAGCTCAATCTTAGCCTTCTCTGCTGCCTCTTTCAATCTCTGGAGTGCCATAGGGTCCTTAGAAAGGTCTATGCCGTCGTTCTCGCTCTTGAACTCGTTCACGAGCCACTCAATGATAACGTGGTCAAAGTCATCACCGCCGAGGTGTGTGTCACCGTTGGTTGATTTTACCTCAAACACGCCGTCACCCAACTCAAGGATTGAGATATCAAATGTACCGCCACCAAGGTCAAAAACCGCAACCTTGGACTCCTGGTCCTTCTTGTCCAAACCGTATGCAAGTGCAGCGGCTGTAGGCTCGTTGATGATACGCCTTACCTTAAGGCCTGCAATCTCACCGGCCTCTTTGGTAGCCTGCCTCTGTGCATCGTTGAAGTATGCAGGAACTGTAATTACAGCCTCGTTAACCTCCTGTCCGAGGTAATCCTCTGCAGTCTTCTTCATTTTCTGTAGCACCATTGCAGAAATCTCCTGTGGAGAATACATTCTGCCGTTGATGTCAATTCTTGGGGTGTTGTTGTCACCCTTGATCACTTTATAAGGTACTCTCGAAGTCTCGCTTGCAATGTGGTCGTATGTCTCACCCATAAATCTCTTGATAGAGAAAATGGTGTTAGTAGGGTTGGTAATAGCCTGTCTTTTTGCAGGGTCACCAACTTTTCTCTCGCCACCCTCTGTAAATGCAACTACAGAAGGGGTAGTTCTCTTGCCCTCGCTGTTAATGATAACTGCAGGCTCATTACCCTCCATAACTGCTACGCAGCTGTTGGTAGTACCAAGGTCAATTCCAATAATTTTTCCCATAATTCTGTTCTCCTTTATGTTTTTTACGTTTTATTTCAGTTTCCCCCTTGTAGAACCAACTTTGTGCCAAACGGGTTTTTCTGACAAAGTGGCAGAGGTACACCCGTGTCACGACTTACATTACAGTCGAGTCACGACTTACATTGTAGTCGTGTACCGGCTTCATCCGATTTTTGCTTTTATTATTTTTTTTCAGTTACTTCGTAGATTGATTCAAACTCTAAAAAACGCAATTATGTCAGTAGAGGGAAAACAGAGGGTTATTACAACCCATAAACTATTGGAAATGAAAGTTAAAGGTGAGAAGATAGCAATGCTCACCGCTTATGATTATACCTTTGCCGGAATAGTGGACCAGGCAGGGATTGACATTATCCTTGTAGGTGATTCGGCGGCAAATGTGATGGCAGGACACGAGACCACACTGCCCATAACCATAGACCAGATGATATATCACGCCCAGAGCGTGATGCGCGCTGTAAAGAACCCGCTGGTAGTGTGCGACATGCCGTTCGGTACATATCAGGGTAACCCTAAGGAGGCTGTAAGGAGCGCCATCAGGATAATGAAGGAATCTGAGGTGGATGCCGTAAAGCTGGAGGGTGGCAGCGAGATTATGGAGAGCGTGGAGCGCATCCTCTCTACCGGTATTCCGGTAATGGGGCACCTTGGCCTTACACCGCAGTCTATCCACAAGTTCGGCACATACGCCGTAAGGGCAAAGGAAGAGGCTGAGGCCAACAAGCTCATAGAAGATGCAGTGGCATTGGAGAAAGCCGGCTGCTTTGCAATAGTTCTGGAGAAGATTCCTGCAGCTTTGGCAAAGAAAGTGTCTGAGACAGTGAAGATTCCTACCATAGGTATAGGCGCCGGTCCTCATTGCGACGGCCAGGTTCTGGTTATGCACGATATGCTGGGATTGAACAATTCATTCTCTCCGCGGTTTTTACGTAGGTATGCAAACCTTCACGAGGAGTCCCTCAATGCCATCCGCAACTATGTGGCAGATGTAAAGAGCTGCGATTTCCCTAACGAGAAGGAGGCATATTAAAAGTATCCTCTTCCCGACAGGTATTTGTCGGGAAGCAAAACTTAAAAGATATGGCAGTTCAGGAGAGAAACATGAATATTGCGGCTGAGGGGGGATCCTCTGTGTACAGGAGGCTCCCGCAGCAGGAATTTGATGATATGGCAGGTAGGATTCTCTATGAGGACAACCACCTGCTCATCTTCAACAAGCGTTCCGGTGAGATTGTGCAGGCAGACAAGACAGAAGATGAATGCCTGAGCACAACCCTCAAGGCTTTTGTGGCCCAGAGGGACCACAAGCCGGGTGCAGTGTTCATGGGGGTGGTTCACCGTCTGGACCGCCCTGTAAGCGGTGCCGTAATCTTTGCCAAGACATCAAAGGCGCTGGGCCGTCTGAACGAGGCGTTCAGGACCGGTGAGATGCACAAGACCTACTGGGCCGTGGTGTGCAGCCGCCCCAAGGAGGATGAAAAGCTCCTTACCCACTACCTTACCCGTAACGAAAAGCAGAACAAGACATACACAAGCCTCACCCCGAAACAGGGGGCAAAGGAGGCCCGCCTGCGCTATAAATTCCTCAGAGCCACAGACCGGTACTTCCTCCTGGAAGTGGAACTGTTCACCGGCCGCCACCACCAGATAAGGGCCCAGCTCTCGGCCATAGGCTGCGTCATAAAAGGGGACCTCAAATACGGCGCACCCCGCTCCAACCCGGACGGAAGCATTTCCCTCCACTCCCGACAGATAAGATTCATCCACCCTGTCCGCAAAGAAGAAATGACCATTGTCGCCCCGCCATTCTGCCCGGTGATGCGTTCGTGTATGTAAATCCCTTCTGTGACATAAATTGTCACATTTCAAGAATACCTTTACACTCTGGATATTAGAGATGATACTACAGATTTTTTTCATAAATTTGTAGGGGAAGTCTTTTGTTTAATTTATAGAATTGAAAAGGTATGACACAACACAATGCAGTTAGAATTTTTGAAGAGAAGAAAGTTCGTACCGTGTGGGATGACGAACAAGAGAAATGGTATTTTTCAGTAGTGGATATTGTTTCAGCCTTAACACAAAGCAATAATCCGCAAATATACTGGAGGGTCTTGAAAAAGAGATTGATAGAGGAAGGAAATGAAACCGTTACAAATTGTAACGGTTTGAAAATGCTAGCTCCGGATGGAAAAATGAGAAAGACTGATGTGGTTGATATGGAGCAGGCATTCAGACTAATACAATCAATCCCATCACCAAAGGCAGAACCGTTCAAACTATGGATGGCACATGTGGCTGCTGAACGTATAAACCAGATTCAAGATCCGGAATTAAGTATAAATCAAGCATTGTCAGACTATAGACGTTTGGGATATTCAGAAAATTGGATTAACCAAAGACTGAAAAGTATAGAGATTCGTAAAGATTTGACGGATGAGTGGAAAGCACATAATGTAAAAGAAGGTCTCCAATTTGCCACTTTAACAGATATTATATACCAGGCTTGGGCAGGGATGACTGCAAAAGAATATAAAAGGTTCAAGGGGTTGAAGAAAGAGAATCTCAGGGATAATATGTCCAATGAAGAACTGGTGCTGAATATGTTGGCAGAACTGTCCGCTACCAGTATATCCAAGGTAAAAGATCCGCAATCCTTTAAGGAGAATATGGAATGTGCAGCAGAAGGTGGAGATGTGGCACGTGTTGCCAAAGAGACTCTGGAATCAAAGACCGGCAAATCAGTGGTTACACAAAAATCTGCAAAAGAGATGATTGTTGGCCATAAGGATAATGATGCAACGGCAGAGGAAATATAAAAAAGAAAATGCCCCGTTGAAGGACGAGGCAACCTAATGTTTTCACAACGGAATAATCCTTATTGTGAATTGCTTCAATTATTGTAGGCACAAAGGTAGAATAAAAATAGAATAGTGCAATATATGAAAAGAATTTTAGGACTTGATTTGGGGACCAACAGTATTGGATGGGCAGTGGTGAATGAAGCCGAAAACAATGATGAACAATCTTCCATTGTTAAGCTTGGTGTTAGAGTAAATCCTCTTACTGTGGATGAGTTAACCAATTTTGAAAAGGGAAAGAGTATCACTACCAATGCAGAAAGGACATTAAAGAGAGCTGCACGCAAGAATCTGCAACGTTACAAACTCAGAAGAGGAAATCTGATAGAAGTCCTAAAAAATAATAGAATCATATCTGATGATTCTATTCTATATGAAACTGGCAGCAGAAGTACATTTGAAACATATCATCTGAGAGCAAAAGCAGCAAAAGAAAAGATTTCTTTGAACGATTTTGCCCGTGTGCTACTAATGATTAATAAAAAAAGAGGGTATAAGAGCAGTAGAAAGGCCAAATCCAACGATGAAGGGACATTAATTGATGGAATGGAGATAGCTAAGATCTTGTACAATGAAAACATTACCCCTGGCCAATATGTATTACAAATTTTGGAAGGGGGTAAGAATCAAACTCCCGATTTCTACAAATCAGATTTGCAGAAAGAACTTGACTTGATCTGGAATTTTCAGAAACAATTTAATCCAGATATTCTAACTGACGGATTCAGGACTCAGATAGCGGGGAAAGGGAAGCTAAATACTTCTAAGATTTTTTTTGCAAAATACGGTATATATACCGCAGATAATAAAGGAAAAGATAAGAAACTTCAAACTTATAGATGGAGAGTTGATGCCCTGAGTAAGGAGCTTACCAGAGAAATCTTAGCATATGTTATTAGTGACCTCAACGGTATAATAAGCAATTCAAGCGGGTATCTTGGTTCTATAAGTGACAGAAGCAAAGAATTATATTTTGGGAAGCAGACTGTTGGTGAATACTTGATTGCAAAAATGGAAAACAACCCACACTTTAGCACTAAGAACGTTGTTTTTTATAGGCAGGATTACCTTGATGAGTTTGAGAAGATATGGGAAACTCAGGCGCAATTTCATCCTGAGTTAACAAGTGAGCTTAAAAATGAAATAAGAGATGTCATTATTTTTTACCAACGTCCGCTAAAATCCCAAAAGGGGCTGGTTTCTATATGTGAATTAGAGAATAAAGAGATTGAGATAGAAATTGAAGGTAAAAAGAAACGGAAAATCATAGGCAGTAAAGTATGTCCTAAATCATCTCCTATATTCCAGAATTTCAAAATATGGCAAATACTGAATAATCTTGAGGTAAGGGGGGGCATTAACCGGCCATTAGTTGAAGAGGAAAAAGAGTTGCTATATAAGGAACTTTCATATAGAGATAAAATCACAGAGTCAGAAGCTTTGAAACTATTATTCACCAATACTAAAGGTTTGTCCTTAAACTATAAGAGTATCGAAGGGAACAGGACACAGGCAGCACTTTTCAAAGCATACGGACAAATTATTGAAATGAGTGGACATGGTGAATATGATTTTGAAAAGATGCAATATGAACAAGTAATAAAATTAATTGATGAAATTTTTGAGACACTAGGTTTTAATACAGACATACTGCATTACAATGTAAATCTTGGAGAGAAAGAGATAGAAAAGCAACCGATGTATCAATTATGGCATCTTCTTTACTCCTACGAAGGTGATAAATCGCAAACGGGAACAGACTCATTGATTGATGCTATTTATACCAAATACGGTTTTGATAAGGAATATGCAAAAATCCTTGCACATACTTCATTCCAGGAAGGTTATGGCAATTTAAGTGCAAAAGCCATCAAGAAGATAATGCCTCATCTGATAGCGGGAAATGAGTATAGTGAAGCGTGTTCTTTAGCAGGATACAACCACTCAAAAAATTCGCTGACTAAAGAGGAGATTGCCAGTAAAGTCCTTGTAGATAAATTGGAAGAACTTCCAAAAAACAGTTTGAGGAATCCTGTGGTTGAGAAGATTCTTAACCAGATGGTTAATGTAGTTAATGCTACAATTGATGCTTACGGCAAACCGGATGAAATCAGGATTGAGTTGGCAAGGGAGCTTAAGAAGAGTGCTAAAGAGCGGGAAAAAGATACTGAGAATATTAGCAAGGTTACAAAGGAGTATGAAGAATATAGAAAAATCATTCGGCAGGAATATGGCTTCTCACATATAAGCAGAAATGATATTATCAGATACAGACTTTATAAAGAGTTAGAGCCAAGAGGGTATAAAACATTGTATTCAAATACATATATTCCAAAGGAACAATTGTTCAGCAAGTCTTTTGATATAGAACATATTATTCCTCAATCCAGACTGTTTGATGATTCTTTTTCCAATAAGACATTGGAAGCGAGAGATATCAATATAGAAAAAGGAAATGCTACAGCTTATGATTACGTGTTGGGGAAGTATGGCCAAGAAAAGATTTGTGACTACGAGACAGCTGTAAATGATTTATTTAAAGACAAAGGAGGAGTGTCAGAGTCTAAGCGCAGAAAACTTTTAATGAAAGGTGCAGATATTGGAGAAGGTTTCATAGCCAGAGATTTGCGTGATACCCAATATATTGCAAAAAAAGCAAAGGAAATACTTGGGAGCGTAGTAAGGATAGTGACATCAACTACCGGGTCCATAACAGACCGTCTTAGAGAAGATTGGCAACTTATAGATATTATGCAGGAGCTTAATTGGGATAAGTATGACAAAATTGGATTGACTGAGGTGATAGATGGTAGGGATGGACAAAGGATAAAAAGAATCAAGGACTGGACAAAACGCAATGACCATAGACATCACGCTATGGACGCATTAACTATTGCCTTTACAAAAAATACCCATATTCAGTATTTGAATAATTTGAACGCCAGGAGTGATAAGAATTCTGTGATTTATGCTATAGAAAACAAAGAACTTGAGCGTGATAAAAACAATAAGTTGAGATTCAAAGCTCCTATTGAAAATTTCAGAGAGGAGGCAAAAAAACAACTAGAATCAGTTTTAGTGTCAATAAAAGCTAAAAATAAGGTTGTTACAAGAAACATTAACAAGTCAAAGAAAAATGGAGGAGTTAACAAAAAGATACAACTTACACCTCGGGGACAATTGCATTTGGAAACTATCTATGGCAAATCATTGAGATATAGTACTAAAATTGAAAAAGTCGGATCAGCTTTTACTGCAGAATATATTGCTAATGTTGCAAAAAAAAGTGAGCGTGACGCGTTGCTTGCCAGACTTTTTGAATATGATGGAGACCCTAAAAAAGCATTTACAGGTAAAAATGGTTTAGAGCAGAACCCTGTCTATATTGATGATGCAAAGACTATAGCTGTTCCTGCAAAAGTAAAAGTTGTAACTTTTGAGCCAGTATATACAATAAGAAAAGATATAAGTCCGGACCTTAAGATTGATAAGGTGATTGATAAAGGTATAAGGATAATCCTTGAACAGCGTCTTTCAGAGTATAATGGTGATGCAAAGAAAGCATTCTCCAACTTGGACGAGAATCCTATATATCTTAATAAAGGAAAGAGAATTACAATCAAAAGAGTTACAATATCCGGTATCAGCAATGCGGTAGCTTTACACGATAAAAGAGATAAAGAAGGAAGCTTGATGCTTGATTCCAGTGGGAATAAAATACCTGTAGATTTTGTGAATACAGGTAATAATCATCATGTGGCGATTTATAGAGATGCGGGTGGAAATTTGCAGGAGAATGTAGTTTCATTTTATGAAGCCACAACCCGTGCAAGTAATGGCGATTCTGTAGTAGATACGAACTATAAAGCGAGTGAAGGATGGAAATTTCTCTTTACTATGAAACAAAATGAGTACTTTGTGTTTCCCAATAAATCAACGGGATTCAATCCGTATGATATAGATCTTCTTAATCCCGATAATTATTCAATCATTAGTCCTAATTTATTTAGAGTTCAGAAATTGGCTTCGAAATATTATGTTTTCAGGCATCATTTGGAAACATCAGTAGATGAAAAGAAAGAATTAAGAGATATAACTTGGGTGAGAATTCAGTCTTTGCCAAGTCTAGGTAGCATTATTAAAGTTAGAATTAACCACCTAGGACAAATAGTTGCAGTAGGAGAATATTGAAATGGAACAGAATATAATTTTGTATATCAGTAAGGATGGCAAGAGTAAGGTTGGACTTTATGCAAAAGATGGGGATGTGTGGTTGAACCAGTTGCAGTTGGCTGAACTTTTTGCCACCTCGAAGCAGAGTATTAGTTATCATATATCTAATATATTAAGAGAGAAAGAGTTGGTAAAAGAGTCAGTTGTCAAAGAATTTTTGACAACTGCATTGGATGGCAAGACATATAATGTTTCCTATTATTCATTGGAAATGATACTTGCTATTGGGTATAGAGTAAAAGGAATAAGAGGTGTGCAATTCAGGCAATGGGCAACAATACATTTATCTGAATATTTGGTAAAAGGTTTTATTATTGATGATGAAAGGTTGAAGAATCCAGATGGAAGGCCAGATTATTTTGATGAGTTATTACAGAGAATAAGGGATATAAGGGCTTCAGAAAAGCGGTTCTATCAAAAATTAAGGGATTTGTTCAAACTTAGTGTTGATTATGATGCATCTGATAAAGCAACACAAATGTTTTTTGCAAATGTCCAAAATAAATTACTGTATGCTGTAACAGGTAATACTGCAGCGGAATTGGTTGTGAAAAGAGCCGATAAAAACAACTCTAATATGGGGCTTACATCATGGGAAGGAAGTATTGTGAGAAAACACGATGTGGTAATTGCAAAGAATTACTTGTCGGAAGATGAATTGGATTCATTGAACAGGCTTGTAGTATTATTCCTGGATACAGCAGAGTTCAGAGCAAAGAATAGAGCAAGCCTTACACTCTCATTCTGGAAAGATAGTGTTGATAAATTACTGATAATGAATGATCAGGCTATTTTGCGAGGGAAAGGAACTATTAGTAATGAACAAATGGAAAAAATAGCTAATAAGGAGTATGATGAATATAATGCCTTAAGGAAACGGTATGAAGCCGAAAAGGCAGATGAAGAGGATATGAAACTTTTATTGGATGTGCAGAGCAGATATGGAAAGAGTAATCCATAAATAATATATCAATGATAAAACGTACGCTTTATTTCGGGAATCCGGCGTATTTATCATTAAAAGATTGCCAAATGGTAGTAAGGATGCCCGAAATTACAAAGGCAGACTTGCCGGAATTGTTTGAAACCAAAACCACTAAAACTATTCCAGTTGAGGATATTGGGATAGTGGTTTTGGATAACAAACAGATAACCATAACGCATGGCCTGCTGGAAGCCTTGCTGGAGAACAATTGCGCTGTTATAACCTGTGACAGTTCCAGATTGCCAGTTGGCTTGATGCTTCCGTTGTGTGGACATTCAACCCAAAATGAACGGTTCAGATTCCAGCTGAATGCTTCACTTCCTCTCAGGAAGCAATTATGGCAGCAGACAATTCAGGCAAAGATTAAAAATCAGGCAAAAGTCTTGCAAAGTCAAGGCTGTACAGCAACAAATATGCTCTCTTGGGCTGAAAAGGTTAAAAGTGGGGATACTGAGAACCTTGAGGCCCGTGCTGCGGCGTATTATTGGAAGAATGTATTTCCGTTTATTGAAAGATTCTATCGGGATAGAAACGGTGTGCCACCTAATAATCTCTTGAATTATGGTTATGCAGTTCTTAGGGCTATAATTGCCAGAGCACTCGTTTCCAGTGGATTGTTGCCTACTCTTGGGATACACCACCACAACCGCTATAATGCGTACTGTCTGGCAGATGATGTAATGGAACCATACAGGCCGTATGTAGATAAGCTGGTAATTGATATAATTCTAAGCGGAGAAGATTATTCAAAACTTTCCACTTCAATTAAATCCAAGCTATTGTCAATACCTGTTCTGGAAGTTGTGGTTGATGGTGTAAGGAAACCTCTGATGATTGCAGCCTCAACTACTACAGCAAGTCTGGCAAAATGTTTTGAAGGCGAAATTAGAAAAATCATATATCCAGAACTATAATTATGGACCGTTTTAGCGAATACAGAGTTATGTGGATAATGGTTTTCTTTGATTTGCCAACTGAGACGAAACGGGAAAGGAGGGAACATGCCCTGTTCAGAAAAAATCTCGTAAGGGACGGCTTCACAATGTTTCAGTTCTCAATATACATAAGGCACTGTGCGAGCAAAGAAAATATGCAGGTGCACATAAAGCGCATCAAGAAGTTTATTCCCGACAAGTGACTATATCACATTGAATGTACCTCCTGTAGCACTTTCGATTGTACCACTT
>CAYYVA010000051.1:0-11510 GCA_964475015.1 uncultured Muribaculaceae bacterium
GGGAGAACAGGACAAGGAACGAGTTCCGCAACATCCCTATTGAGGAGGCAAAGGCAAAAGGGGCAATGGCATTGTTCGGAGAAAAATACGGTGACACAGTACGTGTAATCCAATACGGCGATTCAATAGAGCTGTGCGGCGGTACCCATGTGGATGCAACCGGAAACATAGGATTCTTCAAGATAATCTCTGAAGGGGCCGTTGCTGCCGGAATCCGCAGGATTGAGGCTACTACAGGCAAGAATGCCGAGGACCTCCTCTACGCAGCGGAAGACATGATCATGCAGATAAAGTCATTCTTCAACAACACCCCTAACCTTACAGGCTCAATCAAGAAGCTCATTGCAGACAATGACTCGCTGAAGAAGGGTGCGGAGGAGTTCATGAAGGAGAGGGCCGCCTCAATGAAGGATACCCTCATGAAGAATGTACAGCAGATCAACGGTTACAATGTGATGGCCATCAAGGGGCCGTTCATGCCTGAGGTGATAAAGAATGCCGCATTCATGATCAGACAGGAGTGTACGGAGACCATTCTGGTTGCGGCTACCCATTTTGAGGAGAAGCCTACACTTACCCTCATGTTCACGGATGACCTTGTGGCCAAAGGGGCCAATGCCGGAAAGGTTATCAGGGAGGCAGCCAAGCTGATAAACGGCGGTGGCGGCGGACAGCCTGGCCTTGCAACTGCAGGTGGCAAGAATATTGAAGGGTTGAATGAGGCATTCAACAAACTGATGGAAGAGGCCGTAAAATAACATTAGCAGAATTGAAGAAGCTTGATCTTTTTGTACTCAAGTCCTTTCTCGGACCGTTCATAATGACATTCCTCATTGTGCTGTTCGTCCTTATGCTGCAGTTCCTGTGGCTTTATATAGATGAACTTGTCGGGAAGGGATTGGGCCTGGGGGTAATACTTGAGTTCCTGGGGTGGGGAAGCGCAACTTTGTTCCCGCTTGCCCTCCCTCTTGCCACCCTGCTTGCATCCATCATGACAATGGGCAGCTTCGGTGAGAACAACGAGCTGCTGGCTATGAAGGCTGCCGGCATCCCGCTGCTGAGGATACTTGCCCCGCTGATGATACTTTCCGTATTCATAAGCATTGCTGCCTTCTTTGCATCCAACAACCTCATACCTGTTGCATACGAGAAGATCTACACCCTGAGGGATGATATAGGAAAGACAAAGGAGGAGATCAAGATACCTACAGGAATCTTCTATAACGGCATTGACGGATATACCCTCAGGATTGTGGACAGGGATGACGAAAGCGGGATGATGCATAATGTCATGGTTTATGACCACAGCAAGGCTGAGGGGAACATAAGCCTTACAGTTGCCGATTCAGGCATGATAAAGACAAGCCTGGACAAGACCAACCTCACATTCACCCTCTATCACGGTACAAATTACGAGGAGAGCAACTCCGTGAATGTAAGGGACAGCATCTACACCCTCCAGACAGTCCATTTTGACATGCAGGAGGTTGTGATACCGCTCAAGAACTATGCATTCAAGAAATCGGACAAGTCCAAATACAACAACGAGATCATGACAAAGGGGCTGGCCCAGCTGAAGGTTGATGAGGATTCCCTCACCATACAGCTGGAGAAGACCCTCGGGCAGCTCATCAGGCGTGCCACATACGCAGACAACCTGCAGTACTCTTCGCAAATGGACACATCTGCCAGGATACAGGAGAAGTTCAAGGGGATGATGTGTGCGGATTCCCTCTTCAAGTGGAAGGATGCCAAGAGCGAGCAGGAGGCTCTCAGAAGGGCCATGAGCCAGCTTAACCAGCAGATTTCAAACACCAGATATTACCCTCAGGAGTATGACCAGGTGGCTTACCCGTTGAGGAAGACAATACAGGAGGGGTTCAGGAAATTCACCCTCTCCATTGCATGTATCATCTTCTTCTTCATTGGTGCGCCGCTGGGGGCAATCATCAGGAAGGGAGGATTGGGAACACCGGTAATTGTATCCATGCTCTTCTTTGTGATTTATTGGGTAGTGGACATAAGCGGAAAGAAACTGGCCAACGACGGAGCCATAACCCCGTTTATAGGGGCCTTCATCTCCACTTTCGTTCTCTTCCCCATGGGTGCTTTCCTCACATGGAAATCCACCAAGGATTCGGCACTGTTCAATGCAGATTCCTATCTGGCGTTCTTCAAGAATTTTTTCAGCAAATTAAAGCGTAACAAATGAGCAGCACATCACCCCGTATAGTATATATGGGGACCCCTGAGTTTGCAGTGGCCCCATTGGACCGCCTTGTTGAGGCAGGATACGACATTGCAGGTATTGTAACAGTTCCCGACAAGCCAAGCGGCAGGGGACTGAAGATGAACAAAAGTGCAGTGAAGCTGTACGCAGAGGAGCATCTCCTGGAGAAGGGGGTAAAGCTCATGCAGCCCGTATCCCTGAAGGATGAGGGATTCCTTGCGGAACTGGAGGAGATTGGTGCGGACATATTCATTGTAGTGGCATTCAGGATGCTCCCTGAAGTTGTGTGGGCAATGCCAAAGATGAGTACCTTCAACCTGCACGGCTCGCTGCTGCCGCTCTACAGGGGTGCAGCCCCTATAAACTGGGCCATCATAAAGGGTGAGCAGAAGAGCGGTGTTACAACTTTCCTCATAGACAAGGAGATTGATACCGGAAACATCCTCATGCAGAGAGAGTGCCCCATTGGAGAGAGGGAGACTATAGGTACCCTGTATGACAAGCTCATGGAGATTGGTGCAGGGCTGGTAGTGGAGACCGTTGAAGGTCTGGTTGCCGGGAAACTGGCAGCAAGGCCGCAGGAAGGGAGGATTACCGGAGCACCGAAACTCAACCGTGAGAACTGCCGCATAAAATGGGATGCCGAAGATGCAGACCAGCCTGGCAGCACATGCGCCCAGCTGGTGGACAGGCTTGTAAGGGGCCTGTCACCATACCCTGCAGCAACAACCGCCATGACTGACGGGCAGAAGAGCTTTGACTTCAAGATTTTCAGCTGCATCCCTGCAGATGAGGGCAAACCGGGAAAATCTTCCGCACCTGCCGGTACAATAATGAGTGACGGCAAGAGCTACATCCATGTTGTATGCGCAGACGGTTCTCTCGTTGCACTGGAAGAGATACAGATGGCAGGCAAGAAGAGGATGCCTGTAAAGGATTTCCTCCTGGGATTCAGGGAAATTGAAAGCTTCAGATTCATCTAGCATGCAGGGAAAGAGGTTATCCATAGCAATTCTGGCAGACGGCAATTATCCCAAGGCTGAATATCCCCTTTCACTCCTGAAGGGGGCGGATGTCATAATCTGCTGCGATGCCTCAGTCCTCAAGCTTGAGGGGACATTGCCGCACTATATAGTGGGTGACATGGATACCCTGCCACAGGAATACAAGGAAAAATACAGTGACATCATCATCTGCAGCAGCTGCCAGGAGACAAATGACCAGACAAAGGCGTTCAGCTTTGCCCTCGGGCTGGTTCCTCCGGGAGAAGAGGCAGACATACACATCCTGGGCAGCACAGGTGGCAGGGAAGACCACACCCTCGGGAACATCTCCCTCCTTATGGAGTACTATAAGAACATGGGGAAGGGGCTGGAGCCGTTCGGCAACCTCATGCATGAGGGGATAAGGGCAGACATTGTAACCGACAACGGGATATTCACAGCCCATTACGGCTCCTTTACCCGGAAATGCCGCCCTGGGCAGCAGATATCAATCTTTACATTTGACAACACCCTAAGGATAAAGTCTGAAGGGCTCCGTTATCCTACAGACAATGCATATTTTGAGTTCTGGTGGAGGGGCACGCTCAATGAAGCCACGGGTGAAGAATTCTCCCTGGAACTGAGCCATAACGCTCCGGTACTGCTCTTTATGGTCTTCTGAATGTAAATGTGAAGGGGGCTCCTATTTGGGGGCAATCCTGTACAGGAATACAGCCACAACCGCATATATTGCATTCGGGAGCCACAAGGCTATGGCCGGCGGAAGTGCACCTGTATGCACAAACATCTGGCTGAACCTCAGGAAGAGGATATACGAGAAGCTTAGTGCTATTCCAATACCGATATTCAGTCCTATACCTCCCCTGCGCTTCTGGGACGAAAGCGACACACCTATAACGGTAAGTATGAATGCGGAGAACGGCAGTGCAAAACGGGTATGCTTCTCTATGAGGGCATATTTCACCATCTGGTCACCTCTCATCTCCTGGGTTTCTATAAGTTCATTCAGCTGGTAATAGTTGAGTGTCTCAACAGTCTTCTTCCTCCTGTAGAAGTCATCTATGGTTATCACAAGCGTGGTATCCAGGTTCCTTCCCGCCTTTATCACCTCACTGTTGCCCACATACTCCCTCAAATGGTAGTTCCTGAGCTTCCAGCATCCGGCGGTGGAATCCCATCTGGCGGTTTCTGCACTCAGCTTGGATTTTATCTTGTGGCCGTCCACGGTCTCAAGGGTGAACTTGTATCCGGTATTGTTCCATGTACTGAAGGACTCCACATACATGAATGTACCCGGAGATATCTGGTAATGGAGGTTGCGCCCCGTATTCTCAAACTTTTTCCTGATGTATTTCTGCTCAAAGTCTATCCTCCCCTTGTTTGCGGAAGGAATCACAAAGAGGTTGAGCAGGAGGCTGAAGAGGGCAATGGCAAATGCCGAAAGCATGTACGGGTACATCATCCTCTTGAAGCTGATTCCACCTGCCAGGATTGCAATTATCTCTGAATTTGCCGCAAGCTTGGAGGTGAAGAATATTACCGCAATGAACACGAACATGGGGCTGAACATGTTCATGTAGTATGGGACAAAGTTTGCGTAGTAGTTGAGGACTATCTCCTTGAGAGGGGCACTCTTGTCAACAAAATCATCAATCTTCTCCGAAATGTCAAAGATGATGACAATACCGATGATAAGGATAATTGCAAAGAAATAGGTTCCTATGAATTTCCTTATTATGTATTTGTCTATTGTTGTTATGTTAAAGTTGTACTTCATCCTCCCAAGTTCCGGTATTTGTTAAATCTTGGTTTCAAGCTTCTTCACTGCCGCATCCTTCCACTGTGCAAAGTCTCCGGCCTTTATGTGTATCCTGGCCTGGCGCACCACATCAAGGTAGAATGCGAGGTTATGTTCGCTTGCTATCTGCGCCGCCAGCATCTCACCTGCCACAAACAGATGCCTCAGATAGGCCTTTGTATATACTTTGTCAACAAAAGATGTGCCCTGCGGATCCAGCGGGGAGAAATCATCCGCCCATTTGCGGTTGCGGATGTTTATCATACCCTCCCATGTGAAGAGCATGCCGTTTCGTCCGTTCCTTGTAGGCATCACACAGTCAAACATGTCAATACCCCTTGCTATACCCTCAAGGAGGTTGGCAGGGGTACCCACACCCATAAGGTACCTCGGCTTGTCCTTTGGAAGTATCGGACTGAGGACCTCAAGCATCTCATACATCTTCTCAGTAGGCTCACCTACAGACAATCCCCCTATGGCATATCCGTCCCTGTCAAGTGCCACGGCATGCTCTGCCGCCATGCGGCGCAGGTCGGGATATACACAACCCTGGATTATCGGGAAGAAGAACTGGTCATATCCATACAGCGGTTCTGTCTCATCAAATCTCTTTATGCACCTCTCCAGCCACCTCTGGGTAAGCTTGAGCGAGTTGAGGGCATACTGGTGGGTTGCATCCCCCGGTGTACACTCATCAAGGGCCATTATGATGTCCGCCCCAATCATACGCTGGGTATCAACGTTGTTTTCAGGGGTGAAGGTATGCTTTGAGCCGTCTATATGCGACCTGAATGTGCATCCTTCCTCCGTGAGCTTCCTGTTTGCCGCAAGGGAGAATACCTGGAAACCGCCGCTGTCCGTGAGCATCGGCTTGTCCCAGGAGATGAATTTGTGGAGTCCGCCTGCCCTGTTTATTATGTCCAGGCCGGGGCGGAGATACAGATGATAGGTGTTACCCAGTATTATCTGGGCATTGATATCATTCCTCAAATCCCTGTGATAGACGCCCTTTACCGAGCCTACCGTACCTACAGGCATGAAGATTGGCGTCTCTATTACACCGTGGTCTGTATATAATAGCCCGCATCTTGCAGAAGAATTGGGGTCCTGTGCTATTCTCTCAAAATTCATATTGCTGTATAATCTCCTATAAACGGCAAAAATAATAAAAATAACTTAATGGGAGAAACACGGTTTTTTCCTTATATTTGTAAGGATTGCACTTGAGACATTATGAAAAGGATAAGACTTGATATCGGGGCACTTACAGCCTCGCCGGAAAATGGGGGAAGCTTCATGTTCTTCCTCTACAGGGAAGGGATGGACAAATGCCTTCCTGTAAAGCTCTCTCCTCCCGACATGCATGCCGTGCTGGCCAACTTCAACCAGCAGCAGCCTCATGGGGCCACGGTACATGGAGTGTTCATCTCAACCCTGAGGGAGTTCAGGATAGAGCTTCTTGAGGTGCTTGTGGTAAGGAAGGGCCAGGAGGAGCCGTTTGAGTGCGAGCTGCTGCTGTTTGACGGGGAGAAGGAGGTAAGGCAGACTGCCGGCTTTATAGACGGGGTAATCCTTGCCAAGACATTCGCCTGCCCGATATACATTGAAGAGGATGTAATGGAGAAATATGCATCCACAATGGACCTGGTCTCAGAAAAGATAGTGAAGAAGGAGATCCACCTGCAGAAGCTAAAGGAGGAGCTTTCTGAAGCAATCGCCTCTGAAGATTACGAGAGGGCCGCGCAGATAAGCAAGGCCATTGACAACCTTACAAAAGAATAACGGATATTTTACCTGCCCCACTATGAGGAAATATTTGATTTCAGCCCTTTTCATGCTGCTGTGTACAGCGGCAGCCGCACAAGATGCCATACCGGAAAGTCCATACAAGGCCCTCCTTACAGAGCATACATTTACATTCTCCCTTGCCTCCCTCATAAGGGGAATCATTGGCATGGGGGTGATCATAGCCGTATGCTGGTGCTTCAGCATCAACAGGAAAGGCATCCACTGGGGCACTGTGGGAAAGGCATTGCTGCTGCAGTTTGCAATAGCCGTATCCGTACTCCTTTTCCCGGCGGTACAGGGTGTGTTTGAATGGATGGGCGGGCTGTTTGTCTCGGTACTGGACTGGACCAAGGCCGGTTCCAGCTTCCTGTTCGGAGGGCTTATGGATACCTCCCGGTTCGGATTTGTGTTTGTGTTCCAGATTCTCCCCACAATAATCTTCTTCTCTGCCCTGATGAGCCTCTTCTTCTACCTGGGCATCATGCAGAAGATTGTCCTTGCAATGGGATGGCTGCTTACAAAGTTCATGAGGCTGTCGGGAGCAGAATCCCTTACCTGCGCCGGAAATATCTTTTTGGGGCAGTCTGAGGCTCCCCTGATGGTGAAGGAGTATATCCCAAAGATGACCAGAAGCGAACTTGTCCTGATAATGACAAGCGGCATGGCCACCATGTCCGGAGGAGTGCTTGCCGCATACATAGGGATGCTGGGAGGGGGTGACAGGATCCTTGAGATTGAATTTGCAAAGCATCTGCTCTCCGCCTCTGTGATGGCTGCTCCCGGGGCAATAGCCCTTTCAAAGATAATTGTGCCTCAGACTGAAGCCATTGACAATACCCTGCAGGTATCCAGGGAGAGGATAGGGAAGAATATCCTTGACTCCATCTCCAACGGAACTGCAGACGGGCTGAAGCTTGCCGCCAATGTTGCTGCCCTGCTCCTTGTATTCTATGCCTTGATCGCGGGTGCAAATGAGCTGCTGGGCTGGGTAAGTTTCCCTGCCATGGACAGGTGGATTGGGGAATTGTCGGGAGGAAGATATACAGACCTCTCGCTGGAGGCCCTGCTGGCATTCATCTTCTACCCTGTAATCTGGCTTATAGGGGTGCCCGGTGAGGATATAGGGCTGGTTGGAAGGCTCCTGGGGGAGAAGCTTATCCTTACGGAGTTCGTGGGATACCAGAGCATGGCGGACATGCTGCGGGAGAATGCGTTCTACTCCGCAAAATCTGTGGTGATGGCCGCTTATGTGCTGTGCGGCTTTGCCAACTTTGCCTCCGTGGGGATCCTGATTGGAGCGGTTGGCGGAATGGCTCCCAACAAGAAGCATATACTTTCAGAATATGGCCTGAGGGCCCTGCTGGCTTCGGCTCTGGTGGCCCTGATGTCCGCAGCTATGATTGGGATGTTCATACAATAAAGTGGAAGGACGGTGGTGGCCGTCCTTCTTCATTCTCTATTTAACCTCCTCAAAATCCTCCTTGCCGGCGCCGCATGCAGGGCATATCCAGTTTGCCTCAAGCTGCTCGAATGGTGTTCCTGGAGGAATGCCACCATCAGGATCTCCAAGGGCGGGATCATATATCCAGCCGCATGGCTTGCATAGGTACTTCTTCATAATGTGCAATATTTAACGTTCATTTCAGAGAGGCTGCTTCTGTATGTGCCTCTCTGCCTTTGTTAAACGCATATTGCTTTCCATTTGTTTAAATTCAAGGGGTGAAATATGGGCATCCCTGAACTTTTCAAAGATATATTTTACCGCTACAGGGGAGGGGTGTACCATATCCTCTGCGTAGAACCTGTAGTCCCTCAACTCATCCATCATTATTTCATAGGAAGGGAAGTAGCTGCAGTTGCCGTGGCCTGCCACAACCTCCTCCACAGCCAGCAGGAGTGTGGATTTGCTAATCTGGTTGCCATGGGCCGTATCCTTGAGGTGCCTTATGGGGCTTACAGTAAATATTATCTCCTTGTCGGGAAGGGAATCTGCAATCCCCTGCAGGAGAGCTGTACATTCCACTACAGTGAGCAGCCTCCTGCTGAACTCCCCGGCGAGCCTCTTGTGGCAGTTTGAGACAACCTGACCTGTTCCGGCTAGGGAATACACCCATGCCGTACCCAAAGTGATTATGAGAGTATCCGCCTCCCTGAGGAAATTCCCTGCACGGTTGAGCTCAAGATTTGCATTCTCCAAGAATCCTGTCGCAGAATTGCGGGCAAATGAGCTGTGGTGCCAGAAGCTGGCATAACGGGCCGCAGCATTGGGATCAGTGGGGTTTGTCTGTATCACCTCTTCTTCTGTAAATGCCCTTCCCTGCTGCATCCTCCCAACTGAGGCCGCTATGGAACACGGATTGTACAGTGTGCCGAAAGGGTTCACCATCACATTGAACCTGTAATCCTGGAGGATATTGCCGATCTCCGTGCTGAAGCATGAGCCCAGGAGCATTATCCTGCTCCCATAATCCAATTTTCTGCCCCCTTGGGGCACAACCACCTCTGTAGAAAATTTCATATCATCTGTTTCTTTTGTTCCACAATGCAGATTCCCTCAGGTTCTCCAGACCTCCCCTCATTAGCGGGGAATCCTTGAAAATACGGCCGAACTCCTCCTGCGTGAGGCTCTCCCACCATTGTGGCCCCTTCTCCTGCAGAAGGGGGTAATTTTCATGGAACTCATCCCACCCCGGAAGGTTCCTGCTGTTCCAGGGACATGCATCCAGGCATGAATCACATCCGAAGAGCCTTCCGTGGAAATCCGGCACCACACCCCGGCTGATATCCTCCGCAAGGGTCCTGTTCTCTATGGTATGATAGGAGATGCATCTGCGGGAATCCATGCAATATGCACCTTCCAGAGCTCCGGAAGGGCATGCCTGCATACATCTTGTACAATCTCCGCACCCCCCTGCTGCCATACGGAACTTCTGCGGCTCGGCATCTTTTGTTTCAGGTACATGAAGATTGCAGATTATCACCCCTATAAAATTCTTTATCCCACAGCTTCTGCTTATCAGGAAATTATTCTTCCCGACAAATCCCAGCCCGGCCCTCACGGCCCATTCCCTCTCCAGCACAGGGGCAGAATCGGTGAAGGCCCTGCCGCTGAAATTGGGGTACATCCCCTTGAGCCTCTCCATTATTGTGAACAGCTTCCCCTTTATCACCTGATGATAATCCCTGCCAAGGGCATACTGGGCTACCCCCTCAGGTGCAGGGGAATTGTCGGGAAGAGAATAAGGGGCAAGGAATACTAGGATTGAGGCAGCCCCTTCCACCAGCAGCCCGGGATTGAACCGCTTCTCCAGATTCCTCCCAAGATATGTCATACCTGCAAAACGCCCGTTCTCAAGGGACTCCATATAACGTTCCCTTACAGAAGAGGGCAGTTCCTCCGCTGCTGCACATCCGAAATCTGCAAAGCCAAGCTCGGATGCCATCCCCTTTATGATGCCATATAGTTCCATTTTTCAGCCGGTCTGTGCAAAAATAAAGTTTTTAATAATAATTTGTTTCAATAAAGACAGCATATCCCTAAATTTATTACATTTGTATAGCAAACCGCTTAGAAATTCAAGATTACACATAAATGAAGAAGATTTTGGTAGTTGGTGCCGGTGGCCAGATAGGTACTGAACTGGTCCCTCACTTGCAGAAACATTATGGCTATGACAATGTCATTGCAGCAGATCTCAAACCTGAGATAGTTGAAAGATTGGGCAAGTTTTCAAGGGCTATTCCGTTGAATGCCCTGGAGATGGAGGCATACGCCAAAGTTGTGAAAAGGGAGAATATAGATGCCATCTTCAATCTTGTAGCGCTCCTTTCTGCAACAGGCGAGAAGAATCCGCAGCTTGCCTGGAATCTCAATATGGGCGCACTGCTTAACTCCCTGAATCTGGCAAAAGAGTACAACTGCTCAATATTCACCCCAAGCTCAATAGGTGCGTTCGGTGAGAATACCCCACATGACATGACTCCGCAGGACACAGTGATGAGGCCTAATACCATTTACGGAGTATGTAAGGTTACAGGTGAGCTTCTAGGAGACTACTACCACTCAAGGTTCGGCGTTGATGCCAGGAGCGTACGTTTCCCAGGCATCATTTCAAACGGTGCCCTCCCTGGCGGCGGTACAACAGACTATGCCGTTGAAGTTTTCTATGAAGTTGCAAAACATGGAAGATATACCTGCGAGGTTCCTAAGGATACCTACATGGATATGCTCTACATGCCTGATGCACTTGAAGCCACAACACAGCTTATGGAGGCTGACCCTTCAAAACTTGTGCACAGGAACAGTTTCAACATCACTTCAATGAGCTTCACCCCTGAGCAGCTGTTTGAGGCTATCAAGAAACGTGTCCCTTCATTCACTTGGGATTACAATGTGGATCCTGTAAAGGCTCAGATTTCAGCTTCATGGCCTGACCGCATGGATGATTCATGCGCAAGGAACGAATGGGGATGGAACCCTAAATGGGGGCTTGATGAGATGGTGGATGACATGCTTGCCGCATGCCGCAAGAAAGTTGAGAACGGGGAGTATTAATCCCTCACTTCAATATGAGACAAGCCTGGGCTGCGGCCCGGGCTTTTTTGTTGGGTTTATGGCGGCACGTGCCGCCGTTCGGCAGCCGCAAAAAAAAGACCTCCAATCATTTCTGATTGAAGGTCCTCAAAGTTG
>CAYYVA010000052.1:0-10967 GCA_964475015.1 uncultured Muribaculaceae bacterium
TTATATATTAACAAGTTATAAATCAATGATGCGAATTTAACGCATCACTAGTATTCTGTAACAATAAATGAGGCCTCTTGTGCGTAACTTTTAAAGATCAGTCTCCATGTGTCATTACATCTGACTGATTCATAACCCTCATAATCTCCATTTAAAGCCTCATAATTCAATCCCTTGAATCTATACAGATCCTCAATTCTGGTTGCCAAAGTCAAGTATTTGACTGCTTTCAAAAAACCTTTTACGGCCTCCTTTGGCAACTTCTTATACCTCATGTCGTTTGTTTTTCCATATTCCAGCAACTCCAACAAGGCCTCATCTTCTGTGTAAATATTCATATTTCTACAACATTTACGATGCAAATATACATCACTAGTTTATAATTATCAAATCTGATAATTATCATAAGCTGATTTTTCTCCCAAATATGAATAAATCCACCCATCCTTCATTTCAAAAAAAGAAAAACTTACACCACTACGATGTAAGTTTTTCTCTTCTTGAAATTTCTTTTTTAAGAATCTTATTTCTTAGGGGCATTCTTGAGGACCTCAACAACGAAATCCCACCATTTGCCTACTGAATCAATCTCAACCCTCTCATCAGGTGAGTGAGGAGAGAAGATTGTAGGGCCGCAAGAAACCATATCCCAGTTAGGATAAGTACCGCCAAGGATGCCGCACTCAAGACCTGCATGGATAGCCATAACAGCAGGCTGTTTGCCGTAAAGTTTCTCGTATACAGCCTTCATCTCCTTAAGGATTGGTGAAGCCATGTTAGGAGCCCATCCAGAGTAGCCGCCTCTGAATGAAACCTCTGCACCTGCAAGCTCAAATGCTGCACGCATCTTCTCTGCAAGGTCATCCTTGGCTGTATCAACGGAGCTTCTCATCAAAGAGTGTACGCTGATTGTACCATTCTCAGATTTTACGATAGCCATGTTGTTTGAAGTCTCAACAAGGCCCGGCATTGCATCGCTCATCCTCTCTACGCCGCTTGGGCAAACATACAGGGCTTTGCAAAGGTTCAATGCAACCTGCTGGCAGATAGCCTCACCTGCGACAGGGGCATCCTCAAGGAATACTTTTGCATCCTTGTCTGTAGCAGCATACTCAACCTTAACCTCAGCCTCAACTTTTGCTACAAGAGCTTTTGCCTCTGCCAATTTTGCCTCAGGAACAGCGATATATGCCACGCCCTCCCTTGGAATGGCATTACGCATGTTGCCGCCCTCAATGCTGATAAGTCTTGCATCAAGATCCCTCAACAGAGGAAGCAATGCCCTCACAAGCACCTTGTTTGCATTTGCACGGTAAAGGATGATGTCCATACCCGAGTGGCCGCCAACAAGACCTTTTACATTAAGTGCCTGGCCTACATAACCTGCAGGAACAGCCTCTGTAGTATATTTGAACAAAGCCGAGCAATCCAGACCGCCTGCACAGCCTACATAAAGCTCACCCTCAGTCTCTGAATCAAGATTGATGAGGATATCACCCTTGATTACACCTGGCTTGAGCGCACGTGCACCTGTCATGCCTGTCTCCTCATCAATTGTGATGAGTACCTCAATAGGTCCGTGAACCATATCCTTGGATTCAAGTACCGCCATTGCAACTGCACATCCGAGGCCATTGTCTGCACCAAGGGTAGTACCGGTTGCATAAACCATGTTGTCAACGATTCTTGGCTTGATTGGGTCTTTCTTGAAATCATGCTCAACATCATTGTTCTTCTGAGGAACCATATCAATGTGTGCCTGGAGGATGATGCCCATCCTGTCCTCCATTCCTGGAGTTGCAGGCTTGCGGATAATCACATTGCCAATCTCATCCTGGAAAGACTCAAGTCCGAGGTTCTTTCCGAAATCACAGATATATTTGGCAGCCTCCTGCTCAAATTTTGAAGGACGCGGAATCTGTGTAAGAGCGTAAAAGTTTTTCCACACAACCTGTGGAGACAAATCTGCAATTGTATTCATAATGTGTATTTTTAGTGTGTTTATGATTATTTCAATGTAGTTTCAATAGGGAAGCTCTGGATCTTGCCAAGCTGATACACAGGAACCCTGCTCTGGAGAAGAACCTTCTGGCCGTCCAGGATACGGGCGGTAACGGTTACCGGCTTGCGGTACGCCACCCTTCCCTTGGTGTTCAGGGCCGCCTCAGAAACCGATGTTGGGGCAATAGGCTCATCACCTGCTACCAGTTCCAGCACTATAGGCCTTCCCTGCATGTTGTTTGCAGGAACCAGCCCCTGCGAATCAGATATCCTGAACGCAATATACATGTGGTTCTTGTTTGAAGCCTTAGGGATAACATCAAATACCGCTGTCTGCTCATCCCACACGCTCTTGCCCACAAACATGCTCATATACTCCTCCTCAAGCCTCTTGATCTCCTGCAGCGTTGCAGCCATGGCCTCGCCGCTGAAAGTGGCATCAGTATTGCCTGTAATGATGTCAATCCTCTTCTGCCTCAGGATGAAGATCATCTCTGCAGTCTCCTCAGCCTTCTTCTCAAGGCTCTTCACAACCGCCTGCTCCTGTTTCACCGGCACCTTCTCAAGCCCCTCCGCTCCCATCACGGTCTTGTAGAGGGTTGTTGAAGTGTTGTCAATATTTGAAACCGCCCCCTTAAGGAACTCCTGCGCACCTACGGCACTCGGGAACCTCCACTGGGCAGCCTTTCCGGTATAGCCGTCAGAAAGGACAACAAGCCCCTGGCTGCACAGACTCAGAAAATTTGCCGGTGCAGATTTGCTTCCCGACAGATTCACGGCTGCAGAAACCTGAGGGTCCGCCTCAACGTAAGGGACCATCTCAATTGACTTGATGGTATAGTAGTCTCCGCTTGCCTGTTTCACATCAATTCCAAGATATTTCTGGGCATATTGCGCATACGGCCCTGCCTGGTAAGCCTCATGGGCGGCAGTAACCTTAAGTGCAATGGTTGTGCTCGGCAAAGAATATACTATTGCTCCGGCCGGTGCCTCAACTCCGTCCAGCACCTGGGCTGAAGCCGGCAGCTGCAGCGCAGCCAGCAACAGGGCGGCAACAAACAATCCAAATCTCTTCATAATTGTACAGTTTATTTGTCCATAAAAGGCTTGTGGCCATAAATCCTCTCATACTCAAGGATTTCATCGGGAAGAAAATTCCTTTTCCACCTCTTGTGGCTCCAAAGCCAGTTCACTTTATTTGCAAAGATATCCTTTTGCAAAAAATATGCAAATCTTCTTGTCAGTTCCCCATGAGGAACCCCTTTGGTATTCTCCTCAATGAGGCTGAACCTGATCTCATACCTGCCGCGGGCAACCCTATCCAAACCCATATATACCATAGGAATGCCCAGACGTGCAG
The DNA here is from genome assembly GCA_964475015.1 of uncultured Muribaculaceae bacterium. Taxonomy (GTDB): domain Bacteria; phylum Bacteroidota; class Bacteroidia; order Bacteroidales; family UBA932; genus Egerieousia. The sequence continues at coordinate 3,362 of CAYYVA010000052.1, forward strand.
CCACATACTCCGCACCCGCGAGGAACAGCGTAGGCTGGTTGAGGAAATCCGCCACTACCCTCTCCTGCTTCGGCGACTGGTCCGCAATGAAAATGTACAGCCCTGTAGCCTTGCGGTCCTGGAGGATATGCCTGAGGATATGCTTTGATTCCAGAATCCCCCCCTGGTTGCCGCTCTTGCGGAATGCAAGGGTCCTCATCCTCACAAAAACCTCATCAAACGCCTTGTTCTTTGCCCTCTTGTAGCTCAGGTAGATGTTATGCCTTGCAAATCCGCCGGTAACATCCGCCCCCTGCGGGCCGGTAACGCCGCCAAAGAGCTCCCAGTTGCCCACGTGACCCATCACCACAACAACCTTTGGATGCCTTGCACAAAGCTCGTCCATCATGCTCCTGTCCGGCACCGAAACCACCTTGCAGATCTCCTCCTGCGAAGCTGTAATTGCCCAGATGCTTTCCAGGGCAATATCCATCATATAGCGGTAATACTCCCTGCGGAGCCTCTTCAATTCAACCTCCCCCATTTCAGGAAAACTGCGGGACATATTCTCATAAATCACCTTCTTGCGGTATCCCAGCAGCCCCAGAAAGAATGCACACACATCCGAAAGAAGATAAAAGAACCTCCTCGGCAACAGGGAAACCACATACAGGCACCCCCACATCATCCAAAACAAAAACTTCTGCATTTCTTTCTCCATCCGCTTCCCGACAGACATTCCTGCCCGAAAAAAGCACAAAAACAAATTTAACGAAAAATAACTAAAACGGCACAAAAAGATTTTGACACATCACCGCATTGAATATCCTTTCATATATCTCATAACCTCCCCTTTTATCCCAAGTGTAATTGTATTTTCTCATCATATATCTTGCAAATCTTTAGTTATTACTGTAACACCCTTAGATTCCAGAATAGAAATTATCTCTTTTAAATCTATAGTATCTACTAAATCAATACCGTATTTCATTGATTTCTTTTCACTATTGCTTATCATCGTTAAATAATGGACATTGGTTCCTGAAAAGTATTCTATCGAACATTGCATTAAATTACTATATGAATACGATTTTTTAAACATAGGTATTATACCATTTACAATCTCAATATCTTTTTCTTTGATTATTATATAAAAACTTGTTAATAATAATCCATAATAAAACAAGCCACCTAATAAAAGGACGCATAATATCAATGCTATCCAATGACCCTGAGTCCACTCTATAGAGAATATAGCCTCATAGTTTTTAGCTAAAATAACGATTAATCCTACAAAAAAAGGCAGCCCAAAAACTTTAATCCTATAGGATGATAAGACTGACCTTTTATAAATTCTCATACTATGAGTTATAATACAACTTCCCTAAAGATAGCATCTTCCGCTAAAAATACAAAACAAAGCAATTTTACATAGGTGTAATTCTAAAGCAAAATGCATTTGCAAGGTAAACATGAGCCTGAGCGAATGGAGGATGAGGCGGTAAGGGAGGGAAGAAAATTCATCGGCTTGTGACGGCACTTGTCTGACGACGTTAGACCCCGTAAGGGGACTAAAAGGAGGAGTTTGCCGTCAAGATGAATTTTATTCCCGAGCAGCCTCATCCGAGACTGAGCGAAGGCTCTTTATTTTCCTTGCAAATGCTTTCTGAGTTTTATAAAGGCCGGCTCTGTCGGGAAGAAAATTCTCAGAAGACAAGGCATAAAAAAACCGGCTCCCTGCGGGAACCGGTTCCGTGTATTGTAAAGCTGGAGGAATTACGCAGTAACTCTCTCAAGCCATTTTACCATACCGAGCATTACACCCATAGATACAAGACATACTACGAGGAATACTGTCCAGCACTGCCAGATTGGCCAAGCGTTGTACATAAGTGGGCCGATCCACAAAAGGAGGTTGCCGAGAGCGGTAGCAGTAAGCCACAATCCCTGGCAAAGACCAAGAAGGTTCTTAGGAGCCACTTTTGAAACGAATGACAAACCAAGTGGAGAGATGAACAGCTCTGCAACTGTAAGGAAGAAATATACAGCGATAAGTACCCACCAGTGAGCCTTGTTGGCCATCTGCTCTGCAATTGGAAGTGCCTTGTATGCATCTGCTGAAGGATAACCCTTCATCATTGAGAAGATAGCAAGGAACAGGAATGCCAAACCTGCAATGAACATACCGATAGCAATCTTACGAGGAGTAGAGATAGCTTTGCCTTTCTTTGCAAGAGCTGCAAAGATAGCCATGATAACTGGGGTAAGTGTAATTACGAAGAATGGGTTGATAGCCTGCCAAATCTCAGGAGCAACTGCTGATGAATCAACGAAGTCACGGGCAAAGAATGAAAGTGACATACCGTTCTGGTGGAATGAGAACCAGAAGAAGATAACGATACCGAGCACTGCGAACAATGCATACATCCTCTGTTTGATCTCCTTTGCCATAGCAGCCTTCTCCTCTGCAGTGTACTCTACGCTCTGTGCTGCAACTTTCTTTGCAGGAGTAGGGAACATCTTCTGTGAGAAGAAGAAGATTACCAATGAGATTACCATTGCTGCAACCGAAGCGATGAATGAGTAGTGGATACCCTCATTGAAAATCTGGAGGTAGTTCTGGCAAGCGGCAGCCATATCAGCAATCTGACCGCCGGCTGCAGCCATAAGCTGCTGCAAGTTTGCAAGAGCCTCAGGAGCCATTGTAGCGGCAGCGTTGATATACTCGTGGCAAAGTGCAGGGAGCTGTGCGTTATACTCCATACCGTTTGTACCCAACCACCACTGACGCAGCACTGGAGCTACGAAAGGAGCGATAAGGCCACCTACGTTGATGAATACATAGAAAATCTGGAAACCGGCATCACGTTTGTCCTTAGCCTCTTTGAGAGCCTCAGGGCCTTTCTTTGCAGCCTCAGCCTCAAAATCGTCATACATCTGGCCAACGATAGCCTGGAGGTTACCCTTGAACAGACCGTTACCGAAAGCAATAAGGAACAATGCTGCACAGGTAAGTGAAAGCAACCAGCTGGTGTTGCCTGCAGTTGCAAGGATTGGAATGGAAAGGATAATGTATCCTGTTGCCATAATTACAAGACCGGTCTTGATGGTACCCTTGTAGTTCTGGGTACGGTCAGCGATAAGACCGCCAACGAGTGCAAGGATATAGATACCTGCATAGAAGCATGAGTAGATTGTACCGCTCACACCCTCGCTCAAACCGAATTTTGAACATAGGAAAAGTACAAGTACAGCGTTCATGATATAGTATCCGAAACGCTCTCCCATGTTACTTAGAGCTGCTGCGAGCAACCCTTTAGGATGTCCTTTAAACATAAGTTACAGTTTTAAAATTATTAATGATTTCTGGTTCTATTTATTCCAAATTTCTGAACATATTTGGCAAAGATATAAATAATTGCCGTTTTTTAAACTATTTTTGCGGCATTATGGATAAAGTTGCTGTTGTAATACTCAATTGGAACGGGGAAAAGTTTCTCCGCAGATACCTCCCCGCACTTGTTGCCAACACCCCATGTACACTAGGCGGTGGCAACGTATCCATAATTGTTGCAGACAACAGCTCAACCGACGGCTCGCTGGAATTCCTGGAAAAGGAGTACCCGCAGATAAGGAGGATCCTCATGGACCGCAATTACGGCTTCACCGGAGGGTACAACCGTGCCCTGGCACAGGTGGAGGCGGAATATTTCATACTCCTCAATTCAGACATTCTGGTTCCCGACAATTGGCTGGAACCCCTCATTTCATTCATGGACACCTGCCCACAGGCAGGAATCTGCCAGCCCAAGATGCTCTCTGAGGGGAGGCATCAGGAGATTCTGGATGGATTTGTCGGGAAGGAAACCTTTGAATATGCCGGGGCATGCGGGGGATACATTGATGTGCTGAGCTTCCCGTTCTGCAGGGGGAGGGTCCTCTCTAAGGTGGAAGAGGACTGCGGGCAGTATGATGATCCTGCTCAGGTCTTCTGGGCATCCGGAGCCTGTATGGTGGTAAGGAGCTCGGTATGGAGGGAGCTGGGAGGGCTGGATGAGGCCTTTTTTGCTCACATGGAGGAGATTGATTTCTGCTGGAGGGCCCAGCTGTCAGGGCATCAGGTGTGGGCCGTGCCGCAGAGCCATGTGTTCCATGTAGGAGGAGGCACGCTGCCCAACAATTCTCCGCGCAAGCTCTTCTTCAATTACCGCAACAACCTGCTGATGCTATACAAGAACCTTCCTGTTGATGAGGGTTGGGAGGCGTTCGGATTCAGGAGCTGCAACAGGGACATGTACATCTTCATGAGGATGTGCGTTGACGGCCTTACTGCGATTGTATATCTGCTCCAGCTTAAGTGGAGCTTCTTCACATCTGTAATAAAGGCCCATAGGGCCTACTTCAGCATGAAAAAAACTGCGGCAATTACCCTGAAGGATAACCGCCGCAATCTTCCTTATGGAATCTGGCCCAAGAGCATGCTTGTGTGCAAACTCCTGGGTAGACCCGTAAAGTTTTGAACTAACCTGTTATATAGCTGAATCCACAACCCAGCTGAAGGCCCTAAGGCCCATCAGCGGATTGTTCTTGTCCAGTACACTCAGTCTCTTCATAAAGTCCTCTGCCACCTTGTCCTCCACAACTGAAATCATTGCAGAGTTAAGTGTAGGCCAGGCGTGGTCTCCAAGGTGAGGCTCACCACCGCGCGAGCCCCTTCCCGAAACCTCTTCCCAGTTTGTGAAACCCTTTACACCTGCCTTGAGCATAATATCCAGGATCTCATCCTTGAATGCCTGGTTATATGATACAAATACTGCTTTCATGTTCTTCTGTTTTTCTCATTAACATTATTTTGCAAGTTCCAAAGCCCTGAGAGAAGCCTTTCTTCTCCTCTTGAGGCCGTTACCTGCAAATACACAATACATTACAGGTACAATCACCAAAGTGATGAGGGTTGAAACTGAAAGTCCCCATGCCACGCAGGTACCAAGACCTCTCCACATCTCGGAACCCTCACCTGTACCTACAGCCATAGGGATCATACCCAACACGGTTGTAAGGGTTGTCATGAGTACAGGACGGAGACGGGATCTTCCTGAAGTTACAATTGCGTATGCAATGCCCATTCCCCTCTCACGGCAGAGGAGGATGTAGTCGATAAGCACGATACCGTTCTTAACCACAATACCCATCAGCATGATCACACCAATCATTGACATAACGTTCAGAGGCTGGCCTGTTACCACGAATCCCATAATCACACCCACAAACGCAAATGGGATTGAAAACATGATCACAAACGGATATGTAAGTGACTCAAACTGTGCCGCCATCACAATGAACACAAGGATGATGATGAGTACCATGAGTACTGTAAGGTCTGTAAATGTCTCTATCTGGTCTTCGTATGTACCGCCGAGCTGCCAGCTGATACCCATTGGGAGAGTTGTCTCACCCATAAACTTGTTGGTTGCCTCAACAAGGTCAGACATGGCCATTCCCTCTGGAACAACAGCTGTAACTGACACCATACGCTCACGGTCCTTACGCTCAATTGCAGGAGGGGTAAGGATCTCCTTAACCTCACCAAGGTCCCTGATTCTTACACCCTGGCCCATAGCGTTGTAGATAAGGATATTCTCAATGTCCTCTACAGTTGTACGGAACTCAGGAGCATATCTGATGAGGATATCGTACTCCTCACCGTCCTCACGGAAGTATGAAGCTGTAACACCATTGATACGGTTCCTCAAATATGTTGAAACTGTGCTTGTGTTCAAGCCGTTGAGGGCAATCTTCTCACGGTCGAAATCAACCTGGAACTCCGGTGTATACTCATCACGGCTGATCTGAACCTGTTTTACGCCAGGAATATTGCGGAAGCCGCGCTCAACCATTGCTGCAGCCTTGTCAGTATCCTCAAAGTCATAGCCGTACAAATCAACCTCAACTGTAGCCTCACCACCCATACCGCCTTGCTGTCCGCCGGCAGTTACCTGGAATGTACGGATCTGAGGATACTCAGCCAGGTCATTACGCATCATGTTACAGATTTCAATCAAGCCCCTCTCACGGTCCTCAACACTACCAAGGTTTATATTGAAGCTCATATAGTGGGTACCTGAAGTCTGCATCATCTCAAATGTACTGCTGTTTGAGTTTGAAGCACCCTCACTTACGTTACAGGTTATAATCTCAGGATATTTTGTCATGAACTTGTCTACAAGTTCTAGTGCAAGGTCCCTTGTAATCTCCTGTCTTGTACCCATAGGGAGCTCAACAGAAATTGAGATACGTCCGTTATCTGCAGATGGGAAATACTCTGTCTTTACAATTGCACCTCCACCTACAACTACAACCACAAACAATCCGAATGCCATTGCAATGGTCTTCTTCCTGTTCTTCACGCACCATGCAAGGAGCCTTCCGTATGCACCGTCCAACCAGTCAAGGAATCTGTGGAAAGGCCCGAGGATAAGCTGCTGGAACTTGCCCTTATGAGGGTTGAGCCTCAACATCTGAGAACACATCATAGGGATAAGGGTAAGGGCAGCAACTGTAGATACAATCATGATGATACTTACAATCCAACCCAACTGACGGAACAATACACCCGCCATACCGCTGATCATAGTAAGTGGAAGGAATACCGCCAACATTGTAAGGGTAGATGCAATAACGGAGATTGCCACCTCATTGGTTGCATAAACGGCCGCACTCTTCGGACGGCTGCCCCTCTCAATATGTGTTGTAATGTTCTCCAGTACCACAATGGCATCATCCACCACCATACCGATTGCAATTGACAATGAACTCAACGAGATGATGTTCAACGAGTTTCCTGTTGCAAAGAGGTACATCAACGATGCCAGCAATGAAATAGGGATGGTAATCATGATGATGAATGTGGCCCTCCATCTTCCGAGGAAGAGATATACAACCACCATAACCAGGATGAAGGTAATGGCAATAGTCTCCACCAAAGAGTTGATGGTGCTGATGATGTTGTCTGATGTATCCACAATCACACCTATCTTCACATCTGAAGGGAGATTGGCCTCCAGGGTTGGAAGCATATCCTTAACCTTCTTGGAAATGTTCACAGAGTTAGCACCTGACTGCTTCTGGACGATGATCATACCACCCTTCTTGCCATTGTTGAAGGTCTCCTTAGAGCGCTCCTCAAGGCCGTCCTGGATAGTTGCCACATCCTTCAGATATACAGGCTTGCCGTTCCTCACTCCAATCACAAGGTTCTCCATCTCATCTGCACTTGTGAACTCCTTCTGCACACGCAATGAGTATGTATTTGAACCTACATCAATCTGGCCTGCAGGGGTATTCCTGTTCTCAGCGGCAATGATGCCTGATATTGTCTCAATAGGAATATTGTAGGCCTCCAGCTTGTGAGGGTCACAATAGATGGTAAGCTCACGCTGTGGGGCACCTGAAATTGACACGGTACCTACACCGCTGATACGTGCCAGCGGGTTTGCCACAACATCATCCAGGATCTTGTACAAGCCTGGAGTACTCTCCTCTGCGGTTACAGAGAGGAGGAGGATTGGAATGTCATCCGCACCGAACTTGAAGATAATAGGGGTATCAACGTTGTCAGGCAGGGCAG
>CAYYVA010000053.1:0-10752 GCA_964475015.1 uncultured Muribaculaceae bacterium
CAGGATCAAACTCTTCATTGTATATATTACTTTAAATCTCTTGCTCCTGTAACTCTTGTATCCTATTTCTTTATAAACTAAAGGAATTACGCTCTCTCATTCATAAGAATGAGGTCATAGTTTTAAACTATGCTGCTTGTCTTTCTATTTCTTTCAATGAACTTCCGTTGAGTACATTCGTTTCTCAAACGGGTTGCAAAGATATGGGGAGTTTTTTTATTCTCCAAATTATTTTGAAAAAATTTTCTAAAATATTTTTTAACAAGCTGATTTACAAAGCGAAAAATTTCATATCTTTGTAGCCCCAATATCGGAACGGATGAACATATACCTGAAAATTTTTACCTGTTTTGCCAAAATTGGAGCCTTCACCATAGGTGGCGGATATGCCATGATTCCCATAATACAGAAGGAAGTTGTGGACAAGAACAAGTGGATTGGGGAGCAGGACTTCCTTGACATCCTTGCAATTTCCCAGTCTGCTCCGGGAATTCTGGCAGTAAACATCTCCATTTTCCTTGGATACCGCCTCAGGGGGATAAAGGGGAGCATCGTTGCCACATTGGGAAGCACACTTCCGTCATTCCTTATAATATTGCTTATAGCCATGTTCTTCACGGGATATCAGGACAACCCCACAATAATAAGCATATTCAAGGGAATCAGGCCCGTTGTGGTTGCCCTCATAGCGGCTCCCATGATAAACATGGCAAAAAAGGCAAAGCTCAACATCTATACCGGCGCACTTGCAGCCATAACCGCGCTGCTTATAATATTCCTTAAGGTATCACCGTTATACATATTGCTGGTTGTAGGGGTAATCTTCATTTCAATGACCGCAGGGAGGAGGAGAATATGATATATCTGCAGCTGTTCTATACATTCTTCATAATAGGGCTCTTCACATTCGGCGGGGGCTATGCAATGCTCTCCCTCATACAGAATGAGGTAGTGGTGAACCATGCATGGGTAACGGCCCAGGAGTTTACGGATATGGTAGCCATATCCCAGATGACACCAGGTCCCATTGGGATAAACAGTGCAACATACGTGGGCTATGCCGTAACGGGAAACATCTTCGGGTCCCTGCTGGCAACCATTGCAGTATCCCTCCCGTCATTCCTGATAATCCTCTCCATCTGCAGGATATACGCAAGATTCAAGGAGAGCAACATCTTTGCCTCCCTCATGAAGACCCTGCGCCCTGTAGTGATAGGTATGATAGGCGCAGCGGCAGGCATCCTCGTTACAGACGAGAACTTCATAGACTGGACCAGCTGGGCCCTGTTTGCAGCGGCGTTCATAGCCAGCCAGTGGCTCAAGATGAGCCCCATCCTCATAATAATACTCGGCGGGGCAATAGGCTGGCTCATTTATTGAGTTTCCTGAGCTTCCACACAGCCACAAGCTCCGAAATGCCGTACAGGGCAGTTGCAGCCCCAAAAATCATCGTAAGCACCTCAGTTGAAGCCCTTGGGGAGAAGAAAAGTGCAATGCCGCACACAGTTATTGCAACCGGAGCCACATACATTCCTCCCGACAGATTTGCAACCCTTCCTCCAAGATACAGCCCTATTATCTGGGAAATGCCGGCCACAAGGAGCACAGCCCCGAACAGGAATGCAATGAGTCCGAGGAAGAAGTTGGGAAAGAGGAATACCAGCAGTCCGAACACCAGATATACAACCACGTTGAGCACAACAATCACCGGAACAGGGCTGTTGCTTCTTGAAGCGGCTGCGAGTGCGGTAAAGAGGGTGATGAACCCGATTGTAAGGAGGAACCCTGCAATCAGCTTCACAATCAGCCCTGCGGTAAAGCCTGGCCATATAAGGAGGCACAGCCCCATAAGCAGTGCCGCCACACCCCTCAAGGTGGATGTGGTCCTTCCTGTTACATAATATCCGTATTCCATAACCTTTATATTTTATATGGAGGCTCCTGCCTGCAAGAGGATCAGAACGCCTTCCTTATTATTTCCCTCACGTTGTCTGCTTTTCCCATTGTATAGAAGTGGACCGCCCTGGCACCCCACTCCAGCAGCTCCTTGCACTGGATTGTAGCCCACTCTATACCCAGCCTGTAGATGGCCTCATTATCCCTGCATTTTACCAGCTCCTTCATCAGCTCCTGCGGGACATCTATTGAGAATGCCTTTGGAAGGAGCTCTATATGCTTCTGTGTTGAGATAGGCTTTATTCCAGGGATGATTGGGACAGTTATCCCCGCCGCCCTGCATTTCTCCACAAATGAGAAGAACTTTGCATTGTCAAAGAACATCTGGGTTACAATATAGTCCGCCCCGCACTCCACCTTCCTCTTGAGGTATTCTATGTCTATATCAAGGTTTGCAGCCTCGCAATGCTTCTCCGGATAGCCTGCCACTCCAATGCAGAAATCTGTATGGACCGCATTCTTGAGGGTGTCATCCAGATACTTGCCATTGTTCATGTTCACTATCTGCTCCACCAGAAAGTTGCTGTGGCCGTACCCGCCCGGGGTGGCTTCAAAATATTTCTCCCCCGGAACCGCGTCACCCCTCAATGCCATTACATTCTGGATGCCCAGAAAGTTCAGGTCCAGCAGCAGATTTTCAATATCGTTCCTGGTTGCCCCTCCACAGATGACATGAGGCACCACCTCAACGTCGAACCGCTTCATTATGGCAGCCGCTATGGCCACAGTACCCGGCCTTTTTGTAACGGTTATGCGGCGGAATGACCCGTCGGGAGACTGGCGGTATTCCACCTCATCCCTGTGGGCTGTAACATTTATGAACGGCGGGTTGAACTCCATGAGGGGTTCAATGGATTTGTACAGCTTGTTTATGTCCGACCCCTTGAGGGGCGGTACAAGTTCAAATGATGTGAAGGGCTTGTGGTCCCCCTTCAGGATATCTATTATCTTCATACTCCAAAATATTCTGCCTGTGGATGGGACACAAGCAATCCGCAAATTACTGTTACGGGATATACTGCATAACTCTCTGTAAGGTGTACCCCAAGGCGCTCCTCTGCCCTGAGAAGGTCAAAGGCTGTACGCTTGAGGGCGTGCGAAGGGCATGCAGGGTATCCGAACGCAGGCCTTATCATGTGGCTTCCCATTGACACCTGCTCCTGCACCCATGTTGCAAGGGCATCTGTAAGGCGGGCACACAGGCTGTGGCGCAGCAGGAATTCAAAGGACTTGTGGTCAAGCTCCTTCTCCCTCAGGTCCTCAACCTTAACGGCAAACACACCTATCACAGAGTGCTGCGGCTCTCCTCCTGCCGGAGGGAAATAATCTGCAACGCTGCGGTATCCGCTCCCCTCCCTTCTCTGGCGCGGCATAGGGAACCGGGCGATTACCTCCCCACCCGGCTTGTCATACATAAGTATTACATCCTCCCCGTCCTCAACCGCAGAGGAAGCCTCATAGAAATCCACAACCGCAGAGGCCTCAAACTCGCCCCCTGCCATTGCCTCCCCAAGAAGCTCCAGGGCCTGGGTGTAAATCTTCTCCGCCTGCTGCCCCTTTTCATCTTCCCGATAGACAATATCTGTAAATTTCCCCTTGAATCCCCAGAAATTGAGGAATGCACTCCAGTCTATATACTGCTCCAGCTCATACAGCGGGAGGTCCTTCACCCTAAGATTGTCTTCCCCGAAGCCCTGAGGCTGGATGAAACTGTCGGGAAGAAACTTTTGGGCCATCTCCCTTGCTTGGGAAACTGTATACATCTTTATGTTCCTGCTGTTGTAGGCTTCCCTTATCTTCTGCTGTTCCTCCCTCACAGAGGCAATGAACTCCCCGCTTGAAGTTCCCAGAAGCCTCTTGCATATTCCAGCTGTCCTGGAGGCATCCCCTCCGTGGATTACCGGCCCGTCATACAATGGGGCCAGCTTCACAGCCGTATGTACCGATGAGGTTGTGGCACCTCCCACTATCACCGGAATCAGGTACCCCAGCTCCGAGAGCATCCTCCCCCTGTTCTCCTGAAGCATGCGGCACAACAGCTCCATCTGCTCAAGTGACGGGGTTATGAGTCCGCTCACCCCTATAAGGGAGGCCCTGTTGCTGAACGCCGCCTCCATTATCTCCTTGTTCTCCACCATCACCCCAAGGTCAACCACATTCAGGTTGTTGCAGCTGAGGACTATTGAAGCAATGTTCTTTCCTATATCATGCACATCCCCCTTGGCGGTTGCAATTACAACCGTATCCTGCTTCAGGGTTCCCTGCAGTGCATTATGTGCCTCAATATATGGCTGCAGCAGGGCCACCGCATCCTTCATCACCCTGGCACTCTTCACCACCTGCGGAAGGAACATCTTTCCGTCCCCGAACAGTTCACCCACCTTGTCCATCCCCTGCATGAGCGGGCCTTCTATTATCCCGACAGGTGATTCATATTCCTGCAGCGCCTCCTTCATATCCTGCTCCAGATACCCCGAGATGCCCTTCACCAATGAATGCTCAAGCCTCTCCTTCAGCGGGCTCTCCCGCCACTGGAGCTTTGCCTTGCCGGCCTTTTCTACAGCCTGGGCATTCCCTGAGGCAGCAGCCTCCTTAGCAGCCAGCTCTGCAGCCTTTATCTCCTGCGCCAGCTCTATAAGTGCCTCGGTAGGATTGGCGTAATTCCCTGCCTCATCCCCGAGGATTGAAATGTCATTCAGCACAACCGCCTCAACCCTCCTCAGAAGCTCAGGCTCAATGTCATCATACACCTGCAGCATGGACGGGTTCACGATTGCCATGTCCAGCCCTGCGGCAATTGCATGGTAGAGGAAAACGGAATGCATAGCCTCCCTTACGGTATTGTTCCCCCTGAACGAGAATGACAGGTTTGAAACGCCTCCGCTTGTCTTCGCCCCCTTAAGGTTCTCCTTTATCCATTTTACGGCCTTTATGAAATCAACGGCATAGTTGTCATGCTCCTCAATTCCGGTACCTATGGCCAGTATGTTCACATCAAATATGATGTCGTTCGGACGGAAGCCCACCTCCCGGGTGAGGAGCCTGAACGCCCTGGCACAGATCTCCGTTTTCCTGCTGAAGGTGACCGCCTGCCCCTGCTCATCAAATGCCATCACAATTATGGCGGCACCCAGTGCCTTTATTGCCGATGCCTTGCGGAGGAACTCCTCCTCCCCCTCCTTCAGGCTCACCGAGTTCACAATCCCCTTGCCCGGGCTGTTGTGCAGCCCTGCCAGGATTGTCTCCCAGTTTGAGGAATCTATCATCAGGGGAACCTTTGCAATGTCAGGGTCATTGGCAATATACCTGAGGAATGTTGCCATCTCCTCCGCCCCGTTGAGCATTGCATCATCCATGTTGATGTCTATGATTGTAGCACCGTCCTCTATCTGCTTGCGGGCAATCTCTGCCGCCTGGGCATAATCCTTCTCCCTTATCAGCCTTGCAAACTTTGCACTGCCGGCCACATTGGTCCTCTCCCCCACATTCACAAAGTTGCACTCCTCCTTGTTAACCCTCACCTTCTCCAGACCGCTCAGAAACATGTCATTGGTGCCTGATGAGGCCGGGGCCTCCTCCTGTTCCGCCAGGCTCCTTGGAGCCACCCCCTCCAGGGCCTGGGCAACAGCCCTTATATGCTCCGGTGTGGTACCGCAGCAGCCTCCGGCAATGTTGATCCACCCCTTTTGGGCCAGCTCCTTCATATATTTTGCCGTGTATTCAGGAGTCTCATCATACTGCCCCATCTCATTTGGCAGTCCGGCATTGGGATATATGCTTATAGGACAAGGAAGCCACTGCAGCTGCTCTATGAACGGAGCCAGGTCCCTGGCCCCAAATGAACAGTTCAATCCAAAACTTGCTATAGGGTAATGCTGCAGCGCCGTGAACAGGGCATCCAGCTTGTGGCCGCTCAGAAGCCTGCCGCTCTTGTCATTTATGGTAGCAGAAACCATCACAGGGACATCCGCCCCCTGAAGCTCTTCCTGAATCGCATGGATTGCAGCTTTTGCATTGAGGGCATCGTAGACTGTCTCAACCAAAAGGAGATCAACACCTCCGTCCAGCAATCCCCTTACCTGCTCCCGGTATGCATCAGACATCTGCCTGAATGTAACATCCCTGCGCTGAGGTTCATTTGCATCCGGAGAAAGGGAGAGTGACTTTACAGTAGGGCCAATGCTTCCTGCCACCAGCACCTTCCTTCCGGCACCCTCAGCTGCCCTGCGGGCTATCTGCGCCCCCTTGAAATTTATCTCATACACCCTCTCCTGCTGCCCGTAATCCCTCTGCGAGATTGCATTGCCGCTGAAAGTGTTAGTCTCTATGATGTCTGCCCCTGCAGCTATATACTCCTTGTGGATTGCCTCAATCACATCCTCCCTTGTAATGTTGAGGATATCATTGTTTCCCTTGCCTCCCAGAAAATCGCGGGGAGTAAGATTATATTTCTGTATGCTGGTACCCATGGCACCATCCAGAATAAGAATCCTCCCCTTCATCCTCTCCACAAAATCACATTTTGTTACCCTGCTTTTCATTTGATTTCCAAAAGTTTGCTCCAACAAATTCCTCTTGCCACAAAACATTACGGCAAAATTGTAACAAAAGTATAAAAAAGTTATTATTCCAAAGAATTTATCTGCCTATATGGGGAACCATACGAACACCGCCACATCCCACAAGGCATGCGAAAGGATAATGGCAAAGAACTTCTGCGGGAAGAACCTGTAAAGCAGGCCCCATGCTGCTCCGGCCACCATAGCAGCCATTACCAACATGAAGTTGCACGAGCCGGCATGCACCAGGGCATATATGAGAGTAGTCACCGCCATACCGGCATTGGGGTTCCATCTCTGCTGCAGCTTCTCCTGCACATAGCCCCTCCAGAAAATCTCCTCCGCCGGCCCAATGAGGAAAAGCATCAGGGCTGTAAGAAGCCACGGCGACTCCCCCTCCTTCATGCCGTATATGAGGTCTACCTGTGGACGGGCAAAATTGAAGATTATCTGTGAGAGCTTGTCTCCTGTCCAGAAGATACCCCATAGGATGGCAGCAATTGCAATCCCCTCCAGCACCCCGCGGCCGGTGATGTGCACCCTCTTCCACCACCCCGGATTGAAGATTGAGGAAAGGATGCTCAGGCTACAGGCTGAGGCTGTCATCATCCACCAGAAATTCACATACGGAGCAGTTACGGGGAGGAACATTATGCTCCACAACATCGCCGCAAGGATTATTGTAAAGGTAAGTTTCTTCATTTTCCCGACAGATTAAGCTATGCAAGCGGCAATCATAAGACCTCCAAACAGGGCAAGGCTGAACTTCAGCTGGAGCTGTGCTGTACGCTCATCAAGACCCACAAGAGCCTTCATCCCCTCCTGTGAATAACGCATTGCCCTACGGGCATTGTCCCACGCCGGCTTGATTGCAACAAGTACCGTAATGATACATACGGGGAGAATCCCCACTAGAATACAGGCACCACACCATACAAATGGCAAAAGCACCTCAAGACAATAGATGTAGGATGAGGCCTTGCCCCCTATGCTCATTGGAAAAGTCTTTATATCTGCCCTCCTGTCCTGCTCCATATCTCTGGTATTGTTTGAATGGAGGATTCCTACGGTTATCAGCCCTACGGGAACTGCAAGCCACAACGTCTGCGGGATTATGCTTCCGGAAGCCACGTATGAGGTCCCCAGCATTGGGAGCACTGCGTATGTAAGGAAAATGTCCACATCCCCCAGCGCGTGATACTTCATCCAAGGGTAAAGGAGTGTAAGAAGTGCCCCGGCCAGTCCGAACCACAATGTAGGGAGCCCGGTGAGGGCAAGTATGGTAAAGCCACAGGCTACCGATACCAACATAAGCCCTATTGCAAGCCTCTTTATCTCCCCTGCGCGGAACTGTCCGCTGGTAATGGATATGCCCCCTACTGTATCTTCCCTGTCTACACCGCTCCTGTAGTCATTGTAATCACTCCATGTATTTCCCGCCGCATGGAACAGCACCACATTGAGCAGCGTGAACAGGCCTATTGCCCAATCCACCTGCTCTCCTGTCCAGAAAAGATATGCCAATGTTACCAGAACCGGCATGGCAGATGCCGGAAAGGACCACGGACGTGTTGCAATGAACCACTCCTTAAAAGAATGTCCTGTATTTTTAGATACTCTCAAGTCTGACATGATATTTTTTTGCAAAGATACTAAATTCAAAAACTGGCAAACGCCCCACAGAGAAGCAGAAGTGCAAAAACCAGAAGATTCCTTGCGGTCTTGCCAAGGACCGGATTGAGGGCAGCCCCATTACATGAGACCAGGCTCCTCCAGGTAAAGATGTGCATGATGAGATAAACTGCAGCGGCCGGGAGAGACCAGGGAGAGATTTCCCATAGTGCAGCGGCCGCAATGGCCATTGCCGCAATTCCAGACAAAAGGTAGCACCACCCCATGTACTTGCGTCCGAAAATCACCACTGTTGTCCTTTTCCCTACCGCCTTGTCATCATCCATATCCCTGTAATTGTTCACTATCAGAACATTGGCTGCAAGAAGTCCTGTTGAAACGGATATCGGCAGGGAAATCCCCACCCCCTCCCAGCTCCCCTGCTGCAGCATACATGTGAAAGTTACCGGAACAATTCCAAAAAAGATGATTACGGCCAGATCTCCCAGCCCATGGTGCGAGAGAGGATAAGGACCCGCACTATATGCAAGTGCAAACAGCACTATGCAGATTCCTGCAGGTATCAGCCACCACTCACCGTAAAGGAGCATCAGGCAACCTGTAGCGGCTGCGGCTGCCAATGTGCCGAATGTGGCATTCCTCATGGCCTTGGGGGAAATGTCTCCCTCAGTAACCCCACGGCGGAACCCCTCGCGCCCTTTCTTGTCCAGCCCGTTCTTGAAATCGTAATACTCATTCCCGAAATTGGAGGCAATCTGCGCAAGCATTGCAAAGAAAAGGCACAACAGGGCCGGGACAGCGGAAAAATATCCCTGCACCATGGCACACGCAATTCCCGCAAGCACACCTGCCATGCTTACCGGGAGCGTCCTCAGCCTCATTGCTTCAATCCATTTCTTCATATCCGGAGATCATTTGATTCCTATATACATCCTGCAGATTCCCAATGTGAGGGGGATATGCCGTACGCTCCTGAATCCTGCCTGATGCATCATAGGGATAAATTTGTCGGGAAGAGGAAAGTTCAGCACAGATGCAGGCAGATACTCATATGCCCCCCTGTCTCCTGACACCAATCCCCCTATTACCGGAAGTATCTTGAGGAAATACAGCTTGTAGCACCAGCGGATAAAGGCATTTGAAGGGACAGACAATTCAAGTATGACAAGCTTGCCTTCCGGTTTGAGCACTCTGCACATCTCCTTGAGCCCTATATCCAGGTGCTCGAAGTTACGGACACCGAACCCCACCGATATCCTGTGGAAAGAGCAGTCTCCATATGGGAGTTCCTCACAGTCACCCTGTACAAGCTCTGCCTCCACACCTGCCGCCTTTATCTTCTCCCGCCCAATTTTCATCATCCCCTCAGAAAGGTCAATTCCAATGACACAGCTCCCGGCAGGGGCCTTCTGTGCAATTTCTATTGTAAAATCCCCGGTTCCGCATGCCACATCCAGTATCTCCAGGGGAGACACAACATCAATGAGCTCCCTTACAGCCTTTTTTCTCCACCCCTTGTCTATATTCATGGAGAGGATATGGTTCAGCTTGTCATAATCTGGAGCTATGTTGTCGAACAGTTTCCTTATTCCCTCTTTCTTTGCCATCTTTCAAATTATACTCTGTACAAAAATAATCATTTACACATTACCACGCTCCCTCCTGCGTATAAAAGCTACATAGGTGAGCAGGATTACATTCATCAGAAGTGCATATATTATTGCAGGTATGGCCATCTCCCCGCTGTTGAAGATAAAGGGGGAAGATGCTATGGCAATTGCCTGGGCCGCATTCTGCATCCCCACCTCAATTACAATTGTACGGCGCACACCCGGGGAAAAGCTTCCCGCCCTGGAAAGGAGCGAACTGCATGACATTGCAAGAAGGATGAGTGCTCCGGCAGCAAGCCCCAGCACGGTAAAGTTCTGTATGATCTCATTTGTATATTGCAGGAAAAAGACACCGGCCAGGAGCATGAGGGCAGGGAAAGCACATTTGCCCAACACCCTGTTCACCTTTACGGCAGTTCCCGGCCTGAAATGGCGCAGCATTATTCCCAGGAGCATTGGGGCAAAAAGAAGTACGAGATTCTGCACCAGAAGTTTTCCTACAGGAAGATTTATCTCCATGCCTGCATGCTGCGATACCAGCACCGCCACCCCGCCCATTACCAGCGGCAGTGTAAAGAGTGTTATCACACTGCTCAGGGCTGTAAGGGTTACTGAGAGTGCCACATCCCCCTTAGCCAGCATGGAAAAGACATTTGAGGAACTTCCTCCCGGGCAGCATGCCACCAGGACAAGTCCCATAAAATATACGGGAGGGAGCTTGAGTGCCCATGCAACCCCAATTGCTATAATGGGGAGAAAGAGAAGCTGCCCCACCATACCGGCAAGTACCGCCCTGGGATTCCTTGCCACATTTGCAAACGCTTCCCGATTAAGGTCCGTTCCCAGAAGGAACATGAGGACCAACAGAACGGGAATCACTATCCATATAGTATTCATATAACTGGAATTTTTCGGTAAAAATACTAACTTTTTTCATTCGGTGATTGCAGCGGTTTAAATGTACCGCCCATATCACTTTCAAATGTACCGGGTAT
>CAYYVA010000054.1:0-9398 GCA_964475015.1 uncultured Muribaculaceae bacterium
AAATATCAATCATTTCAAAGAACTATTTCGATTTTTTAGTGGACACTAATGAATCCTCTTCCATTGTAACATTGATGTGGGACTTGTTGTTAACGGGAACAACAACATCCTTCATGCCTACCAATGTGAAGACAAGTGTTCCGTTCTGAGGGACTGAAATCTCATAATTACCATCCACATCTGTAGATGTACCCTGTGTTGAGGAACCTTGCAGCAGAACGTAAACGCCTATGACAGGCTCTCCGCTCTGGTCAGTAACAGTACCCTTTACTGTAATGTTCTGCGCATTTGCAAAACTTACAGCAAACAATGAGAGTACTGCTAAAATTAGCTTAAGTTTTCTCATAAATTTTTAATTATTAGTTGTTTAAATTAAATGTAGGTTTTCTTTTAGCCTATTCTCCATAGTAAATGGGAACTGCAAATATAATAATAGTTTTTTACATAGAAAATTTCTATGTAGCAGCCATGTATTCAGCTAAGATAAAGAATTTTGTTGATTTTACAATAGATTACTATCAGTTTAGGGTAAATCTTTACAATTTGGTAATAAATTATGCAGATTTATCGTCTTTTTGTAATAGTGACAAAAATTCAATTCTTTTTTCATTTCTGAGGGGAAGATTTATGGACCAAGATATTGGTTATAATTTGTAACAGGCCCCTCCTGCCACCCCTATCTGTATCATATCCTTGCATTTAAAGGAAAAAAAGGTGCCTCCGCGGTAAAAATTGTTGTTTCAGGCTATTCCCCATAATTTCCTTCCCGACAGGGGATTCTCCTGATACTCTGCCCGATAAGGAAAACTTTTCCCCTCCGCACCCCCATCTGTGGGGTTATTTTTTTCCATATAAATAAATGTAAATATAAATGGGGCCGCAAGGGACCCCATGAAGGGATCTGTCGGGAAGAGGCATATACTGTGCTTATAGGTTTTCCTTATATAATTTACACATATACAGATATATGCAAGAAACCCTCATGGATATGCTTATAACCCTTAACCAGGACGGAAAAATGGAGGAAGTTTACAAAACCGGCGGTGTAGCCTAAAAGGTACAAAAAAATTAATATTAACCTTAAAAAAAACCTTTATGAGAAAAGTAAAGTTTTTCTTGACAGTACTCTCATTGTTTGCTGTTAGTTTTGCGTGGGCGCAAAATATAACAGTGACTGGTACTGTTACAGACCAGAATGGTGAACCCATCATTGGTGTTTACGTATTGCTACAAGGTTCTTCTGCCGGTACATCAACAGATGTAGATGGTAGGTATGTTATCAGCGCACCTGCTAACGGTACATTGGAGTTTACCCTTGTAGGTATGAAAAATGTTGTAATGCCTATCAACAACAAATCTGTAGTTAACGTTACTATGGAGGAGGAGGCTGTAATGCTTGACGACGTAATGGTTGTAGCTTACGGTGTTGTAAAGAGGGAGGCAAAGACCGGATCTGTTACTACAGTTTCCGGTGACGCAATCTCTGAGGCTCCGGTTTCTTCAGTTGACAAGATGTTGGCCGGTAAGATGGCAGGTGTGCAGATTACTGCAGCTTCAGGCCAGCCAGGTGCATCTTCACAGATCCGTGTGCGTGGTACTTCTTCAATCAACGCAGGCAACAACCCTCTTTGGGTAGTTGACGGTATTCCTGTAATGGACGGTGACCAGACTTACTTTACCAACACAGGTAACGCCATTGCAACCATCAACCCTAACGATATTGAGAGCATTACAGTGTTGAAAGATGCTGCTGCTGCTTCAGTTTACGGTTCACGTGCTGCAAACGGTGTTGTACTTGTTACTACCAAGAGCGGTAAAGAGGGTAAGGCAAAATTCTCTGCAAGAGCTAAATTCGGTGTTTCAAACCTTGCAAATGACAATGATTTCGGCATGATGACCGGTGAGCAGCTTTTGGACCTACAGAGAACTGCTATCGTTAATGCAGGCGGCAACCCGGATGATCCTAGCGGAAAATACTACCGTCCTATGTCTCTTCTTGACAAAGGCACTACTGACTGGATTGACCACTTCAGCCGTTCAGGTAAGCTTCAGGAGTATGAGATCAACGCATCTGCAGGTACTGCAAGGAGCAAATTCTACAGCTCACTCACTTACCACAAGAATGAGGGTGTATTCTACGGTGTAGATTACCAGAAGGTTACTTTCCGTATCAATGCAGACCACAAATTGGGTGACAAGCTTGAGATGGGTGTACGTGTAAATGCTGCACACACCAATGCAAACGATATCCCAATGCAGTCTTTGTACTACTCTAACCCTATGTGGGGTGGTTCTATCATCCTTCCTTGGACTCAGCCATATAATGAGGACGGTGACCACAGCGTTAACATCCCTGAGAACTCAAACACCAACCCAAGGGCTACTGCAAAATATGACGAGCAGTGGGAGAAACAGTACAGGGTTAACGGAAGCTTCTATCTCGACTGGAAACCTATCAAGAATGTAACCGTTAAGACTACCAACGCAGTTGAGACTACATTCGGAGAGGGTAGAAGATACTGGCATCCATATACTTCAGAGGGTGAGGCTACTCTTCAGACTTCACGTCTGCAGTATGTTCAGATGACAACTTCAAACACTGTTACCTACAACAACATCTTCAATGACAAGCATTCATTGAGAGTTCTTGCAGGTCAGGAGGCTATGCAGAGGACTTATAGTTCAATGTATATCTACTCACCTCAGGTGGATCCTGCCATCCCTTATCCTTCAACATCTCCATCTGACAAGGATTACGGCAGCTACAGCACAAACGAGAGAACATTGCTTTCATTCTTCGGTATTGCGGACTATAGCTATGATTCAAAATACTACCTTCAGGCTTCAGTTCGTTACGATGGTTCATCATTGTTCGGAAAGAACCAGCAGTGGGGTGTGTTCTATTCAGTAGGTGGTTCATGGAACATGCACAGCGAGAACTGGTTGAAGGATGTTTCATGGTTGGATATGTTGAAGATCCGTGCAAGCTACGGTGTTAACGGTAATGATAACATCTCTGCTTACAGGGCTTACGGTGTATATGCTTCTTCACAGTACAACGGTGCTGTAGGTATGCTTCCTTCATCTCCTGCAAATGATGACCTTTCATGGGAGAAGAATGCTACAATCAATGCCGGTGTTGACTTCGGTTTCTTCGGTAAGATCAACGGTAGCATCGACTGGTACAACAGGACAACTACAGACATGTTGCTCAACAAATATGTTCCTCAGACAACAGGTTTCTCATCTAACTTCATGAACATTGGTGAGATGGTTAACCGTGGTGTTGAGATCCAGTTGAACGG
Source organism: uncultured Muribaculaceae bacterium (assembly GCA_964475015.1). Classification (GTDB taxonomy): domain Bacteria; phylum Bacteroidota; class Bacteroidia; order Bacteroidales; family UBA932; genus Egerieousia. The sequence goes on from CAYYVA010000054.1 coordinate 3,306, forward strand.
TGACATCATCAACAACAAGGACTGGAAATGGAATGTAGGTGTTAACTTGGCATTCAATGAGACAGAGATCAAGGACCTTGGTGACAGCAACGAGATGTCATACTCAGGCGATTCACGTCTGAAACATAAGGTAGGTTACGGCATGTACACATTCTACCTGAAAGAGTACTACGGTGTTAACCCTGTTAACGGTGAGGCTCTTTGGGTTGCTGAGGACGGTTCGCTTACCAACAACTACAACAAGGCACGTTATATCTATGCAGGTTCACCAGAGCCTAAGTATACAGGTGGTTTCAACACTTCACTTTCATGGAAAGGCCTCAGCTTGAGCGCATTCTTTGAGTTCAAGGGCGGCAACAAGGTTATGATCATTGAGAACAGATACTGTAACTCAGACGGTAACCAGATGAGCATGAACCACTACAAGACAGCACTCAACTACTGGAAACAGCCGGGTGATACAGGCGTTAACCCTAAACCGGTTGCAGGTACTGCAAGCAACTCTTACGCATTTGCAAGTACAAGATGGCTACAGGATGGTGACTACGTAAGGATCAAGGATATCACCTTGTCATACGACCTTCCTTCAAAATGGGTTAAGAAAGCAGGCTTGAGCAACCTTAAGGTTTATGCAAGTGCACTTAACCTCTATACCTTCCACGATGTTGACTTCTGGGATCCGGAGCGCGGTGTAACCGGTATCGGTGCAGGTATTTACCCAATGACAAAATCATTCATTGGTGGTATTGAGTTGTCATTCTAAAACTAAAAATTGAATTGAGATGAAAAAATTAACAATATTGTCAATGGCAGTTGCGCTTTTTGCCACAAGTTGTGATGACTTCCTGGTAAAGGAGCCTATATTGTCACAGAGTACAGAGATTACTCTCTCTACTTTTGATGGCTTGGACGGTGCTATCGCAGGAGCCTATGGCCCGCTTGCGAGCAGCACTTGGTATGGTCCCGGCTTCGTATTTGAGGCAGAGATGAGATCAGGTAACGGTAAGAAACCAACCGAGGGTGATTTTGATTCTGGCCGTTACAGCGGTTCTTATAACATCAGCTACAACCCTTCAAGCACTTCAGGTCTCTGGAGCTACGGTTACTTTGTAATTTCAGCAGCAAACAACGTTCTTGCAAACCTTGAGGGCAAAGAGGGCGGTGATGTTACAGCTGATGATATCAACAACCTTAAAGGTGAGGCCTTGTTCCTCAGGGCTCTCGCGCACTTTGATATGGTAAGGCTTTATGCACAGCCTTATGGTTATGATTCAAACGGCCCTGGTGTACCTGTTGTACTTGTAACCGATCCTGCAGGCAAACCTGCAAGAAACACCGTTGCTGAGGTTTATTCACAGATTGTATCAGACCTTAAGGAGGCTGAGACCCTTCTTGCTGATGACTACCAGAGAGAGGGTATCACAGACTACAAGGCAGCTGTTACAAAACCTGCAGTACAGGCTCTCCTTTCAAGGGTTTACCTTTACATGGAGGACTGGACAAATGCTGCTGCATACGCTACCAAGGTAATTGACAACTCAGATTTCGCAATGTGGACTGCTGACGAGTACGCTTCTGCATGGACTGCAAACATCGGTACTTCAGAGGTTATCTTTGAGGTGTTCGGTGATACACAGAACGACTACGACGCATACTGGGAGTCTCCAATGTGGATGTCAACTCCTGGCGGATACGCAGACTGCGGTACTTCAACTGACCTCGTTAACCTCTATGAGGCTGATGATGTGAGGAACCAGTGGCTCCAGGCTGAGGGTTACGACCACCTTTACTGGACTATCAAATATGCAGGTAAAGGCATCGGTACCCCAGATGCAAACAATACTGTAGTTCTCCGTCTTTCTGAGATGTATCTCAATAGGGCTGAGGCATACGTTAACAGCGGTTCAATTGAGAAGGCTGCTGCAGACCTTAACGTAATTACTGCAGCAAGAAACGCTACAGCATACGGTTCAGCTGTAACCAAAGAGGACGTTTACAATGAGAGAAGGAAAGAGCTTGCTTGGGAGGGCCACCTCTGGTTCGACCTTTCACGCTGGGGCAAGGGCATCACAAGGGTTGACTACGTAGGTGACCCTGCGAACCAGAATGTTGCCGCACACAGCTACATGTTTGCTCTTCCAATTCCAAAACGTGAAATGGACGTTAACGAGAACTTGGTTCAGAACGAGGGTTATTAATAAATAGCAATTGAAAGATATGAAAAAGATATTCAAATATTTGAGCGCATTGGCTATGGGTGCATTCGTATTCACATCTTGTGAGATCAATGAGCTCCCTAAGTTCAATGACAAAGATGCATTTGTTGCATTCAACAAATCCTCTGTTTCAGTTTTGGAGTCAGCAGGTACCGTTAATATTCCAATCACATTGGCTTCAGTTAAAGGACTTTCAGCTTCTGTTTCAGTAGAGGCAGTTGACGGTTCTGCAAAATCTGGTGTTAACTATACAGTTGAGACTTCTTCTGTAAGTTTCTCTGCAAATGCTGCTACCCAGAATGTTCTTGTTAAGATCAACGATGTTGACGGCTTTACAGGTGACCTCAAATTCACCCTCAAGCTTGGCAATACCGGTGATGTTAACGCAGGTAATGAGAAAACTTGTACAGTAACTATTGTTGATAAAGACCATCCGCTTGACAAGATTCTTGGTGACTATAACTTCAAGGCAACCGATGTATGGGGTGACGAGTGGAACTACACTGTAAATGTTGTGAAAGATGCATCTGATGTATCTAAAGTTTGGTTCTGGAACTTGAACTCTTACTTGAATGCTATTGGTTATTCAGCTCCTACTTACAATGTTTACTATGGTGTTGTAAATGATGACCACACAGTAATCACCATGCCTCTTGGTCAGGACTTTGGCGGTTATGGCTTCTCATTGGTAGGTTATGACGGTTCAGGCTATATCACTTCAGGCAACATTGAGATGGCTGTTGATGAGGCTGCTGGTACAATCACTATCAGTGACTATTTCGGTGCTTACTCTGCAACAAACGGCCTGTATGACATGGCTCCAGGTGCAGTCCTTACAAAAATTCAGTAATTGTCTGAATCTATAAAACTAGCCTCCTTTCTCTGAAAGGGGGCTTTTTTTATTGTCCCCTTGCATATTTTTCCTATTTTTATGGAATCAATTTAATTGACGGATTATGAAAAAAGTGTTTTTGTCGCTGTTTGCCATTATGGTGGCGGTCTCAATGCAGGCCCAGAATCCTACCACCACATGGCCATACCTGTATAATGATTTCATGCAGGGGACCGTTTTCTTCAAGGACGGGCAGAAGAAGGATTATCTTGTGAACATTCATGTACTCAACAGCAGGCTGCATTACCTGGAACAGGGCTCAGAGGATATCAAGGAGGCTGTGAGCAAGGATGTTGTGCTTGTAACCGTGGGGAAGGAGTCCTTCTATGCAAAGCAGGGGAAGATTCTCAAGGCGGTTGCTTCAAGTGACAAGGGGTTTGTAGGTGAAGAGGCTGTTGCAGATATGGCTGCCCTCATGTCTGAGGGGAGTGCGGCCTACGGTGCCTCTGCCAACTCAATGTCAACCATGAAGCTCAGCTCGGTTGACGGGGCGGGCCCTACAGCTTCCACAAACCACATGAACCTGAAGAACAGCAAGGAGGACGGAAAGCTTATCCCTCTTGCCAAGGAGTATTACCTGGTAACTGACGGTCAGGTGTATCCTGCAAACAAAAAGGAGCTTGAGCTGTTCCTCTCTTCAGAGAAGAAGGCCGGGTTGAAAGGGTTCCTTAAGGCAAACAAGATTTCATGGAAGGACCCACAGAGCCTCTTGAAAATTATTGATTACATAAATAACTGATTATCATGATGAGACATTTAAAATTCATGTTCTGCCTGTTGGCAGCACTTTCCCTTGTGGCGGTTTCATGTTCAAAGGAGCCTGAGAAGGAGCTGTCTGTATCACCACAATCCATTGAGCTGGAGGCGGATGGGTCACAGCAGACAGCAGCAGTTGATGCAAATGTCAATTGGACAGCCTCTACAAGCAGCGGCTGGCTTCAGGTTTCCCCAAGGAGCGGAAAAGGGAGCATGGAACTTACAGTAAAGGCAGATGCAAACATTTCAGGCGCGGAGAGGAGTGCAACAATAACTTTTTCTTCTCCCGACAGCGAAACGCTCGGTGCCTCCATCACAGTAAAGCAGGTGCCTGTATCAGTGTCATTTGCCCAGAATCCGGTTCCTGTAAAGGCGGAGGGGGAGACTGTCACTATAAATGTAACAGCCAATACACCTTGGGAGATAATTACCTCGGAGGAGACCGCAAGGGTGGTGCTTTCAGCTGTAAAGGGTGACGGCAATGCACAGATTACAGCACAGGTGAGTGCAAATCCAAACAATAAGGTGGCGGAGATACCTCTCAAGTTCTCATACTACGGCATATACAAGACCCTTATCCTCAAGCAGGAACCAGGTCCGAACACAGCCCCTGCAAAACCTGTATTCACAAACCCTAAGGATGGGGCGGCCGGTGTATATACCAATGTAAGCTTCAAGTGGAACTGTTCGGATGCGGACGGCGATACCCTCAGCTATTATCTTTATCTCTCAAAGGATGCATCCAGCTTCAAGGAGTATGGCCCAATAGTGAGGGAGAGGTCCTTTACGCCTGAGGAGAACCTTGAGACAAATACCAAGTATTATGCAAAGATCAAGGCAGATGACAGGGCCGGTGGGGTGACAGAATCAGATGTGATAAGCTTTACCACTTCTGCCACAAGCATATACGCAGACGGTGAATATGTAGTATACCAGCAGAGTACCAAGGCAAGCCCTGTTAAGCTGGTGTTTACGGGTGACGGCTACCAGAAGAACGATTTTGAACATGGCGGCAAGTTTGATACGGATGTGGACAAGGCAATTGAGGGGCTTTTCTCAGTTGAGCCTTATAAGAGCTACAGGGAGTATTTTACAATCTACAAAATAGCGGCGTACTCACAGGATGCCGGTGCCACCATTACCTCACAGGATATAAAGAAGAGTACCGTATTTGAATCGGTGATAGAGGGGGGGAACAGTACAGGAATCTCATGCAACTACGACAAAGTGTTCAATTGGGTGAAGAAGATTCCGGATGTTACTGATGCAGATCTCACCAAGAACTCAATATGTGTTGTCATCAATGAGAACATTTATGCCGGAACATGCGCTTCATGGAGCAACGGAAAGAGCATAGCAATGGTGCCTACCTCTTCAGCTTCAGGCGGAACAACAGCATTCGTGAATGTGATCTGCCATGAGTATGGCGGACACGGATTCGGAAGGCTGGCTGATGAATATACCAATTATGATGCAACTATCCCTGCAGAGGAGGTGGAGAATCTGAAGGCATGGCAGGAGAAGGGGTACAATTTGAATGTATCCGCATCCAACAAGAAGGAGGAAGCCCCTTGGGGATTCCTGATAGGGCAGAAAGATTACGGACATGTAGGATTCCATCTTGGAGGATACTATTACAAATATGGTGTATGGAGGTCTGAAGTTGTGAGCTGTATGGAGGACAACAGGCTTTACTTCAGTGCAATAAGCAGGTATGCCATAGTAAAGCGTATCCTTGAGATAGCCGGAGAGACACTTACTCTGGAGGGATTCATTGCAAAAGATGTGGAGAAATCCCAGAATGACCAGACCAAGGCCGGAGTCCCTTCTGATTTCAGGCCTCTGGGCAAGCCTGTTTATTTTGAATAAAAGTGCTTATAAATCGTAAAATTTTTCATATAAAATTTTAAAGTTTTTTATCAGACCGCTTCTGCAGCAACGCAGAAGCGGTTTTTTGTAGTATATATAGTATCAAAATGTAAGGAATAGGCCCATTTTTATGGTAAAAAATACCTTTTTGGACATCTCTTTAAAATGTAAGGAAATTAGTATAAAAATGAAAGTTGTTAAAAGTATTGAAATACAACAATATACGAACTTTTTTCAGATAAAAATATTAAAAATATCTTTGAAATATCAGATATTATAGTTTATATTGCAATTTGAAAATTTATTTCACTACTGTCCACTAAAAATTGTGGACTATTAAAAATTAAATAAACTTGGTTC
>CAYYVA010000055.1:0-8312 GCA_964475015.1 uncultured Muribaculaceae bacterium
CTCTGTAACCTATAATTATCTGATAGCCATGTCCTGGATATCTGTTGAACCTTTGTATGCACCGGCCTCAAGTTTTGCCTTACAAGCCTCAAATGCCTTCAAAGTGTATTCAACATGCTCCATCTCGTGCATAGCTGTAGGGATAAGGCGGTACATAATTACGCCCTTAGGCACTACAGGATATACAACGCATGAACAGAAGATTCCGTGGTTCTCCCTGAGGTCAACAAGCATGTTGGTTGCTTCAGGAACGTCACCCTTGAGGAATACAGGAGTGATGCATGCCTCAGCAACGCCAATATCAAAGCCTCTCTCCCTCAAGCCGTCCTGGAGGGCGCGGGTAATCTTGAAGAGCTTCTGGCGCCTGTCGTGGCCTTTCCTGATCATGTCAAGTCTCTTGAGACAGCCCTCTACGATTGGCATAGGGAGTGATTTTGCATAAATCTGTGAACGGAGGTTGTATCTCAGGTAATCAATGATGTCCCTGTCGCCGGCAACGAAACCGCCGATACAAGCCATTGATTTTGCGTATGCGCCAAAGTAAAGGTCAACCTGGTCCATTACACCGTAGTGCTCTGAAGTACCCCTACCGTTAGGGCCCATTGAACCGAATCCGTGTGCATCGTCAATGAGGATCCTGAAGTTGTATTTCTCCTTCAGCTTGCAGATGAGGTCAAGACGGCCGAGTCCGCCGGTCATTCCGTAAACGCCCTCAGTGATGAGGAGGATACCGCCACCGGTCTTCTCAGTAAGTTTTGTAGCCCTCTGGAGAGCCTTCTCGCAACGCTCAATGTCATTATGAGGATATACGATTCTCTGTCCCATGTGGAGGCGTACACCGTCCATGATACATGCATGGGCCTCTGAATCGTAAACGATAACGTCATGTCTTGTAACAAGTGCGTCAATTGTAGAGATCATTCCCTGGTAACCGAAGTTGAAAAGGTAAGCGTCCTCTTTGCACTCAAACTCTGCAAGCTCCCTCTCAAGCTGCTCGTGCAATGAAGTGTGGCCGCTCATCATACGTGCACCCATAGGGTATGCAAGGCCCCATTTTGCAGCTGCTTCAGCATCTGCCTTCCTTACCTCAGGGTCATTTGCCAAACCAAGATAGTTGTTGAATGTCCAGGCAAGAACCTTCTTGCCGTTAAAGGTCATGTACGGACCAATCTCTCCCTCAAGTTTAGGGAACATGAAATATCCGTGAGCTTTTTTCCTGTACTGGCCAAGGGATCCACCCGAGTCCTTTTTGATTCTTTCAAAAATATCCATAGTCCTGTAAATTGATTTTTTATGTATATCTGATTTTTCTTCCAATCCTTAGAATTGTATTCTTTGTAATGCCGTTGAGAGAACACAGCTTGCTTACAGAAACTCCTGTCCTGTAGGCAATCCTTCCCAATGTGTCCCCCTTCTTTACGGTCCAATACCTTATCTTGTCAATCTCACCCCTGTACGCAAAGGTCTGTGATGTAATCACCAATACCGGGTTCTTTATCTTGTGGGTTGAGAAATCCACAATGTCGTTGGGGTTTATGCAGTTGCCCAGGTACCTGAACTCAAGGTGGAGATGGTATCCGGTAGAACGCCCAGTATTGCCGCCCATTCCTACAGCCTGGCCTGCCTTCACCTTCTGGTCATTCTTCACCAGAATCTTGTTCAGGTGCCCGTAGAGGGTTTCAAGTCCGTTGTCATGCCTTACAACCACAAAGTAGCCGTATCCGCGGTCCCTGCGGGTAATCCTTACGGTACCGTCAAATGCGCTTCTTACGGTATCCCCTCTGTGCACCTTCAAATCAATCCCATAATGGAACTTCCATTTCCTGAAGCCCCAGTCCGATGTGACATATTTCTCTGAAGGGGGGCAGTACCCGCTCACATCAATCTTCACGGTATCCTTCATCCCCACCAGGGAAACCCCGTATGGGTTGATGCTGGAATTGCTCCAGATTGAATATTCGTCGGGAAGCTCAGAGAACCCGTTGAAGGCAATCTCATCCTCCAGAGGCGGGATTTCCCTGAAAGGGTCATGGAAGAGGCTTTCCAATGTTATTCCCGACAGCTGGCTGTATGAAACATCCGGCAGATTTGAATAATCCACCGGTACAACCTTTTCCCTGCCGATTTTGCCGAAGAACTTCTTTATCCCTCCGGCAACCCTGCTCTGGGCATTTGCCCCTGAGAAAAGGCACATTATGCACAAAAGTGCAAGAGCTATATGTTTCCTATGCGTCAATGTTAGCGTATTTGGCGTTCTGTTCAATGAATTCCCTCCTTGGCGGCACATCGTCTCCCATAAGCATAGAGAAGATCCTGTCTGCCTCGGCTGCGTTCTCAATTGTAACCTGTCTGAGGATACGTTTCTCAGGGTCCATTGTGGTATCCCACAACTGCTCCGCGTTCATCTCTCCAAGACCTTTGTAGCGCTGGATGCTGATTCCTTTCTCAGAACCGCCTCCAAGTTCCTCAATAAGGGCCTTGCGCTCCTCCTCTGTCCAGCAGTATTTCTCTGTCTTGCCCTTCTTTACGCGGTAGAGCGGCGGAGTTGCACAGTAAACGTGTCCGTTCTTGATGAGGTCCACCATGTGGCGGAAGAAGAATGTGAGGATAAGGGTTGTAATGTGGCTTCCGTCCACATCGGCATCCGTCATGATGATCACCTTGTGGTAGCGGAGCTTGCTCAGGTTGAGCGCCTTGCTGTCTTCCTCAGTTCCTATTGTAACGCCAAGTGCAGTATAGATGTTCCTTATCTCCTGGCTCTCAAGGACCTTGTGCTCCATAGCCTTCTCCACGTTGAGGATCTTACCCCTGAGTGGAAGGATTGCCTGGAATCCCCTGTCACGTCCGGTCTTTGCAGTACCGCCCGCAGAGTCTCCCTCCACGAGGTAGAGCTCGCATTTCTCAGGGTCCCTGTTTGAACAGTCTGCCAGCTTGCCCGGAAGTCCTGCGCCCGACATCACCGTCTTCCTCTGCACGAGCTCCCTTGCCTTCCTTGCAGCATGTCTTGCAGTTGCGGCCAGAATAACCTTCTCCACAATCTGTTTGGCATCCTTAGGGTTCTCCTCAAGATAAATCTCAAGGGCCTCGCTCACAGCCTTGCTCACAGCGCTCATCACCTCGCTGTTGCCCAGCTTGGTCTTGGTCTGTCCCTCAAACTGTGGCTCTGCAACCTTAACCGAAATCACCGCTGTAAGACCCTCACGGAAATCTGCAGGGTCAATGTCAAACTTCAGCTTGCTGAGCATGCCGTTCTTCTCCGCGTATGCCTTCAGGGTGGTTGTAAGACCCCTCCTGAAACCGCTCAGGTGGGTACCTCCCTCTATTGTGTTGATGTTGTTTACGTAAGAGTGGATATTCTCCGAGAAACCGGTATTGTACTGCATTGCAATCTCAATTGGAATGCCGGTCTTGTCTGTTTCAAGTGAGATAGGCTTCTCTGTAAGCTTCTCCCTTGTGCCGTCAAGGTATGAAACGAACTCCAGAAGGCCTGACTCAGAGTAGAAGATCTCCTTCTTCTCAACCTCTACTGTCTCACCCTCATCGTTTGTTTCGGTTGCCCTGCTGTCTGTGATGCTGAGCTTCACCCCCTTGTTTAGGTATGCGAGCTCACGGAGCCTTGTTGCAAGGATATCGTAGCTGTACTCTGTTGTAACTGTGAATATCTCCGCATCTGGCTTGAAAGTGATGATTGTACCGGTATCCTCAGCCTCTCCCACAACCTTTACAGGGTATTGAGGGACACCTCTCGAGAACTCCTGTACAAATATCTTTCCCTCCCTGTGGATTTCAGCCTTAAGGTGGGTTGAAAGGGCGTTCACGCAGGATACACCCACACCGTGCAGACCTCCTGACACCTTGTAGCTGTCCTTGCTGAACTTGCCGCCAGCATGAAGCACTGTAAGAACCACCTCAAGGGCGCTTCTCCCCTCTTTCTCATGCATACCTGTAGGGATACCCCTGCCGTTATCCTTTACTGTTATTGAATTGTCCTTGTTGATTGTAATGTCTATATCCGAGCAGTAGCCTGCCAGTGCCTCGTCAATTGAGTTGTCCACCACCTCATAAACCAAATGGTGAAGGCCCCTTGCCCCTACATCTCCAATGTACATTGAAGGGCGTTTCCTTACCGCCTCCAAACCTTCCAGCACCTGGATGCTGTCTGCCGAATACTCACCTTGACTGGCAATAATTTCTTTCTCTGTTTCGCTCATTTGTCCTTAGGATTTTTAACATACAAAAATAGCAAAAAATATGGACTTTACCAATATCCCGATAGCCAGTTCAACATTATTTTTTATAAATTTGCAACAGTACAAAAACAAGAAGCAGATATGTCAGAAAACACCATACAGGATACCCTTGATATACAGCAGGAGCCACTTGTTACAGAAGAAGACGGCAGCACCGGTGCGGCACAGCAGCCGCAGGCCCCGGAGACACCGGCCGAACCGGTTGGGGCCGTGCAGACCGCTGAACCCGCCTCGCAGGAGGATGCCCCGGAGGACGTTGAGGCCGTGCAGGCCGCCGAACCTTCCTTGCAGGAGGAGACTCTGGATGATGTTGAGATCGTGCAGGCTGCTGATCCAGCTCCAGTGCTTGTGGAGATGTCAGAGGCCGTGATTGCAAATGACGGCAACATAATTCTGGCGGATGTGGACATCACAATCCGCAAAGGGGAGTTTGTGTACCTTCTGGGAAAGGTGGGAAGCGGCAAGAGCTCAATCATAAAGACCCTCATTGCGGAGCTTCCGCTCAAGAAGGGGGAGGCGGCAGTGGCAGGGTACAACCTCCGCAAGATAAAGAGGCGCCATATCCCGTTCCTCAGGAGGAAGCTGGGTGTGATATTCCAGGATTTCCAGCTGCTTATGGACCGCAGCGTGGAGGATAACCTCCTCTTTGTGCTGGAGGCTACAGGGTGGAAAAAGCGCTCCCAGATGGCTGCAAGGGCCAGGGAGGTGCTGGAGATGGTAGGGCTGGAAGATAAGGCAAGGAAAATGCCACATCAGCTGTCGGGAGGAGAACAGCAGAGGGTGGCCATTGCAAGGGCATTCCTGAACAACCCCCAGGTGATTCTGGCTGATGAGCCTACAGGCAACCTTGATGAAGAGACTGCAACTGACATAATGAACCTGTTCATGAAGATACATGCGGAGCAGCAGCCCGCTGTGCTGATGGTTACCCACAACAGGGAACTCTACAAGAGATACCCGGGCAGGGTGCTAATCTGCGAGGAGGGGAGCGTGAGGGAGATGGAGCAGGAGATTGAGTTTGAAATTTAAGGGATTACAGGGGTGATTTCAGCGTTACGCTTGCCTTCAGAATCCTCATTACCCTGCGGTAACTCCGGTTCTTCAGGCTTCACAAGTCTTGAAATCCCACCCTATAATCCCCTAAATTTTTTTGAGCCTGATTACCGGGTAATATCTTAATTTGTTATGAGAGAGAAGGATAGAAAGAAACATATTCTGGATTATTTCAGGGTGAATGTCCCGGTAGCGGAGAGCGAGCTGGACTTCAAGAACCCGTATCAGCTGATTGTAGCGGTGATCCTTTCCGCGCAATGTACAGATAAAAGGGTGAACATGCACACCCCAGCATTCTTCCTCCGTTTCCCGGAGCCGGGGATGCTGGCAGAGGCCTCTTTTGAGGAGGTTCTGGAACTGATAAAATCCATCTCTTTTCCCAACAACAAGGCCCGCCACCTGATAGGGATGGCCAGGATGCTGGTCTCCGATTTCGGAGGGGTGGTGCCCTCTGAGGTGGAGCAGCTTGAGAAGCTCCCCGGAGTGGGGCGCAAGACGGCCAATGTGGTGGCCTCAATCATATACAACAAGCCGGTGATTGCGGTGGATACACATGTGTTCAGGGTTTCCCACAGGCTGGGATTCTCATCCGGAAAAACCCCTCTGGAGGTGGAGAAGGACCTGAACAGGATCATCCCCATGGAAGAGAGGGCAATAGCCCACCACTGGCTCATCCTCCACGGCCGCTATATCTGCACCGCCCGCAACCCCAAATGCGCGGCCTGTCCAATCCGTGAATGGTGTAACTGGAGGCCGGAGTAATGACCTGGCAGGATTATATAGATGATTTCAAGGCCTATATGAGGCTGGAGCGTTCCTTTTCGGAGAATACCATTAACGGGTATCTTTCGGATGTGGTGCGCTTTATCAGTTTTGTGGGGTACGGCTCCCCCGGGCAGATAGAGGTGAAGGATGTGGAGCGGTTCCTGAAGGAGGCCCCCAAGGCAGCCTCAAAGACAACACCGGAAGCAGCCCCGAATGCAGGCGGCAAGCCCGTAGGGGAGGAGCCGGGGGTGCCGGAAAAGCCCCTTGAAAAGCGCAGCCAGGCGCGGAGGATAAGTGCCCTGAGGACATTCTTCAAGTTTCTGGAACTGGAGCACGGCAATGCCATAAGGGTGAAGTACCCGCAGTGGCACAACCCTACGGCAGGCATCGATACCCCTAAACTCACCCGTCACCTCCCGGATGTCCTCTCTTTGGAGGAGGTGCAGCTGATGCTTGATAATTTCGACCTTTCCAGCCCGGAGGAGGTGCGCAACAAGGCTATCATTGAGATGCTCTACGGATGCGGCCTCAGGGTCTCTGAACTGGTGAATCTCCGCTGCTCGGACCTCTTCTTTGAGGAAGGATACATAAGGGTTGTCGGGAAGGGAAACAAGCAGAGGCTGGTCCCTGTGGGGGACTATGCAATTGAGGCTGTGGAGAATTACAAGCCACACCGCCTGGATGTAGACAAGGGTGCCAGGGAGAACCGCGGCCGCTGGAAGGAGGTCTCCGTGAAGGGGCCTGTGCCGCTTCCAGAGCTGCTTCCAGAGCTGCTTCCCGACAGCGGACTGAATTCCACCGTTGTTGCAGATGCCCGGCAGGGGCAGGAGAGAACACAACTGGCTCAGAACCAACTGGGCACATCCTCCCGTGCTGCCCTGAAAGATAACCTCCCTACCCGCAGGAAGCGCAAGGGAAAGGAGATTGCCCAGTTTGCCCGGGAATCGGAAGATACCCTTTTTCTCAACAGGAGGGGAGGGCGCCTTTCCCGCATAATGATCTACAACATCATACAGGAGCAGGTGCGCAGGGCCGGGATAACCAAAAAGGTCTCCCCACACACCTTCCGCCACTCCTTTGCCACCCATCTTGTTGAGGGCGGCGCCGATCTGCGCGTAGTGCAGCAGATGCTCGGCCACGAAAGCATCCTCACCACCGAAATCTACACACACGTAAGCTCCCAGCAATGGATGAAGGACATCCTGGACCACCATCCGCAGAAAGGGATGTGATCTTATGGTTTTGTGCTTCCTGCAAAACACCATCCATGCCAATACCCGATTAGTGTGCTATAAGAGGTATTTTTATGGATGGTGCAGCAATTTTGTCGCACCATCCAAGCCGAAGGCTGCTCCGTGCTCTACAGAGTATTTTTCTATGGAAGGTCAATTGCAGGAACTCCGCCACAAGCCTCCCGCCAAGGGAAAATGCCCTCCGGACCACCGAATCCCGCCTCCCGCCGAGGGAAATTGTCCTCCGGACCACCGAATCCCGCCTCCCGCCGAGGGAAAATGTCTTGTCCTGGCACAAAGCAGGATGGGCGAGCCGTCAGGCAGGGCTCGGGCAGCCTGCTTTGAACGGCTGGCAGCCGCATTTGCCAGCCGTGGTGACATCCTTACGATGAGGGGGCAAATTTTATAATAATTCTTTCATCTCACTGAATACAAGGCCACACAACCGGCAAATCTGTTTTAAAGAGCTGTTATATTTACTGCGCAATGTGCGGGCTAATCTGATACGTTGTTGTGTGTTAAGTGTGCGAATGGAGTTGGCATTGAATAACTTCTGACAAAACTCATTACGATATTGACGCATTTCAGCCATTGGAATGGATAAACGGGAAAGTTGCCCACCTATTGATTCTATATCCTCTTCCTTGCTCCTGCACAGGAAATAGTTAAAACTTTTATGCGAACGGAATACTCTTTCAACTATTTGATATGCTGTGTATTCCCCTGGAAATACAATGCCATTTATGATTTTGGTATTAGCCGGGAAATCAACATCTCTACAACCGAGCAATTCTCGTCTATCCAAAACATTAAGATTGCCAAGAAGTGTGTATGTCCTGGATTTGGAATCAATCCAGGCTGGAGAACTCCATTCGCTATCTTTTCTAAAATATAGTGCCCCACTTCCCCAAGGATAGTCATAGGCGTTGCTGGCAATACCGCCAACGGGTGCATTCTTAATTAATTCCAATCAGTAGTTGAACTACTGTAAAAATAGTGTTAAACATGAGCC
>CAYYVA010000056.1:0-7833 GCA_964475015.1 uncultured Muribaculaceae bacterium
TCCCGTTTGCGGGGTGCAAAGATAGGAACTTTTTCTCTTCCGCCAAATTTATTTTGAAAAATTTGCAAAGTTTTTTCTCAATAATAGTATTATTTTGCAGAAAATAACGTTTTTAGCCCCTTGCAGATATCTGCTCCAGCATTCTTGCAAGCTGATCAGGGCATGATGTTGACTTGTTTCCGCATCTTATTCCCTTAAGGCGTGATATAACCTCCTCCACTTTCATTCCACGGGCCAGAGAGCACACCCCTTGGGTATTTCCTGAGCATCCTGCTACAAAGTGGGCCTCTTCTATTATATTGTCTGCATTGATTTCAACATGGATCAGTTTTGAACAGACTCCCTGCGGAATATACTCGTATGTCTTTACTGCGCTATCCATATAGTACCATTTTTTGTTTTAGAGTTATTGTATTTTAACTGTCGGGAATAAAAAACAAGAGAGACACCCCTTCTAAAGGATGTCTCCCTTATATTTATTGTGTAGAAATTACTCAGCCTTCTCCTCAGCAGCCGGTGCCTCCTGTGCAGGAGCAGCAGCTTTCTTAGAACGGCTTCTACGAGTTGTTGCCTTCTTAGCCTCTTTTTTAGGAGCTGAAGCCAAAGCAGCCTCGTTGAAATCTACCAACTCAATGATTGCCATATCTGCAGCATCACCTACACGGAAACCTGTCTTAAGGATTCTTGTGTATCCGCCTGGACGGTCTGCAATTTTAGGAGCAATTACTCTGAAGAGCTCTGTTACAGCCTCTTTCTGTTTCAAGTAGCTGAATACAGTACGTCTTGAGTGGGTGCTGTCATCTTTTGACTTTGTGATAAGCGGCTCAACATAAGTACGCAATGCCTTAGCTTTAGCTACAGTAGTCTCAATGCGTTTGTGAAGCAATAGAGACGATGCCATATTAGCCAACATCGCTTTACGATGGCCACTTTTTCTACCCAAATGGTTGATTGACTTATTGTGCCTCATTTTGTATTACTTTTTTTCAATATTATACTTGGTAACGTCCATGCCGAAAGACAGCTTCAACCTGTCAATCAACATATCTATTTCAGTCAACGATTTCTTACCGAAGTTCCTGAACTTCATGAGCTCAGCCCTCTGGTGAGAAACGAGGTCTGCAAATGTTTCAATCTCGGCAGCTTTAAGGCAGTTGAGAGCCCTTACCGATAGTTCCATGTCAGACAATTTTGTAAGAAGAAGATGACGCATGCGCAATGACTCCTCATCAAGCTCGTTGCTTACCACCTCCGGTGCAGTCTCAAGGCTGATCTTCTCATCTGAGAACAACATGAAATGGTGGATAAGGATCTTTGCAGCCTCCTTAAGGGCATCCTTTGGATGGATTGAACCGTCAGTTGTAATCTCAAGGTTCAATTTCTCGTAGTCTGTCTTCTGCTCTACACGCCAGTTCTCAACATTGAACATTACGTTCTTGATAGGAGTGTAGATTGAATCAATTGGAATGGTTCCGAATGGAGCTCCCTCAACTTTGTTCTCGTCTGCTGGAACGAATCCCCTACCCTTACCGATTCTCATATCGATAACAAGCTTTACAGAAGGCTCCATAGAGCAGATGTGAAGCTCCGGGTTAAGGACTTTGAATGAAGATAGATGTTTTGAAATATCTTCTGCAGTAAAATCTTGCTTACCACTAACAGTTACAGTTATCACTTCGCTATCCTCACCCTCAATCATTCTCTTGAAACGTACTTGTTTTAGATTAAGGACGATGTCGATAACACTCTCAATCACGCCTGGGATAGTTGCGAACTCGTGGTCCACTCCCTGGATCTTGATTGAAGTGATAGCAAAACCCTCAAGTGAAGATAACAATATCCTACGCAACGCGTTACCTATTGTAATACCATATCCAGGCTCCAAAGGTCTGAATTCGAATTTACCAAAGGTCTCGGTTGAATCGAGCATTATTACCTTATCCGGTTTTTGAAATGCTAAAATTGCCATTCTCTTTAATTTTTATTAGTGTTACGCTATAAGCAAGCTATTACTTAGAGTACAACTCAACGATAAGCTGCTCGTTAATGGTCTCAGGAATCTCAGTTCTCTCAGGAAGGTTCATGAACTTGCCTGAAAGTGAGTTTGAATCCCACTCCAACCATGAGTATTTGTTTGCAGAAGAAGCAAGGCTCTCCTGAACAACCTCAAGGCTCTTTGATCTCTCCCTAACACCGATAACATCACCAGGTTTTACAAGAGTTGAAGGAATGTTCATTGTCTCACCGTTCAATACGATGTGGCAGTGTGAAACCAACTGTCTTGCAGCTGCGCGTGTAGGAGCAATACCCAGTCTGTAAACAAGGTTGTCCAAACGTGACTCGAGCAAGAGGATTAGGTTCTCACCGGTCTTACCTTTCATCTTTGCAGCTTTCTCATACAGGTTGCGGAACTGTCTCTCCAACAAGCCGTATGTATATTTTACTTTCTGTTTCTCTTTAAGCTGGATACCGTACTCAGAAGATTTTTTTCTCTTCTTAGCCAGACCATGCTGTCCTGGAGGATAATTCTTTTTCTCAAAACTTCTATCAGGACCGAAGATTGGCTCTCCAAATTTGCGGGCGATTTTTGTAGAAGGCCCAGTATATCTTGCCATACTAAATCAAATTTTTAATTTAAAATATCAGGAATTATACTCTACGGCGACCTTTTGGTCTACAACCGTTGTGTGGAAGTGGAGTAACATCAATGATCTCTGTTACCTCAATACCTGCACCGTGAATAGTACGAATAGCAGACTCACGACCAGCGCCAGGGCCCTTTACATAAGCCTTAACTTTACGCAATCCTAAATCAAACGCTACTTTAGCACAATCTGCTGCAGCTACCTGAGCTGCATAAGGAGTGTTCTTCTTAGAACCTCTGAATCCCATTTTACCAGCAGAAGACCAACTGATAACTTGTCCCAAGCTATTAGTTAAAGTCACAATTACGTTGTTGAAAGTAGATGAGATATGAGCCTCGCCATAAGCATCAACCTTAACAACTCTCTTCTTGTTAGATACTGTTTTCTTTGCCATAATTCTCAGGTTCTAATTATTTAGTTGCTTTCTTCTTGTTAGCTACTGTCTTCTTCTTGCCTTTACGTGTACGGGCATTGTTCTTTGTGCTCTGTCCCCTTACAGGAAGGCCAAGCCTGTGACGGATACCCCTGTAACAGCCAATGTCCATAAGACGTTTGATGTTCAACTGAATAGCAGAACGAAGCTCGCCCTCTATTTTATACTCTTCTGCAATTGTTGCACGAATTGCAGCGATTTGGTCGTCTGTCCAATCTTGCACCTTAGTATTGAAATCAATGCCATTCTTGCTAAGGATTTTTTTGGCAGAACTGTGACCAATTCCAAAGATATAGGTCAAACCTATCTCTCCACGTTTGTTTTTTGGTAAATCTACTCCGGCTATACGTGCCATAATTATTTTTTTTATTCTTTATTGTTTACAATTGGAATTATCCTTGGCGCATCTTGAACTTAGGGTTCTTTTTGCAAATTACATACAAACGGCCTTTGCGTTTTACGATTTTGCAGTCTTCACTACGCTTTTTGATGGATGCTTTTACTTTCATTGTATTCTGTTTTTATTTGTATCTGAAAGAAATCCTTCCCTTTGTCAAATCGTAAGGGGACATTTCAACTCTTACCTTATCGCCAGGCAAAATTCTGATGTAGTGCATCCTCATTTTTCCCGATATATGTGCGATAATGACGTGCCCGTTATCCAGTTCAACCCTGAACATGGCATTTGACAACGCCTCAATAATTGTTCCATCCTTTTCTATAGCAGATTGTTTTGCCATATATGTGTTTCCTTACAAATTAACGTTATTAAAACTTGTTTTCGATATAATCAAATGTTGTCAAGACATCAGCTTTACCGGCCCTCACTGCAACCATAAACTCAAAATGAGCTGATCGTTTCTTATCTACAGTGCTGACCTCCCAACCGTTCTTGTGAAGGTAGATATCCTTTTTGCCTGCGTTGATCATAGGCTCAATACAGATAACCATCCCTTCTGAAAGCTTTTTGCCCTTTCCCTGCTTTCCGTAATTAGGTACCTCAGGGGACTCATGCATGTTTCTTCCAATGCCGTGTCCCACCATTTCCCTAACTACCGAGAAACCTGCAGCTTCAGCATACTGCTGCACCGCAGCACCGATATCTCCAATTCTATTTCCAGCTACTGCCTTTTCAACCCCCAAATATAGGGATTCTTTTGTAACTTTTAAAAGATTTGCAGATTCAGCATCTATTTCACCGACAGGAAAAGTATAGGCAGAGTCGCCATAAAATCCTTTGTAGATGGTTCCGCAATCTACAGAAACTATATCTCCCTCCTGCAATCTGTAGTCTCCGGGAAAACCATGGACTACATAATCATTTACAGAAATACACAAGGTATAGGGGAAACCGCCATATCCAAGAAAGCCGGGAACCGCGCCATTGTCTCTGATGAAGGTTTCAGCTATTTTGTCCAGGGTGCTTGTGGCAACCCCTGGAGCAATAGCTTTTCCTACTTCAGCCAACGTTTTGGATACCAAAATGGCATTTTCCCTCAGGATTTCTATTTCCTCGTTGGTCTTAAGTCTTATCATTTCAAAAGAACTCTATCAAAAATTTACATTCCCGAACGGCCTTTGAGACGTCCTGTCTTCATTAGACCGTCGTAGTGGCGCATCAAAAGATGACTCTCTATCTGTTGAAGGGTATCCAACACTACTCCAACGAGGATCAACAAGCTTGTACCGCCATAGAACTGTGCAAACTGGTTGTTGATTCCCAATTTCATAGCGAACGCAGGCATGATTGCAACCAAGGCAAGGAAAATTGATCCAGGCAAGGTAATGCGTGACATTACTGCATCAAGATACTCGGCTGTCTTCTTGCCAGGTTTTACACCAGGGATAAAACCGCCGTTCTTCTTCATCTCTTCTGCCATCATTGTTGGATTTACAGTTACTGCGGTGTAGAAGTATGTAAATGCAACAACCAACAAACCGAATATGAAATTATACCAGAAGCCAGTGTAGTTACCAAGAGTGGCGGCTAATCCACGGGTAGCGTCAAAGCTTGCAAAGATAATAGGGAACATCATCAGTGCCTGGGCAAAGATAATTGGCATAACTCCTGCCGCATTAACCTTGAGAGGGATATACTGACGTACTCCACCATACTGTTTGTTGCCTATAATCCTTTTTGCATACTGTACCGGAATCTTTCTTGTACCCTGTACCAAGGCGATTGTAGCCACGAATACAAAGAACAGGATGAGGATCTCAACGATAAGCATGAGGAGGCCACCGGTTGTCTGGCTGAGTCTTGTACCGATCTCAGCTGTAAGAGCGTATGGCAACCTTGCAATGATACCCACCATGATGATAAGAGAAATACCATTTCCTAAGCCGCGGTCAGTAATCCTCTCACCCAACCACATGATGAACATAGTACCACCAATAAGAACTATAGTTGCAAATAGGTTGAAAGAAAATCCTTTAATCAAAAATGCTGTCTCAGGCAACTGTGTATGCAGGTTTGTAAGGTAAGCTGGACCCTGAAGTGCAAGAATCACAATTGTCAGATAACGTGTCCACTGATTCATCTTCCTGCGACCGCTTTCGCCTTCGCGCTGCAGTCTCTGGAAGTATGGAATCATGATTCCCAAGAGCTGAATTACGATAGATGCCGAGATGTAAGGCATTACACCCAAGGCAAAGATCGAAGCATTTCCGAAAGCTCCACCGGAGAACATGTTCAACAAGCCCATAAGGCCGTCCTGTGTCTGAGCCTCCAGATTTGCGAGCTGCGTAGGGTCAATACCCGGAACAACAACAAAGCTTCCGAGCCTGTAGACCAAAAGTAGCAGGACAGTGTACACTATCCTTTTGCGCAACTCTTCAATCTTGAAAATATTCTTTATTGTTTCAATTAATCTTTTCATTGGTTTTTTAGATTATAGTTGCAGAACCTTGAGCAGCCTCAATCTTGGCTACTGCAGATTTTGAGAACGCATTTGCTGTAACATCAAGCTTAACGTTAAGCTCGCCCTTACCCAAGATCTTAACCAAATCCTTCTTTGAGATAAGACCGTTCTCAATCATTGTATCTACAGTAATTGTAGTCTGGCCAATCTTCTCGCTCAATGCTGAAAGAGTAGAAAGGTTGATTGCCTTGTACTCCACTTTGTTAGGATTGTTGAATCCGAATTTAGGCAGACGTCTCTGGATAGGCATCTGACCACCCTCAAAACCAATTTTGCGAGAGTAACCTGAACGTGACTGGGCACCTTTGTGACCACGGGTAGATGTACCGCCATGACCTGAACCCTCACCACGACCAATTCTTTTCTCTCTTCCAATAGAACCTTCTGCAGGTTTCAATGTATGTAATTTCATTTCTAAATCCTCTTAATTAGTTGATTTCTTCTACTTTAACAAGGTGTAGAACTTTCTCTATCATTCCTTTGTAAACAGGAGTGAGTTCCAATTCTACAGAGTGTCTGATACGGCGAATTCCTAGTGACTGCAAGCAAGCAATCTGATTCTTAGAAGCTCCGTTCTTACTTTTGATCTGAGTAACTCTAACTTTTGCCATAATCATTACCTCCTTATCCATTAAATACTTTATTCATGTGTACACCTCTCAAACCGGCAACTGTGTAAGCATCCCTTAGCTCAGCAAGAGCTGCAACTGTAGCCTTTACAAGGTTGTGAGGGTTTGAAGAACCTTTGGATTTAGCCAATACATCATGAACACCTACTGACTCAAATACGGCACGCATCGCACCACCCGCCTTAACTCCGGTACCGGCAGCAGCTGGTTTCATGAATACGCTTGCGCCACCAAATTTGGCAGTCTGCTCGTGAGGAATAGTGCCTTTATATACAGGAACTTTCACAAGGTTTTTCTTAGCATCCTCGATACCTTTTGAAATGGCAGTTGTTACCTCGTTTGCTTTACCCAAACCGTAACCTACAACACCATTCTCATCACCTACAACAACTATTGCTGCAAAACTGAAGTGACGACCACCTTTTGTTACTTTAGTAACCCTTCTTACTGCAACGAGTCTATCTTTAAGCTCTAGCTCGGTAGTTTTTACCTTTTTTACATTCATATTTGCCATAGTCTCTTAGAATTTAAGTCCACCCTCGCGAGCGGCATCAGCCAAACTTTTTACTCTACCATGATAAAGGTTACCGCCACGGTCGAATGCAACCTCGGTAATACCTTTAGCAAGTGCACGCTCTGCAGCAGCTTTACCTACCATAGCAGCAATCTCCACTTTGGTCTTGCCAGCAGCCTGCTCAGCAATTGCTTTGTCCCTTGATGAAGCGGCAGCCAATGTAACACCGTTTACATCATCTATCAACTGCACGTAGATCTGGCAGTTGCTTCTAAATACACACATTCTTGGCCTCTGAGCTGTACCATTAACCACTTTACGAATGCGATAATGTATTCTTTTTCTTCTTTCAATTTTATTAATAGCCATAAAACCTTCTCCTTATTATTTAGCGCCAGCCGACTTACCAGCTTTACGACGAAGTTGTTCACCAACAAACTTAATACCTTTACCTTTGTATGGCTCAGGTTTACGCAACGAGCGAATTTTAGCTGCAACCATTCCCAACAGCTGCTTGTCACAGCTCTTAAGTACGAGGATTGGATTGGCACCTTTCTTCACTGGCTCTGCCTCACCCTTAATCTCTGCAGGAAGCTCAAAGTGGATATCATGCGAGAAACCAAGGTTGAACTCAAGGATCTGGCCTTTAACCTCAACACGGAAACCTACACCGACAAGCTCCTGTCTTGTC
>CAYYVA010000057.1:0-7613 GCA_964475015.1 uncultured Muribaculaceae bacterium
GCTATTTGTGTATCAATCAGATACGGGATAATTGATTATCCGCGGCAAAGATACATCAAAACAATCCTCCCGCAATATCGTTTTTATCAATAACCAATATTGAAACAAACATATACCACAATTTGAGCAATAATGGAGAAAAATCTACTTTTGCAGCCGTGTGTATTATAGTAAGGTAATGGAATTAAGACAGCTGAAATATTTTGTAAAGGTGGCAGAGACCCTGAACTTTTCAGAGGCGGCCAAGGCTTTGTATATAACACAAAGCACCCTTTCCCAGCAGATCAAGCAGCTTGAGATTGAGCTGGATACACAGCTTTTCCACAGAGACCACCATTCTGTGTGGATGACTGAGGCCGGCGAAGTTATGCTTCCTTACGCAAGGGAGACCCTCAAATCTGCCCGGAACTGCAAGGAGAGGATCCAGGACCTGCAGAATATGCTTGCAGGCACCTTGAACATAGGTGTCACATATTCTTTCAGCCCTATCCTCACGGAGACCCTGCATACCTTTATGGAGCGCTATCCGAACATAAAGCTGAATATCCATTACAAGCCTATGGAGGAGCTGATGCAGATGCTTGAGCACAATGATGTTGATTTTGCCCTTACATTCAGACCCACAAGAAAGTTCCCTAAAGTGGAGTCGCAGACATTGTTTGACAACCATCTGGCTGTGTTGGTCCATCAGAGCCATCCGCTGGCAAAAAAAGAGAGCGTGAGCATAAAGGATCTGGAGGCGTATGAATTGGCCTTGCCTGCCAAAGGGCTGCAGGCAAGGAATTCATTTGACTCAATGCTTGAAGGGCACAACTACAGGCTCAACGTTAAGCTTGAGACAAATGAAGTGAACCTCCTCCTTGAGCTCGCAAGGCAGGGGAAGATGCCTACAGTACTCTCAGAAACCACAATCTACAACGAACCGGAACTCAAGAGCATCCCGATAGACCTCACAATAAAGGAGATGGAAGGATGCATACACTTCCAGAAAAATGTCTATATGAAGCGTTCAGCCGCTGAGTTCATAAATATGCTCAGGAAATCTGTATCAGGAGAGCAGCCGGCAACGGAAAACAAATAACATTCAGATATGTTCAAATCATTCTTGGGATACCAGCTGGTGGAGAACTACCAGAAAAGGAAAAATGAAAAGAAACTGACAAAAAGTGCCGTTTCGGGGATTCTGCGCCTTGCAATCCCCATTCTGGCAACCCTTGCAATCCTGATTGCACCGGTAGATGCTTTCGGGATAGAGGGGCTTACAATAATAGAAAAGAGGGTAATTGCAGTATTTGCCTTTGCCACCCTTATGTGGATACTGGAGGGGGTTCCTGCATGGGTAACCTCCACACTTGTGATAGTGATACTGCTGTTTACCTGCTCAGACAGCGCCCTATGGCTCTTCCGTGAAGGATACGATGCCAATGCACTGGGGCAGCTGATAAGCTACCAGTCTCTGATGAACTGCTATGCAGACCCGATAATTATGCTGTTCCTCGGAGGATTCATCCTTGCCATTGCCGCTACTAAAACAGGAATGGATGGAGCTTTGGCAAGGATTATGCTCAAGCCGTTCGGTACAAGATCAAGCTTTGTACTGCTCGGTTTCGTTGTTGTGACAGGAGTATTCTCCATGTTCCTCAGCAATACTGCCACAGCGGCCATGATGCTTACCTTCCTTGCACCTGTGCTCAAGGTGCTGCCGTCTGACGGCAAGGGGAGGGTTGCACTGGCTCTGGCAATCCCGGTAGCTGCGAATGTAGGAGGTCTGGGAACACCTATCGGGACCCCTCCAAATGCAATTGCACTCAAATACCTCAATGACCCTGCAGGGCTCAACCTGAACATTGGATTCGGCGAGTGGATGATGTTCATGCTTCCATTTACCATTGTGGTGCTGTTCCTGGGGTGGCTCCTGCTGCTTAAGCTCTTCCCATTCAAGCAGAAGACAATTGAGCTGAAGATTGAGGGTGAGGCCAAGAAGGACTGGCGTTCAATAGTGGTGTACATCACATTTGCCGTAACTGTGCTGCTTTGGGTGACAGACAAGATTACCGGAGTGAACTCAAACGTGGTGGCAATGCTCCCTATAGCAGTATTCTGTGCCATAGGGGTGATAGGTAGAAGGGACCTTGAGGAGATAAACTGGTCTGTACTTTGGATGGTTGCAGGCGGTTTTGCCCTTGGAGTGGCACTGAACGAGACAGGACTTGCAAAACACCTGATCACCTCAATACCGTTTGACACATGGCCGGTAATGGCTGTATTGATTGGTGGCGGTGTCCTCTGCTATGCAATGTCAAACTTCATATCAAACACTGCAAGTGCAGCGCTCCTTGTACCTATACTTGGAACAGTTGGAACAGCCATGGGTGACCAGCTTGCCCCTTGGGGTGGTGTGGCGACAATGCTCATTGGTGTGGCCATAGGCTCTTCAATGGCAATGATACTCCCTATAAGCACTCCACCGAATGCCCTTGCCCATGCAACAGGATTCATCAAGCAGCAGGAGATGATGAAGGTTGGTATAGGAATCGGCATCATAGGACTTGTCCTGGGATACGCAATGCTTATACTGCTGGGCTCAAACGGCCTGATATAAGAGACTATTTGTTTACGTTATATTTTTTGTAGATCTTGTCTGTAAGGAATTCATACACCTGAAGGTGTTCCTTGAATCTCTCTTCAGACAAGATTTCTTTATGTTTGGAGATTGTGTTTGTGTCACCTCTGCGCGCCGGGCCTGTCTGTGAAACGGCAGGGGTATTGAGGAACGCCTTCCTGATGCTCTCAATGGCACTTGGGAGGAGGAGGGTAAAATCAGGGCTGCCAATATCGTAGGCGAGGGAGAGTGAATAATTGAGGAAATTTGTTGTAAAAATTGCAGCCGTATGGAACTGCAGCCTCTTCCTGGAGTCACAAACCTTATACTCCGCCTTAATGGAAGATGTAACCCCCTTGAGGATCTCTTCACCCTGCGGTGTGCTTGCCTCTATGAGGAACGGCACAAGCCTTACATCCAGGTCCTTGTTCATGCTCAGGGTCATGAGAGGGTAGAAGACACCGGTATTTTTCAGGCCGGCCTCCTGCAGCACGGACATTGGGGTTGCACCGCTCGTATGTACGGTAAAGCACTCCTTGTGCGGCAATTGTGCCGCAACCTGTGCGATTGCATTGTCACTTACCGCAATGACTGTAATGTCAGTCTCGGGTAGGAGGTTCATGTCTGTTGTGGCAAAAACATCACTTCTGGTTCTCTTCAGCGTCCTTACAACCTTCTCTGCCTTCTCAATGTCCCTTGCCCACACGCACTCTATGCTGTGCCCTGCCCCCTGAAGGAAAAGGGCCATCCTGTAGGCAACATTCCCGGCTCCAATGATATTGATTCTGTACATCCTCTTCCCGACAAATTATTGTTAGAAAACCCATTTCACCGCAAGGGTAGGGATTGCATAAAACTCATTGTTCATCCCGTTAGCAGGCCATACAAGGCAATTTGAAAGCTCCAGCTCAGCACCTACGCTCATTTTGAAGTCATCATCAACCTTATCCATCGCACTCAGGTTTAGCCAGAACTGCGGCTCACTGCAGAATACAAGATTCCCGGCCACACTGTTGTCATGCCAAAGATCTGCAAAACCTGTAAAGGAGCAGAGCCCGTCTGCAAAATGGATTCCCCAAACAGTTGTAAGCTGCCAACTGTGGTGTGAACCTACCTGCTGCCTTGCCAGATACTTGTACATGGCCTGAACAGAGAATGTCTTTGAGAAATCGCTGTTTGCCCAGTTATATGCTCCACCGAAAAGATATGCATCATTATAGCTGCCACCACCGCTGAGGCCTCCGTTATACTCCAGATGGAGGGCCACAGGTGCATCCCAGAACTTGAATTCCCTGGCCAGCTCCGCATAAACACTCCTCATCACATTGTCCCCAAGGTCTGCATCTATGAAGAAATAAGTACTTCCCCATTTGTCGGGAGTAAAATTCTCCACAGTAGCTGTAAGCTTTGGCCTGTTGGAAAGCTCATTTCCATAAAAATTGTTTCCGAAATCATAATGCAGCTGCAGATTCAGCTGTGCAAACGCAGTTGTTGCAGAGAAAGCAAGCAATGCTATAAAGATAAGTCGTTTCATGATTCAAGTAATTAGATTGCAAATTTACAAAAAACTAAATTACATCCATTTTACGTTGTCCTTTTGTACAACTTATTGTAAATAAGATAATTATAAAACAGAAAATAAGTGAAATTTAATAGTTGTGATTTTTAATACATTCATAATGAATAAATTACACAAAAAGACGACGTAAAATAGTACTTAGCTCTAATTCATATTGTCCAGGAATAAGATTAAGGAGGACTCCGTTCGCTACGCTCACTCCGGCCCCTCCCATTGTCATCTGCGTCATTGCTGCGCAATAACTTGCTGCCAACGGGCCCCTCCCCCTGCCCGTGTCCGGGGGTGGACACGCCTCCTTAATCATTTCCTGGACAATATTAATCCGCCATGCTTAGAATCATTTTATATCATTTGCTTTTGTGAAATGATTCTTTAAGTTTATATAAGCTTATCCCTTTGAATGAGAAGTATTTTGGGCCCTGGCAGAGGCCGGAGATACTTCTTTTGTTCTTAGGCATATACTTGGCTGTAAATTCGGCAAGAGTGAAGAATTCGCCGTTACATTCAACTTTGTTGTCTTCTGCAACTGTTACTTCCGTACCAGTAGGGGTGTAGATGATTTTATCTCCGGTGGATACACCGTATTCAAATAGATTGAAGTTCCCGAAGGTTGGGTCAAGAAACTCATCTTTGTCGAATAGGGTATCTGCTTCCATCGGTTTAATCATGGATTCAATGTAGTCTATCTCTTCTTTAGATAGGTTATATTTCTTGTATAGTTCTGCATCAGTCCATGGTTTTGACCAGTCTTGGAGAGGAACGAACTCAAAGACATCTCTTGATATGTTCTGAGTACGTTTTTTAATTGAGACTAAATACCTAAAGAACAAAGACTTCATATAGCTAATTGCATTATTAGCCTCATCTTTATTCTTAAATTGGCCTTCATAACCTATTACCAAATAAGTTACTGAACACACAGAATTGGGTTCACCATAAAATGGCTTACTTATTACTATTGGATCATTACCTGTGCCACCAGCTTTAGGCATATATATTTTATGATATGGTAATGCTTGCTTATTCTTAGGTATGACGTCATCTGAAATCCAACCAAAACCAGCTGCATCCATTTGTTTATTCACATAGAATTTAACTCTATGATTATCATCTTGAATCTTAGAATATCCTTTCCAATTACTACCTAATATGCTTTCGCCGTCAACTTTCGTAGTAAAGAAATCTCTAGGACTAACTAAATTAGAGAATGTTCGTACTTGCCTAAAGTCCCCTTCTACTTTTATAACTTTTTCTATAATTTGGCAAGCTTTAACATCTCTTATGACTATACCCAAATTGAGGGAATTAAGCTTTTCATCTTTTTCTACTTTATACTCTCTCTGATGAATCACATGCTTGCAAGAGCTATTGTAATTCTCTTCATAAAGAAAATAATTTACGCCTCCTTTGATATCTACGCCCGGGAAGCAAACACTCGCATCAAGATAATCTATAATCTTTACGAAGTGGTTACAATTTATCATTTCATCAACCCATTCTTCTTTAATTCCCTGTCCATCTTTTGTCATCCAACGACTAGGTGTAATCATTGATATATATACTGGATTAATTCTTCTCGCAATTTCTATAAATAGCTGATAAATAGAACCTGAATATGAACTAGTATTCGATAGAGATATCTGATACGGCGGATTTCCTACTATGGCGTTGAATTTCATGTTTTCTTCGAGTGTGTTGTTTTTCCAATAATTGATGCCGCTGCTGACTTTGGAGACGAACAGTTCCGGCTGATTAGTGATTTTATTGATGAGGTCTTCAAAGTATCTGGCATTTACTTTTGTTTGGCGGAAGCCACGCAGGGTGCGTTTTGTAATGCTTTTTGCCATTTCGGTTTTGCAGATGATGAAGATATTGTCCTTAAGGACCTTATCCCAGATTTCATTTTGGATTGATATTGGAATATCTGTTGCAAGCATGTGAGTATCCCTGTATGCCTGGAGTTTCTCTGCAAAGACGCTGTATGCCATAAAAAGTGGATACAGACCGCTCTTGGAGTTGATTTCCAATATTCGTGTATCAGGGTCTTTGAACACTTTAGCAGTTACTTCGCCGTGATCAATGAAGCGTGGCCTGAGGCTTTCTGTCTGCATATCTTCTTCGTAGAAGATTTGTCCTCCAATGCAGTCTCCAATATGCATATTTACAACTCTCCACGGAGTTAGGACAGTCTCTTTGTCGGGATTACGGAAATATGAGAAGATGCGGGCAATTTCTCTTGTACGTTCCATTGGGGCAAGACGGTCTGCTGCCCGTACGAGATCCCTATAGTTGCGTCCTACTGCACGGAACATGTCTGGATCATAATATGGTACGAATTCCTTGAAAAGTTCTTTTGAAACACCTCTAGGCATAAATTCTTCCCAGGATTGGTTATCTATGAGTTCCGCAAAGTTTTCAAGTGTTATATCCTGGCCTTCATCTGTCAATTCAGCTCCATACATCAGGAGCGGCAGGCGTATGGAGATTCCACGGAGAATGGAGATGGCAGCATCAGCGTTTTTCTTTTTCTCTTTGGCCTCCTCAAGTCTCCGTTTGTCTTCTTCAGTAAGTTCTTTCTTGTTCTTTTTCTTGATGCGCTCCAGTTCTTTATATTGTTCATTGGTGAGTCCGGTCTTTGCCATATCCACGTCAGTAGATGTATGATTGGCTTTTGTGGCACCTATAATCTTATGGAGACCGGCAAATTTTTCAAGTGCAGCAGCATCAAGTTTTCTGAGCATCTCCTGATTATACAGACGAGGATCATCACATCCGTTCTTTGTTACACGGGTTATATAGGCACGCTTGAGCTGTTCAAGCATATTCTCCACATTGTAGGTAGCCATTTTTGTGCCGTTATAACCTATCACCGGACAGAAATTCAGGAATTCACCGAGCTTTACCCTGTCATTATGGCTTGTTGTTGATTTAGTACTTACTTTCGCAGTATCAGCAAGCACTTTGAGTGTGCGGTCAGGAGCAAAGTCAAAGACATAACAGTTCTCTTTACGTCTGCCGTCATTGGTGGTATAAGGGCTCTGTACGCGGAAGATTGTCTGCATATATGCTTTTGCATCTGTATTGTGCGAACCAGCGAGCATCATTACAGCTGACCAAGGACGGACAGTCACACCAGTTGTAAGTTTTCCACAGGAAAGGGTAATGGTAAGTGTATCTTCTGGATTGTCACCCATTGCTCTCTCAACTTTTTTAAGGGCATCATCTTTTTCAACCTCTTCATCACCGTCTCCAGCAACATTAACAACTTCAAACTGCCCCAAAATAGGATGATCTTTCAGGAGGACAGACAAAGCGCGTGCTTCTTTAACCCCTGGAACCATCCAGAGAGTATGGCGGAATGAATTCCTGAACTCTACATACTAGTGATGCGTTAAATTCGCATCATTGATTTATAACTTGTTAATATATAAT
>CAYYVA010000058.1:0-7532 GCA_964475015.1 uncultured Muribaculaceae bacterium
ACACTAACCCAGATTCACCAAGTAACTTCTCAGTTCCAGTTCAGACAAGATTGCCTTGGATACAGTACTACTACATGTATGCATGGGGTTCTACAAGTGCCAGGACAAATGCTTCTCTGCAGATGATTACAACTACAGGCCGTACCAGTACTATCGGAAGGCTTGCACTGCAGAATCCTAACCAGTCAGTTTCAACAACCCCTTACCAGAACTGGTTTGTAGGAGCTGCTGTAAATATCCCTGAAATCATTGAGAAATCATACGAGACAGGTGCAACCCACTATGAGGCTGCAGGTCTTGTAGTAAAAGCCATGGGTTACATCATGATGGTTGACCTTTATGGTGAAATCCCTTACTCTTCTGCAGTAACTGCTGACTTCTCTCCTACACATGATAAAGGTGAGGATGTATATGCAGCTTGTCTTGCAGACCTCGACAAAGCTATCGAGTTGTTCTCACAGCCTCAGAAAGAGGGTGCTGTAAGCCTTGCAGAGGGTGATACATGGAATGGTGGTGATCCTCAGAAATGGATCAAGCTTGCTTACGGTCTTAAGGCACGTTGGTTGAACAACATGAGCAAAACCAGCCAGTATGACCCACAGGCTATCCTTGCAGCTTTGAACAATGCCCCTAAATCAAATGCAGACAATATCAAGATGACCCACTACAACGTTGAGACTGCAGGTACTTGTATCACTGTAGGTGACGCTTACGGTCCTAATGTAGTATGGGATACAGCTGCTTGGGGTACAGGCCAGAGACTTTGCAGATGGTATGTCAACCTTCTTACCAACTTCAAGGGTACAGGCGTAGAGGATCCACGTGCTGACAAGATGCTCCCTTCTTCTATGATCAACGTTGAGTTGAGCGAGGACGGTTCAAGAATCACCAACTATGAGTGGCATAGGGATGAGGGCATGGATATTTCAGGTATTGATGAGGGTTGGAAAGAGAACCGCTTCATGGGCGGTAACCTCAACTCTTACCTCACAATGGCAAAAGAGGACGTGAAGAAGTCTTATGCTGTTGCTGACATTGAGAAATACTATGTATCTGTTGATGCTTTTGTAAACAATACAAGAAAATACTACAACGAGAAGAGCGCTACAATTGCAGTTGAGGCTGACACTGTAAGAATCACTTATCATCCAGGTGCAATGTACGTTAACGACGTAAACCCTCTTTACGTAGAGGACATCAAATACGTTCAGTTGCGTTCAGACGCTATCTTTGAGACTTCAGGTCTTTCAAAATCTGATATGTGCTGCTACTACTCAGCTGTTTCTGCAAACACAAGAGCCGTAGGTCTTGCACAGGGTACAGGTGCATTCTACACCAGACCTGACTCAGATTCTGATATCCTTACCTACTCTGAGATGTGCTTCATCAAGGCTGAGGTATTGTTCCGTCAGGGTGATGCTGCAGGTGCATACGCTGCTTATATTGAGGGTATTGAGTCTCACTTCGCACGTTTGAATGAGAAACTTGAGTACTGGACAGGTATCGGCTGTTCTAAGACTGCCCTTGGATTTGACG
Organism: uncultured Muribaculaceae bacterium; assembly: GCA_964475015.1. Lineage (GTDB taxonomy): Bacteria > Bacteroidota > Bacteroidia > Bacteroidales > UBA932 > Egerieousia. The sequence goes on from CAYYVA010000058.1 coordinate 1,537, forward strand.
TAAGCTTCGCATACGATCCAATTCCTCAGGAGGACATTGACGAGTATATGGCAAGCGCTGCTGTTGCACAGTCTGCAAGCGACCTTACCCTTTCAGACATCATGATGCAGAAAGTTATTGCTATCGGTTTCAACGCACAGAACTGGAACGATATCCGCAGATATAACTACAACGCAGGTAACATTGGCAGCTACGGTGTAATCTACACTGAGTGGGAGATGCCAGCATACAGATCAGGTGACTATTCAACCTTCTCAACCAGCGAGGGAACTGACATGTTCTACCTGAGACGTTGGAGCCAGCCTACATTCGAGACCAACTACAACGCAACAGAGACTAACGCTCTTGTTAACGAGCTTTACTCTCAGTATGGCATTGAGAACAGTCTTGACTATAAGATCTACTCTATCCCTGTATGGTGGGACTGGACTAACTAAGTTCTCATAGAGTATCGGCATATTTTGAGGAGCTCCGCAAGGGGCTCCTCTTTTTTTGTGCATCCCCGTTTTTGTGTTTTAAGGAATAAATGTTACCTTTGGTTAAACACATAAATACTATACACTATGTTCGCTAAGGAAATTTACATCTCAAGACGTGAGCGTCTGATGCAGAAGATTGGCAGCGGCCTTATCCTCCTTTTGGGTAACAGCGAGGCCTCAAGCAATTATCCTGCAAATACATACAAGTTCAGGCAAGACAGTTCATTCCTCTATTTCTTCGGCCACAGTGAGCCTGATATGGCTGCAATCCTGGATCCTCAGAGCGGAGACCAGATACTCTTCGGGAATAATGTGGATATGGACGACATCATCTGGATGGGTCCGCAGCCTACAATTGCAGAGAAGGGTGCACAGGTAGGCATTTCCCATACTGAGCCTTTTGCAGCACTTGCAACTTATCTCAAGCAGGCACAGGACCAGGGGCGCAAGGTACACTTCCTCCCTCCATACCGCAACCACAACAAGATTCTGTTGAACGAGCTGCTGGGGATACCTGTAAAGGCCCTCAAGGATGAGGCTTCAGTGGAGCTGATAAAGGCTGTGGTAGATCTCAGAATCATTAAGGAACAGTGCGAGCTTGAGGAGATACACAAGGCCTGCGACATAGGCTATGCAATGCATTTCACAGCAATGAAGCTGGCCAAATTGGGCATGGTGGAGCAGGAGCTGGCAGGAGTTATGGAAGGGATTGCCCATTCACAGGGTGCAATGACCTCCTTCCCGACAATCCTTTCCCAGAACGGTGAAACCCTCCACAACCACTCGCATCACCAGATACTTACAGAGGGAAGGCTCATTGTAATTGATGCAGGTGCTGAGAACAACATGAACTACTGCTCAGACTTCACCAGAACCATCCCAAGCAGCGGAAAGTTCACACAGCAGCAGAAAGAGATTTACAACATAGTTGCGGCGGCCAACAACCTTGCGGAGGGGATGGCCCGTCCGGGACTCACCTACAAGGATGTACACCTTGCATCATGCCGCGTGCTGGCACAGGGGCTCAAGGATCTCGGCCTCATGAAAGGTGATGTGGATGAGGCTGTGGCAGCAGGTGCACACGCCCTCTTCATGCCTCACGGCCTGGGCCACAACATGGGTCTTGACGTACACGATATGGAGGATCTGGGCCAGATTTATGTAGGCTACGATGATACATACCGCCCATCAACCCAGTTCGGCCTTGCAAGCCTCAGAATGGGCAAGATGCTCCATGCCGGCCACGTGCTCACAGTTGAGCCGGGCTGCTACTTCATCCCTGCCCTCATAGACCAGTGGGAAGCTGAGGGGACCAACAAGGACTTCATCAACTTTGAGGCCCTCAAGGCATACCGCACATTCGGCGGCATAAGGCTGGAGGATGACATTGTGGTAACTGAGACAGGCTGCAGGCTGCTCGGCAGCAAGAGGCTTCCTATCACCCCTGAAGAGGTGGAGAAGGAGATGCAGGGCTGATCCGCAGTTCCGGGGATGCCTCCCTGTCCTGATTCCGGCGGAAGCTTGAGCTGGAATGTGTGAGTTGTGATGTGTGAGAGGCGATTCAAGACAGTGGCGCATCAGAACAGGGCTGCAGATGCTTGTTGATAAGGTTTACTGCGCCACTCGTATGGATTCCGTATGAGTGGCGCAGTTTGTATTGCCTGTAGGGTATTGTAGGGCGGATTGAGTGCGCCATTGTCTTGTGATGTCGTACAATGCATCAGGCTTTTTTATAACTTTGCTTCCCGACAGGCACAAAAGCTGTCGGGAATAAGAAAATATCAATGAATTTGGAGCATCCTGTCCTGTTACAGGAGCCTCAAGGATTTATAGAAGAAAGGTTAGAGATGGTAACTTTCAGAAAGGCGGGGGTGGAGGACACCCCCCTGATTGAGGGGCTTGCATGGGAGATATTCCCTGCAACATACAAGGAAATGCTGAGTGCAGCACAGATAGAATACATGATGGACTGGATGTACTCCCAGAAGAACCTGCACAGGCAGATTGCCCAGGATGGACATATCTACCACATTGTGTATGAGGAAGATGCTCCGGTGGGGTATATCTCCCTGGAGAGGCAGGGGGAAAAGCTCTGGCACCTGCAGAAGATCTACCTCAAGCCCGGGCTGCAGGGCAAATCTATAGGGAAGCGGATGTTTGAATTTGCAGTGGATTATATCCGCCGCAACTCCCCCCTCCCTGCGGTGATGGAACTCAATGTGAACAGGGACAACGAGCGCGCCTGGCACTTCTACGAACACATGGGGATGCACAAAGCCTCCCGCGGCGACTTCCACATAGGCAACGGCTACTACATGACAGACTATATCATGGCAATGGAGATAGGGTAGGGGGAGATCTGGAGGGGATGTTGGAATGATAAAATAAGCACGCTTGAGCGTGCTTATTTTGCATAGAGTGTGTATAGTGCTTTATATTAAATAGTTACCGAAGTAAAATAAGAAGCAGTATGTCCTCAAAATTGAGGATTTCAGCCATTGTAGACAACAAAATCCCCTCTTTCCCCAATTTCATTGTCTATAAACAACAAAATCAATATCAGTAAAGTCGTATCTGTTTTTACATTTTACTTAGATGAAAAGAGCGAACTGTGCGAGCCAAGTTGCATGATGAAAATGTTATAACTGTACTCAAAGCTCTAATAATGGAGGTTAACAAGGTGGGAGTGAATTACAATCAACTGGTAAGAAAATTCAATGCCCAAAAGCCATATGGTCCCGACGACTATAGATATAACCTGATGCATGACCTGCAAGAACTGACCAAGAAAGTCTCCATTGTGGAATGTACTCCATAAGGATCCCACTTGCCGACGTATGCTTCAATTAGATTTGCAATATCTTTATGAGGACTCTCATATCCCACAAGATCGTAGAATTCATCGCAAACCTTTTTCTCTGCAATCCACAACTTACCGGCATTAGTGTGTTCAAGGGATGCAGGCATAATTACCTCACCTTTGTAGAAGTAGCAATATTTGAGTATTTCTCTGCTGGTCATTCTTAATTGCTTAATAATACAAATATAACATATTTAATGGTTTATTGGACCCATTAAGTCTTTTCAAAGAAGTGGAATGCGTATGTGCAATTAAAAAGTATCAAGCAAGAGCAGATAAATGGTTGTCATTATGAGCAAATGTGTGGAGTAATTCAATAGTAGATGCATTGCTATATTTAGATTCCACCTGGAAATATGATTCTGATTTAGAATGGGCTTGTACGGAATATGTTTCACTAGAAAAATACACTACAGTTTTATGTAACAAAAAACCAGGACGAAATGATTTGTGTTATTGTGGAAGTGGTTTAAAGTATAAAAAATGTCACGGCGCAATATAATAATTAAGCTATACTTTTTAAAATATGTATGTTGTGTAAGTACTTTAATTTATTAAATATAGGGTTGCATTGATTATGCGGCTACAAAGAAAGCAGCAAAACTTATCGCACTATAGGAAATTGATGAGCAGATGAAAAAGGATTTGATGGGGATACTGTAATAGTGGAACTAAATGATTTTGAGTTTTATTCAGTTTTGTCTAAATTTGACACCATGATTATTAATGACAACATAAATGTTCAGGATGACCGTTTAATGAACGGTCTTATTCCTATGTTGCGAATCATGTCTAAGATTGAAAAGTCTGGAGATGATAGGGTTGTTATTGATTTTTCCAAAACGGATTTTATTTCTCCAGTTTTTGTGCTCTCACTCTTAATTTATGCTAAAAAGAGTGGAAAAGAGATAGTCTTTGAGCACATGACCGAGTATATGAAAGCTATTCATATGGATGGTGGAATAAAACCTGATGAATTGAGAAATAGTGAGTTTCTTGCTATAATGGAAGGATACTCCAAGAGAACATATATTCCGGTTATTAATTTCCCTGCCAACAGGAATAATGATGACAAAGAAGGTATTCTTTCTGCAGTTGAAGAATTAATAATAAGGCAGTTGAATATACCTAACAATGTTGCATATGGTATAAAGTATATGTTAGGTGAAACAATTGATAACATCACTGAACATTCAGAGACTGATAGAGGCTTTTTATTCTGTCAGGCTTATAAAAATAAAGGATATTTGGATATATGTATAGCGGACAGCGGTGTCACATTGTTGGGTAGCTATCAAAAATTGGAAGATAAATTTATAGAGAATGATCTGGAGGCTATTAAGGCCGCAAATAGGCAGATCTCAAGTAAGAACTTACCAGATGCTGAAAATAGAGGCTACGGTATTTACACTTCTAAAAAGATGCTGATAAAGGGTTTGGGTGGCCAATATATGATTATGTCTGGAAGTGCTATATATATGAAGAGTAAGACGATTAATCAATTCTTTACTCTTCCGGAAGGATTGAGATGGGATGGTACAATTGTTGCGCTTAGAATACCGTACCAAGTATCACAGTTTGATTATATTAAATACATTGAGTAAAAGGAGGAAGCTATGATAACAATTGATATTACAAGACTTTTGTCACAAGATTTGAAATCTAGGTCAAGAGCTCATGATTTGCTATTGTATGTGCAGAATTGTGATGAGCAAGAGGTTGTGATAGATTTTCAGAATGTCAAGTTTGCAACCAGGAGCTTTATTGATGAATTCTACAATTTATTCATAAAGGAAACTTCAAATTTGCCTTTCAAGGTGGAAATTGATAATGTTCCTGAGGATATACAAATAATGCTTAATTCTGTTAGCAATACGCAAACAAGAGCAAAGAACAGGACGGTTAATGCAACAGCTGAAGTAATCAATTTTGATAGTATGGATAGCATGCTTAAATATATGAGTACAGTTGCATTTTGAAAAATAAAATATTTCAGTAGAGGGTTGGATGAGTTCCAGCCCTTTTTGTTGTCTATGGGCAACAAAATCCCCTCTTTCTCTGATGTTATTGTCTATAAACAACGAAATTTCTATTGGTAAAAGTTCACAGGGGAGATTGGGTCAAGGTGGCATTTCTGCCAAATTGCCGTATCAAAAATACCCCAATGTGTAGTTCTGTGTAGCTCTATGGAGATAAAAAGGAGGCAAATATTATTTTCTGTTACACAGGTCATTACGTGGTTGCACGGATCTTTTCAGACATAAATTTTGCGGCAATTAACGATGTTGAACAAAGAGGAGGATATATGGATTTTAGAGAATTTGGTGCACGAATAAAGGAGAATCACAATCAGGTATAAAGTATTTAGAGGAAAAGAGCGAACAGTGCGGGTAAAACTGCATGATGAGAATATAATTACCGTTCTCAGAGCTCTAATCATGGAGGTTAATAAGGTGGGTGTAAATTACAATCAACTGGTAAGAAAATTCAATGCCCAAAAGCCATATGGTCCCGATGACTACAGATATAAACTGATGCATGACCTGCAAGAACTGACCAAAATGATGCTAAGGACTCTGACGGAGGTGAAGGAGGGGATTGTGGGGAAATCCTGAGAATTTTTGTAAATTTGTCTATCACTCAAATGTGCCACTATA
>CAYYVA010000059.1:0-7068 GCA_964475015.1 uncultured Muribaculaceae bacterium
GGGAAAAGTCGCCATCGCGTTTATAACGTTAATTTTTAACTACTGATTCAAATAATTACATAACAGATAGCATTCTTTAAATAGAATTCGTTATCAATCAATTGATGGCTTACAGGTATTCTCAGTAGTTTTTTCTGTTCTTTATGCCTCTTGGTGATATGCATAGATGTGAGCTTCAGATAATCATGGATAAACTTATTGCATTCTTCATAAGTTCCATACAGAATAAAATGGACATGGGTATCCATAAGGCAAAATGCCAGAATAGTTATTTTGTATTTGCGCCAAACTACAAATATTCTATTCATCCCCTTTTGGAAATCGTATCTGTCATCAAAGATTCTGTCAATAGAATTACCGTCAGTGCAAAAATGCCAACAATTCCTGATTGGATTATCCTTACCCTTGATAAAGGGAGCATTGATTGAGAGGTCAGACTCCATCTGCCTGAGCAAGTCATCATTTATCTTCATCTTCGTTTCCAGCGCCTCTTATGGCTGCTCTGAAAACAAAGGTAATAAATTTTGTCTAATATAACTATCTGAGTTGCAGAAAAATTCGTAGTAATAGTTCCTGCAAAATACCCTCCATGCCAATACCTGATTTGTGTGCTATATGAGGTATTTTTATGGATGGTGCAGCAATTTTGTCGCACCATCCAAGCCGAAGGCTGCTCCGTGCTCTACAGAGTATTTCTCTATGGAAGGTCAATTGCAGGAACTCCGCCACAAGCTTCCCGACGAAGGGAAATGCCCTCTGGACCACCGAATCCCGCCTCCCGCCGGGGTGCAGGCAACAAAAAAGCCGGAACGGTGCGTCCGTTCCGGCTATATGCACGGGGTAAGTAAATTACTCCCACTCAATTGTAGCGCTTGGCTTCGGTGACATGTCGTAGCATACGCGGTTGACGGTCTTCACCTCGGCAAGGATCCTGTCTGTGATCTTCATGAGGATTGGCCAGTCAATCTGCTCAATGGTGGCGGTCATGGCATCCACGGTGTTCACGGCGCGGATGATTACAGGCCAGTCGTATGAACGGGCATTGTCCCTTACACCTACAGACTTGAAGTCAGGAACTACGGTGAAGTACTGCCATACTTTCTTGTCGAGGCCGCATTTTGCAAACTCTTCACGCAAGATGGCATCTGATTCACGGAGAGCCTCAAGACGGTCTCTGGTGATAGCGCCCAAGCACCTTACACCCAAACCAGGGCCTGGGAACGGCTGGCGGTAAACCATCTCGTATGGAAGGCCCAGCTCAAGACCGCAGGCGCGTACCTCGTCCTTGAACAGCTGCTTGATAGGCTCAACCAGCTCAAATTTCATATCTTCAGGAAGACCGCCCACGTTGTGGTGTGATTTCACTATCTTGGCAGTCTTTGTACCGCTCTCAACGATATCAGGGTAGATTGTTCCCTGGCCGAGGAAATCAATGCCGTCCAGCTTGCGGGCCTCTTCCTCAAACACTCTGATGAACTCTCCGCCAATGATCTTGCGTTTCTGCTCAGGGTCAGCAACCCCTGCAAGCTTGTCAAGGAAACGGTCTGTAGCATCCACATACACAAGGTTTGCGCACAACTGGTTCCTGAACACCTCAACAACATTCTCGCTCTCGCCTTTCCTCATGAGGCCATGGTTCACGTGCACACAAACAAGATTGTCACCAATAGCCTTCAGAAGCAGTGCAGCAACAACAGAGCTGTCCACTCCTCCCGACAGGGCAAGCAGCACTTTCCTGTCACCAACCTGTTTCCTGATGAGCTCAACCTGGTCATTCACGAAGTTTGTCATGTTCCAGTTTGTCTCAGCCTTGCAGGTGTCAAATACAAAAGATTTTACAGCCTCCTTCACAGCCTCCTCATCGTTGCCGAACTGAGGGAGCTTCACATCGCACAGGGCTTTTGCATGGCCGGCAGCCATAACAGGGAACCCTGCTTCATATATCTCAGAATTAACGTCTATCTCAACTCCGTCTATGACATTGTTAGGACCACCGTTTATAATGATACCCTTAACGTTAGGCAGTGCCTTCAACTCTTGCGCAGTGATGTCGTGCGGATAAATCTCGCTGTAAACGCCCAATGCACGGATGGCTCTGGCAACCACTGTATTCTCGTGGCTTCCCAAATCCAAAATAACAATCATGTCCTGTTTCATATACGTATGTTTAAATAAAAGTTCTCCTCCACCGGCAGCAGACGGCAAAAACATTGCCCTGCTGCAATTTTTGATGTGCAAAACTATTATAATTTTGAAAAAACAGCAATATGCAGAAAAAAAAGTTAACAACATTTTAACAACTTTTTCCCCATTATTTATACTTTTGCACCTTGATTATGCAAAACATTAGAAATATAGCTATTATTGCTCACGTTGACCACGGTAAGACTACCATTGTGGACAAGATGATCCTTCAGGCAAAAATCACAAGGAATGCCGAGAAGAGCGGTGAGCTTATTCTGGACAATAATGATCTGGAAAGGGAAAGGGGTATCACAATTCTTGCAAAGAATGTGAGTGTACCGTATAAGGGATATAAAATCAACATCATAGACACTCCGGGCCACGCCGATTTCGGTGGTGAGGTTGAGAGGGTGCTCAACATGGCGGACGGTGTGCTTCTGCTTGTGGATGCCTTTGAGGGGACAATGCCGCAGACAAGGTTTGTGCTCCAGAAGGCCATTGAGATGGGCAAGAAGCCGGTTGTGGTTGTGAACAAGGTTGACAAGCAGAACTGCAGACCTGATGAGGTGAACGAGCAGGTGTTCGACCTGATGTTCTCCCTCAATGCCACTGAGGAGCAGCTTGATTTCAAGACCCTCTTCGGCAGTGCCAAGCAGGGCTGGATGTCAAAGGACTGGAGAAAGCCAACCACAGATATCACTGCGCTGCTGGATACCATTCTGGAGGAGATTCCTGCCCCTGAGCATGAGGAGGGAACCTGCCAGATGCTGATCTCTTCACTGGAATACTCTCCGTATGTAGGGCGTATTGCTGTCGGGAGGATAAAGAGGGGTACCCTGAAGGCAAACCAGCCAATTACCCTGTGCAAGAGGGACGGCACTTTTGAGAAGAGCCGCATAAAGGAGCTTATGGTGTTTGACGGCCTTGGCAAGACAAAGGTTGAAGAGGTGCACAGCGGTGACATCTGTGCCGTTGTGGGTGTTGAGGGATTTGAGATTGGTGATACAATTGCTGATTATGAGAACCCTGAGGCACTTCCTCCAATCTCGGTTGATGAGCCTACCATGAGCATGCTTTTCTGTATCAATGATTCCCCATTCTTCGGAAGGGACGGAAAATTTGTTACTTCCCGACATCTTAAGGAGCGCCTTGAGAAGGAGCTTGAGAAGAACCTTGCACTGAGGGTGAAGGACGGGCAGACAGCCGATTCATTCATAGTGTACGGCCGTGGTGTGCTCCATTTGAGCGTATTGATTGAGACCATGAGGAGGGAAGGGTTTGAGCTCCAGGTGGGACAGCCTAAGGTAATTGACAAGAACATAAACGGCGTGAGGTGCGAGCCTGTAGAGCATCTTACCATAGATCTTCCTGAGGATAAGGTTGGTGCGGCAATTGAGCTCACTACCCGCAGGAAAGGTGCCCTGTTGCACATGGAACACAGGGAAGACCGCGTACACCTTGATTTTGACATCCCTTCAAGGGGTATCATAGGCTTGAGGAGCAATCTCCTTACCGCTACTGCAGGTGAGGCTGTGGTGGCCCACAGGTTCAAGGGGTACGAGCCATACAAAGGTGAGATTGAGAAGAGGAACAACGGTTCCCTTGTGGCAATTGAGACCGGTACTGCAGTTGCGTATGCGATGGACAAGCTTCAGGACAGGGGTAAGTTCATAATTTATCCCGGTGAGGAGATTTATGCAGGACAGGTGGTGGGTGAGCACTCAAGGGTGGATGACCTTAACATAAATATCTGCAAGACCAAGAAGCTTACAAACGTAAGGGCTTCAGGTACAGATGAGAAGGCGGTTCTTCCGCCACCATTGCAGTTCTCCCTTGAGGAGATGCTGGAGTACATCCAGGAGGATGAGCTGGTGGAGGTGACACCAAAATTCATGAGGATAAGGAAAATTTATCTCGACGAGACCGAGCGCAAGAGGAGGAAGAACAACGCCCTTTAGTTTTGGGCTTTGTTTTAACAAAAAAAATTACTACCTTTGCACGCTCTTAAGTTGAGGGCAGTAGAGATGGCTGGGAATAAGGATTTTATAATTCAAATCAAAGGATTGCAGATTGGAAAACACCAGTACGGTTTTCCGATATGCGGTTCCTTTTTTAAGGATTACGGCAATTCCCAGATACTTGACGCTTCACTTGAGGCGGATGTTGAACTGGAGAAGGGTAGCGGGTGGATGAACGTTTCCGCATACATAGAGGGGACTGTAACCGTTGAGTGTGACAGGTGCCTTGATGATGTGGAGATCCCAATGGATTTTGAGTGTTCAATGGCGGTAAAGTTCTCAAGCTCGGTTGAGGATGATGAGGGGGATGAGTTCATCATAATGGATCCGGCAGATTCGGAACTTGACCTTTCGCAGTTCCTTTATGATTATGTCTGCCTTAACCTGCCGCTCCAGAAGGTTCATCCGGAAGGGGAGTGCAACAGGGAGATGATTGAGAGGCTGGGAAATGTGAACGGAAGCGGGTCCGGGGCGGAAACTCAGGTGAATTCACCTTTCGGGGCGCTCAAGGGGCTGCTTGACAAGAAGAACTAATTAACGGAAAGATATAACAAATTAAAAATAGTTAGAAATGGCACATCCAAAGCACAAAATTTCAAAACAGCGCAGAAACAAGCGTAGAACTCACGACAAGGCAGTAGTTCCTACATTGGCAACTTGTTCAAACTGTGGTGCAACTGTAATGTATCACCACGTTTGCCCAGAGTGCGGTTACTACCGTGGTCGTCTTATCATTGAGAAGAACAACGCGTAATTGCGCACTTCTCTATGATAAGGATTGGCATTGATGCAATGGGAGGAGACTTTGCCCCCAACAATGTTATATTGGGGGCTATAGAAGCCTATTCCCAAATTGGTGCCGATTCAAGAATTTTTCTTATTGGAGATGAGAAAAAGATTACCGAGGTCTGTCAGCATTATGGCATAGACTCCGGTAATTTTGTTATTGAACACGCACCCGAAACCATAGAGATGGGGGAGCACCCTGTGAAGGCCTTCCTCAAGAAGAAGCAGAGCAGTCTTGTGCGCGGCTTCAACCTCCTGGCAGAGGGTAAGATAGATGTCCTTGCAAGTGCCGGGAACACAGGTGCCATGCTTGCAGGTTCCGTTCAGGTGCTCAATAACATCCCTGGTATAATCAGACCTTGTATTCCGGCCCAGATACCTCTGGCAGACGGCAGGAACATGCTCCTGCTGGATGTGGGGTTCAATGCGGATCCAAGGGCTGATGTATTGTACCAGTTTGCCATAATGGGTTCCATCTATGCCAAGGCAATGATGGATATAGAGAATCCCAGAGTGGCACTGCTGAACATAGGTGCGGAGGCTGAAAAAGGTAATGTCACCACTCAGGAGGCCTACAGGATAATGAGTGACTCTACCGATTTCAATTTTGTCGGGAATATGGAAGCCAATATGCTCTTCAGCGGAGGCATTGCGGATGTCCTTGTTACAGACGGCTTTGTGGGGAATGTCTGCCTCAAGCAGGCTGAGGGGATGTATGAGCTGGTGGCAAAATTGGGGGTGAAGCATCCGTTCTTCAACAGATTCAATTACGAAACCTACGGCGGTACACCCGTTTTGGGCGTTACTGCACCGGTGATTATCGGACATGGCGTTTCAACCCCTCTGGCAATCAAGAACATGATACTGCAAGGGGAAATGGTGGTAAGGCACGGGCTCATTGAGAAGTTCAAGGAGGCGATGCTTGCCAATGTCTGATGAAACTTAAATACTACACACATAATGACAAACAAGAAAGCGATTATTACAGGTATTGAAGCTTATTTGCCTGATTATGTCTTGACAAACGATGAGCTTGCCACAATGGTGGACACTTCGGACGAGTGGATTATGAGCCGTGTGGGCATCAAAGAGAGAAGAATCCTGAAAGAGGACGGCCTTGGTACATCCTACATGGGTGAGCAGGCAGTAAAGAAGCTCCTTGAGAGCACAGGCACTTCTCCCGACGAGATTGACCTGCTCATCTGTGCAACAGTGAGCCCTGATATGCTCTTCCCTGCAACAGCAAACATCATCAGCGACAAATGCGGTATCCTCAATGCCTGGGGTTATGATATAAATGCAGGCTGCTGCGGATTCCTGTTCAGCTTCTACACAGTTGCAAACTTCATTGAGAGCGGCAGATACAAGAAAGCTGTACTTGTTTGCGGCGAGCGTATGAGCGGTATGACCAACTACGAAGACAGGACCACATGCCCGTTGTTCGGTGATGCTGCGGTTGCAATGCTGATTGAGCCTTCTGAGGATCCAGCTCTCGGCTTCCAGGATGCATTGATGCATGTAGACGGTGTAGGCCGCCACTACCTCTACCAGACTGCCGGCGGTTCATTGTACCCTCCTACACACGAGACAGTTGACAAGAAGCTCCACTATATCCACCAGGATGGCCAGCATGTGTTCAAATATGCAGTTTCAAGGATGGCAGACGTATCTGTAGAGATGATGCAGAAGCACAACCTCACTGCTGATGACATCGCTTACCTGATCCCTCACCAGGCAAACCTCCGTATAATTGACGCAACCGGAAGGAGAATGGGACTTTCTACAGAAAAAATTCTGATTGACATTGAAAAGTTCGGAAACACAGCCGGAACATCTATTCCATTGGCTTTGTGGGACTTCAGGGATAAGTTCAAGAAGGGTGATACCCTAATTTTCTCTGCTTTTGGTGCAGGATTTACATGGGGATCTATACTTTATCGTTGGGCATATTAAAATTTTTACTATATTTGCAGTCCCAAAGCGGGATTGCATACCCGGCCCTATAGTTCAAGGGATAGAACGAAAGTTTCCTAAACTTTAAATACAGGTTCGAGTCCTGTTGGGGCTACAAGAAAAGCGG
>CAYYVA010000060.1:0-6852 GCA_964475015.1 uncultured Muribaculaceae bacterium
GCGGCAACACCCAACGAATCCATGGCAGTTCCCAGTGTATCCGGAACCTGTGCGTATGCTCCCGCAGCACAAAGTAGCAGCGCCAGAAGCAATGATATTCTTTTCCTAAACATTTTCATCATTCAAAAATTCCTCAGCCTCTTTCAGTGAATCCAGTTTCCCTACATCCACCATCCTTAAATCATCCTTGACATAGCCCTTGATGATGTATTTGTCTGCCATCTGCAGATAAAAATCCACAATGGAGAACTTTTCGGGCCACTCCTGCATAAGCCTGAACACCTCCGGCGAAACCACGTGCGTCCCGGCAAAAGCATATTTCCTGAGGGAATGTTCCTGCAAGAACTGTTCCCAGTTGAAATCACCGGAAGGCTCCCTCCTTAGCTCCTGGAAAGGGGATTTCACTTCTCCCGACGATCTGTTCATCCACCCCACAAGGTTGTTTTCCGTATCAAAGAGGAAATACCTTGAAGTCTCCCTCTCACTTACCAGCAGGGTGGCAAGCGGGGTGTCCAGGGAGATTGATTCTGCCATATGGGCCTCGTAAAATACCTCGAGGTCCAGGTTGGAAAGGATATCCACATTGTGTACCAGGAAAGGTTCCCCGTCGTTCAGGGATGCCGCTGCATGGCGGATTCCCCCTCCTGTCTCCCTGAGGAGGTCGGTTTCGTCGGAGAAGAAGACCTTCATGCCAAAGTTGTCATTCTGTGCCACATAGTCCCTTATCATCTGGGCAAAGTGGTGCACATTTATCACAACCTCATCATATCCTGCCTTCTTGAGCTTCCCTATGAGGTGACCCAGCAGCGGCTGCGTGCCAACCGGCACAAGTGCCTTGGGCATTGTGTCCGTGATGGGCTTGAGCCTTGTGCCCAAACCTGCTGCAAAAATCATGGCCCTCATATCAGAATTCCTGTCTTATATCCTGTTCCCTATGGTAAACTATTACTGTAATGTTGTATTTCTTTGCAAGGTACTCGGCAAGGTGCTGCGCACAATATACCGAGCGGTGCTGCCCGCCTGTACACCCGAAGCTGAACATCAGGTTGGTGAACTTGCGTTCCATATATCTGGTAACGTGGGCATCTGCAAGGTCATATACATGGGCGAGGAATTTTGTGACCTCTCCGTCGTTCTCAAGGAACTCAATCACCTCCTTGTCAAGCCCTGTGAAGTGCTTGAAGTGGTCATATTTCCCCGGGTTGTTTATTGCACGGCAGTCAAATACATAGCCGCCTCCGTTGCCGCTGGTATCCACCGGGATACCCTTCTTGTATGAGAAGCTGAAGATCCTTACCTCAAGCTTGCGCTCCACCCTCAGGTCTGAGAACTGGCGCATGGTAGTGAGCTCTTCCAGCAGCTTCTGGATGTAAGGGTACTCGTCAAACGGCTGTTCCTGTATAAGCTTGCGGAGGTTGTCTATTGCAAACGGAACGCTCTGCAGGAAGTGCGGCTTCTTCTCAAAATATCCCCTGAAGCCGTATGCTCCCAGCACCTGCATTGTGCGGAACAGCACAAACAGGCGGAGTTTCCTGTAGAATGTCTCTTCAGGGATGTCCACATATTTTTTCAGGGCTTCCCTGTATGTCTCTATCAGCTCTTCCTTGAGTGAGGTGGGGTAGTTGGCCTTTGCCTGCCAAACGAAAGATGCAAGGTCATAATAGAGAGGTCCTTTCCTTCCTCCCTGGAAATCTATGAAATACGGATTCCCATCCACCAGCATCACATTCCTTGCCTGGAAATCACGGTACATGAAAGTCTCCTCATTGCCGTCCTCCAGCAGGTCCGCCGCCATTTTTGTGAGGTCGTCATGGAGCTTTATCTCGCTGAACTCTATTCCGGTAGTCTTCAGGAAACAGTATTTGAAGTAGTTGCAGTCGAACCACACATTGCGCTCGTCAAATTCAGGCTGCGGGAAACAGATGTTGTAGTCAAGCCCCTTGCCCCCCTCAAACTGGAGTTTGGGGAGTGTGGCTATGGTCTTCTTGAGGAGCGCCACTTCGTCGGGAGAAAAATTGCTGGTCTCCCTTCCCTGCCGGATTGTGTTGAACAGGGTGATATCCCCCAAATCCTCCTGCAGGTAGAACATGTTGTCCTTGCTGGCGCACAAGACCTGTGGAACAGGAAGCCCTTTCAGCTTGAAGTGCTTGGAAATCTCCATGAAGGCGAGGTTCTCCGCTACATCAAGCCCTTTTGCCCCAATCAGGGACATACCGCTTCCCGATATCCTGAAGTATCTCCTGTTGCTGCCGCTTGAAGGGAGCTCATAGATGCTGTCAGGCTTCTGTTTTGTATATTCTTCAAATAATATTTCCAGTTCTTTCATCCTTTTTTCCTGTTTTATTTGCTTACTGCCTTGAACAGTTCTCTTGCGTGGTCAACACGGTTCATGCGGAGGTCATGCTCGTCCACATATTGCTCAATGAACTCCTTCTTGCTTGGGAAATATCTCTGGAAGGCCTTTTTGGTAGCCTGTACAAATGACCCCTTGCGGTGCAGGTAAGGGATTTTCTTGTATGAATACGGGCTGTTCCTCTGTTTTTCAAACTCAACCATATATCCTGCATTGGTCTGCACGTGGGTGAGTGTCTGTATTGAAGTTGTCTGGGATTTTGAGCCGAACGCACCTTCCTTTGCCTCAGAAATGAAGTTCACGCTTCTGAGCTCCCCCATAAATACGTCATCAGTGGTCTCGTACACCTCAATGTATCCGTAGCGGCTGTTCAGGAAGAGGCGGTTCTTGATGAACACCTTGCTTACCTGGTCATTGTTCACCAGTGCCAGGTCATTCCCCTCCGGATCTATGAAATGGACACACTGTGTCATTGTATTGATGTTGAGGGCTCCGTTTGATTGGGTACCGTCATTGAATATCACTATTCCCGATGCAAATTCCGGAAGGACAAACCTTACGCTGTCCAGAATCCTCTGGCTCTCTTCGTTAGGGGAATCAAATGTTAGTGTCTGGGCAAAGCAAGTGATGCCGGCAATGCAGAACAATAGGGAAACAAATAATCTTTTCATCCTTTTATCATTTAATAACCAACAAAATTAGCAAATTCCCAAATATCATACAACTAAAAAGCTGTTTTGCCTTTGTGGGGATTTTTTAATTAAATTTGTGTCACTTAAAAAACGGCATGATGAGAACAATTTTTACAGCAATTCTGCTTTTTGCAGCCCTCTCCCTCCATGCACAGGAGAACGGTAGGAAGAATTTTACAGATGAATTTGGAATATACAGCAACAAATATGCACAGGAGGTGATAAATTTCCTTGCAGACAAGAAGCTTAAGGGGCGTGAGGCCGGCACAAAGGAGTGCCGCAAGGCAATGGAGTACATCGCAGCCGAGTTTGAGAAGAGCGGATATGAAGTTGAAAGGCAAGATATTACTGCAGAATCCCTCTCTGCCCTGATAGGCGGTCCGAAACCCGGCAAGACATATCCCGAAACCATGACAAACCTGATAGCCCGCCTTGAAGGGACGTCTTCAGAGAAGCTGGTGGTTGTAGGTGCCCATTATGACCATCTGGGCAAGAAGAAGGGGATTGGAATACATCCCGGTGCGGATGACAATGCATCAGGAGTGGTAGCGCTCCTTTCGCTTGCAAAAATGATGAAGGCATCTGGCATCACCCCTGAATATACAATCCTTTTCTGTGCCTGGGACGGTGAGGAGAAAGGCCTTCTGGGCTCAAAATATTTTGTGGCCGACTGGTATGCAAAGAAGGGTGCCGCAGATTCCATCTGCCGTTACATGAACTTTGACATGGTGGGGCGTACCGCCAATGCAGATGCTCCTGCCGTAACTTTTGCATGGAATGATAACTTCCCATACCTCAAGGACGGGTGTGTTGAGGCGCTGGAATCAATAGCGCAGCCTTTTACCGTCCTCTATGACCAGAGGTTCGGGGACGGCAAGGGCGGTTCCGACTATGCCCCTTTCTCGGCACACAACATTCCGTTTGTAGCCTGGATGGAAGATGAAATGCATGAAGATTACCACAAGCCTGGTGACACTCCGGATAAAATTCACTGGATAAAGCTTCGCAAGACAGTTCTGCTGGCCTACGGGGTCCTTTACGGATGGGTTGCAAGATAGCCCTAGCCCTGCCCCTGTGACTTCACATCAATTGGGGCTATATGAACAATGCCCCAATTAAGCGGATTATTGCATCGGCCAGTCTTTTTGCCGCTCCGGTCTTCTCCAGGATAAGCCCAATTATAGTTCCTAGGATTATCACTATTCCAATGCTTGTGAAAATAGATGAGAATCCCTTGCCTATTGTTGTTGGAATTGTGTCCAGTGGAATCCCTATCCCTACTGCCAGCATCAATGATATTCCCATTATGGCCAGGAACGGATGTGCGCCCCACTTTGAAATTGAAACGATAAGAAGTACTATTGCAAGTGCAAAAACTACTATAAGTGTTGTTCCGGTAAGCATTGTGTGCGTTTTTTAGGTCTGCGCAAAGGTATGTAATTTTTTTATCGTTGTCCTTTTGTACAATAGACTGAATCTCAATGGTATAGATTTCTGAAATTTTTATATTTTGAAATAGCTTGTTCTCTAACTTATTGTAATTCATGTAATTGTACAAAAGGACAACGATAAATATTTTATGTGTAAATTTGTAGCAGTATGACCAGGTGTATTTTCAATCCGGAGCACGACTTGTGCCTTGCAGATGGCAGGGAGGATTATATCCCGCCCGCTTCTGCTGTGGAGTTTGGGGAGCAGTGCCGGTGGATTGAAAGGTTTATGGGGCAAGGAGGGGAGATTGTTCCGTGGGGGTGGAACCGGGTACTGAGGAAGAGGCTGCAGCAGGAGGGGGTGCCGGCACATCTGCTTCCCGATGATTCTGTACTGGATATGCTCCGCCGGAACTCCCGCAGGGAGGCGGCGGTGGAGCTGCTGGAGAGGCTTTACGGGAGAGAGGCGTGTGATTTATCCCAACCCCGGGTATGCAGGATGCTGACTCCGGATTACAGGGTTGTGGCACGGAGCCTGGGTGAGATTGAGGCATTTCTGGAGGAGAGGGGGAGAGTGGTGCTGAAGGCACCTTTGTCGGGAAGTGGAAAAGGGATAAGGTTTGTGACCGGGAAGCTTACCGAGAGTGACCGTGGCTGGTGCAGGAGGGTGCTGGAGAGGCAGGGGGCAGTGGTTGTGGAGGAGAGGCTGGAGGTGGTGCAGGAGCTGGCAATGCTGTTTGAGTATGGGGCGCAGCAGGCTGCCGCAGATGCGGATAGTGCGGTTGCCGGAGATTGTGGGGCAAGGGATGTTGAGGTCCGTTTCATGGGGTATTCGCTGTTTTATGCCTCCAATGGTGCATACAGGGGAAACCTGCTGGCTTCCAATGAGTATATGGAGAATTTCCTGCTGCAGTGGATTCCGGGGGAGATGCTGGAACGGGTGCGTTGCGGTGTGGAAAGATTTTTGAAGGGGAAACTGCAGGGAAGGGGACAGCAGGAGGATGATCCGCAGGGAAGTGCCCCGCAGGGAAGTGCTCCGCAGGAGAGAGTGCAGCAGGGAATGGAACTGAAGGAGAGTGACCCGCAGGGGAAGGATGGCCTGAGGGGATTTGTGGGGGTTGACCAGTTCATCTGCAGGCGGCAGGAGGGGGAGCAGCTGTTCTATAATCCTGCAGTAGAGATAAACTTGAGAATGACAATGGGGCATATTGCCCGGAATATATATGACCTGCACTCTGCGGAGTTCGGATTGGGGGAGGGAACGCATTGTTTTGAACCGTTGCGTGGAATCTTCCCTTGTGGCGAAGAGGCAGTTGCGGCAGACCAAAAAGGGAGCGTATGAAAAACATGGGAAAAACACAGGAAGAGTTCAATGCGGAACTGCCTGTAATAATTGAGAAATCACAGGTAAAATACTCTGAGAAGGGGCTTGCCGACAAGCTTGCCAAAGTGGCACGCAAGGCCGGGCTCAAGGTGGTATATGCCGTGATGCTGCTATATTATGCCTTGAACAGCCCCACAATCTCCACCAAGGATAAAGGCATCATCTATGGAGCCTTGGGGTACTTCATCCTCCCGTTCGACTTCATCCATGACTTTCTCCCTTTTGCAGGCTTCACCGACGATTTTGCAGCCCTTGCCTGGGCCATCTCAAAAGTAGTGAGGAACATAACCCCTGAGGTAAAGAGGCAGGCCAGGGAAAAGGTGACAGGGTGGTTCCCTGCCTCCGCATCAGACATCTCCATGTTCGAGCAGGTGGAGAAAGGGAAGTAGTTTTTACTGCTCCTGGCAGTATGGGTACTCGCTGCAGAAATCCCCTGAAGTGAAGTTAGGTATAATAACCTCCCTGATGAACATCTTGGCTTCCTGCAGGTTAAAATACTCCCAATTGCCGCAGGTAAGCTCAGATGCGCCGGGAATGACTTCTTCTCCCAGGATATACTCCATGCACCCGAGCATCATTTCCCTAAGGAACCCGGCTGTATAGGACTTTGAAGTGAGCAGGTAGAATCCGGTAAGGCATCCCATGGGGCCTACATACAATACGGTGGCCGAGAATTCTTCCGGGGTCATTGTCCTCAGGTAATGGGCCATGAAATGCTCCAGGGTGTGGGCAACCTTCGGATCCATGAACAGCCCCTTGTGGGCCGCATCCTGCGGACGCACAAAGCGGATGTCGTATGTAAATATGCCGTTCACCGGTGACTCATATATCCCCGGCACCAGCTTCTTGTGGTCTATAATGAAAGAATTTACTTTTTGCATGCTCTCTTGAAGTTTGGATTGGATTGTGCAAAGGTAGCAAAAAAACATGCCCCGCAAACCTTACATTCAAGTATGAAATGCGACTGATGGTTTGAAATTTTGGGAGAAGGAA
>CAYYVA010000061.1:0-6337 GCA_964475015.1 uncultured Muribaculaceae bacterium
TATTGCGGCTTCATATTCCTCCTGTACAGGGAAGGGCTCAGCGGATGGTTCATCCTGTACGGACTCATGGCCATACTCCTGTTTGTGGTTACACTTGCCGTATCACCCCTTGCCGCAATAATAATCCTGTTCCTGCTGCATGGGGCAATAAATGGAATGTCTGTCGGGAAGCTGATGCGTCATCTGCTTGTTGCGTTGCCTGTGGCAGCACTGTTGTGGTTCCTCCCTGACATATATACACTGGTGAATCTGGAAATGCTGGACGGAATAAACCCGGAATACATTGCTGTTGCCATAACATTGGGCCTCGCAATCTTCTGTCTCTACAAGTTCCGCGGAAGAAAAGGGAAAAGCACAAAACTGCTTTTCCTCAGCCTCCTCAGCTCAATTGCGCTTGTATTTTCTGTTGAATTCATCTTCCAGGAGATACTTCAGCCCCACCAGAGGTCCAGGATTGAGAACCTGCTGGGCATTACTGAAGACCTTATGGGGGCGGGATACAATGTACACCAGTCCAAGATTGCCATAGGCTCAGGCGGCCTGTGGGGCAAGGGATTTCTGGACGGCACTCAAACCAAATTCAACTTTGTTCCTGAACAGAGCACTGACTTCATCTTCTGCACAGTTGGGGAAGAGTGGGGATTTGTGGGTTCTGTAGCCATAATTGCAGTATATCTCTTCCTCATCACCAGACTCATTATACTCAGTGAAAGGCAGAAGGACAGCTTCACAAGAATCTACGGCTACTGCGTGGCATGCTGCTTCTTCATGCACGTATTCATAAACATAGGCATGACAATGGGGCTTGTGCCGGTAATAGGTATCCCGCTGCCCCTGCTCAGCTACGGAGGCTCATCACTGTGGAGCTTCACAATACTCCTGTTCATCTTCATAAGGCTGGACATGGAGAGATGGAAATGACGGTACCGTGGAGATGAAGAGGAGGCAGCTGCACCAAGACAACTGCCTCCCATAAATTCCAAAAAGCCTGTGCTTTTATCTTACCTTTCCTAAAACCAGACAAGAGTTGTGGCCTCCAAAACCGAATGTATTGTTCATTGCCACATTAACCTCCCTCTTCTGAGCTTTATTCAATGTGAGGTTCAATTTGTAGTCTATCTCAGGATCCTCCTCCTTGAAGTTGATTGTAGGAGGGATTATGCCATTGCAGATGGCATCAATGCATGCCATTGTCTCAATTGCGCCGGCACCACCAAGAAGATGGCCTGTCATAGATTTTGTAGAGCTTATGTTCAGCTTGTATGCGTGCTCTCCGAACACTTCCTTCACTGCCTTCAGCTCTGCAATGTCGCCAAGCGGCGTAGATGTTCCGTGAACATTGATATAATCCACATCCTCAGGTTTCAGACCTGCCTCCTTAAGGGCAAGCCTCATTGCCTCCATGGCACCTTCCCCCTCAGGATGAGGAGCTGTTATATGGTGGGCATCAGCCGACATGCCTGTACCCAAAACCTCTGCATAAATCTTTGCACCCCTTGCAACCGCATGCCCGTACTCCTCAAAAACAAGGATACCGCAACCCTCGCCAATAACAAAACCGTCTCTTGTCCTGTCAAATGGCCTGCTTGCTGTAGCATACTCATCGTTATTGGTTGAAAGTGCCTGTGCCGAGTTGAAACCGCCAACACTCGGAATAGTCACTCCTGCCTCAGAGCCTCCGGTGATTATGATGTCGGCCTTGTTCAACCTGATCATGTCAAAGGCATTGGACATGGCATGTGCAGAAGATGCACACGCAGAAACTGTTGCATAGTTAGGGCCCATGAAACCATACTTGATGGAAATCTGGCCCGCTATGATGTCAGGAATCATTTTAGGAATAAGGAATGGGTTAAAGCGAGGAACTTTGCCTCCCTCGCAATAACCCATAATCTCGTCAGTAAGTGTCTCTATTCCACCTATTCCTGAACCAACTATAACACCTGCACGCTTCTTGTCAATAGACTCAAGATCCAGCTTGCTGTCCGCAACCGCCTGATCGGCAGCAACTGCAGCATACTGTGAAAAGCGGTCCATTTTTCTGGCCTCTTTCCTGTCTATGCCATAATCGGCAGGGTTGAAATTCTTTACCTCACAAGCGAATCTGGTCTTAAAAAGGGAAGCATCAAATCTTGTAATGGGCCCTGCTCCGCTAACGCCATTGTTAAGATTAGTAAAATACTCCTCTACACTGTTACCTAACGGATTAATAGTGCCCAGACCTGTAATGACAACTCTTCTCAGCTCCATAGATTCCCTAAAGATAAATTATTTCTGGTTAGCCTCAATATATGCGATTGCGTCGCCTACTGTTGCAATTTTCTCTGCAGCCTCATCTGGAATAGTGATCTCGAATGCTTTCTCGAACTCCATGATAAGCTCTACTGTGTCAAGTGAATCAGCTCCTAAATCTTTAGTAAAGCTAGCCTCTGGTGTAACCTCAGCTGCATCAACGCCCAATTTGTCAACGATGATCTCTTTAACTTTAGAAGTAATGTCTGCCATGATTAAAAAAATAATTAGTTAATAAATAAGTTTATAAATTTTAGTTATTTTCACCTACTACAAAGTGCAAAGTTAATAAAAAAATTAAATTTTGGTTAATTTTGCACAATCAAACGATTAAAGTAATGGTCAATCTTGCAATATTCGCCTCCGGAAGCGGCACAAACGCAGAAAATATAATCTGGCATTTCAACGGCGGCACAACGGCCGCCGTTAAAATTGTAATCTGCAACAAGCCAAACGCATACGTTCTGGAAAGGGCCGCACGAGCAGGTGTCCCCACCGCAGTTATGCCCCGTGAAGAGCTCACCTGCGGGAACCTGGAGAAGCTCATCAGCCTCCTCCAGGAAAACTCAATAGACTACCTGATACTTGCCGGATACCTCCTCAAGATCCCACAGCAGCTCACAGAAATGTACCAAGGGAGGATTATAAACATCCACCCTGCCCTCCTCCCCAAATTCGGCGGAAAAGGGATGTACGGCATGAATGTGCACAAGGCGGTTGTGGAGGCCGGGGAAAAATTGTCGGGAATAACAATACACCTTGTGGACGAAAAATATGACAACGGCACAATCCTCTTCCAGGCCCAATGCCCTGTCCACCCCACAGACACCCCTGAAGATGTTGCCGCCAGGATCCACACCCTTGAGCAGGCACACTTCCCCGCAGCAATAGAAAGATACATCACAAGATAACCGCATAAAAAGAGGAGCTCCCCGCAATGGGAAGCTCCTTAAATTTTATGGTCAATCAGCTCCTAGAACTTGAAACCTATCTTGAGGGTAGGGGCAGCCAGGAAACCGAAGTTGTGGCTGTCTGCACTCAAGTTTGACAAACCAGACTGTGGTCTGATGGTTGTCATGTTGTAAGAATACTGAAGTGCGTTCACCTCAAGGCCTACGAACATTGCAGGGAGGAAGTAGTAGTCAACGCCTGCATTGATTGCGCCTCTCATAGTTACTGCCTCGCCTACTGATACGCCCATTGATGTTGATGAATATTTCTCGCTGTCAAGCTCGCTGAGGCTGTAAGCCACACCTGCATGAACACCTACGTGGAAGTAAAGGTTCTTTACCTCATTGTGGTTGAAATATCTGTCAAAACCTGCGTAAACGTTGTATTTGAAGGCATAGCCCTCTGCAACCGCATCATAGGTTGGCACAGAGCCGTCTCCCGCAAAACTGTCCTCATCAAATGTTCCTATCTTTTCTGCATAGCCAGGGAAGTTGGTGTATCCCAAACCGCCACCGAAACGCAAAGACCATTTTTCAGAGAAGAACCAGTTTCCGTCTATACCTACCATCAGTTTGTTGTCAAACCAGTCGGTAGATAGTGCTGTAACATTGTAGCTGGCATTTGTAGTAACTGCAGGGGCATTATGGCTCACGAATGAGTTGTAGCCTACAGTTGCAGCCACGGTAATGTCCCCTTTCTGAGGACCATTCTCCTGAGCATAACCACAGATGCACAACAATACAGCACAAGATAATATTAATAGTCTCTTAATCATTGTCTCTCTGTTTTTTAATTAAACAGTTTGTTTGTGTTGTTGTAATCCGTAATCAATTACTCAGCGTTCTGTGCTGAAATTGCTGCATCAAGAGCCGCTTTGGCGTTCTCTGCCAATGCCTCAAGTATCTCAATCTCTGCCTCAAGCTGTGCAATCTCCTCTTTCTTCAACTCTATCTGGAACTCAGCATTGTCAATATTACTCTGATATTGCTCAATCCTCTTCTCGGCTTTTGCCACATAGTCTTTAAGCATTTGAATCTCACTCGCTACATCAAAGACACCATTATACATTTTGAGAACCACCTGAGACTGCTCATAAAGCTCGTCAATCTCCTTCTCTGCTGCTTCATCAGCTTCAACAGCTGCTTCATAAACTGCAACCAGCTCTGTTACTTCCTTAAGTTCCTCTGCTTTTGCTGCTACAAACTCCCTCAACTCTGCAACCTTAGGATCCCAATTCTCTTTCCACTCGGTAACATTCTGAAGATTTGCAACTTTATTATTTAAGTCATTAATCCAGTTGTTCTCGTTGTTCTCAACACTCTCTGTGATATCTTTCACATCATTCCAACCTGGAACATATACTGTTACCCACTCTTGACCTGTTACTTTTCCGTCTTTGTCGGTAATATCTTTGTGGTATCCATATCCGTCATAATAACCTAACCAATAGAAATATCCCATAGGAGAATCATAGGCCTCCTGCATAAGCTGCCTGAAAGTACCATCCTTCTTATCATCAGCATTGTCATCAGTGTATGCGTTCAAGTCAACACCTTTCTTTGCCAAATCCTCACCTGCACTCTTCTGTGCCTTCTGAGCTGCCTCTACAGCCTTCTTGGCAGCCTCTACAGCTGTCTTCTTAGCTGCTTTCTCTGCATCAGTTCCCTCTGGAAGCGCATTTGCATCATTCTGCTCCTGAACAGCCTTGTTATAAGCTTCATCTGCTTTGATTTTAGCATCACATGCATCCAAATATGCTTTCTTTGCTGCATCTACAAGAGGAAGAGCTGTCTTGAGCTCAGCTATCAATTCCATCACATAGTTGTACCTTGCATAGTATGAATTCTCACTTGACTCTGCATCGTACTTGTCACTCTCTGTTCCAAGATCTTTGGCAATCCTGTTATAATTATCATTCAATGATCTCTGAGCCTGATCAAGTGCATTCTCGTCCAATGATACAGCGGTAACTGCTAAATATCGATCTAGCCACCATTGCATATCACCATTATACACTTTATAATGCTGTTTTACTGGTGTTAAACCGAACATATCGCCAAACTCACTGTTCAGATCATCAATTTCACCATAGAAATCTCTTAGTGCTTCATCTGCGGCAGTGTATGATTTACTTACATTAGCATGTACTTCTGACTTCCAGTGCAAATCATCCTTAGTAAACCATTCTGCAAATAATTTTGTGTACTCAGCCCACAGAGCATCTTTATCTTTTGCCTGATATTCTGTATTCTCCCAAATTTCCAAACGAGCATTCCATCCATCAATACTCTTCTGCTCGCTCTTTATATTATTCTCTGCATTTTTTCTCGCATCAATAATACTATATTCCAATGACCACAGCTCTGAATTTTTGGTAATTAGACTTTGTTTAGCATTGTTCAACTCAACAACAGCAGACTTATAATTTGCCAACAAAGCCTGGATATGCTGCTCTGCATCAGCAAGTATCTCCTGCTCATACTCTGCAATCTGCTTCTTTGCCAATGCGATAGCTGCCTCAGCCTGTGCCTTGATTTTCTCAATCTCAATGGCAAATTTAGCTTTAGCCTCTTCTGTCTGGTTCTCTTTGTAAGCTGTCTCTGCAGCCTTCAATGCAGCCTCGGCTTGTGCTACAATCAAAGCAGCCTCAGCCTGTGCGTTATACAAATTGGTTAGAGCTTTAAGCTGCTCAGCTTTAGCGTTACGGAGATCAGCAACTGACTGAGACTCCTCGCTCTCTACGCAAGAGATCATACCGAATCCCATTGCGCAAATCAAAACTAATGAAAGTAGTTTTTTCATAATACTAAAATTAAGTTGTGTGTGTTATTATGTTAACTTTAAATGGTCTTTAAACTCACGGAAAATTACACTTCCGAACAAATATAATAAACATTTCTCTCAAAACCACAAAAAGTTTATGTTAATTATTCTAAAAAAGTTTTACACTTAATAAAATAATAAAGCAACCGTTTCTATTCTTCAATCAATTAGTCAATTACGTCCATGAAACCGCTACAGAGGCATAAGTTTCAATTTTTAATTTGAATCAGTAGTTAAAAATTAACGTTATAAACGCGATGGCGACTTTTCC
>CAYYVA010000062.1:0-6263 GCA_964475015.1 uncultured Muribaculaceae bacterium
GGGGCTCATGTTTAACACTATTTTTACAGTAGTTCAACTACTGATTGGAATTATTTAGAAATTTTTATTTTTGTAACTGGCAAAATAGGGCAAGATGAGAAGCGCTTAGCTAATTTATATAAATTCTAAATTAAA
The DNA here is from genome assembly GCA_964475015.1 of uncultured Muribaculaceae bacterium. Taxonomy (GTDB): domain Bacteria; phylum Bacteroidota; class Bacteroidia; order Bacteroidales; family UBA932; genus Egerieousia. The sequence continues at coordinate 136 of CAYYVA010000062.1, forward strand.
ACACCGAACGACTACAAACATTATGGAGTGACAGGTTCATGATTCTATGGAAACACTTCTAAAAAATCCGGTCCAAGAATCTTTCTTCCAGTTGCCGGCTACCGTGAACATACCGATGGTATAGCCAAAGAGAGGAACAAACAGGGTTGTTATTGGTCATCATCACAAAAATTTGCTGGTGTGAGCGCATCTTATCTGGATCTCGACATGGGTAGTGTAAACTCTACTTTCTGGCCCTGCGCAAAAGGATTTTCTGTCCGCTGCGTAAAGGAATAATCCTTCTGGGTACAAAAACGGGCATTTCCCTGCCCAAACATAAGAATTTTTACACTACGGGCACAGAATCACACGATTTTGTGCCCCTAAATTGTTTAATTACAAGGTATTTCCTTTAATGTTTCTCAAATCTGCCTCAAGTTCTTTCAGACTATTAATTTTCTCCTCTATTCTTATCTTTTCTTTATAGTCAGCGAACACCTCACGAACTCTTTTCTTGGCAAGTTCAGCCGATATTTTCCCCGCACCCGTAAGAATCTCTTTTCTATTCATTTGTAGAATCAGGTCCAGATTTGTAATCCAGTCCTGCATATACATTGGTCTATGGGCCTGAGCCTGGGATTCTGCAAACGACAGATATTGTTCAACGATAAGTTTTAAAGATGACAACTCTTCTTCGGAAAGATAATTTTTACCAATACCAATATCAGTAGTTCTTACAATACCCTCTATTTCTGTTGTTGTCAATCCCATTAAAGGCAATGCTGCATTTGACCTATAATAAATAAGCTCTGCTGCCGTTTTACCGCTAACTGCCCATAACAGCTTGTTCTGAATTTTCTTGAAGAACTCTATTGTAACTTCATCTTTAGCATCATAATCTTCGCTCAACTTATAAATATCCTTAATCTGCTGATAAAAGAATCTCTCCGACACCCTAATGGCACGGATTCGTTCTATCAGCTCCTTGAAATGATTAAGCGACCTCCCTTTTTTAAATCTCTCATCATCCAATGCAAATCCTTTTACCAGATATTGCCTTAATATCTTGGTTGCCCAAATACGGAATTGAGTTGCACGTTTTGAGTTTACACGGTACCCGACAGCAATTATAACATCAAGGTTATAATACTCTATTTCTTTAGAAATTGTGCCCATAAACCCATTCTGAACGAGATTTGCAATTTTTGCAATTGTCGTATCCTTTTCTAATTCTCCACATTCATAAATGTTGGAAATATGCCTTGATACACCTGAAACATCTATACCGAAAAGTTCCGCAATCCCCTTTTGATTCATCCAGATGGTTTCATTAATTGCATCAACCTGCACACCTATTTCACCATTCTCATTACTGAAAATTACAATCTCCCCTAAATCATTTAACCGGTTCTCCATAGTTTCAAAATTTATGTCCACTGCCTGCAAGTTGCAAATTATTTTTGAAAAACCTTTTCTGAAAAAGAAAAAGTTAAGAATGACGGGAATATTTTTTCTGAATCTATAATTGCTCTTTTTAAAATCAGCAATTTCTTTTCTCAAGAAACAATGAAGGCAAAAGGAATCCGGCAACGGCGGTTTTCACTAAGAATCACTTGCTGTTTATCGCATCCACTGGGTTGAGGCTTGCTGCAGACCATGCCGGGATGAGACCTGCCAGCAGGCCTATGACTGAGGCTATCACCACTCCGTAGAGGATGTTTGCAGCCGAAAGGGTGAGGGTGAAGCTTTCCGTTTCCGGTATCAGCAACACCCCAAGGAGCACCAGCAGGATTCCTATTATACCTCCGGCCACGGCAAGTACCGCGGCTTCTACCAGGAACTGGAGCATGATTACATATTTTTTGGCTCCCAGGGCCTTCTGTATACCAATTATATTGGTGCGTTCCTTTACGCTCACAAACATGATGTTTGCAATCCCAAAGCCTCCTATCAGGAGCGAGAAGCCGGCTATCACCCAGCCTACCGCATTTATCATTGAGAATACCTGCTGCACGCTCTCCATAATGAAGCCCATGGTGCTTATGGAAAAATTGTTCTTCTGTCCTGGAGCCAAACGGCGGTGGGCCCTCATGAGCATGCGGAGCTCATCCACAAGTTCCTGCTGCGCTACGCCGGCCTTCGGACGGGCATAGATGGAATTGTCGGCCCAGCGGGGGTTCACCATATAGCGGCCGAAATTGAGCGGGACAAATATGCTGTAGTCGAGGTCTCCCATGCTCACCATACTCTCCCCCTGCTTCTCAATCACACCTATCACTGTGGCTGTGGTGGTACCCACCTTCAGCCTTTTTCCAACCGGTTCCTCATCTTCAAAGAGGGATGCAGCCATTTCATGCCCTATGACTGCCACAGCGGTTCCCTTGCTGTCTTCGTCGGGAGTAAAATAGCGCCCCTTGGCCACTTCAAACTTCATTATGGAGTTGAAATTACGGGTGATGCACCCTACTGAGGCATTTGCCACGGACCTGCGGCCGTAGCGGGCTGTCTGGTTGGAGAATATTGAAAAGCTGATGTCCTCTCCCAGGGTGGAATTTGCGGAGAGGAAACGGTAATCCTCGTATGATGTGTTGGGACGGCGCATATATTCCCACCATTTGAACTCCTGGGTTATGTCTGCATTTCCCTCTTCATCCTCTCCCATCATGGGCCAGCGGCTTACCTGCACTATATCGCTTCCTACAGTATCAAAACCACGCCTGACATTCTCCTGCAAGGCATCAATGGCGGTAAAGATGGCAACAATTGAGAAGATGCCTATGCTCACGCCGAACAGCGAGAGGAATGTCCTGAACTTGTCCCCCTGCAATTGTGAAAATGCAAACGCCACGCTCTCCTTAATAAGTCTCAGTACCATACCTTCCCCTCCTTATGTTAGTGTCACTTCTTTAGTCCCAGTTTCTCTTTCAGTTTCCTTATTGCATCAAAAGCATCCAGCGGAGACATAGTGTTTATGTCCATAGCCTTTATGCTGTCCCTCAAGTCACACAGCAGCGGATCCTCCAGCTGGAAGAACGAAAGCTGCAGATTGTCTGCCGCACTGCTCTTCTTTTTCCTGGATGCCAGCCCTTTCCCTGTCTTTTCAACTGCTGGGCCATCCTGTGCCTCTCCCAGGTGTGTCCCCTCCTCCTTCTTCTCCAGCATGCTGAGTGTCCTCTGGGCTGAATCAATCACAGCCTGCGGCATTCCGGCCATCCTGGCCACATGGATACCGAAGCTGTGGGCCACCCCGCCAGGGCAAAGTTTCCTGAGAAAAATCACCTTGTTCTCCACCTCCTTCACGGAGATATGGTAGTTCTTCACCCGCGGATATATCTCCTCCAGCTCATTGAGCTCATGGTAATGGGTTGCAAAAAGGGTCTTTGCCCTCTCCCCCCTCTGGTGTATATATTCCACTATTGCCCATGCAATGGACATGCCGTCAAAGGTACTTGTACCGCGCCCTATCTCATCCAGCAGGATGAGTGACCTTTCAGAAATGTTGTGAAGGATGGTTGAGGTCTCGGTCATCTCCACCATAAAGGTTGATTCTCCACGGGAGATATTGTCAGAGGCTCCCACACGGGTAAATATCTTGTCTACATAACCTATCCTGGCACCTGAGGCCGGAACAAAACTTCCTATCTGCGCCATCAGCACAATGAGGGCAGTCTGCCTGAGCAGTGCACTCTTACCTGCCATGTTGGGGCCGGTAAGGATTATCACCTGCTGGCTGTCATTATCAAGCCAGATGTCATTTGCCACATACTCCTCGCCAGGTTCCATCAGGGTCTCAATCACCGGATGTCTTCCCTGCTCTATCTCTATCCTGTAGCCGTCATTCATCTGCGGACGGCAATAGTTTCGTTCATTTGCCAGCCTTGCAAAGCCCACAAGGCAATCTGTCTGTGCCAGGGCGCTGCAGCTGAGCTGTATCCCCGGAATCTCCTTCTGTATTGCAGCCACCACCTGCTGGTAAATCTGCTGCTCCAGGGAGCTTATCCTCTCCTCCGCACCCAGAATCTTCTCCTCATACTCCTTCAGCTCCTGGGTAATATAGCGTTCCGCACTCACAAGGGTCTGCTTGCGTATCCACTCTGGGGGAACCTTATCTTTATGGGTATTCCTCACCTCAAGGTAATACCCGAACACATTGTTATAGCTTATCTTAAGGGAAGGGATCCCTGTCCTTTCACTCTCCCTCTGCTGCACCTCCAGCAGGTAATCCTTTCCATGGCGGGCAATCCTCCGCAGCTCATCCAGCTCCTCATTCACCCCGTCTGCAATTATATCACCCTTGCCAAAGGCATTTGCCGGCTCGGCAAGCATATTCTTCCCGATAAATTCATACAGTTCATTAAACAGGAGTATTTTCTCACCCAGCTGAGCCGCACTGCCGCCCAACTGGCAGCAAACCTCCTTCACAGGTTCCATCTGCTCCAAACCCCTCTTGAGCTGCACAATCTCCCTTGGGGCAATCTTCCCTGCCGCAGCACGGGAAATTATCCTCTCCATATCCCCGATATTTGAAAGCCTCTCCTGTACCTTCTCAATGGCTCCCGGATGGTTTACGAAGATATCCACCACATCATGCCTGGCCTGTATCTCCTGCAGGTCCTTCAGCGGCATGGCAAGCCAGCTGCGGAGCATCCTTGCCCCGAGCGGCGAGGCACATTTATCAATGACATCCAGCAGGGATGTACCCTCATTGCCCGCAGCTGAACTGAAAATCTCCAGATTGCGGAATGTGAAGCGGTCCATCCATACAAAGCTGCCGCGGTCTATACGGGAAATGGAACACAAGTGTGCAACACCTGTATTCTGGTTCTGTTCAAGATAGAAAAGTATGGCTCCTGCCGCGGTTGTACCCAATGTGAGCCCCTCCACACCGAATCCCTTCAGGGAATTGAGGGAAAACTGCTTCTTCAGCTTGTCCTCACAGGCCTGCGGCACAAACGCCCACTCATCCATTGTGGAGATGTACCAGTTGGAGCCGAAACGCTCCCTGAAACCGCACTGGTACCCTTTCTGCAATACAATCTCCTTGGGGGCAAAGTTTGACAGGAGCACCTCAATATAGTCCAGGCTACCCTCGGCAACCTTGAATGTTCCGGTAGAGATATCCAGGAATGCCACTCCACCCTTGTCACCCTTGAAATATACCGCTCCAAGATAATTGTTCTCCTTCTGGCTCAAGAGCTGCTCACTGTAGGCTATTCCCGGAGTCACCAGCTCTGTCACCCCCCTCTTCACAATCTTCTTTGTAAGCTTTGGATCCTCCAGCTGGTCGCACACAGCCACCTTATAGCCGGCCCTTACCAATTTTGGAAGATAGGTCTCAATTGAGTGGTGCGGGAATCCCGCCAGCTCCACATGCTGCGCCGAACCGTTTGCCCTCCTGGTAAGGACAATCCCAAGCACCTTGCTGGCAATGATTGCATCATCCCCGAATGTCTCATAGAAATCACCCACCCTGAAGAGCAGCAATGCATCCGGATGCTTTGCCTTCACCTCAAAGTACTGCTTCATCAGCGGGGTCTCAACTATCTTCTTCTTGTCAGTCATATCTTCTGTATTGGCATCCAACAAAAATAAGAAAATTTGCAGACAAAATAAAAAACCGCCGCTGCCGGATTTTCCGGCATTTCGCCTCATTCACATCACACAGCTGTATGTCCCTCCGCAATTTTGGGGAACTCTCGTAGATGAACACTCAACCTTTCTTTATTCTTTTTACAGTATGCTTAATTTTACCTACGATAAAATTCAGTTCAAGTGTAGATTCTGTCTCCGTAGTCTTAAGATCTGGCATAACAATATCTGTAATCACATCTCCAAATGATTTTATTCTTTCTGAGAGGGCCTGTGATCTGGATTCTTTATGCAGCTCTACTATTTCTCTCTTTAAATACCGTACTTTTGTAAATGTTTCAATTATTGCAAAAGTGACATCCAAAGCTGTCTTGCTCTTAAGTACCGTTGCCAACATATATAATCCTTTTTCGGTAAACACTTTAGGCATTGTCCTACTCTTGACTGATATATTTGTGGTCGGAATTTTCGACCGCAAATCCAGCAACTCTTCTTTTGTAAGAACAAATACTAGTGATGCGTTAAATTCGCATCATTGATTTATAACTTGTTAATATATA
>CAYYVA010000063.1:0-5850 GCA_964475015.1 uncultured Muribaculaceae bacterium
CTGAAAAATTAGCTGCAGAGATACTGGCTGCATACAATAATGAAGGTGCTGCCTTCAAGAGAAAAGAGGATATGCACAAGATGGCTGAGGCCAACAAGGCATTCGCTCACTTCCGTTTTTAGTATCTAGATAGAACAAAATGGCAAGAGATTTAAAGTATACTAGAAATATCGGTATCATGGCACACATTGATGCCGGTAAGACAACAACTTCCGAGAGGATTTTGTTCTACACTGGTAAAACCCACAAGATTGGTGAGGTACACGAGGGTGGTGCAACCATGGACTGGATGGTTCAGGAGCAGGAGAGAGGTATTACCATTACCTCAGCTGCTACTACAGCTTTCTGGAAATACAATGGTGACAACTACCAGATCAACTTGATTGATACCCCGGGCCACGTGGACTTTACTGTAGAGGTAGAGAGATCATTGCGTGTTCTTGACGGTACAATTGCCACTTTCTGTGCTGTAGGACGTGTACAACCACAGTCTGAGACAGTATGGAGACAGGCAGACAAACATAGGGTTCCAAAAATCGCCTATGTTAACAAGATGGACCGCGTAGGTGCGGACTTCCTTGCTGTAGTTTCTGAGATGAAGGAGAAATTGGGTGCAAACGCAGTTCCAATCGCCCTTCCTATCGGAGCTGAGGACAAGTTCCAGGGTATCGTAGACCTTATCGCAATGAAAGGTTACTTCTACGATCAGGAGAGCAAGGAGCTTGTAAACTATGAGGTAAGGGATATTCCTGAGAATATGCTCGCAGAGTGCGAGGAGTGGAGGGGCAAACTCATTGAGGCTGCCGCTGAGTACGACGAGGCACTTATGGAGAAATTCTTTGAGGATCCAGATTCAATTACTCCAGAGGAGATAATTGCTGCCATCAGAAAAGCTACAATTGATATGGCAATCGTTCCTATCACTTGTGGTTCTTCATTCAAGAATAAAGGTGTACAGTTCCTTTTGGATGCTGTAATGAGATATCTTCCATCTCCACTTGATAAAGGTAAGGTTGAGGGTACAAACCCTAATACCGGCGAGACAGAGGTAAGAAACTTCAACGTTAAGGAGCCATTCTGTGCTTTGGTGTTCAAGATTGCTACCGATCCATTCGTAGGCCGTCTTGCATTCATGAGGGCATATTCAGGTAAGCTTGAGGCTGGTTCTTACATCCTGAACACCCGTTCAGGCAAGAAAGAGCGTATCTCAAGGTTGTTCCAGATGCACTCAAACAAACAGAACCCTATTGAGTTCGTTGAGGCAGGTGACATCTGTGCAGCTGTAGGTTTCAAGGAGCTCAGAACAGGTGATACAATCTGTGTTGAGACCAACCCGTTGGTACTTGAGCAGATGACATTCCCTGATCCTGTGATTGGTCTTGCAGTTGAGCCTAAGACTCAGAAAGACCTTGACAAGTTGGGTATTGCACTTGGCAAACTTGCTGAGGAGGACCCTACTTTCACAGTAAAATCAGACCATGAGACCGGCCAGACCGTTATCAGCGGTATGGGTGAGCTCCACTTGGATATCATTGTTGACCGTCTTAGAAGGGAGTTCGGAGTAGAGATTAACCAGGGTGCACCTCAGGTTAACTACAAAGAGGCTATCCGCTCTACTGTACAGCACAGGGAGGTATTCAAGAAACAGTCAGGTGGTAAAGGTAAATTTGCTGACATCATCGTTGAGATCGGCCCAGCTGATGAGGGTGTAACAGGACTTCAGTTCATTGATGAGGTTAAGGGCGGTAACGTTCCTAAAGAGTTCATCCCTGCAGTTGAGAAAGGTTTCAAATCTGCAATGGCAAACGGTGTATTGGCAGGTTATGAGGTTACTTCACTTAAGGTTAAACTTAAAGACGGTAGCTTCCACCCAGTTGACTCTGATGCCCTTTCATTTGAGATTGCTGCAAGACAGGCATTCCGTAAGGCGCTTCCTAAAGCAACTCCAGTAATCATGGAGCCTATCATGGCCCTTGAGGTTGTGACTCCAGAGGATTACATGGGAGACATCATCGGTGACTTGAACAAACGTAGAGGTCAGATCACCAGCATGGACGCTAACGGCAACGCACGCGTAGTTAAGGCTAACGTTCCACTGTCAGAGCAGTTCGGATATGTAACTATCCTCAGAACAATCTCTTCTGGTAGAGCAACCAGCACAATGCAGTTCTCACACTATGCAGACCTTCCTGCAGCTCTTGCTAAAGACGTTATTGAGCAGTCTGGCAACAAGAGACTTGGTGAGGATGACGAGTAAAAATGAATTATTAATTGGTTAACAATCATATACAATGAGCCAAAAAATAAGAATTAAACTAAAATCTTACGATCACGCTTTGGTTGACAAATCAGCTGACAAGATCGTAAAAACAGTAAAAGCTACTGGTGCTGTTGTTAGCGGTCCTATTCCACTTCCTACAGACAAGAAGATCTTTACTGTTAACCGCTCAACTTTCGTTAACAAAAAGTCACGCGAGCAGTTTGAGCTGAATTCTTTCCGCCGTCTTTTGGATATCTACAGCTCTACTCCTAAGACTGTAGACGCTCTTATGAAACTTGAGCTTCCTAGCGGTGTTGAGGTTGAGATCAAAGTTTGATAATATAGCTTGCAATGCCCTCTGAGGCATCTCAGAGGGCCTGCAGGCATATCATAATTTTGCAGGTGTAAAAAATTTGACTATTTTTGCACTCTCATTCGGGTCCTATAGCTCAGTTGGTTAGTAGCACCTGACTCATAATCAGGGGGTCGCTGGTTCAAGCCCAGCTGGGACCACTTAAATGAGCAAAAAAAGCCTTGCAGAAATGCAGGGCTTTTCTTGTAAAACAGATATTTATTCAATTCTTTATGAAAAGACTTTTCCTTATACTTATGCTGGCCGCCCTGGCCATTGGTGCAAACGCACAGATAAATGAACTTCCACGTTCAACCCCTGAGGAGCAGGGAGTTCCTTCAAGGGCCCTGATCAACCTGTTTGATTCCCTGCATGTGATGCCGGGCACGGATATCCACAGCATGATAGTGATGCGCCACGGCAAGGTGGTGGGCGAGTTTTACCCTGCTCCTTTTGCCCCCGAGTACCAGCACACCCAGTATTCAAGCTCCAAGACCCTTGTGAGCCTTGCAGTGGGAATGGCCATAGATGAGAACAGACTCCGCCTCACAGACAGGGTTGCAACCTTTTTCCCTGAGTCTCTTCCCCGCAGCATTTCAACAAACCTTGCGGCAATGACCCTGCATGACCTCCTTACCATGCAGTCAGGCATCAAGCCCGACTGGAGCATGCGCGCAAAGGTTACCAACTGGGTGGAGACATTCCTGGCCAAACCGGTTGTGAACAAACCCGGAGAGGTATTTGCGTATGATTCAATGGTTACATACATGATATCTGCAATTGTGCAGAAAGCTACCGGAAAGACCGTTCTGGAGTACCTTAAGGAGAAGATGTTTGCCCCAATGAACATAACCAGGGTGAATTGGGAGATAAGCCCTGAGGGGATAAATACCGGCGGATGGGGACTGCATATCCAGAGCGAATCACTTGCAAAGGTGGGGCAGATGTGGCTTGATGGCGGTGTGTGGAACGGTGAGCAGATAGTTTCAAAGGAGTGGATAGAGCAGATGGGCACCAGGCATGCCAACGGTGGCGACCACGGCTACGGCTACCAGGTGTGGATGTGCAGATATCCGGGTGCGGTGAGGGCAGACGGAGCCCTCGGGCAGTACGTGATTGTAGTTCCTGAGAAGGATGTGGTAATTGTCCTTACAGAGGCCTCTTTCACCAACGGCAAGCCTCAGAGAGGCCTCATCTGGGACCAGTTCCTCCCTGCCCTGGCAGACGGTCCGCTTCCTGCAAGCAAGGATTATGAGCTGCTCCGGGAGAAACAGGCTGCCTATACACTTGAGCTTCCTGCCGGGAAGGCTTCTGCTGGTATAGAGAAAAAAATTGTCGGGAAGAAGATTGTGATTCCAGGCAAAAACATTCCTGTTGCCAATTATACCTGGAAGGAGGTTTCATTTGAAAAGGCCGGCAAGCAGCTGCTTATGCATATTGTAATGGATGACGGCTCAACATACACCCAGGAGCTCAAAAACAAGGCCTGGGGCATTTCTGAGATTGCAGGCTATCCTCCATACTCCCTTAACCCGATAGGGTGGAAAAAAGGCCTGGAAGGGCCATTCTACGCAGGCGGAAGCTACGGCTGGGAGAAGAACACCCTAAACACCTCGCTCCACTATGTGAACTGGGTGACCTCAATCCACATCAGCTGGAAATTCAACGCCGCAGGTGATGCAGTTACATTGTCCATCACAAACAATCTGGCCAAGAACAAGGTTGTGGAAGTTGAGTGTAAGGTGGAGTAATGCAGCGGGATGCCATAGATTTCCATAACGGATCAGTCCCAAGACTTTTCCGCAAGCTGCTCCTTCCCACCCTGCTGGGAACCATTTCCATTGCGGCCGTAACTGCCATTGACGGCATCTTCATTGGGCATGGAGTGGGGGCTGAAGGGGGCTGCCATAGCCACGGCAATAAGCATAGCTGCGGGAGGAATAATGGCCCTGGCATATCTGCTCTTTTCAAAGGGGAAACTGAACCTCATATGGCTTAAAGCAAGCTCCAAAAGCTTCAGGCTGGCCCTGCGCAACGTAGGTTACCACTGCAAGATAGGCTCGTCAACCCTGCTTGGAGAGCTCACACTGGCAGTATTCTTCTTTATCGGGAACCAGGTATTTATGCGGTACCTGGGAGATGACGGGGTGGGGGCATTCGGCATTGCCTGCTACTACGCACCCTTCTTCTTCATGGTGGGCAACTCAATAGCCCAGTCGGCCCAGCCTATAATCAGCTACAACTATGGCATTTCCCGATGGGGACACATTGCCCAGGCACGCAAGCTCCTGCTGTGGACCTCAGCCTTTTTCGGGGTAGCGGTTGCCCTGCTCTTCATATTTATTCCACGCGGCCTGGTAGGGCTGTTCATAGACCTCAGCTCCCCTGCGGCCAGGATAGCAGTGGCGGGATTCCCGTACTTTGCCTCGGGAATCATCTTCTTCATCCTGAATGTGGCAATCATAGGATATTACCAGAGCATTGAAAGAGTCCGCAAGGCAACCCTGCTGGTTTTCCTGCGCGGACTGCTCTTCCTGTTGCCAAGCTCCCTCCTGCTGCCCGGCCTCCTTGGCATCCCCGGAATCTGGCTCGCAATGCCCCTCGCCGAAGTGGCTACACTTGCAGTGGTTGGGGGGATGGCTGTCATCTCATCCACCCGTTCTTAAGGACAACTGTATCTTTTGGGAAAAATGAACCTTTTCTTAAAACTATGTTATACAGTTGAAATAGTTTTTTAAGTTAGGTTAAGTCGGGCAGACCCTACAGCTTCGGGATGAGGTTGTATTGTTGTTCTATGTAAAAATAGAAAAGCGCCCAATTACTTGAGCGCCTTCTATTATTTTACTCTTACGTAATATTCTCTCCAATGTTCTCCCCTTAAATATGATTCTAAAACGAGTTCTTTATCAGTTAAAGTATTTATTAGTGTTTCGCCTGATTCGTAACCATCTTCGTCATCATATTTTATAATTAACTGGTCATCTGTTATATGCCATGTAAATTTATCCTCATATATCTCATCATCATAAGAATCATATTCTTGGTATTTACCTGTACCATTTTTCTGGAATATCAGATATGGTACCTCTTCATCATTTTTATCCCAGTCAGTTGTCCCATGCCCCTCTTCCCACATTTTATCCAACTGCCATGTACCGACAATCATTGATGAATAACTTGAATCCACTACTGTCCACTAAAAATTGTGGACTATTAAAAATTAAATAAACTTGGTTCA
>CAYYVA010000064.1:0-5512 GCA_964475015.1 uncultured Muribaculaceae bacterium
TTAATTTATTAACAGACATTCAACCTAAAGTTGCATTAAATTCTTGAATTCAGCACGCCCTGAATCGCACTCTGACGGAAGTTGTCTGAATTGGCCTTCATGGTCAACCTGAAAACACCCACAACGCACTCTTTCTCTGCCCCGGAGCCAAATTCATTATTGGAAGAATATCCATAATATCCCGCCTTGGCCAATACCTGATCCGCAATGAAATCCTTTCTGGTACGGTTACTCTCCACAATCGCACTCATCATATTCTGAGGCACATCGTTATAGTTTGCCAGCAGCTGCTTGGTATCCTTTGGCAAGCAATATCCGCCATAACCGAACGATGGATTGTTATAATGAGTTCCAATCCTCGGATCCAGCCCGATACCATTTATGATAGCCTGAGTATCCAAACCCTTCACCTCAGCGTATGTATCAAGCTCATTGAAATAAGACACTCGCAGCGCCAGATACGTATTCGCAAACAGTTTCACCGCCTCAGCCTCCTTCAAACCCATAAACAGCACCGGAACATCCTCCTTCTCAGCCCCCTCCTGCAAAAGAGAAGCAAAAGTATGGGCTGCCTCTTCCATTCCCGACAAATGCCCAACAATTATCCTGGAAGGATACAGATTATCATACAACGCCATGCTCTCCCTCAAGAACTCAGGAGAAAAAAGCAACCTGAGCCCCCTCCCCGCATACCTCTCACACAACCATGAAGAATACCCCACAGGCACAGTACTCTTGATCACCACAACAGCCTGCGGATTCACCTCCAGCACCAGCTCAATCACATCCTCCACATTATGGGTATCAAAAAAATTCCTGCAAGGATCATAATTAGTAGGCACAGCAACAACCACAAAATCCGCTTCCCGATAAGCTTCCGCCCCATCCAGCGTAGCCACCAGGTCCAGCTCCCTCTCCGCAAAAAACCTCTGCACATACTCATCCTTAACAGGACTCACCCTCCTATTAATCTTCTCCACCTTCTCAGCCACCACATCCACAGCCACCACTGAATGATGCTGCGCCAGCAAAGTGGCCATCGAAAGCCCCACATAACCCGTTCCTGCTACTGCTATTTTCATGTGTTGTTAGTGCAAAATATTTCAATAAATGCTACCTTCCTTTATACATACTCTCGTAGTATTTTTCATATTCGCCGGAGGTGATGTTGTCCATCCACTCCTGGTTATCAAGGTACCAGCGGACAGTCTTTTCAATTCCTTCCTCAAACTGGAGGCTTGGCTCCCAGCCCAACTCCTTCTGGAGTTTGGTGGAGTCAATTGCATAGCGGAGGTCATGGCCGGCACGGTCTGTAACGTATGTGATCAAGTCCAGGCTCGAGCCCTCAGGGTTGCCGAGGATGCGGTCAACTGTCTTGATCATAACTTTGATGAGGTCTATGTTTTTCCACTCGTTGAAGCCGCCTATGTTGTAAGTTTCAGCAATCTTGCCCTGGTGGTAGATTAAGTCTATTGCCCTTGCGTGGTCCTCTACATAAAGCCAGTCGCGCACATTCTCACCCTTGCCGTATACCGGAAGCGGCTTGCGCTTGCGGATGTTGTTGATGAAGAGCGGAATCAGCTTCTCAGGGAACTGGTAAGGGCCGTAGTTGTTGCTGCAGTTGGTAACAATTGTAGGCATGCCGTAAGTATCGTGGTACGCCCTCACAAAGTGGTCTGAACTGGCTTTTGCAGCACTGTATGGGCTGTGAGGGTTGTATTTTGTGGTCTCATAGAAGAAGTCCTCACCGTATGCCAGGTGGTGCTCCCCTGATGATGCGGTTGTGGTGAAAGGGGGCTCAATTCCCTCAGGGTGCGAGAGTTCAAGGGCTCCATATACCTCATCTGTAGAGATATGGTAGAAACGTTTGCCCTCATATTTGTCGGGAAGAGACTCCCAATAAATCTTTGCAGCCTGGAGGAGGCTGAGGGTTCCCATCACATTGGTGCGGGCAAAGGTGAAAGGGTCCTTGATGCTGCGGTCCACATGGCTCTCTGCGGCAAGGTGGATCACGCCGTTTATCTCCTCTTTCTGCATCAGGGCCAGAATATCCTCAAAATCACAGATATCCATCCTTACGAACTTGTAATTTGGCTTATCCTCAATGTCCTTGAGGTTGGCAAGATTACCTGCGTATGTGAGCTTATCCAGGTTAATGATGTTGTAATCAGGATATTTGTTCACAAAAAGCCTTACTACATGGCTCCCGATGAATCCGGCTCCGCCGGTGATGAGTATGTTATTTTTTGCCATCTGACTTCAGATTTTCAATGCATTTCACAAGAGAATCCCTCCAATATGGGACCTGCACACCAAAAGTTTCCTTGATTTTTGTCTTGTCCAGCACGGAGTAGCTGGGACGCACAACCTTACTTGGGAACTCGTTGCTGTGGCAAGGCTGGATATTACATCCCGTATGCCCTGCAACCTCCGCAATGGCCTTTGCAAAATCATACCAGCTGCACACACCCTCGTTACTGAAATGGTATATCCCCTCCTTCCCGACAAATCTTCCATCCTCAAGAATATCATATATTGCCTTTGCCAAATCCGATGCATAAGTTGGGGTGCCTACCTGATCAAACACCACCTTAAGTTCAGGCCTTGAAGAAGTCAAGTCCAGCATGGTTTTAACAAAGTTCCTGCCGTATTCTGAATATAACCAGGAGGTACGGATAATGATATGACGGCAGCCTGAAGCAATTACAGCCTGCTCCCCATGAAGCTTTGTAAGGCCATATACACCCGTTGGTGTCCCCTGCTGTGTTTCCCGGCAAGGCGTGTTACAGGCTTCCCCTCCAAAGACATAATCCGTAGAAATGTGTACCAGAAGGCCACCAGAATTCTTCATTGCCATGGCAAGGTTACCTGCCGCTGTTGCATTCAGGAGTTCAGCAGCCCGGAAATCATCCTCCGCCGCATCCACATTTGTATATGCGGCACAATTAACCGTAACATCAATTGCATTTGCCGAAACAAACTCTCCAACAGCCTCCGGGCACGTAATGTCCAGCTCCTGGACATCTGTAAAGATATACCTGTTGCAGCTCCCTGCCGCAACATTCCTGAGACTCATGCCCAACTGTCCGTTAGACCCGGTTACCAGAATATTCATAGGCTAATACAATTTCTCATTATAATCAAACAGCTCCGGTGCCTCAGACAACAACGGATGATGCTTGTCCTTCTCACTCAGAACGAGATCTTCCAGCGGCAACTTCCAGTCAATTCCCAGTTGCGGGTCATTCCATGCAATTGCCCCCTCACTCTGCGGAGCATATAGGGAATCACATTTATATTGGAATATGGCCTCCTGGCCCAGCACCACAAACCCATGTGCAAACCCGCGCGGAATATACACCTGCCTGTGATTTTCACCTGTAAGCTCAACCGCCACATGCTTCCCGAAAGTTGGAGAACCTTTCCTTATATCCACTGAAACATCCAATACCCTGCCGCTCACAACCCTCACAAGCTTTCCCTGTGCATGGGGCGCCTTCTGGAAATGAAGCCCCCTGAGTACACCGTACGAAGACTTGCTCTCATTATCCTGCACAAAAGTAACATCCAGTCCTGTCTCCTCCCTGAACCTTGCCTCATTATAGCTCTCAAAAAAATACCCCCTCTCATCCCCAAAGACTCTTGGTTCTATAATCAGCACCTCAGGTATCTCAGTCTTAATAACACCCATATCTACTCAATTTCCTTTAATCCATACTTTTCTGCCTCCTGCAGGAGGTTCATCAGATACTGCCCGTACTGGTTCTTTATCATAGGCTGGGCAAGCTGACTTAATTTGTCGGGAAGAATCCAACCTTTGCGGAAGGCTATCCCCTCAAGACAGGCAATCTTCAAGCCCTGACGCTTCTCAATCACCTCAATGAATGTTGAGGCCTCACTCAGGGAATCATGCGTACCGGTATCCAGCCACGCAAACCCCCTGCCCAGAGTCTTCACCTTAAGCTGACCATCCTGCAGAAAATTCTGGTTTACAGTAGTAATCTCCAATTCACCACGTGCAGACGGCTTTACATTCTTTGCAACTTCAACCACCTTGTTCGGGTAGAAATAAAGCCCTACCACAGCATAATTTGATTTAGGCTGCGCCGGCTTCTCCTCAATGCTCAGGCAATTCCCCTGCGCATCAAACTCCGCCACCCCATAACGCTGCGGATCACTCACCCAATAACCAAAAATTGTAGCTTTCCCCTCATTCTCAGCAGCCTGTACCGCATCCCTCAACATAGGGGTAAAATTGTTTCCGTGGAAAATATTGTCGCCAAGGACCAGGCACACACTATCATCCCCAATAAACTCCTCCCCAATAATAAAAGCCTGCGCCAGGCCATCCGGAGAAGGCTGCTCCGCGTACTCAAACCTAACCCCAAAATCCTCCCCGGTGCCCAAAAGCCTCTTGAAGGCAGGCAAATCCTCAGGAGTGGAAATAATGAGAATCTCCCTTATTCCCGACAGCATAAGCACAGAAATGGGATAATAAATCATCGGCTTGTCAAACACAGGCAACAGCTGCTTGCTCACCCCCTTGGTAATGGGATACAACCTGGTACCGGACCCACCGGCAAGAACAATTCCTTTCATAATCTAAAAACTACAATCTTACAAAAGTAGCAAAAATAAACACACCCCGCAACGGTGCCCCAGGGGGTGCCTGCCCGGCCTACCTTTTTTACGTTGTCCTTTTATACAATCTTCTGCAAATCAGATGATTGTAAATTAAGGTTTTAGAATTTCTTAAAACCTTAATTTCACAATTTGCTGCAACTCAGCAAATTATACAAAAGGACAACGTAAAAAAAATTTATGTAAGTTTGCGTAAACATTAAAGCACAGCTGATATATGAACAAACTCCTTTCAGAAATCCTTAGAAGCAAGAATGCTAAGTTTGCGATGTTTGCGGCGTTCATCGGGCGCAAGATTACTGAACAACATCTGCTGGCATATTCCAGCCATTATAAGTTGAAGTTAGAGAATGTAAGGAGGGAGCTGAATTATCTTGCACAGAAGGGGATACTGGTGGCAACTTCATATTCCTATTGGGACAGGGAGTATCTTTTCAGGCAGGAACTGTTCATCCAGATGGCTGTGCACATGCTCCGTAAGGAGCAGAAGTTGATAAGGGAGTTTGAAAAACTGCCGGCTAAGCGGGAAAAGGATGCCTTGGCAATCTGGGAAATTGCCAAAGGTTATTATACAGAGAACGAGGAGATCGGATACGAGATTGAGGAGTATTTCCCATATAATGAATCTCAATTATACCTCCGCTTCCACCTGTTTGACAGGCCTACCTTGAGCCTGATTGTCGGGATGCAGGAAAATGAATTTGTTGCATATTTTGATAGTATACTTGCAGATTCTCTTTTCAACGACAATGCGGATCCAATATTATTTGATCACCTTGATTATCTGGTTGAAGAGTATGCAGACAGCGGGTATATGGTAAGCGTCTCCAGAGTTACGTCTTGATGTATGGCGACTGATCCTTTAGCTTTG
>CAYYVA010000065.1:0-4825 GCA_964475015.1 uncultured Muribaculaceae bacterium
GATCTGCTTCTCAGGGAACGCCTTGATCAGGTTCTCCCTTGCCTTGGTCACATATTCTGCTGACGGGCCGTTCTGGGCGATATCCTTAAGGCCCTGTTTTGCAAGCTCAATGAGTTTAGGTGCCTTGGCCACATCAGTATCAAAATTCACAAGGAGGGTAAATTCAGGCTTAGGCTCACCGTCCAGCTGCGCCATTACACCTACACCGTAGGTGCCGCCCTCATCTTCCCTGATTGTCTTGGTATAGAGCTGGTCGAGTACACTGTTGAGCACTGTCATCCTTATGTCATTCTCCAGATTCTTCTCCATCTTGCCGGTGTAGATAATTGCAACAGCAGTCTTTGGAGCCTCCATAGGAACCTTTATCTCCTGTTTCTGCACACCCTCAGGGCTCTTTATACCCTCATCAATCCATTTTGTGCCATTATTGGCAGGAAGCGAACCTATATATTTCTCAACCATAGGTCTGAGCACATCCATATCCACATTTCCTGTGATATAGACCTTCAACCCGGCCTGGTCTGCCATAAGCTGCCTGTATCCTTTCTCAATATTCTTGATATCCACTTTGGCAAGGAGCTCCTCAGAGATGAACGGCCTCCTTGGAGAGTTGCACAGCATAGCCTCCTGCAATGCCTTTGAGAATGCCACATTAGGCTGCTTGATGAAGTTAGGGACAATGGCCTTCAGCTGGTTGAAGCCCGCCTCAAACTCAGATGCCTCAAAGCGTGGGGCAGTGTACATGAGGTTCAGCAGCTGCATCATGGTCTCAAGGTCTTTAGGGGAACCGCTGGCAACAACGCCGTGTTCAAGGCTCTCAATATATGGAGAGACATTAACCACCTTGCCTGCAAGCATCTTGGTAAGCTGGCTCTTAGGGAACTTGCCAACACCCGAATTGCCGATATATGTTGCAAAGATATTTGCCTCAAACGAAGGGATAAGCTCATCTGCAAGAATTGAACGGCCTCCCTCTGCAACTGTCTTCACCATTACCTCATCCTTCTTGTAGTCTGTAGGTTTCACAATAACCTGCATTCCGTTTGCCAGGGTCCATATGGTTGTACCGAACTTGCCCTCTTCCACCTTCATCACTGGAGAACCGGCAAGGAGTGAAGAATCCATGAGCGGCTCGTTTGAAACCTCAACCTTTGGAGCCTCAATTTCGGCCCCCTTCACACTCTCAAGCACAGCCACGAGCTCCTCCTCTGTAGGGACTGCAAGCCCCTCCCTCTGTGGAGCGGTGTAGAACAATACAATATTGCCGTCACCGTAAAGCTGTTTTGATGCCATATTGAGCATTTCAAGCGGAATCATTGCCATGTACTGCTGTACTGTATTGTATGCGTATTCAGGGTCCATATAAGGCTCCCCTACAAGGAAGTGGTTCATGATCTCCTGCACAAGCTGCGGGTTCTGACGGCTCTGGGCATTGTTCATTGCTGTCTCATACCCTTTCAGCAGGTTTGTCTTTGCACGTTCATATTCGTCTGGAGTAAAGCCATACCTCTTTATCCTCTCCATCTCTGTCATGAGGGCTGTAAATGCAGGGATTGCCTCTCCGTCCTTTGAGGTTACATCTGCCATAAGGGCATGCAGGTCATAGCTCACATCCCCAAACCCGAGGCTTGCACTGAGGAACGGTGCATCAGCCTTGCGGGAAATGTCTGTAAGCCTCTCGTTTGCCATGATGCTTACAAGGTTCTCCACTATGTTGTTGAGCAGGGCAACTCCGGTTCCCCTGAACTGTGCAGGGATTGCAGGGCTCTTCACCGCCATCATCACACCTGTAGAGTTCATCTCCTTGTCTGTAAATATGCTTACTATAGGGGTTGCATTGTCAGGCACCACTACAGGCTCCTTTGCCTTGGGGTTCTCCGCCTTAGGGAGCTGCCCGAACAGGTTCTCTATCTTGTCCACAACGGCATCCGCATCAACATCTCCAACCACTATGATTGCCTGCATGTCGGGCCTGTACCAGGTCTTGTAATAGTTTACAAGAGACTCAGGCTTGAAGTTCTTAAGGTTCTCCTCAGAACCTATAAGGGAGACATTCTCAAGTGCCGAACCCTTGAAAAGGGCTTTCCTTACAGCCAGGGTCTGCCTCCATGCGTATGTGTCCCTAGTCCTCTTCTCCTCCAGAATAACGCCGCGCTCGGCATCAATCTCAGCAGGGTCATTGGTAACGAATGCAGACCAGTCAAACAGGATAAGGAGCGAGCTGTCCACTATCCCCTCCCTTGTAACAGGGACATTGTTGAGCATGTACATTGTCTGCTCAAAGCCGGTTCCTGCATTGATGTTTGCACCAAATGCACACCCTATGCTCTCCATGTAGGAGATGATCCCCTTGCCAGGGAAATGTTTTGTACCGTTGAAGCACATGTGCTCAAGGAAATGGGCCAGACCGTCCTGGTCCGGAGTCTCCTGCACTGCGCCCACATTGGTTACAATATAGAAATCCGCCCTCTGGGCAGGCTTCTCATTATGCATCACATAATAGGTGAGCCCGTTCTCCAGTTTGCCGTACTTCACGCTCTTGTCAAGCTCAAGGGGAGCCTGCGGGTTGACCTGCGCAAATCCGAGCAGCGCAACGCAAGCCAACACAACTGATAATACCAATCTTCTCATTTCAAATGATTCTTAAATTAAATTTTCCAAAAATAACCATTTTTGCGCTCCGTTGTTTTAATCTAAAGAAGTTTTTATGGCACATAATTTGATTTTATAGGATTGTAACAACATATAAAAGCAAAAGATATGAAACGTCTTATCCTTTCAGCGGCAGTTGCAATACTCTCCATCAGTAGCATATTTGCCCAAAACACTACACTACAACAGGAAAAATTCATAGAAGTTTCCGTAAGGGTGAACAAGGAAGTAATTCCCGACGAGATATTCATAAACATAACAATCAATGAAAAGGACAACAAGGGAAAGATCTCCGTTGAGCAGCAGGAAAAATCCATGATAAAGGCACTGGAGGGACTTGGAATAGATGTAAAGGAGAACCTTACAGTTGACGATATGGCCAGTTCGCTGCAGAAATACGCCCTCAGGAAAGACAACATTCTGGTATCCAAGAACTACATCCTGAAAGTTTCTTCAGCACAACAGGCAGCCAAGGCCATTGGGGCACTCAATGGGCTGGATATTGCAAGGGTAAGCATGGGAAAGGTTTCCATATCTGATGAACTGGAAAGGGAAGTGAAGAACCAGCTCCTTACAGAGGCTGCCAGGAAGGCCATGGAGAACGCCGGCATACTTGCGGAAGCAGTAGGCAGCAAAGCCGGCAAGGCCATCTATATGCAGAACTATTACAGTTTTGATTCCGCTGCAAACGGCAGGGTAATGATGAAGGCATACGGCACAATGGATACCGCCGCAGCAGTTGAAGAGGAATCTGTTGAACTGGAGGTCTCAAGGCAGAATCTCTCCATAAATGTAACCTGCAAGTTCCAGCTGCTGGATTAGAGGCAGGGGGCATTCCCCCCTGTCACCTGTCTTCCCCGGCGCCGCTTTCCCTCACAAACAGCTCCTGCTTGGTTATGAACCCCTTGCAGGCTTTCACCTTCATTACTGAATCATTAAGGGTTATGTAGGCATGTGCGGTTACATTTATCCTGGGGTCATATATCCAGGGGCAGATGTAGTCCCCCTTGCCGGGATCATACTTCACTCCTTTCATTACAACTGTCCCCACAAAGGACTCGTGCGGGGCTTCTGCCCAGATTATCTTTCCTGTGTATGTCCCGTCGGGAGACTTGGAGATTTCAATCTTTGAATCCTGCTTCTGGGTCATCCATATTCCCGCAATATCACTGTCAGCTCCCCCTGAAGCAAGAAAGAAGGAGGCCAGGATACCTATTACCATCTGTTTCATTTCTGCGTACCGCTAATTCTCTGTTTACATGAGAATCAACACAGCCACAGCCGTTTTGTTCTGGGGATAAAAAGAAAAAGGCCCCGGAAAAATCCGGAGCCCTCCAATATCCGCTGTAAAAAATTACTCGGCAACAACCTCTACCTTAACGGTAGCCTTGATATCCTTGTAGCATTTTACATTTGCATCGTAGATACCAACCTCCTGAAGTTTGGCAGCATCAACGATAGTGATGTTTCTTCTGTCAATCTCGAAACCTTTCTCAGCAAGAGCCTCAGCAATCTGGATGTTGTTAACTGAACCGAAGATTTTGCCGGTAGCGCTTACCTTGGTGGCAACAGTTACCTGTACGCCCTCCAATTTAGCTGCAAGTGCCTGTGCATCCTCCCTGAGTTTAGCCTCCTTGTGAGCCCTCTGTCTCATGTTCTCTGCGTGAACTTTCTTTGCAGAAGGGGTAGCCATTACAGCCATTCCCTGAGGAATCAGATAGTTTACAGCGTAGCCGTTCTTTACAACTACGATATCATCCTTGTGACCCAAGTTAGCCACATCCTGTTTCAAAATAATTTCCATCTGTAGTCCTCCTTATTATTTCAATAAATCTGTTACGTATGGTAGCAAAGCAAGGTGTCTTGCACGTTTAACTGCCTGTGCAACCTTTTTCTGCAACTTAAGAGAAGTACCGGTAAGTCTTCTAGGAAGGATTTTACCCTGCTCGTTAAGGAACCTCTTAAGGAACTCAGCGTCCTTGTAATCTACATATTTGATACCTGCTTTCTTGAAACGGCAGTATTTTTTCTTCTTAACCTCTACTGTAGGAGGGTTAAGGTAACGAATTTCGTTGTTAACTGGATTTGCCATAATTTTTCCCTCCTAATTATTTTTGCTCAGCTTGGTTAGCCCTTCTTTTCTCTGCGTATGCAATAGCGTACTTGTCCATTG
>CAYYVA010000066.1:0-3956 GCA_964475015.1 uncultured Muribaculaceae bacterium
TGCAGGTACTGGAGCAGACCCCTCCTGAGCTTTATGCCGACATTGTGGACAGGGGTATATTCCTGTCGGGAGGAGGAGCCTTGATAAGGGGCCTGGACAAGAGGCTGCAGGACAAGATAAACATTCCGTTCCATATTGCCGATGACCCGCTCAGGGCTGTGGCAAGGGGCACAAGCGCTGCCTTGAAGAAAGCGGACAAACTTACATTCTTAATGAGATAAGATAAATGAGAATACCTCCTTCATTGCTTTTTGGGGTGGGGAGGTTTCTCCTTTTTATCCTGCTTGAGGCCGTATCTGTGTATATGGTGTGCAACAGCGGGATAGTGCAACAATACAGACTCATAGGGAAGCTGCGTGAGGTTCAGGGATTCTTTTGGGAGAGATATGCTGCCATTGATGAGTACTCCTCACTCAGGGAGGCCAACAGCCGGCTGGCCGGTAACAATACAGCCCTTATGCAGAGCCTGTACCTGCACAAGGAGAATGCACCTGCCCCCCGGGATACTGTGGCGTATCCATTTTCATTCATAAGTGCAAAGGTTATAAGGAACACCGTAAACACCACCCACAACTATCTCCTGATAAATAAGGGGAGCAATGATGGCGTGGAGGTTGACATGGGTGTGGTTACCCCAACCGGAGCGGTGGGGATAGTGAGTGCCGTAAGCAACAATTATGCATACGTGCTCTCTTTCCTGAACACCAGCCAGCAGGTGAGTGCCAAGATTGGCAAAAGCAACACGTTCGGCCCCCTGGCATGGGACCCGCACAGGGAAGGGATGGCAATCCTGGGGGAGATTCCGCAGCACCTGGAGGTGAACAGGCTGGATACCGTATATACCAGCGGATACTCCTCATTTTATCCTCCCGACATCCCCATAGGGGTTGTTGAGGATTCCAAGGTGGTGAACGGCGTGCATCTGAGTGTGGATGTAAGGCTGCTGCAGGAGTTCCGCAACCTCAATTATGTGATGGTGGTGAAGGACAACAACAGGGAAGAGATTGAGAAACTTATAAAAGGAGCGCAATAGCATGAACCAGCATATAAGATACTTTGCACTTGCAGCCCTCATGGTGGTGTGCCAGATACTGCTCAGCGAGTATGTGAATATCTGGGCCATACTCTATATTGCCATATTCCCGCAGTTCATCATCCTGCTCCCCCCTTCAATGAACAGGTCGCTCCACCTCATTGTGGCATTCCTGCTGGGGCTATGCATAGATTTCTTCGCCGACGGGGTATTGGGGCTCAATGCCGCAGCCCTCGTGGCAATGGCATACACAAGGCCATTCTTCCTCAAGCTCACCCTGAGCAAGGGAAACATGGACAACGCCGAGGGGCTGCCCCTGACACCCAAGACAGTGGAGATACCAAAGCTCATAATGCTGAATACCCTGATGCTGGCAGTATTCTTCACTGCATACATCCTGCTGGATTCTGCCGCCGGATTCTCCCTGTGGTACACCCTTCTGAAGATAGGGATATGCGTGGCGGTGAACAGCATAATCACAATCATCTGCAATATTGTATTGCTTGATAAATTCCTGAGGTAGGATGGAGAAGAAGAATATCCTTATTGCGGGCGTTCTGGCTGTGGGGCTGATTCTAATCCTGCAGCTCTTCAACCTGCAGATACTCAATGACGAGTACAAGATTACCGCAGAGAACAATGCATACAAATATGTTACCCGCTACCCAGTAAGGGGGCTTATCCTGGACAGGAACGGCAACATCCTTGTGGGAAACAAGAATACATACGACATTATGGTCACCCCTATTGAGGTGAAGGCATTTGACACCCTGGATTTCTGTGCAATCTTCAACCTGGATCCCCTTGAAGTGAGGGAAAAGTTCAAGGAGTACCGGCGCTACCGCAGGAGGATAGGATACCAGGCCCTCACCTTCCTGAAGCAGGTATCCAGCGTGCAGTACAGCGTATTCATTGAAAAGGCCTGGAAATTCCCCGGGTTCAGCGCCGTATCCCGCACCTCCAGAAACTACCCTTTTGCGGCCGGGGCAAACCTCTTCGGATATGTTACCGAGGTTGATGCGGATTTCATAAAGAAAAACCCTGAATACCGGAGCGGAGACTATGTGGGGGCTTCAGGTCTGGAGAAGTCATACGAAGATGTGCTGAAGGGGGAAAAGGGGTACAACATCCTCCTGAGGGATGTACACAACAGGATACAATCCAGCTTTGAGAACGGGGCATACGACAAGGATGCCGTACCGGGAAAGGACATTGTCTCCACAATTGACGGCCACCTGCAGCAATACGGAGAAGAGCTCATGCAGAACAAGGTTGGAAGCGTGGTGGCCATTGAACCGTCCACCGGAGAGATTCTGGCCCTGATCTCAAGCCCCGGAATAAACATAGAACAGCTTGCAACCATAAACAAGCACTACAAGGAGATAGTGAACGACCCGTACAAGCCCATGTTCAACAGGGCAGTTATGTCTGCATATCCCCCAGGCTCCGTATTCAAGCTAGTAAACGGCCTCATAGGGCTGCAGGAAGGGGTAATAACCCCTGAAACCCGCTACTCATGCAATATGGGATACACATACGGCAACAGGAAGCTGGGATGCCACGCACACCCCTCACCTACGGACCTCACCCAATCCATAATGATGTCCTGCAATGCCTACTACTGCCACACATTCAAGGCAATATTGGAGAACAGGAAATACGCCACCATTGGGGATGCCTTCAACAACTGGCGTGAAATGGTGATGAGCTTTGGCTTTGGACGGAAACTGGGGTCAGATTTCCCTTCTGAGCTTGGAGGGACACTCCCCACAACCTCTACGTATGACAAGATCCACGGCAAGAACAAATGGAGGGCCAATACCGTAATCTCCCTCTCCATAGGGCAGGGAGAGATTGGGGCAACACCTCTGCACCTTGCAAACCTTGCCGCCACAATAGCAAACAGGGGATACTACTACATCCCGCACCTTGTAAAGGACTCGCCGGACACCACCATAAACCCGAGGTTCAAGGAGAGGAACTACACCCTTGTGGATACCACTCATTTCCACAAGGTGATACAGGGAATGTACCAGGCCGTGAACTCCGCACCCGGAGCCGGCGGTACGGCCCGTCTGGCCTGCGTGGAGGGGCTTGAGATATGCGGCAAGACCGGAACTGCGCAGAACCCCCACGGAAAGGACAACGCCGTATTCATCTGCTTCGCCCCGAGGGAAAACCCCAGGATTGCAATTGCCGCATATATAGAGAACGCCGGATTCGGCGGAACGTGGGCCGCCCCTATTGCCTCCCTAATGGTGGAGAAGTACCTCAACGGGGAGATAAGCAGAAAAGATTTGGAAAAAAGGATGATTGAGGCCAGCCTCATACAGAATGTACCGGTAAAAAGGAGACGTTAAGATGGGAAGCAGCTTGAAGATAGGGAAAATTGACATGCCGCTGGTGCTGTGCTACCTCTTCCTGATATTTGCAGGGTGGATAAACATATTCGCTTCCGTGTATTCAGAAGAGCACAGCTCAATATTTGACATGTCCCAGAGGTACGGCATGCAGTTCATCTGGATACTCACCGCATTGGTACTGGCTGCGGCAATACTCTTTGTCCTCAACCACAAGATATACAGCGTGCTTGCCCCGCCAATATATGTGGGGGTATGCCTGCTGCTGTTTGCAGTAATCTTCCTGGGGAAAGAGGTGAACGGCTCCCGCTCATGGTTTGAGATAGGGCCTGTAAGCTTCCAGCCGGCGGAGATATCCAAGATAAGCACCTCCATGTTCCTGGCCTACCTGATGAGCAAATACAGCTTCAGGCTGGGAAGGATGCGTGATGCCCTCTCCGTTGCCACTGCAATCCTCCTCCCCATGGCACTCATAGTTATGGAGAAGGAGACAGGCTCGGCACTTGTATATTGCGGCTTCATATTCCTCCTGTACAGGGAAGGGCTCAGCGGATGGTTCATCC
>CAYYVA010000067.1:0-3686 GCA_964475015.1 uncultured Muribaculaceae bacterium
TCCGATTTCCATAGGAAATTTGTGAATATTTTGAAAGAATGAGGCGAATGACATGGACTTCCCCAAATAATGCAGATCTTGAACCTCATAAATCCCTTGAATTTAAGTTAGTACCCATAAGGGCGGTCAGGCCCTTATGAGTTAAAAATTGTAATTATAGCTCTTCTGTTGCGATATCTTTCTGATACCATTCTGTAACATATGGATCAAAGAAGATCTCTTTCAGACCTATTTTAATTGTATAAACATATCTCTTGCCCAGAATCCACTCTGCAAAAACATCATCATCAGCTAAATCGTGGTCAACAGAGGATAAATCTATATATTGAGTTTGATCAATAGCTTCACCAGTAGCCGATTTGATAGTGTAATTAACAGTAACTTTTGCATTATCCAATTTCTGAGGAATCATCAACAATGGATACGCATTTGTGATAGTAGCAGCAGAGTTAGTTAGTACCTGTGTAAACGGATTATCATCAGTCTGTACAATTGGAGAATAGTCAACGGGAGTTGAATAAGACCAAGTAGGCTTAGAAGGATATGAAGTCCCTTCAGTAACATTCTCTAAAAAATTACCATGACTATTAATATTATTCAAAGTAACATTTTTTAGAGTTATAGTAGCACCCGCAGAATAATCAGCTGCGGTCTGAACTTTAAATACAATTGAAGACAAAGCATGATTGAATTTAATATCTACACCTTTGTAATTTTCTCCTTCATCTTCTCCTTCAGTTGTTGCACTATCATCACTTGTTGTCCTGTTATATGTTCTATCACTATACATCAAATCATATTGTGCTGACACAGCTGGAGTAGTATAACCGTTAATTGACAAACCGCCTTCGCCATAAGCAAACTTGCCATCCGCAACTGCAGGGGAATATGCTGCAAAAGTGAGCTTTCCAACCTTAGGCCAATAATACGCTGGTGAAGGATACCATGAATTATCATTATGCGAACATTCTACTGCATCCATATATAATTGTTTACCTCTCCAAGTATCGAAATCCCCCTGATGATAAACAGCATAAACCCTGAAATTCTCACCAATTGGATAAGGTGTAGCAATCTCACCTGGTACATTTGCTTTGGTCATAGTAGCCAAAACCGGTGCGGAGAAGGTGATTTCCTGGTCTGGGGTCTGGATAACCTCATTCTTGGTGCAGCCTGCAAGAACCATTAGCACTGCTGCAGAAAGTAAGAACAGTCTTTTCATTTTTAAAAATTTTTTAAGTGTTAGTATTGATTTAAATTATAATTTCAGTCTGTATGTCCTGCCATTCATCAACAGTAGGGATAAATCCGCCTGTTCCGTTGTTGTCATTTTCAGGAGGAGGTATCACTATAGGCTCCTCAATGATTATCCATTGGTGGTTCACGGCATCATCTTCATAGAATTTATGGGTGATGTCCAGCTTGTAGCTGAGCTTCCTGCCATCAACGGTAACTACATCAAATGCCATCTCCAGGTTGTTGTCTATCCCTTCCAGCTTGCCGAATGTTCCAAAGCTTGAATACATCACAGCAACCACAGGCTCCACCGGAGAGGACTGGGAAACCGTACCGCCGGCCGTATTCTCGGTTCCTGATTTAATCATGTCAAAATATACTGTAACAGGTTCCGGGTTAGGCACCCCCTGCTTGTACAGAGGAGAGCTGCTTCCCAAACCGTCGAGCAAGGCCACCGCGCTTGAAACGTATTGTGCCCCCTCAACCGTTACCTGTATATAATATGTCTTCACTATGCTCTGCGCCGTAAAATATTCCCCGGCCTCATTATAAAGGGTATCCACATGTGACTTGTAGCCGATTGTAAGGTTTTCATGGGTATCTACAAACAGGTGGTCAGGATCATATACAATCTTCTCATCTTCCCTGTCCTTGCTGTTGAAGTTGCCGTACAGATAAGATGAAATGTTGTTTGTATAGGCCTCAGCACCGGAAAAGGCATTCTCATTCCTTACAATGGAACTTTCCGTACCAAATGAATAGGCAAGCAGCTTGTAATTGCCGGGCAATGCACTTATATAGCCGTCGAGATAGTTTCCCCTCTCATCAGAGCCCTTATTCTGGAGATACCTCTCTGCCACAACCTTGTCTGTAGCCGGGTCACAAAGCATCACCCTCACTACAGATGGGGTTGAATAAGACGGCTTCAGATGCTCACCGTTGTAGAACCCGGTTGTCACATTCTTGAGCTCCTCATCAAGATATACCCTCACATAGTGGGTGCTTTCCAGATCAAACAGAGGTCTCCTGTGGCATGAGTACAACAGCCCCAATGTGAGGATCAGCAGCAGTATTCTAGTTGGCCCTCTCATAGTAACCTCCTTTTTTATAGTTGAACAGCAATGGAATTACAAAAGAGACTTCCGCTTTTGTAGGCCCGAAATATTTCCAGGTACCAACCTTGTTGCGGTCCCTAATGAGAATCTCAAAATCATCGGTAGGGTTATAATGCCTGTAAGGGATCTCCGCATAACCTGCAGAAACTGAAAGTTCCAAATTAAAACGCTTCCCGACAGGGAATGAATATCCATATGTAAGTCCTGCGCTCATGAACTCGGCCTGGTAACATATCTTCCTCACATTCTGGAAATCAAGCTTGCCACCCCAGCCATAGACACCAAGGAAATGCCCCACAAGTGCGTCCCTCTTCACACGGTTCTCTGTGGCAGGCCTGGTCTGGGGCTTGAACCACCAGCGGAACTCTCCGCCAAAACTCAGGAACTCCAGACAATATTTATTGTTGCTGGAGAGCCACCAAGGGCAATGGTGCTCATACAGGATGGAGAACTTTTCATTGAAAGGAACCTCAACAGCAAAGTTCAGCACCGTTGCCACATCGTAGAGGAGGTTGGTCTTGAGGGCAAGACGGGTCTTCTTGTCGGGAACAAAACGGAGCTGCGGCTGTGAAATTACAGGGGCAGGCCTCTCAATCCTGTCATAGATCTGCGGCCCTTCAGGCAATTCCACAAGGCGTGCGCGCGGATTCTGCCATTTGCCCACCCACTTGGCATAACGGAGCTTAGGCATTATGTTCTCAAGGATATACAGCCATGCATGGCCGTAACTCACCTTCTTGAGGCGGTTCTTCTTCACCTCTGAAGGGAGGTTGGAATCTATCACCTCAAGCACCTTGGCCTTATCGTCCCTAGGGTACTCATCAACAATGAGCTGCCTCAATCCTTCCCAGTTCTCCGGTGTAGGGTTGATAATTATTATGGAATCAGCAAGAGACTTGTCGGTGAAGAGGGCCCTGAGATATTGTCTGGCAGTCTCTCCCCTGCCCTTGGAAAGGCGCACATTGTTCCAGTACGGTCCCTCCGGTGATGCATAGGAATAAATTATGAGGCTGTCTCCCAACTGTGGCACGTTCTTTATGAACCACTCAATCTGCTCAAGCTGGGCCTTGTTGTCCATATAATCAGGAAAAAGTCTTGTCTTATTTATTGGGTAGTCAATTGAAAACTCATAAACTTTGTGCTGCAGCAAGGTGTCTGCCTTCTTATTTTGCCCATATGAAAAATGCGATTGCGAATATGCTGACAGTTTACATATCAGCAATACAATCAGGGCAGATATTCTTACTAATCGCATCTTTTTTTTCATTTTTTATGTCCAAACACTACTGTCCACTAAAAATTGTGGACTATTAAAAATTAAATAAACTTGGTTCA
>CAYYVA010000068.1:0-3637 GCA_964475015.1 uncultured Muribaculaceae bacterium
AATTTTCCGCATAAACTTTTTATTCTTAGCGGATTATGAGATTATTCCAAGAATAAACTTTATCTCTGCATGAAGTCTTCTATTGCTGAAGCAAGTCTCCTTGCCCCCTCAACAATGCTTTCATCATCCATAAATGAGAAATTCACCCTGAATGTATTCTTTCCGCTGCCGTCGCAGAAGAATGCCTCACCAATCACAAATGCAACATTCTTCTTCATTGCCACCTCAAACAACTCCCTTGCATCAAACCACTCAGGGAGCTTCACAAGGAGGAACAGGCCACCGTCTGGCTTTGTCCAGGTTACACCTTCCGGCATAAACTCATCAAAACACTTGAGGATAAGGTCTCTCTTTCCCCTGTACATCTGTACTGTATTTATGAGGTTCTTCTCAAACAGGCCTTTCTGGAGATATCTTGCTGCAACCGCCTGGTCAAACGTAGGAGAACAGAGGTCTGCAGACTGCTTTGCAAGGTTTATCCTCCCGATGAATTCCTTAGGGGCAACAATCCATCCCAAGCGGAAGCCAGGGGCAAATGTCTTTGAGAATGTACCCAGAAGGATAGTGCGCTCCGGTGCCATTGAATAGATATACGGCATGTGCTCACCTTCATAACGGATCTCCTTATAAGGGCTGTCCTCAAGGATGAGGATATCATATTTCCTTGCAATCCTCACCAGGTACTCCCTTTGCTCAATTGTCATTGTAAGACCTGTAGGATTCTGGAAATCAGGGATTGCATAGATGAATTTAGGCTTCTTGCCGGCAAGGCACATTGCCCTTACAACCGCCTCAAGCTCCTCGTCCTTCTCTGCACCCACAAGTCTTGCCTGATATGTACCGAATGCCTGCAAGGCTCCCAGATATGAAGGCAGTCCGCATATCACAATATCACCCGGATCCAGCAGTACCTTTGCTGTAAGGTCTATAGCCTGCTGTGATGCTGTAGTTATAATAATGTTGTCCTTGTCAACGTCAAGGCCGTCCCTCACATATCTTTTTGCCAGTTCCTCACGCAAAGCATGGTTTCCGTCTGTACCGCCATATTGCAATGCCTTGGCCCCCTCTTCCTCAAGAACCTCCATCATAATGGCCTTAAGGTCCTCAACCGGAAATGTTGCAGGGTTAGGGAAACCGCCTGCAAATGAAATTACTCCGGGCTGGTTGACTACATTCAGCAAAGCCCTGATAGGCGATGGCTTCATGCACTTTGCACTTGCTGAAAGGAACTCATTGAAATCAACTTGCATACTCTGTAGTTTTAATGCTTTTATATTCTGTCATACAAATATACAAAAACTATCAGAAAAAATGCAGCACGCAATAAAATATGTAAGCAAAACACACCGTTTACAACAATTCCACAAATCCGTCAAAAAGGAACATCGTATCTGTAGGTCCCGGCATGGCTTCAGGATGGAACTGCACTGAAAACCAGGGCTTCACCCTATGCCTTATCCCCTCATTTGAGCCGTCGTTCATATTCACGAACCACGGCTCCCACCCCTTTGGCAGGGTTGCGGCATCCACCGCATACCCGTGGTTCTGGCTTGTAATGAAACAGCGGGTGGTCCCCACCATCCTCACAGGCTGGGTATGGCTCCTGTGCCCGTACGGGAGCTTGTATATTGAGGCCCCGGCCGCCCTGGCAAGAAGCTGGTTCCCCATACATATCCCGAAGATGGGTTTACAAGAGGTTTCCATAACCTTGCGGAGCACCTCCACCGCCTCCATGCACATCTCCGGGTTCCCCGGGCCGTTTGAAAGGAGCACCCCGTCATACTCCATAGCAGAATAATCGTGGTTCCACGGAACCCGCACCACCTCAATACCCCTTGAAGTGAGGCACCTTATAATGTTTGACTTCACGCCGCAATCCACCAGCACAACCCTCTTTGCCGCACCGGCATTATAGCGCATCACCTCCCTGCAGCTCACCTGGGCCACATAGTTGATATCCCCATAATCCTCCATTGCCTGCGGCTCATCCTCCCCCTCAAACACTATCCGCCCCATCATCACACCCGCCTCACGCAGCTCAAGGGCCAGTGCCCTGGTATCAATCTCCGTAATCCCCGCAACCTTCTCCCTCCTGAGCCATTCCCCCAGACTCTCCACCGCATTCCAATGCGAATACTTCCCGGTATAATCATTTACCAATATGGCTTTGGGGTAAATCCTCTCCCCTTCAAAATTATCGGGAAGCCCGTCTACATTCCTGGTTTGGGGCGGCACGCCGTAATTCCCTATTATGGGAGATGTGAATGCAAGGATCTGCCCGGCATACGAAGGGTCCGTAAGACTCTCCACATACCCTGTCATGGCGGTATTGAACACCACCTCACCCTGTACACCGGCCTCATGCCCGAACGACCTGCCCTTGTAGCGGCTCCCGTTCTCCAAAATCAAAGTAACATCCTTCATCTGCAGAAAAATTTGTTTATGCAGACATAAACAACAAAAAGATGATGAAGGTTCAGCAAAAGGGCCGATTATTTGGTTAACTTTGCCATATAACACATTTGCTATGCCTGTACTTAGAATAACAAAAGAGTTCAGATTTGAAGGGGCGCACGCCCTGCCCGGTTATGACGGCAGATGCCGCAACATCCACGGGCACTCCTACATACTTTACGTAACAATAAAGGGGGAGCCGCTTTGTGGCACCAACTCTCCCAAGGAGGGGATGGTAGTGGATTTCAAGGAGCTTAAAGCCGTTGTGAACGAGAATATTATAGACATCTTTGACCACGCCCTCATACTCCGCAAGGATGCTGTTGCAGCCAGGGAGCTGGCGGCAGGCTACGGCAATGTAGTGCTGGTGGACTTCCAGCCCACAACCGAGAACCTGATATGCTACTTTGCCCAGGTCCTCAGGGAGAAGCTCCCGCAGGGAGCTGAACTTTTCAGCCTGAAGATGCACGAAACCGCAGGCTCGTTTGCCGAGTGGTACGCTTCAGACAACATCTAAAAGCCACAGCCATGCAGAAGATATTCCTTATAGACGGCCATGCCCAGATTTTCAGGATGTATTACGCCTTCATGAGGCGCCCTATGGTAAACTCCAGGGGTGAGGACACATCCATCCTCTACGGATTCACAAAAATGGTTCTGGAGCTCATTGCAAAGGAGCAGCCCACACACATAGCGGTGGCATTTGACCCCCCTGCAAAAACCTTCCGCCACGAGGCATATCCCCTCTACAAGGCCAACAGGAGCGCCGCACCTGAGCTGGTAAAGGCAGCCCTGGAGCCCCTGCAGGAGATACTCAAGGCCCTCAACATACCGGTAGTGATGATGCCGGGCTATGAGGCGGATGATGTGATAGGCTCAATGGCCTCCCAATGGGAAGGGGAAGATACAGAGGTATATATGGTTACTCCCGACAAGGACTACGGACAGCTCATAACCCGGAACATCTTCCAGTACAAGCCGGGGAAAGGGGGGAATGAGGTGGAAATCATCGGGAAGGAGCAGATTTGTGAAAACTATGGCATCTGTGAGCCGCAGCAGGTGATTGACATCCTCACCATCTGGGGGGATGCATCTGACAATGTGCCGGGGATCCGCGGCATTGGGGAGGTGGGTGCCAAGAAGCTGATCGGGAAATACGGCTCGCTTGAAGGGATAATTGAGC
>CAYYVA010000069.1:0-2811 GCA_964475015.1 uncultured Muribaculaceae bacterium
ATGTCAATGAACTTAAATTGGATTTTTAAACAAAATTTATCGCATCAGTAGTAGTTACAGAAGTAAGTTTAATTAAGATTTCGCACCACTATGAGTAGAATTGATTTGAGTAAGGTTGTCCCTGTTGAGGCTGTGCATGTAGGTGTAGTTATTAAAGACGAGTTGGAGGCAAGAGGGATGAAACAGAGTGAACTGGCGGGCCTTATAGGAGTGCAAAGGCCCATATTGAATGATATAATCAAGGGGAAAAGGTCTCTGACACCGTACATGGCTCTTCTTATTGGGGAGGCTATGGATATTCCTGCCGAAATGCTCATGAAATTCCAAACTGCTTATGAGCTGGATTGTGCAAGGATAAGCGAGCGTGTAATCAGGCAGAAGAAGTATATGGAGGCGTGGAAGGTGATGAAGGATGCAATTAATGTGAAATACTATAGAAAGAAGGGAATAATCCAAGGCAATATCGTAGAGGATGTCAATAGGTTATATGAGGCATATAATGCCAAAAATCTGGACGAGTTCCTTACAAATATAAATCATTAGGGACTATAAAACTGCTGCCCGTCCTTTCGGCCAAACGGCTCGGGACGGGCAGCAATTCAACTATAAAAATACTTGCTTAATTCAAATTTCACTGATACAAAGGTAAGGCAAAAGATTATCAATACCTAATTTTCAGGCCTTTCAAATATTGCAAGCACGATTTTTATGGTATTGATTTTCAAGTGTTTATAAATAAAGATTTCTTGCAAAATCTTGCAGCCGGGTTCCAGGTGCTTGCATAGGGGAAAAATCAGCTGAAATTCATCTGCGGATCCTGCGCTATCAGTTCCTGCAATGATTTTTTCAGACGGCTCTTCCTCACATAAATGTTCTGCGGGGTATCATTTAGGATAACGCTTATCTCCTGGGCAGAGAATCCGGCATAGATGAGGTTAAGCAATTTTATATTGTCCTCCTTCATGGAAGGGAACCTCTCCCTCACCTTCCTGATCACATCATTGTTCTTGGCATTCACCACCTGCTCCATCACCTCAAAATTATCACCGCTGAGCTGCAGCTTCAGCAGGTCATCCACCTTCTTCTGGAGTTTCTTTGTATTTCCCGACGATTCATAGTAGGTCCTCACCAGTTCCCTCACTTCAGCAAACCTATTCTCAAGAAGATCCTTAAGTTCCTTCTCCTTTGCCTTGTGCACATCCAGCTGGGAAAGGAGGTTCTCCCTGGTGCTCTCAGCCTTTGAGACCTTTGTGCCCAGAGAATCCATAGCATCCGCATACTGGGCCAGCAGGTCATTCTTCTTTTCAATCTTCCTTCTGTAGGAGGTTATCATGAATGCAATTGCACATGCCATCAGCAGGAATGCAAGGGCGTATATCGCAGCCGAGCTGTACCACCTCACCTTAATCCTGTAGTTCTCCTCCTCAAGCCGCCTCTGCCAGAACTGCTGCTCCGCCTCCCTTACTGACTCGCTCCTGGCAGCATAATCCAGAGAATCTTTCAGCTGTATATATTTGCTCCTGTACCTGGATGCCTCCCTGTAGTCTCCCTGCCTCTCTGCAACTGCGGCAGACACTGAGTACAGCTCAAGAAGATTGTCGGGAAGAATATCTGCTCCCTCCCCGTTTCTTCTGTATTCTCCATATTTCCTGAGGTACCCGGCGGCCTCAGCCACCTTTCCCTTCTGGAGATGGATTTTTGCAAGGAGAGGGTAATCCGCAGGGAGCGGAATGCTGTCATTGAACTTGTTGTATGTGCTGTCGAGCTGGGCAAGGGCCATATCCTCACCCCCTTCCAGCCTGCAGTACAGGGCTGCCACCTGGGTGGAATATCTCATAAGGGACTCATTGAAGATATTCTCCTTTGATATTACGGCACTGTCCTGCGGGCTGAAAATCATCTTTGCCCTCATCTGCACACCGTGCTGCATTGCCTCCTTGTAATAATGTATGGCTTCCTGCACATTGCCGTTTGTGGCGTATACCTGGGCCATCTGCCCGTATGTCTTCATCTTCAGTTCCCTCACGTCTGTGCCCGCGAGTTCAAAATGCTCCAGAGCCTTGGAAAACATCTCAAGGGCATTGCTGTAATTCATCTTACCGGCATACAGGCACCCTTTGTGCCAGCAAATCTGCCCTTTCAGCACCACCTTGTCACTCTCCCGGCATAGCTGTTCCGCCTGCAGGAACTCCTCCATTGCCTGATAATACTTGTGCTCCGCCTGATAGCTTTGTCCTGTATAGAAATGGTACAGGGCCTGCTCCAGCTGAGGGGAAATCTTTTCCTCCTGTGCAGAACAGGCTGCCACAAGCAGCACACATACAATATATTTCAGAAATTTCATATTCCGTGCAGATTTGCTGCAAAGGTACAATTTAAATGCAAATTCCACATCCGGGTAAATCATTGAATTATTTTTGTTTCTTACACAAAAGTTTATATCTTTGCAGCCCCAAGTAGTGGAAATAGCCGGCAAAACGGCTGCAACTGCTTGTAATAAAACTAATTATTAATTAAATTTTAACTTACGATGTTAAAACAGTACGAGACCGTTTTCATTGCAACTCCCGTTTTGTCTGATGCACAGATGAAGGAAGCGGTAGCCAAATACCTGGATCTTATCAAGGAGAATGGCGGTGAGGTTGTATATGAGCAGGATTGGGGTCTGAGGAAATTGGCTTATCCAATCCAGAAAAAAACCACAGGTTTTTATCACCTTATAGAGTTCAAGGCTGAGCCTGCTTTCATTTCAAAGCTTGAGACTCAGTACAGACGTGATGAGAGAATCATCCGTTTCCTAACTTTCGCAAT
>CAYYVA010000070.1:0-2500 GCA_964475015.1 uncultured Muribaculaceae bacterium
AAGTATTTGTGTGTAAGCACTACAGCGCGGTTCACAAAGTTTCCGTAGATAGCCACCAGCTCGCTGTGGTTGCGGGTCTGGAAGTCTTTCCAGGTGAAATCGTTGTCCTTTGTCTCAGGAGCGTTTGCGCAAAGCACATATCT
This sequence comes from uncultured Muribaculaceae bacterium, assembly GCA_964475015.1. Classification (GTDB taxonomy): domain Bacteria; phylum Bacteroidota; class Bacteroidia; order Bacteroidales; family UBA932; genus Egerieousia. Next base: position 144 of record CAYYVA010000070.1, read on the forward strand.
GAGAACATCCTGTTTGCCAGGGAAATCCACAAGGTACTCGTGGAGCCATACAGCCCAGTTGCGTGAAGTTGAGATTTTGTCACCCTCAAGGTTGAGGAACTCGTTTGCAGGGACATTCTCTGGGAGGATGAATCCGTCACCGTATGCCTTGAGCATAGAAGGGAACACAATGCAGTGGAATACAATGTTATCCTTTCCAATGAAGTGTAACATCTTGGTATCCTCACTCTTCCACCATTTCTCCCACTCATTTGGAAGGAGCTCAATGGTGTTTGAGATATATCCTATAGGGGCATCAAACCATACATAAAGCACTTTGCCCTCTGCCCCCTCAACCGGTACAGGAACTCCCCAGTCCAGGTCACGGCTCACCGCCCTTGGCTGGAGGCCGCCGTCAATCCAGCTCTTGCACTGGCCGTAAACGTTGGTCTTCCACTCCTTGTGGCCCTCCAGGATCCACTCCTTCAGCCACCCCTCATACTGGTCAAGAGGGAGATACCAGTGTTTGGTAGGCTTCTTCACAAGCTCACCGCCGCTGATTACAGATTTAGGGTTGATGAGCTCATCAGGGCTCAGGGTGCTTCCGCATTTCTCGCACTGGTCTCCGTATGCACCCTCTGCGCCGCATTTAGGACAGGTACCTACGATATATCTGTCGGCGAGGAAAGTATTTGCCTCAACATCAAAGAACTGCTCGCTCTCCTTCTCCACGAACTTACCCTCGTCATAGAGTTTCTTGAAGAAAGCCGCTGCAGTCTTGTGGTGTGTTGCGGAACTTGTACGTGAATAAATGTCAAAGCTGATTCCAAGCTCCTGGAACGAATCCTTTATTATCTTATGGTATTTGTCCACAACATCCTGTGGTGTGCATCCCTCCTTTTTTGCCTTGATGGTTATTGGAACGCCGTGCTCATCTGAACCTCCAATGAAAAGGACATCCTCACCCTTCAGCCTCAAAAATCTGGCGTAAATGTCTGCAGGTACATACACACCTGCAAGATGACCTATATGCACCGGACCGTTCGCATACGGAAGGGCCGATGTAATAAGGTGTCTTTTAAATTCTTTTCCCATTATATTATCTTTTAAATTGTTTTCTCCTTTTTCTTCCCGACAGCTGTTCCCCCGCCTCCGCAGTATCCCTTTCCGGCGGCTGTGGCGCCGGAGCGCTACAGGATTATCCTGTTCAGCTCCTTTGAGAAGAAGTTCCTCACTTGCATAAGGGTGGTGAGCTGCCCCATAAGTTCATTCTGCAGCTCCACATTCTTCTCCTTCTGGGCTTTCCCCAGCTCCTCCGTAAGGTTCATTGCCGCCTGTGCTGTAACTTTTGCCTTGTAGATGAGGATTGATTTGGGTACAACCCTTCCCAGTACATTCCTCTCCGGAATCAGCGATTTGCTGAACTGCTGTATGGTGATTGTGTATGGCTGTATGAACAGGTCCGCCACAATGTCCGATACAGATTTGTCGGGATGATTGATGAAATATCTCAGCACTTTGTTGGCATCATGCTCCTTAAGCCTGAAGTATTCATCAAAAATCTCCTTGTAGAGGAGGTTCTGCAGCTCCAGCTCGTCATTCTGCAGCTGTGAGAGGATGTATTGGGCCACGGTCTGCTCCTCATCCTGGGGCATTCCGTATGCAAAATCATCATCCACATGTATCTGCAGGTTGCCGAACTTGAGCAGGTAGTAGAGAATCTCCTTCTCCGCCTCGCTGCAGTATGTGTTCACCACAAACCCAGGGATGTTCTTCTGGCCTCCCTGAGTTGCTGCGGCAAAGTTCTGCTGCGTGTCCGCGGCCTGGATTCCCTGCAGCCTCTCCTGCCTCTCCTGGTCCCTCTTCTGCTGGTAGAAGGTGTCGCTCTGCTTCTTGTGCCTGAGCTTTGCTACTTCCTGCTGCAGCAGTTCCTGCTTGATTTTCAGCTTTTCTGCTGTCTGTTCAATATAAACCGCCCTTACAATGGCATCGGGGATAACTGCAATGCTGTTTACAACTTCCCCTATAAGTTTTGCCCTCTGCAGCGGGTCCTTGCTCAGCTCCTGCGCAAGAATCCTCTGCTTGAAGCTTATGAAATCCTCCTCGTTGTTCTCAAGGAACTCCTGAAGCTCCTCCCTGGTGTGCTTGCGGGCGTATGAATCAGGGTCCTCCCCGTCGGGAAACAGGGCAACCTTTATTTCCAGCCCCTCTTCCAGAAGCATGTCTATACCCCTGAGGGATGCCTTTATTCCGGCCCAGTCGCCGTCATAAAGGACTGTAACCTTGTTGGTGAACCTCTTGATCAGCTGTATCTGACCGGTGGGGTTGATGAGCAGCTCCACGCAGGGAAGCGCTGCGCCAAGGGCAATGAAGACGCA
>CAYYVA010000071.1:0-2353 GCA_964475015.1 uncultured Muribaculaceae bacterium
GGCTCCGCTTCTTCGGATATACAGTCCGTTTGACACGCTCCTTATATGGCTTGGGTGTGATAACAGACAATCCGTGTTCCAGACAAATCATATCACTCAATCGCTGAACAGCCAGACCGGAGAGGAAGAAGTTATTGAATTTCCTGGAACAGTCCAACGACGTCGAATTAAAGATAATATGGTTGTGTATGTGCTTGCGGTCGATATGAGTCGCTACGATAAAGGCGTGGTTGCCTTTCAGAAAGCGCATGGCCAACTCTTGTCCGACCTTATTGGCTTCTTCAGGGGTAATCTCACCGGGCTTAAAAGACTGGCGAATCTGATAGGCAATCACATCATGCTTCTGTTGTCTGCCGGTGATGTGCTGATACTGTCTTTTAGCAAGCAGAAATTCTTCATCCGCAGTCTTAGGATCACACTCATAGGAACTGATAAACTCACCATTATTGGTCTTTGCCGCATTCTGCGAATAGTCCGTGCGGTCAGCAAGACATTGACCAACTGTTTTGCCCTTATTGATGTGCAGAGCAATCAAACGTGTAGCTGCCATTTCATCACCATCCTTTCCAAAAAGAAAAGCCACCCGAAGGTGACTTTTCTCAGTTTATTATTTGATTTCAGGAGCGCAGGAACTGTCCCAGACTCTCGCTTGCGCTCTCAGCTTTTACCGTCAGGAACACGATACCGAACAGAGCGAGGAATGCTGCCAACCCCATGACTGCCAAGATAGCCAACGAAGTCCACATTGCCTGAACCACGCAGTAGATACCACAACCGATCAGAATCAGCAGCAACAGACCGATTACAAACGAGGAAATATTGGAAAGCAGGTTGCCCAGTATGCAAACGCTTTTCATAACAAACAGCACAGGGAGTGCCAATACCTTCAAAATCATCTTCATAGGAACATCTCCTTTCTTCTGATTATATTGTACACAGGAAAACAGTTTTTCGCAATGATGTCAACCCCTATGTAAAAGCTGTGGGAGAACCCCACAGCTTCCCTCCAGGCGGAGATTAAGAAATACTGGATAAGTGAACCAACATTTCCTTTGCAGCTTCCCAAACCTCATCCAGACGCTCCTGCACGTCTTTGATGTCGTCCTGGTAGATACTGCCGGTCTCATTAGCTCGTTTGGCATACTGGTTCAGGTTGTTACTGCATCTTCTCAGGAGGGATACAAGTTCTTTCACATCTCGCAGGTCAAGATTGATGCAATACCCATCTAATGCCATTTTTCTGAGATAAGCACCCATGCTTTTAACACCAATCTCCTCCATTTTCTGATGAATACGGTCTACCTCCTCTTTAGATGCGAGAAAGTGAACATCCTGATCTCTCTTTGCCATTACAGAACCTCCTCACGGGTTTCATTGTGACGATGGGCAGGCGGGATATGCTCGGACTTGGCTTTCAGGTCAGCAAGCACAGAAGGTCTTTCAGATCCACGCTCGGCACGGCTCTCGACCGTTTCTTCCATGTTTAGTGCTGCATCCAATTCAGCCAAACGCTGGCTCTTGGCGGCAAGCTCGGCTTCCTGAGGGAACGGCTTGCCAAGCTCTGCTTTTGTGGCTTCCTGCTGATTGTGGAGGTTGGTCAACTGGTCTCTTGCTTTCTCCAATCTTTCAGGAATACCGGCAAGGGCATTGTCTAAGCGAATTAGATTACCTCTGGCATCAGAACCCAGGGAAACACGATGGCTCATTGCACCTTTCAGCACAATATCAAATTCATGGTGGAAGCTATCGAAGGATAGCTCCATCTGGAAACCACGATAGCTGCCAATAGGAACCGGTTCAGTGGCCTTGGACTCCTTGCAGACTGCCAGGATCGCTTCACCGGCTTCCTGCTTGTCCGTGTAGTGATTGCCCTTAATGTCGATACCACAGAACCCCTCGGAGATCTGCGGATGCTTCTCCACGGTCTGAATATCAGCTTCAAAGCCATGAATGTAGCCTGTCTGCCTTTCAATCTCTGCCGGGAAGTATTTCAACAGCTTATCTTCCATTCGGTACTGCTGGCTCTGATGGTCAGCCTTCAGCACCTTCAGACGGGCAACATCAATATCCAAGTCCATCTTCTCTTTGATAAGAGGATTACCGGCACACAGCGCCTTGATTTCGGCGTAGGACAGCGCCTGCTCGTCCACATCATCACAAGAGCGAACCGGCGATTTGGAGGTCATAATCTGAGAAATGAACTTCTGCTTGTTTTCAAGGGTCTGGTACAGATATGCGTCGAAAGTTCCCTCGGTAACATACTGATAAACCTGAACCTCCTTATTCTGGTTGCCCTGGCGGATGATACGACCGTTTCTCTGGGTCATATCGGACGGACGCCAACCCACATCCA
>CAYYVA010000072.1:0-2281 GCA_964475015.1 uncultured Muribaculaceae bacterium
ACCTCTTGCTCCACCAAAGGCGGTCGTGAACCGCACTTTTTTGCACTTTTGGGGAAAATAAAAAATCCCGATTTTCGTTAAAAATCAGGATTTTACGTTATTTTGCTTTTCTTTGCTGTGGTGCCACCAGGAACAGAATAATTGCCATACGGGTAATACTCTCAAGCAGCTTCTCCTTAAAGGAAATTGTTTACATACGATAAGGTTTGTACCTTATTTGTACCTCATAAAAGAAAAAAGGAAGATAACCTGCTGACTCAAAGTCATTCGCAAATCATCTTCCTTTTTGTGCGGGCGAAGGGACTCGAACCCCCACGCCGTCAGGCACTAGATCCTAAGTCTAGCGCGGCTACCAATTACGCCACGCCCGCATTTCCGCGATTGGGATTGCAAAGGTAGGAATATTTTTCACATTTGCAAACCTTATGGCCATAAAAATTGCAAAAATCTACTCCTTGTAGAGGATGATGCTTGCCCAGTTGTCTATGTCCCTGGTCATTGCCATCCTGAATCCGCAGCATACCGCGCACTCTTCAAGTACCGGAATATCTTCTGTGTAGAAGCCGCTCAATACAAGGATGCCGCCTGTACGCATTCCCCTGTAGTAGGTATCCATATCCTGCAGCAGGATATTCCTGTTGATATTGGCCAGGATGAGGTCATATTTGTTTGCCTGGATGAGCGAGCCGTCTCCGTATAGGGTGTGAACCGCTGCCCCGAGCCTGTTCTTAAAGGCATTCTCCCTTGCAGAGTTCACGGCAACAATATCCACATCAATTGCATGCACCGCCCTCCTGGCCCTCATCTTTGCAGCCAGCAGCGCCAGCACGCCGGTACCTGTACCCATATCCAGCACCTGCTTGCCCCTGAGGCTCTTCCAGCCGAGGCCCTGCATCACATCACTCTTCTCCCCTTCCCCGTTCAAATCCAGCAGAGCCTTCATCATCATTGTGGTGGTCTGGTGGTGTCCTGTTCCGAAAGCCATCTTTGGCTCTATGCGGATGTTGTATTTTGTAAGGGGGAGGTTCTTGTGGAACGGGGCCTTCACTGTAACCAGCCCGTCTATGAAGATAGGCTCAAAGTCAGATTCCCAGGTCTTGTTCCAGTTCTCCTCCTGGATGAACGATGTTGTATAGGATACTTCAAATCCTGAATCCCCGCCATTGAAGAAGCTCAATACGGTCTTGAGGTTCTGCTGGTTGAAATTATCCTGCCCGATGTAACCCTTCAGGAGAGGCTCCTCCGTAGAGAAGCTCTCAAAAGGGATATCATCCAACATAGCCATTACAATCTCTGCATGCTCCTCAGTGTAAGGGGTAATTTCTATTGCAACCTCTATGTAGTTCATTTTTTAGAAGCTTTTTGCTATTGCCACAAAATCATCTGCAACCAAAGCAGCGCCACCGATAAGGCCGCCGTCAATGTCCTTCTGTGCGAAAAGCTCCTTGGCATTTGAAGGCTTGCAGCTGCCGCCGTAAAGGATGGTGATCTCCTCAGCCAATGCACCGAACTGCTCAGCCAAAGTTGCACGGATGAATGCATGGATCTCCTGTGCCTGCTCACTTGTAGCTGTCTTGCCTGTACCGATTGCCCAAACAGGCTCGTAAGCGATAACCACATTCTTCATCTGCTCTGCTGAAAGGGTAAAGAGCACCTCCTTGATCTGTGAACCCACAACCTCAAAGTGCTTGCCTGCCTCCCTCTCCTCAAGTTTCTCACCTACACAGTAGATAGGGGCAAGGTTCTCCTCAAGTGCAAGGCCAATCTTCTTTACAAGCTTAGCATTTGTCTCACCATAATATTCCCTTCTCTCAGAGTGGCCCAGGATAACATACTGTACACCAACTGAAGCAAGCATCTTGGCAGAAACCTCACCTGTATATGCACCCTTAACCTCATCAGCACAGTTCTGTGCAGAAAGGCCTACAGCTGAACCTGCAAGCACCTCTCCTACTGAAGAAATGTGTACAAACGGTGGAGCAACCACAAGTTTAACATCAGCAGGTACCTCTGATACCCTTGCCAATACATCTTTAGCCAACTGTACACCCTCAGCAACGGTGGTGTTCATCTTCCAGTTTCCGGCAACAATTTTCTTTCTCATAATCTCTTTATTTCTTGTTATTTGTCATTTTTCTCCAATTCGCTGAAGCGGGTGCAAAAATAATAAAAGTATCCCGATAAAGCAACGTGCCTTATCGGGATACAAATATTAAAATGCAAACTTTATCTCTGGAAAAATCTAACGAATGAGGGAAAATAATGATGGCGGCACTGGTGT
>CAYYVA010000073.1:0-2207 GCA_964475015.1 uncultured Muribaculaceae bacterium
TTACAAAAAACACAGCAAATAATTATGGCAAACTTTTATAGAGATAATTCAGATTTGAAATTTCAGTTCAAGCACCCTTTGATGGGCAAGATTGTTGAGCTGAAAGAGGATAATTTCAAGGATTTTGGCAAATATGATTATGCTCCTGCCAATGTAGATGATGCAATTGACTCATACGACAGGGTTATGGATATCATCGGTGAGATCTGCGGTGATGTCCTTGCCCCTAACGCAGAGCAGGTTGACCATGATGGTCCTGTGTGTGCAGACGGAAGGATCACTTACGCTGCAGGTACACAGCAGAATCACGATGCCCTTACACAGGCCGGCGTATATGGCTTGAGCCTTCCAAGGGAGTACGGCGGATTGAACTTCAGCATGGTTCCATACGTAATGGCTGCTGAGCTTGTATCAAGGGCTGATGCAGGATTTGCAAACATTTGGGGCCTTCAGGATTGTGCAGAGACTATCCACGAGTTCGCTTCAAAAGAGATCAAGGAGGAGTTCCTCCCAAGAATCAATAAAGGTGACACATGTTCAATGGACCTTACAGAGCCTGATGCTGGTTCAGACCTCCAGTCAGTAATGCTCAAGGCTACCTGGGATGAGGAGAAACAGATGTGGTTCCTTAACGGTGTAAAACGCTTCATTACCAACGGTGATGCACAGATAAAGCTTGTACTTGCCCGTTCTGAGGAGGGTACAACTGACGGCCGTGGACTTTCATACTTCGTATATGACAAGGCTTGGGGCGGTGTAACTGTAAGGCGTATTGAGAACAAGCTTGGTATCAAGGGCTCCCCTACTGCAGAGCTTGTATTCAAGAATGCCCCTGCAAAACTTGTAGGTGACAGGAAGCTCGGCCTTATCAAATATGTAATGTCATTGATGAACGGTGCAAGGCTTGGCGTAGGCGCACAGTCTGTAGGTTTGTCAGAGGCAGCATACAGGGAGGCTTTGAAATATGCACACGAGCGTGTACAGTACAAGAAGGCTATCATCAACTTCCCTGCTGTATATGAGCTTCTTGCAGTAATGAAGGCCAAACTTCAGGCTTCACGTGCCATCCTTTATGAAACAACCCGTTTCGTTGACATCTATAAAGCTTACAATGCAATCTCAGAGGAGAGGAAACTTACCCCAGAGGAGAGACAGGAGAACAAGAAATACAGCAAATATGCAGATATGTTCACTCCAGTACTGAAAATGATGTCATCTGAGTACGCAAACCAGAATGCGTATGACGCAATCCAGGTACACGGTGGTTCAGGCTTCATGAAGGAGTACCCTGTAGAGAGGCTTTACAGGGATGCAAGGATCCTTACAATCTATGAGGGAACTTCACAGCTCCAGACAGTAGCAGCTATCAGATATGTGACCAACGGTTCATACCTTGCAAAAATCCGTGAGTATGAGGCAATGGAGTTCAAACCTGAGTTTGCAGCACTTAAGGAGAAGCTAGTTGCAATGACTGCACAGTACGAGCAGGCTTGTGAGTTGGTACAGGGCAAAGGTGAGGAGTACATTGATTTCCACGCAAGGAGACTTGTGGAGATGGCTGCACACATCATCATGTCTTACCTCCTCATCATTGATGCACAGGTAGATGAGTCATTCGCAAGATCAGCTGAGGTTTACACCAACAAATCTGAGGCATGGAACAACGAGAGGGCTTCATACATTGCTGCCTTCAAGCTTGAGGACCTTGCAGCATTCTCAGCAATCAAAGATGAGTATGTAGCAGAAGAGAACTAATCTCTTCCCGACAGATAAAAATCCAGAGAGGGCAACCCAAACGCATTAATGCAAAGGGTTGCCCTCTCTTTCATTTCAATACGAAAGTGTCAATTTAAGGCCAACAGCTTCAGAAATCATAATGAATGTAGACAGCTGCATATCTGTCTCCCCTTTCTCCAGTAAAGCAACATATACGTCCCTCAGGATATTTTGAGGTCCGTTGCTGTTACATGACTGTGAATGATTATATGAATATTTAATAAAATATGTTAAATTTGCGTTGCAATAGACGTGCAAAACATACATATTTTTATATAGCATTTGCTATTTATTCGGTTAGCCCTGAAACCTAGGAAATTTCAAAGCAAACACACCGGATAAGTCAAGCCTGCGCTTTGGCGTAGGCTTGACTTATCTAGTATCTTGTAACATCTAAATGTTGTATAAAAGCAAATATTTTCGTAACTTTG
>CAYYVA010000074.1:0-1933 GCA_964475015.1 uncultured Muribaculaceae bacterium
TAACTTAAATTCAAGGGATTTATGAGGTTCAAGATCTGCATTATTTGGGGAAGTCTCCTGGCAATGGCTGTCGGGATGATGGCCTCGTGTGTGAAGGATAATGGGGAGGTGGTGGATTATGATGTGGCATTGGCTTTTAATCCTGCAATTTATTCTCCTGTGAGGTCTGCTCTTGGTGGAAGTTATCCGGAGGGGGTTCCTTTGGGGGTGACAGCAAGCACTTTGCCTGTGGGGAGCAGCTGGGAGAAGAACCGGGCTGAGGGGAAGAGTTTTCTGATTGATGAGAAAGTGGTGCCTCAGGGAGAGAGGTGGCTCCCGCAAAGCAATTGCAATTGGCCGCATGTGGCGATGACGCTTACCTGCATTGCCTACTCTCCATACGGTGCTGCAAGCGGATGCAATTTTACGGATGGTGTAGTTTTCAGCGGGGTGGATGTTAGGAAGAACCAGGCGGACTTGCTATATACAGATCCAGTTGAGGATGCGCATAAAGGGGCTTATGGTGGTGTGGTGGCACTTCCGTTCAAGCATGCGTTGGGAAGCATATCAATTAAAGTGAAGAACCTGGTGGAGGATTCGGACAGAATTGTAGTCAAGAGGGTGAAGCTCCTGCATGCTGTACAGAAGGGTTCTTTCCGTTCCTTGCCTTCGGCACAGTGGACCCTTGAGGGAGAACCGGAGGAGATTGTGTTTTATGATGGGGAGTTTGAAAGTACTCAGGCTCCCGGAAAGCTGGGGGAGAAATTATTCATCATTCCCCAGACACTTGCCACCTGTTTTGAGGTTGATTTCATCTATTATACTGCCGCAGGCACCTATATAACCCAGACATTGCGTACCCGTGATGTAGGTACGCTGATTGAGCAGGGACGCAACTATACATATACTTTGTCTGTGGGCATAGATGAGGTGAAATTCATGTTGGAAGTTATTGACAGTTATTTGCAGTGATGGTTATGAGAGTTTATTCAAGATATTTTGCATGCTGGCGGTTGTTGCCTTTCTGGGCTGCCATTCTGCTTTTGTGCAGTTCATGTACCAAAGATGAACCGGTATATGAAGATGTGGCTATCGGGTTCGGTGCAAGGATGTCCGGTAACGCGGAGCAGCAGGGAACCAAATTGCTGCCGGATGCAACTGTATTTGAGAAAGAAGTTGATATGATGGGCGTGTACGGGTATCTTGTGCATAATGGCACTTATGGGACAGATGACGATGTGGCATATTCTGCACCATATATTTCTAATGGAGTGATAGAATATGATGCTGCAGAATCCCAATCAACTGGTAAGGATCTGTGGCATTTCAATCCTGCCAGATATTGGCCGAATATGGGTTATGAGGCCATGAACTTTTACGCGTATTGGCCGTATGTGGCTTCAAGTCCTGCTGCCGATTCTCCGGGCCTGACAGTGAATGAACAAGAGGGCAGTTACCCTTATTTTTTATATAAGACTGATGTGACTGGTGGAGCTTCAAAGGAAGATTTTCTTGTTGCCCAGGCTTCCGGCTGGAGGGAAATTGTAGATCTCGATTTCAAGAGGCCGTTGGCGAAGGTTGTGTGGAAGGTAAAATACAATGATTTCATTGGTACTAATGGCATTGATTTAAATATCCCTGTAATATCAAAGGCATCTTTCAAATATAATGATACCGGTGCTGAAGATGGAAAAGGATGGGTTTATGATAAAGGGCATGACTCTAATACTGATATTTCTGATTTGGATCATTTGATGCTGAGTTATAAATCTTTCATTGCTGGAAATTATACAGATCCCGTTACGGTGGCAACATGTTATCTGATTCCTCAGCAGATTAAGACATTTTCAGTTGTATATAATTATCATAAGGAAGCACGTGACATATCTTCTATCGGGGATCATTAGTGTCCACTAAAAAATCGAAATAGTTCTTTGAAATGATTGATATTTAA
>CAYYVA010000075.1:0-1124 GCA_964475015.1 uncultured Muribaculaceae bacterium
CCTGGTAACCGTACACCGTCTGCAGCGAAACCCTACCGAAAAGCAGTAAATCCAGATGACTGGCTTCTCGGATGATGACCAGAATGCAAACAAGAAGGGTACTCCGGTGGGCTTCTTCACCTACCCTATCAGCCAGGCTTCAGACATCACAGCCTTCAAGGCAACCGTAGTTCCTGTAGGAATTGACCAGGCACCCATGATTGAGCAGACCCGGGAGATTGTACACAAGTTCAATACCGTTTACGGTGAGACACTGGTACTTCCTGAAATGATGCTTCCGGAGAACTCAGCATGCATGCGCCTTCCAGGTACAGATGGCAAGGCCAAGATGAGCAAATCACTGGGCAACTGCATCAACATTTCAGATACCTCATAGGAGATAAAGAAGAAGGTGAACAGCATGTATACAGTCCCTGAGCACCTGCAGATCTCAGACCCCGGACATGTGGAGGGGAATGTTGTTTTCACATATCTGGATGCGTTCAGCACTCCGGATCACTTTGCAAAATACCTCCCTGAGTATTCCGGCCTGGATGAGATGAAGGACCATTACCGCCGCGGCGGCCTGGGTGACGGCACATGCAAGAAGTTCCTCTTCAACATTATGGAGGAGTTCCTGCAGCCTATCCGTGAGAGGAGGAAAGAATATGAGCAGGATATCCCTAAAGTATATGAAATCCTTCGCAAGGGCTCCGAGGTTGCCCGCGCAAAAGCTGCTGCAACCCTGGATGAGGTGAAGGCCGCCATGAAGATCAACTACTTTGATGACGCAGAACTTATAAAGGCCCAGGCTGAGGCATACAGGCAGAAGTAATATGATAGACCGCGCAACTGTAGACAGGATACTTGACACCGCCCGCATTGAGGAGGTGGTAAGTGACTTTGTCTCCCTCAAGAGAAGGGGGGCAAACTACATTGCGTGCTGTCCGTTCCATCATGAGAAGACCCCGAGCTTCTCGGTTTCCCCAAGCAAGGGAATATATAAGTGTTTCGGCTGCGGAAAGGCCGGAAGCGTGGTGAGCTTTGTGATGGAACATGAGCAGATGAGCTATACAGAGGCCCTGAAGTATCTGGGGCCCAAGTATGGCATTGGGGTGAAGGAGAAGGCGGGGACACAGGAGGAC
>CAYYVA010000075.1:1134-1748 GCA_964475015.1 uncultured Muribaculaceae bacterium
AATGACTTTGCCCAGAAGTTCTACACAGAACAGCTCACCAAGAGCAATGAGGGGATTGCCATTGGGCTGAGCTACTTCAAGGAGAGGGGCTTCACGGATGAGACCATAGGGAAGTTCCTTTTGGGCTACGCGCCCAACAAGAAGAGGGAGTTTACCCACAACGCCCAGAGGAAAGGGTTCAAGAAAGAGCACCTTGTGGAGGTGGGGCTCACCATTGAGAGGGAAGGGAGCGGCGAACTTGTGGACCGCTTCTATGAGAGGGTGATGTTCCCTATCAGGAGCATCAGCGGCAAGGTGATTGCGTTCGGAGGGCGTACACTCAGGAAGGACAAGGAGGTTGCAAAGTACATAAACTCCCCTGAAAGTGAGGTTTATGTAAAGAACAAGGTCCTTTACGGAATATATGAGGCCAAGCAGGCTATTGCCAAAGCCCAGAAGTGCTACCTTGTGGAGGGATACACAGATGTCATCTCCTTCCACCAGGCAGGTGTGGAGAATGTGGTTGCCAGCAGCGGCACCTCCCTCACCACCGGTCAGATACAGCTGATAAAGAGGTTCACCAACAAGGTTACAGTCCTATATGACGGCGACTGGGCAGGAATAAAGGAATCCCT
>CAYYVA010000076.1:0-1642 GCA_964475015.1 uncultured Muribaculaceae bacterium
AACCACAGACATAGGCGGCAACTGCGGAGATTCACCGTTCCCTTACTCAGATGAGTACTTTGCATCAAAACAGGGCACAATGAGGCATGGATTCCCATTCTGGCAGGATCTTGACGGCTTCTACGATGCACTTAGGGCAAAGAAGATAGGTATCAACTACAAGACATACACCGGACAGGGACAGCTCCGTTCTGCAGTTGTAGGTGACAACGCAGTGAAGGCAACACCTGAGCAGATGAAGAAGATGCTCGCCATCCTGGATGCAGAGATGGAGATGGGCAGCCTCGGCCTCTCTTGCGGGCTTGAGTACGCACCCGGTTCATACGCAAGCAACGAGGAGATTGTTGAGCTCCTGAAAGTTGTGGCAAAACATGACGGCCTCTTCGCAATCCACATGAGAAATGAGGATGACTATGTGGAGGAGGCAATTGCAGAGGCAATTGACCTTGCACGCAAATCAGGCATAAGACTCCAGATTTCACACTTGAAGGCACAGAACGCAGCAAACTGGCATAAAGGCCCTAACATGCTCAAGCTCATTGAGGACGCAAGGGCAGAAGGTATCAACGTGGCATTTGACCGCTACCCATACATCGCTTTCTCTACCGGCATGAACTGCTTTGTTCCGATTGACATGAGACAAGGCTCTATGGAGGAGGTTCAGGCAAGAATCCGCAACCCTCGCACAGAGAAGGTGATTGCAGAGTATGCAAACAGCCGTCTCAAGAGGTTGGGAGGCCCTCAGAACGTGCTCATAGCAGCATGCGAGAAACCTGAAAACGCAATGTTCTCTGGCAAGAACGTAGAAGAGTGCTGCAAGCTTACCGGTCTTGAGCCTTGGCCAATGATCAAGAAGATCCTCCTTTCTGAGTACTACCTGCAGATGGTAGGTTTTGCAATGAAGGACGAGAACGTACAGATGTTCCTCTCTCACGAGCTGGGCATGCCTGCATCAGACGGAAGCGTATACTCTCCTACAGGCGAATTGAGCAAGGAGATACCTCATCCAAGGTCATACGGAACATTCCCAAGATTCTTCGGAAAATACATAAGGGAAGACAAGATCTGCTCACTTGAGACAGCAATCCAGAAGTGTACCTCACTTCCGGCTTCAAGGATTGGCTTGAAGGACAGAGGCCTTCTCCTTCCCGGCTACGCAGCGGACATCACAATCTTCAACCCTGAGACAATTGCAGAGGCATGTACATACCAGCAGCCTCACCAGTACTCTCCAGGCATTGAGCATGTGATTGTAAACGGTGTGCACACCCTCGAGAAAGGGAAGTTCCTCGGCGAGTTCGGCGGACTTATCGTATAAATTGCCCCGTATGCGGGATAAAAAAACAACTGTCGGGAAGATGATTCTTTTCCCGACAGTTTTTTTATAAGATTAACCCAAAAGGTGGAAATCTACTCAGCTGGATTCATGACGAGCTCATATTCGTTCCCCTGCGAAAGCATCTCCTTTACGAATGCCTGGATTGACTCCGGAGTTGCAGCCTTCTCCACAGCCTCTACATAGCCGCTGTAGTTGTCCCTTCCGTGAGAATAATACTCGTATGCCACATTGTGCCAGTATGAGTTGTTGATCTGCTTCTCAGGGAACGCCTTGATCAGGTTCTCCCTTGCCTTGGTCACATAT